>JBKBRA010000005.1:0-106000 GCA_046292305.1 Dietzia sp. | reverse complement strand
CCGGTCGCATCACGCGACCGGCCCGTCCTCATCTGTCGTGGCCCGCGTCTAGAGTCGACTCAGACACCGATGCCGTCGACGCGGTCGGCGCCGCCGGAGGCGGCACAGCCCGAGATGACCCCGCCCGAGATGACCCCGCCGACCACCGATCAGAGGAGCCCGATGCCCGCCCCAACCACCGTCGACGCGACGGCCAGAGCCCGGCTGGCCGCGCTGGTCGCCGAGCTCGCCGTCGTCCACGGCCGCGTCACCCTCTCCTCGGGTCGCGAGGCCGACTACTACGTGGATCTGCGCCGCGCGACCCTGCACCACGAGGCGTCGCCGCTCATCGGCCGGCTGTTGCGTGAGCTGACCGCGGACTGGGAGTTCGACGCCGTCGGTGGTCTGACCCTCGGTGCGGACCCGGTCGCCACCGCTGTCATGCACGCGCCCGGACGGCCGATCGACTCGTTCGTAGTCCGCAAGGAGGCCAAGAAGCACGGAATGCAGCGCCGGATCGAGGGGCCGGACATCGTGGGGAAACGGGTACTCGTGGTCGAGGACACCACGACCACCGGGAACTCCCCGCTCACCGCGGTGGCCGCCCTGCGCGAGGCCGGAGCCGGGGTGGTGGGTGTGGCGACCGTGGTCGACCGCGCCACCGGCGCCGATGACGTGATCCGAGCCGAGGGCGTGGAGTACCGCGCCCTGCTCGGCCTGACCGACCTGGGACTGGAGTGAAGATGACGACGACGAGCACGTTCGCCGCCCGACTGACACAGACGCTGAGAGAGCGGGTGCTCTCGCTCACGGACACCTCCCGCCCGGAGGGGCCCGCGTTCCTCGCCGCCGCCGCGGGCACGGAGGTCGCCAAGGCCACCGGGTTCGGCCCACTGGAGAAGATATGCAAGCCGCTCATCGTGCCGGCCGCGCTCACCATCGCACTGCGTGACGGAGGGCTGCGTGATGGAGGGCTGCGCGACGGCCGCCTCGGGCCGGTCGAGACCGCGCTGCTCTCCGCCACCGGAGTCGCGTACACCACCGGCGATGTGATCCTCATGCTCGGCGGGGGGCACGCCAGCCGGTCCGGGACACGGCTCGCCTCGGGCGCGGCCGCCTTCGGGGTGGGGCATCTCGCCCTCGGTGGGCTGATGCTCCGGTCGGGTCTGCGGTTCAAGCCGGTTCAGTCGGCGGTCCACGGGGTGGTGGCCGGTGCGGCCGGAGCGATCCTGCTGTCCGAGGACCGCGCCAACGCCCCGCTCGCCGCGTACGGAGGGCTACTGGCGGCCCTGTCGGCGCTGGCGACCTCGGTCGATCGTGATTCAGGTCCGGCGGCGTCGGTGCTGGCGGTGGCGGGACCGGTGTTCCTGCTGAGTGATGCGCTGATCCTGGTCCGGCGCAAGACCGAGGGCGGGACCGCGCTGTCGAAGGCGCTGGACGTCGGAGTGATCGACACGTACGCCACCGCGGCACTGCTGTTGCTCACGGGCACTGCTGCCGCGGCCCGCACGGCCGGGCGGTCGGCATGAGTGCCGCCGGTGCGGGCTCATCGGGTGAATCGGCGGTCCGCACCGTTCTGATCACCGGAGCCGGCCGCGGGATAGGTGAGGCCACCGCACGCCGGTTCGCCGACGCCGGCTACCTCGTGGGCGCCTACGACCGGCAGCCGTGCGAGTGGGCCCGGGGGGATGACCGCGTGGTCACCGGCTCACTGGACGTGACCGACCCCTCCGCCTGGGAGTCCGCGCTGGCGGAGTTGACCTCCCGATCCGGCGGCGCGCTGGACGTCCTGGTCAACAATGCCGGGCTGCTGTACGGGACGCCGTTCATGGACGCGAGCTACGAGCGTGATTCCGCGCTGGTGGACGTCAACGTCAAGGGCGTGATGTACGGCTGCCGGGCGGCGTTCCCGTACCTGGAGAAGGCCCCGGCCCCGACCGTGGTCAACCTCTGCTCGGCCTCGGCGATCTATGGCCAGGCCGAGATGGCCGTGTACTCGGCCACCAAGTTCGCGGTCCGCGGACTCACCGAGGCGCTGGACCTGGAGTGGGGTCCCAAGGGCATCCGCGTGTGCTCGGTGTGGCCGCTGTACGTGGGCACCGGGATGCTCGAGGGCGTCAACACCGCCGGGATGCGGAACATGGGCGTGAAGCTCACCGAGGGCGATGTGGCCGGCGAGGTCCTCGACATGGCGGAGCAGACCGCGCGCACGCAGTCCGGGCTCCTCGGCCGGATCCGGGGCGCCCTGGGGCGGGAGGTCCACCGTCCGGTCGGAAAGCAGGCCACCGCGATGTACCTGGCGTCCCAGGTCGGGCCGGGCCGGGTCATCAGGCTGGTCAATGAGCGACTGACCTCGTGAGCGGGGCCGCGGCGGATCCCGCGGGCGGGTCGGTCGATCCCGCCGTCTGGCCCGCGACAGACTCAGAACCGGTAACGGTGGACCCCGCCGCGGGTCCGACCGAATGGGGCGAGGGTCTCGTCGGGCTAGGTCCGTGGGAGCTCGAACACCCCGGTGAGCCGCGGCCCACGGGCGACCGTTGGGATCCGGACCTGCTCGACTCCGGCGATCGCCGCAACGTGGTCGACCGCTACCGCTACTGGCGTCGCGAGGCGATCGTGGCGGACCTCGACACCCGCCGGCACCCGTTTCACGTGGCCATCGAGAACTTCGGGCACGACGCCAACATCGGCACCGTCGTCCGCACGGCCAACGCCTTCCTCGCGGCCGAGGTCCACATAGTGGGGCGGCGGCGCTGGAACCGTCGCGGGGCGATGGTCACCGACCGCTACCAGCATCTGCGCCACCACGAGGACGTTGCCGCCCTGATGGACTGGGCCGAGTCCGAGGGAGTGCCGGTCGTCGCCGTCGACAATCTCCCCGGCGCCGAGCCGCTCGAGACCGTCCGGCTCCCTCATGAGTGCGTGCTGCTGTTCGGGCAGGAGGGCCCCGGGGTCAGCGACGACGCGCGACTACGGGCGGCGAGGACGGTGTCGATCGCACAGTTCGGCTCGACCCGGTCGATCAACGCGGGTGTGGCCGCCGGGATAGCGATGCACGCCTGGGTCCGCGAACACGCGGGGCCGCCCCCGATCTGACGGCGCTACGGTGGGGCGGTGGCCCCATCGACTTTCCCGAGACGCTCCGTCTCTCCCTGCTGGACAGGTCCCGCACCCGCCACGGCGAACCCCACGCCACCGCGCTCGAGGCCACGCTGCGCCGCGCAGAGCACGCAGACGCGCTGGGCTTCCACCGCTTCTGGACGGCCGAGCACCACGCCGTTCCCGGCATCGCGAGCGGGAGCCCGCCCCTGCTCATCGCCGCCGCAGCCGCGCGCACGGAGCGGATCCGACTCGGCTCCGGCGGCGTCATGTTGCCACACCACCGGCCGTTGATCGTCGCAGAGCAGTTCGCCATGCTCGAGGCCATGCACCCGGGTCGAATCGACCTCGGGGTGGGCCGGTCACTGGGGTTCACGGCGCCGGTCCGTGAGGCGCTCGGCGTCACCGTGTACGACACCGACGCGTTCCGCCGGGACATCACGGCCGTGCAGGACTTCCTACACGGCCGTGGTCCCGTCACCGCGCTGCCGGTCCTCGAGAACCCGCCCGCGGTGTTCGTGCTGGCCACCGGCCGTGGACTCGAGGTCGCGGCGCGTGCCGGGCTGCCGGTCGTCGTCGGGGGTCCGCGCCTCCTCGCCGACCCGGCGCCGCTGGACCGCTACCGGGAGTCGTTCCGGCCGAGCGGAACCACTCCTGAGCCCTACGTGGTGGTGAGCCTGGAGGTGATGATCGCCGACTCGACCACTGACGCGAGGGAGTTGCTGCTCCCGGAGGCGTGGGCGATGGCCGAGTCCCGGGAGACCGGGGTGTTCGGACCACTGCGGTCCCCGCAGGAGCTCCGGGGCGGGAGGTTCCGTCCGCAACAGCGCCGACGTATGGACGAGTGGATGGCAGGGACCGTGCACGGGGACGCCGAGCGGGTCGCCGGAGAGCTCGCCGGACTCGCACAGCGCACAGGAGCCGACGAGATCATGGCGTCCACGTCGACGTATGACCGTGGAGATCTCGCCCGGGCTGACTCGGAGCTCGCGGAACTGCTCCCCGGGTAGCCGGTGCGGCCGGCAGACGCGCGTCCGGGGCCGGAAACGCAGGTGCGCACGTCAGGGAATCCGACGAGGCTGTGCCCCCGCTCATGCTCCGGGGCCCGCGACCTCGACAGGCCTCGTAGGATGGGGTCAGTCACAGCGCCGAAATCTGGAGGATCGTCAATGCCTATCGCCACCCCGGAGCAGTACAAGGACATGCTCGATCGGGCTCGCAAGGAGGGTTTCGCCTACCCCGCGATCAACTGCACCTCCTCGGAGACCATCAACGCGGCCATCAAGGGATTCGCCGATGCGGGATCCGACGGGATCATCCAGTTCTCGACCGGTGGTGCCGAGTTCGGCTCCGGCCTGAACGTCAAGGACATGGTCACCGGCGCCGTCGCGCTCGCCGAGTTCGCGCACATCGTGGCCGAGAAGTACGACGTACTGGTCGCGCTGCACACCGACCACTGCCCCGAGGACATGCTGGACACGTTCGTCCGCCCGCTCATCCAGATCTCCCAGGAGCGCGTCGACGCCGGCAAGAACCCGCTGTTCCAGTCCCACATGTGGGACGGCTCGGCCACCCCGCTCGACCGCAACCTCGAGATCGCCAAGGAGCTGCTCGAGAAGACGGCCAGCGCCAACCAGATCCTCGAGATCGAGATCGGGGTCGTCGGCGGTGAGGAGGACGGTGTCGAGAACGAGATCAACGAGAAGCTCTACACCTCCCGCGAGGACTTCGAGGCCACCATTGAGGCCCTCGGCGCGGGCAACACGGGCCAGCGGTACCTGCTCGCCGCCACCTTCGGCAACGTCCACGGCGTCTACAAGCCGGGCAACGTCGTGCTGCGTCCCGAGGTGCTCAAGATGGGCCAGGAGGTCGCGGTGGAGAAGCTCGGCCTGAACCAGGGTGACCTGCCGTTCGACTTCGTCTTCCACGGCGGCTCGGGCTCGGCCAAGAGCGAGATCGAGGAGGCGTTGAGCTACGGCGTCATCAAGATGAACGTCGACACCGACACCCAGTATGCGTTCACCCGCCCGATCGTGGGGCAGATGTTCGCCAACTACGACAGCGTTCTCAAGGTCGACGGCGAGGTGGGCAACAAGAAATTCTACGACCCGCGCTCGTACCTGAAGAAGGCCGAGCAGGCCATGTCCGAGCGCGTCGTCGAGGCGTGCAACGACCTCAAGTCGGCCGGCAAGTCCAAGGGTGCCACTGCCTGAATGGAGTCTCCGGCCTGATCTGACTCACGGCGACCCGACGAGGTCGGTGGCACCAGCGGCGTCTCTCCTTCAGCGGAGGGGCGCCGCTGTCGTGTGTTCGTCAGGTGGCCCGGGCGCACTTCCCGAAGACTCCTATTCGAACTCTTGTGCTATATTCTCGCCGATGATAGAATAGATCACATGTTCGATTGATGACGGGGGGTGCGGTGGTGGATCCGATGACGACGACGAGCTCGGCGGCGTTCGGGGCGCTGCGCGCCGTGCCGGAGGCTCTCGACACACTGGGCACCGAGGCGTTGAGCGAGGTGGCGCGGTCGGCCACGGTGGCGCAGAACCTGGCCGCTGCCACCCGACTGCAGGCCGCCCACCTCCTGGTCGAGGGGATGAGGCGTCTCGACCAGGAGGCGCATGGGCCGGCCTCCGGTCGGCAACCTGCCGATTCCCGTCCCGCTTATTCCCGGCTCGAACCCGCCGACCGGGCTCGCGACCACCTGGCGGCGGCCATGTCCCTGACTGGGTGGCACGCCGCGCGTCTGGTGACCGCCGGCGTGCAGATCCACACGCGCCTTCCGCTTCTGCGCAAGGCCGTCGATCGGGGCCTGTTTCCCGAACAGTTGGCCATCGACACCGCCTGCCGACTGGCCGACATCCCCGACAGGATCGTCGCGGCAGTGGAATCGGAAGTCGTCGGGTCCCTTGCCCGCGCCCTGGACGGGGGCCACCGGCCCAGCCGGGCGGCACTGGACACGGCGGTCGACGCTGCGAGAGAACGCCACGATCCCCGGGCCGCCGAGGACGCAGTGGGCGCCGCCGTCGAGCAGCGCACCGTTCGGTTCCGTCCTGCACGCGACGGCATGACCAGTATGTGGGCCAACCTGCCCAGCGGCGCCGCCGAGAAGCTGCGCCGCCGGATCGACGCCGCCGCCCGCGCCGCCTCCGAGGCAGGTCATCCTCGCACTCGAGACCAATTGCGAGCCGACGCCCTGTGCGCGCTCGGGGACCCGAACACCGACGACATAGGCGTAGCCCTGCACGACGCGGAGGAGCACGCCGACCGGGACGACACCGCCGACCGCGACCCCAGCGCCGACCGCGACGACACCGCCGACCGCGCCGCCGCCGGCACGGAGAGGCCGCGGCCGGGTGCGTCGTGGGGCACCGACCAACCCATCCGGATCTCGATCATCGACAGCGTCGCCCAGGGACTGCCCAACCGTGTCCAGTTCGTCAACGGCGCATACTCGAGTTTCGACTGGCTGTGCGAGGAGTTGCTCACCGGCGGCGACGCGAAGGTGCGGTTCGAACTGATCGACCCGCAACCGGGCGCGCAGGACGCACCGGACGCGGTGCTCAAGTACTTCATCACGCCGGCGCTGGCCGAGCGGATCCGGCTACGTGACGGGACCTGCCGCCACCCGGGATGCACCGTCGATGCCCACGACTGTGAGATCGACCATGTCATCGCTTTCGACCACCAGCACCCTGAGCTGGGCGGACCCACCGCCGAGTGGAACCTGATCTGCCTCTGCCGCAAGCACCACCGCGAGAAGACCTTCGGTCACTGCGCCTACCGGCCCGGTCCCCTCGGCGAACTGACCATCATCACCGAGACCGGACACGAGCACCGCACCACCCCACACGGGCCGCTGGCCCAGGCGCGCGACCGGATCCTCGACCACCGATGGCGACAACACATCGACCGCCTCACCGCCGACGACGGCCACCTCACCAACCCACCAGGAGCCCACCGCCCCCGTCCCGCCTGACCCCTGTACGGCTCGGGCTCAGCGGCGCGTCGTATGCCGCGGGTCCCCGAGCGATCGACCGGCGGGGACTCAGCCGGGCTGGTCGCCCTGCGGGACCGCGCCCATGCCCACGCCGGGCTCGCACACCTTCCAGGCGCCGTCCTCGTCGAGCATCCGCACCTGCTCGGGCGCGGAGTCGTCGGATTCCGACTCCACGGTGGCGGTGGCGACATCGCCCTCGATTTCGACCCCGGTGACCTCGAGATCCTGCGGGAACGAACCCGCGATGGACTCGCGGAGCATCGCGTCGAGGTCGGTGCCGGTCTGCTCACCGGAGGCGGTGATGTTGTCGACCAGGTCCTGCGGAACGCGGTTCTCGGCACAGAGATGGCTGTTGAACTCGGCGAACGAGTCCGAGCCGGTCATGTCGCGCAGCGTCTGTTCGACCGCGCGCTCCGCGCGATCCGAGGACGACATCGGCCCGGCCGTGAAGAGCCACACGAGCGCGGCGATAACCACGGCCACGACGACGCCTGCGGCCACGAGCGCCACCCGGAGACCGCCCCGTCGGCCGTCACCGGTCCGCGCCCCACCTGTGGAGCCCGCACCAGCTGAGTTCGTGCCCACCGGGTTCCCGCCCGTGTGATCCCCGGGATCGGGTTCGTCTGCGGGCGGCTGTTGGCTCGTCGTCGTCATCCATCACTCCCGATACCGCGTCGTGACCCCGGACGGGGCGCATCGACCCGCCACCGTAGTGCACGAAGTCGTGAACTGGCTGTGCGTGCCGCCCCGCGTTGCGGAGAAGAGACGCCCCGCGTTGCGCGCAGAAGAGAGTGTCAGGGCAGCGGGCCGGCGGGCTCCAGCTGGTCGGTGCCGTGCCGGACGCGCCAGCTGGCGATGGGGTAGGCGCCGCTGCGCGGATCCTCGCGCGCGACCAGGGCCCAGTAGTCGGCGTGGGCGAAGTCGGTCGTGAACTCGACCACGGTGAAACCGTGGCGGTCCAGGTCCACCCAGCGCACGTGGCGGTTGACCTGGGTGAGCGCGCCCTGCGCGGTGAGTGACAACGGGTTGCCCTCGGGGAGATTCACCATGTCGTCGATGTTGTTGCTGGTGATCGACGGGGTCACGAACTCGATCGCCCCGACACCCGCGCCCGGGTAGTTGGCCGGTTCGAACGGCACCTCGTTGGCCCACGAGGTGTGGATGTCACCGGTGAGGAAGACGGTGTTGCGGGTGCCGGCGGCCCGGAGCACCTCCATCAGCCTGCGGCGCTCGCCGGCGTAACCGTCCCACTGATCGGGGTTGTAGGTGATGCCCTCGCGCGGGACCCCCAGCAGCTCGGTCAGGGCGGCGGTGGTCTGGGGCTCGAGCGGCGGCAGGAGCACGGGAGTGATCATCACCGAGTTGCCGATGACGTTCCAGCGGGCGGTCGACGAACTCAGACCGCGGGCCAGCCAGTCGAACTGCTCGGCACCGGTGATGGTGCCCGTGACGTCGATCGCGTGGCCATCGAACCGATCAGGCCCCTCGGTGCGGTAGGAGCGCAGGTCGAGCATGCTGATCTCGGCGAGCGAACCCCAGCGCAGCCGCCGGTAGAGGTGCCCGCCGTCGCGCAGGGACTCCGGCCGCACGGGCATCCACTCGAAGTAGGCCTGCGAGCTGGCGGCCTTGCGATCGGCGAACGGCCCCTGGTGCGGATGATGGTTCTCTGCGCCGTGGGCCCAGTTGTCGTTGGCGAGCTCGTGGTCGTCCCACGTACAGATCCACGGCACGTGCGCGTGCAGCGACTGCAGATCCGGGTCGGTGCGGTACTGGGCCAGGCGGACCCGGTAGTCGGCCAGCGTCACGATGTCGTGAGCCGGATCGTGGTGCCGGACCGCGCCGAACTTGCCGGTGTACTCGCCCCGGCCGTACTCGTAGATGTAGTCACCGAGTTCGATGATCGCGTCGAGGTCGCCGCGCGCCTCGAGGTGGCGATAACCGGAGAAGTAACCCGCCTCCCAGTTGGAGCAGGAGACCACCCCGATGCGCCAGCGACCGGTGGCCGGGAGCGCGCCGTCGGCGGGGGAGGTGCGGGTGCGGCCGGTGTGCGAGGTCTGCCCGAGAGCCCGGAAGCGGTAGTGGTACCAGCGGTCGGGCGCCAGGCCCGTGCAGTCGAACTTGACGGTGTGGTCGCGGCCGGCGTCGGTCACCACGGATCCGGATCGGACGATGGTGCTGAAGCCGGGGTCGAGGGCCACCTCCCAGCTGACGGCCACCGGGGCCCCGCGGCCGGAACCCGGGATCGCGTCGGGGGCGGGAGTGACGCGAGTCCACAGGATGACGCGATCGGGCATCGGGTCGCCGGACGCGACGCCGTGCCGGAAGACGCCCCCCTCGGCACCGGCGACCGCTGACCGGCCCGCGAGCGCGGTGGTCCCGACGGCGGCACCGGCCAACGCCCCTGCCTTGAGGACGGTCCGGCGGGCGAGGCCGGAGGGGGTGCGGGGGTTCTCGGGCGATAAAGACACGGTCATGTGTCCAGTTTGGCGGGTTTCCTGGTCGCGCGGAAGCGAATACCCCGACTGGTCACCGGGTCGTCACTCCTGCGTGGCCGCCTGTTCCCTTCTCGCGTCGGGTCCTGTGCCGTCCACAATCGCCTCTACCTCGGACTCCTCCGGCGTGGAGAGGTAACGCTCGAGGGAGTCGTCCAACTCCTGGAGCCACGTGGTGTGGTGCCTCGTGGCCATCGTGCCGGTCATGACGGAAGGGTGGGACTTGTCCCGATATGTGATGATGTTGTCCTTCTTCTCCTGCTTCCAGGCCAGAAAGATCCGCACGACCTCGTCGAGGTCAAACATCGGGTAGTCGGTGGCGTCGATGAGGTCCCTGGTGTACTCAGCCTGGAAGCGCACGTCGTCCGCGTCCCCGTCCAGTTCCTGGAAGCGGTGACGCCAGGTCCTCATGTGCGCGGCACGCTGCTCGGCGGAAGGCAGAGCGGCCCGGCCGAGGATCAGGTCGCGAGCGTACCAGGCCTGGGCATCGAACATGTTGAACGTGAACCACTGATCCTGGGCACCGAGGTAGTAAACCCGGGGGTTCTCCTGCCACACCACTCCGCGGTACAGGCCGGCGGGATAGATGTTGTTGGGTGAGTGCAGGGCCAGTTCCGCGGGGAGGAACGGATACTTGTGCAGGTAGCCGGTGCACAGGATCACGGCGTCGAACTCGCGGGTCTCCCCGTTGGAGAAGTGGACGGTCTCGCCCTCGAAGCGGTCGATGAGGGGCAGTTCTTCCATGCCGTCGGGCCAGTCGTAGCCCATGGGCCCGGTGCGGTAGGAGATCGTCACCGAGCGGGCGCCCATCTTGTAGGCCTGCACACCGATGTCCTCGGCGGAGTAGGACGCGCCGATCAGCAGCACGCGCTGGTCCGCCAACTTCTCGGCCCCACGAAAGTCGTGGGCGTGCTGCACCGAACCCGGGAACGTGGTGATCCCCTCGAACTCCGGAACGTTGGGAAAGCTGAAGTGGCCGGTGGCCACGATGATCCGGTCGAACTCGGAGGTGGTGGTCTCGCCGGACCTGAGGTTCTCCACGGTGACGGTGAACGTGTCCTGATCGCGGTCAAAACTCACCCAGCGGACAGCGGTCGAGAACTGCACCTTGTCCTTGACCTGGGAGTTGCGGACCCGGCCGTCGATGTAGTCCCACAGGACCTCGCGCGGTGGGTAGGAGGAGATGGGCCGTCCGAAGTGCTCGTCGAAGGTGTACTCGGCGAACTCGAGCGCTTCCTTGGGCCCGTTGGACCACAGGTTGCGGTACATGGAGGAGTGCACCGGTTCGCCGTACTTGTCCGTCCCGGCGCGCCAGTCGTAGTTCCACTGGCCGCCCCAGTCGTCCTGCTTCTCGTAGGCGACGACCTCGGGGATCTCCGTCCCGGCTCGCTGTGCGGATTCGAAGGAGCGCAGGGCCGCCATTCCGCTCGGTCCGGCTCCGATGATCGCGATTCGCTGTCTTGACACAAAAGTCCTTCCGGCCGACGTCGGCCTGGCGTCCGTTTATCAGAGCGGAAGCGGTGGAAGCGCATCCGCCGCGGAACTTCTTCCACTTGCTGGGGCCTCGACACCGG
This sequence comes from Dietzia sp., assembly GCA_046292305.1. Taxonomy (GTDB): domain Bacteria; phylum Actinomycetota; class Actinomycetes; order Mycobacteriales; family Mycobacteriaceae; genus Dietzia. The sequence goes on along the minus strand of JBKBRA010000005.1, from coordinate 94,856 downwards.
GTTCACGATTCTGCCCCGATTCGGCGGTCTCTCCGACCGGCCGATGCGAGGGCCCGGTGCGCCGATCGGCGCACCGTATGGAGTCACCGTAACAAACGCCACTTTCGGCAGCGGAGGGGCCGCTTTCGGGGTCGGCGGTCGGGCGGAGGTCGCAGGTTCGTGGACAATGGGGGAATGACTCAGTTCGGAGATCTCCTCGGCCCCCCGCCCACCCGTCTCACCGGCGACCCGGAGGCGGAGGACGCCATCGCCGCCGGTGAGGATCCCCGCACCGTTGCGGCCTCGCACCCCACCGCGTCGATCGCCTGGGCGGAGCTCGCCGAGCGCGCCCTCGACGCCGATGACGTGATCAGCGCCTACGCTTTCGCCCGCACCGGCTACCACCGTGGCCTGGACCAGCTGCGTCGTCACGGGTGGAAGGGCTTCGGCCCGGTGCCGTTCGACCACGAACCAAACCGCGGCTTCCTGCGGTGCGTGGCCGCCCTGGCCCGCGCCGCGCAGTCGATCGGCGAGGAGGAGGAGTATATCCGTTGTCTGGACCTGGTCAATGAGTCGGACCCGCACGCCGCCGAGCCTCTCGGCCTGGCGTGACCGACTAGACGCCCGCACGCAGGGCGTCTACGGCGCACTGCCGGTCCCGCTGAGGACGCGGACGCGTCGGCTGGCGTACGCGTTCCTGCCGATCCTGCAGTGCGGCCTCGCCGCGGGCATCGCCTGGTTCCTGGCCCACGACGTGCTGGGACACCCCGCGCCCTTCTTCGCGCCCATCGCCGCGGCCCTGGCGCTGGGCACCGGCATGGGGCGGCGTATCCGCCGCGGCATCGAGCTGGTGATCGGCGTCGTGGTGGGCGTCGGACTGGGCGACCTGCTGATCGCCCAGATCGGCTCCGGCCCGTGGCAGATCGCTGCGGTGGTGGTGCTGGCCATGTCCGCGGCCGTGTTCCTGGACCGCGGTGCCCTCGTCGGGACGCAGGCGGCGTCGTCTGCGATCCTCGTGGCCACGCTCCTGCCCCCGGGCAGCGCGGGCGGCTACGAGCGGATGGTCGACGCCGCTGTCGGCGGTGTGGTGGCCCTGGTGGCCATGGCGCTGATGCCCGTCCATCCGCTGCGCCGCGCCCGTCGCGAGGCGGCGTCGCTGCTCGGCGTGGCCTCGTCGGTGTTGGCGGAGGTCTCGGAGGGACTGGACCGCAAGGACTCGGACCTCATCCGCTCCGCCCTGCAGGACGCCCGCGACACCCAGCCGGCGGTCGACGAGATCTCCGAGCAGCTCGCGGGCGCCCGCGAACTGGTCCGGATCTCACCGGTGTTCCGACGGCGCCGGCCGGAGGAGATCGTGCTCACGGGCGTGCTCAACCCGCTGGACAACGGCATTCGCAACATCCGCGTCCTGGCGCGGCGGGCGATCGTGGCGGTCGACGACCAGGTGGACGTCCCGCCGGCTCTGAGCTCGCTGATCGCGGGGCTGGGCGAGGCGCTGGAGCTGCTCACCCGGCGCGTCGCCGCGGACCCGGACGCGCCCACCGACGCCGAGGTCCACCGGGCCCTGCGCGCGGTGGCGTCCCGGGCCAAGCGCGAGCTGGTGCCGGGCTCCGGTCTGACCGAGACTGTGATGCTGGCGCAGATCCGGTCGATCCTGGTCGACATGATGCAGGTGGCGGGCCTGAGCAAGATCTCTGCGCTGGCCACGCTGCCACCCACGGTGCGCACGCCCGCGGTGGAGCCTGAACTGCTGGAGGAGTGGCCCGAATCCCCGGACCGGCCGGCAGGCGTCATGCCCCCGCTCAGGGCGACACGAGCCTCCATGGCTCGGTATGGCGATAGAAAGAAGTCCTCTTGACCGGGCGCCGACCGGTCACGCCGTCGCGGGTGACCATCCCCGCCTCCGTGCCCAGCTGAACCGCGCGGGCCGGCAACCACGACCGCCGCAGCACCCTGCGGGGCCGTGCCGCGGTGGCGCGGACCCCGGGCATCTCCGGGGTCGGGCGGACGGTGAGCTTGTGTATCTCCCCGGAGAAGATCCGGTCGTCGTCGGCATAGGCCTCGCCCACCAGCTGGGTGCCCTCCGGCCCGGTGACCGTGGCCTCGCCCACCAGGACGGTCCCGGTCTCGTCGCGGATCAGCGGCACCTCCCGGGCATCTCCCCGCACCCCGAGTTTCGCCGCGGCCGAGCCGGTGGGCAGGTCGTAGGCGCGGGTCGCGGGCGTGGGGTCATCGGCCACGTACGCGATCTCCATGTCCAGGTTCTCGGTCCGCATCAGCCGCGTGAGCAGGGCGGCCAGCCCGGCGTCGGTGCCACACACCAGCACCCGCCGACGAGGGCCGATCTCGTAGAGCGCGCGGTTCACGTCGTCCTTGGTGGGGACCTCGCTGCACTCCACGCGCGGGTGCTCGCCGAGGACGGTCGGGACCGGCGCCGAGCCGCAGCGGATGACGATCATGCCTCCATCATGGACTCACCGGCCTCGCCGGGTCGAACCTGGGGCACGATGACGGCAGGATGGACAGGGTGCACCGCATCGACCTCAACTGCGACCTCGGGGAGGCCCGCCGGGGGACTCCGCGGTGGTCGGAGTCGCTGGCCGCGCGATCCGGGGCGGCCCCCGGTGACGCAGCACTGCTGGACGTGGTGACCTCAGCCAACGTCGCGTGCGGTTTCCACGCGGGCAACCGCCCCACCATGTCGGCGACCGCAGCTGCCGCCGCCGAGCGGGGCGTGGCGCTGGGCGCACACCCGTCCTACCGGGACGCGGCGAACTTCGGGCGGACGGAGCTGGAGGTCTCGCGGGCCGAGCTGGCCGAGCACGTGCACTTCCAGCTGGTGGAGCTGGACATGGCGGCCCGCCGGCGCGGCACGCGGGTCCGGTACGTCAAGCCCCACGGCGCCCTCTACAACCGTATTGTCCACGATGCGGAGCAGGCGGCCGGAGTGGTCGACGCCGTATTACGTTACGCCGAGCTCGCCGACGAGGAGCCCCTGCCCATCCTGGGATTGCCCGGTTCCGTGGTGCTCTCGCACGCTCGGTCGGTGGGCATCCCCGCCGTCACGGAGGCCTTCGCGGACCGCGGGTATCGCGCCGACGGAACACTTGTGCCGCGTGGACGACCGGGGGCGGTGCTCACCGACGCGGACGAGGTCGCCGCCCGCGTGGTGGCCATGGCACGCGGCCGGGAGATCAGCGCCGACGACGGGACGCAGGTCGTGGTGTCCGCGGAGTCGGTGTGCGTGCACGGGGACACCCCCGGTGCGCTCGAGTTGGCCCTCCGCGTCCGCCACGCGCTCGAGGCGGCCGGGGTTGAGGTGGCGCCGTTCGCGCGGCCAGCCGTCCGGACGTCCGGGCCGGTAGAGGGGTCGGGCGCCAGGTGACGACGACGAGGATCCGCCGCTGCGGAGAAGCCGCGCTGCTGCTCGACTGTGCCGATCTGGCCGAGGCCGTCGCACTGGCCGGGCGGATGGAGCAGCTGCGCCCGGGGGCCGTGGACGTGGTCGCGGCGGCCCGCACCGTGCTGGTGACCGCGCGGGGCGCGTCGGAGTTGCCGGCGCTGCGCCGGAGGGTGGAGGATCTGCTGGCCCAAGATCCGCCCCGGGATCCAGCCCGGGACCCAGCCCGTGATCCAGCCCGGGGTCCGCTACTATCCCGCGCGGTCCGCTACCCCGAATCGGTTAGCGGACGCGGCGGCGGAGTAGCGGATTCGGGGGAGGTGGCCCAGTCGGTGGCCCAGGTGGCGGCGCAGTCGGCGGCCCGGGAGGTGGTTCTCGACGTCCGCTATGACGGCCCCGACCTCGCCGCCGTCGCGGACCTCGTCGGCGTCTCGACCGAGGCTCTGGTGCGTCGGCACACCTCGATCAACTGGCGGGCCGCCTTCGGAGGGTTCGCGCCCGGGTTCTTCTATCTGGTCGATGAGCGGGAGTTGGCCGGCGGAGCGGGTGCCGGCGGAGCGGGTGCCGGCGGTGCGGGTGGCAGAGCGGGTGCCGGCGGAGCGGGCGGCAGCAGTTCGGGTGGCAGCAGTTCGGAAAGCGGCGGCACGGTGAGCGGTGGTGAGGGCCCCGGTGTCGCCGCGTCGCTTCCGTCCGTCCCGCGGCTGGGGTCTCCGAGGTCGCGGGTCCCGGCGGGATCGGTGGGCCTGGCCGACCGCTTCTGCGCCGTCTACCCGGGTGCCTCGCCCGGTGGGTGGCGACTCGTCGGCACCACCGACGCCGTGCTCTGGGACTCCGACCGGCCGGACCCGGCGCTGCTGGCCCCCGGCGACCGCGTCCGGTTCAGGATCGCGGGCCCGCGGGACGTGCAGCGATGACTCTGATGGTCCTCCGGGCCGGCCCGTCGGCACTGGTGCAGGACCTGGGCAGGCCGGGCCACGCGTCGATCGGGGTCACCGCCTCGGGCGCCGCCGATCGCGCGGCCGCCGCGCTCGCCCTGCGCTGCCTCGGCACCGACCCAGGGGCCGCGGTCCTCGAGTTGCTGTTGGGTGGGTTCGTGCTGATGACGGACTCCCCGGCAGTGGTCGCGGTGACGGGGGCGCGGGGCCTCGTCGTCGTCACCACCTCCTCCGGTTCCCGACGCACCGCTGCCGCCGGCGAGGTGCTGCGGTTGGACGCCGGCTCGACGCTCGAGATCGGCCGGCCCGACGTCGGGGTGCGCAGCTACCTGGCGATACGCGGGGGGATCGAGGTCCCGCCGGTGCTGGGCAGCCGCTCGAGGGACACCCTGTCCGGGCTCGGGCCGCCGCCCGTCGTGGCCGGTGACGTGCTGGCGGTGGGCGACGCCGTGGTGGGCCCCTGGGCGGACCACTGGCACGCGGCCGGTGAAGCGCCGGGGACGGGCACGGGTTCGGATGGTTCGGGCAGGCGGCCGGACCCCGTCCAGCTGGACGTGATCCCCGGCCCGCGAGACGACCTGTTCCCTCCCGGGGCCTGGCAGGTCCTGGCGGAGACCGGGCACGTCAGTGGGCACGCCGATCGGGTGGGGGTGCGCATCGATCCGGCCCGGCCCGTCCCCAGGCTGGGAGGTGGTGAGATCCCCAGCGAGGGCATGGTGCGCGGCGCGGTGCAGGTCCCGGCCGACGGCTCGCCGGTGGTGTTCGGGCCCGACCATCCCGTTACCGGCGGCTACCCGGTGATCGGGGTGCTGAACTCGAGGTCGTCCGACGCGCTGTCCCAGCTCCTGCCGGGGGCACCGGTGAGCTTCCGGAGGGTGTCGGACTGACCGACTAGGGTGTGCGAGGCGGAACCAAGTACCCTGGGCCGTTGGTGTGCGCGGAATCACCGCCTGCGGGTGGGTTCCGTCCCTCACCGGTAGACGACTCTTTTCGAGGTGAAAGCGAACCATGCCAGCGATCGTCCTGATCGGCGCCCAGTGGGGCGACGAGGGCAAGGGTAAGGCCACCGACATCCTGGGTGGCCGCGTCGAGTACGTGGTCAAGCCCAATGGCGGGAACAACGCGGGCCACACCGTGGTGGTGGGCGGCGAGAAGTACGAGCTCAAGCTCCTTCCCGCCGGCATCCTCTCGCCCACGGCCGTGCCCGTGATCGGCAACGGCGTGGTGGTCAACCTGGAGGCGCTCTTCGAGGAGATCGACGGTCTCGAGGCCCGCGGCGCCGACACCTCGCGCCTGCGCATCTCCGCCGACGCCCACCTGGTCGCGCCGTATCACCAGGCGCTGGACAAGGTGACCGAGCGCTTCCTGGGCAAGAAGGCCATCGGCACCACCGGCCGCGGCATCGGGCCCACGTACGCCGACAAGGTCTCGCGGGTGGGGATCCGCGTGCAGGACGTCTTCGACGAATCCATCCTGCGGCAGAAGATCGAGGGCTCGCTGCACCTCAAGAACCAGATCCTGGTCAAGATCTACAACCGCCGGGCGGTCGAGGTCGAGGAGATGGTCGAGTACTTCCGCGGATACGCCGACCGGCTCCGGCCCATGGTCAGCGACACCACCCTCATGCTCAACCAGGCCCTCGAGCGCGGCGAGTCCGTGCTGATGGAGGGCGGGCAGGCCACCATGCTCGACGTGGACCACGGCACCTACCCGTTCGTCACCTCGTCCAACCCCACCGCCGGTGGCGCCTGCGTGGGCTCGGGGATCGGGCCCACCAAGATCACCCACTCGCTGGGCATCGTCAAGGCGTACACCACCCGTGTGGGCGCCGGACCGTTCCCCACGGAGCTGTTCGACAAGTGGGGCGAGTACCTGCAGGTCACCGGTGGCGAGGTTGGCGTCAACACCGGCCGCACCCGGCGCTGCGGCTGGTACGACGCCGTGATCGCCCGGTACGCCGCCCGCGTAAACGGCTTCACCGATTACTTCCTGACCAAGCTCGACGTGCTCACCGGGATCGGCGAGATCCCGATCTGTGTGGCTTATGACGTCGACGGGGTGCGGCACGACGAGATGCCCATGACGCAGACCGACTTCCACCACGCCACGCCGATCTACGAGACCATGCCCGGCTGGGAGGACAACATCCGCGGGGCGCGGAAATTCGGTGACCTGCCGCCCGAGGCCCGCGACTACGTGCTGCGGCTCGAGGAGCTGGCCGGCTGCCACATGTCGTACATCGGCGTGGGGCCGGGCCGTGACGAGAACGTGGTGCGGCGCGACATCCTGGGGTAGCTCGGGTAGGTGGGACGACGACGGGTGCCGGCGTCGTCGATCACGATGGAGGCGAGGTGGCGGCCTCGCAGGACGCCGCGGTACCCGGGCGGACACACTCGTCGCCCGGCGGGCCGGTGTCGCTCGACGGCCCCGCATCGCTCGACGGGACGGTGTCGCTCGACGGCCCGGAACTGGTCGTGGCTTGATCACCGCGGGCGAGCATCAGGGCCACCAGCAGCGCCGCCGCACCGACGAGCAGGGTCGTTAGCCCCGCGTAGGTCTGCAGGCCGAGACCAATCGCGTCGTGGACGGACTCGAGCAGGGCCGGGTGGTCGCTCGCGGCGCCCAGACCGCCGTGAATGCTCCCGCTGGCCTCCTCCAGCGCAGCGGTGGGGACCGAGTCGGGTGTCTGGCCGGTGACGGCCGCCTGGTAGATCGCCAGCCCGATCGCGCCGCCGGCGGCGATGCCGAGCGCGGAGCCGAGCTCACCGCCGACCTCCTGAGCGGCGGCGGCGGAACCGGTCCGGTCCTCGGGTGCGCTCGAAACGATGAGGTCGCTGATCAGCGCCATCGCCGCACCCTGGCCGAAAGCGGAGAAGGACACGGCCGCCACCAGCCAGGCGAGCGATCCGCCGACTCCGACCACCACGACCACGGCCGCCGCGCCGATTGCCGCGATGACCAGGCCGGCGGCGACCACTGTTGCGGGACGCCACCTGGCCGTCGATGGCGGTGCCATCATCGCGCCGGCGATGTTCAGGGCGATGTAGGGCAGCGTCCACACGCCGGCGTGGAGCGGGGAGAGCTCCGCCACCCACTGCAGATACTGGGTGAACAGGAAGAAGGTGCCGACCACACCGATCGCGACGAGTAGCAGGGCCACGAGGGATACGGCGATCCGGCGGTCCGCGAGGAGACCGAGATCGAACAGCGGGTTCGGGTGTCGACGCTGGCGGAGCACGAACGCCCACAGGACGGCAACCCCGGCGGCGATCGCGCCGAGGTAGGGCAGGTTCGCCCCACCCGTCCCCGAACCGGCGGCGAGTTCCTGGAGGCCGAAGACCACGGCGAGCATGCCGGTCACAGACAGTGCCACGCTCGGGATGTCGAGCCGGGCGGGGCCGACTTCGCGACGTTCAGGCAGCAGCCAGGGGCCGAGGGCGGCCAGCAACAGCATCGGTGGGACGTTGACGAGGAACACCGATCCCCACCAGAAGTACTCGAGCAAGGCTCCACCGAGCAGGGGCCCGATCGCCCCGCCGACCGAGAACGCGCTGAACATGATGGCGATCGCCAGCCGACGCTGCCGCTCATCGGCGAACATCAGGCGCAGCAGCGAGAAGAGCGACGGCATCAGTGTGGCCCCCGCGATGCCGAGCGCGGCCCGGACGCCGATCAGCATCTCGGCGCTGCCGGAGAACGCGGCAGCGGCGGACAGGGCGGCGAACGCGATCGACCCGCTCAACAGCAGCCGCCGTGGTCCGACCCGGTCACCGAGCCTGCCCATGGCCACGAGGAACCCGGCGATCAGGAACCCGTAGGCGTGCACGATCCACAGCGCCTGCGTCGACGTTGGTTCCAGGTCCGCACTGAGGGTCGGCAGAGCGAAGAACAGGACGGTCAGGTCGGTCGCCAAGGCGAGCATCGGGAGAAGTAGCAGGGCGAGTCCGAACCACGCCCGCACAGAGACCCGTGGCGGATCCGCGGGATTCTCCGCGAGGTGGCCTCTGTCCGGAGATGATGTGCCCTGGCCGCTCATGCCCCCACCTCGGAACGCGCCACGCGCATGGCCAGCGCCCACCACGTGAGCTCGTCGAAGAACCGGTCGGCGGCCCGCGCCGCACTGTCGGGGTCGGTGGGTCGTCCGTCGGCGTCGAAGCGGTCCCAGAAGTCGGGGAAACTCAGGACGGGTTGGATCGTCATCGTGCGTAGCTCGGCGAACACGGGCCGCAACTGCTCGACCGCCTCGATCCCGCCGGTGCGGCCTCCGTAGGAGACGAAGCCGACAGGGGTCCGGGCCCACTCCGGATAGAACCAGTCGATGGCGTTCTTGAGCGAGGCAGGGTAGCCCCGGTTGTAGACCGGGGTCACGATCACCACGGCCTCCGCCGCCGCGAGCCGGCGCCCGAGTTCGATCACGGACCTCGGCGGTTCCTCGTCGGGATCGTTTCCGTTGAGCACCACCGGGAGGTCGGACTCCGCGAGGTCCACGGTGTCGAGATCGAGATCCGTACGCTGTCGCGCTTGGCTCGCCGCCCACGCCGCGGGGACGGGACCGAAGCGATCGGTTCGGGTGCTCGCCGTCATGAGCAGGGTCCGCACAGGGGGCATCGTCCCACGACTGCTTACCTGATCCGGTGGAATCTCCCGGGTTCCGGAAGTGGTCATCTCGATCTTGCTCCCCATGACATCTCCAAACGTTACAACTAGAGGCGTAACGTAATGGTCGCGCTACGATCGCTCCATGTCAAGGACCGAACGCTCCGCACACCGCAGCCCGGGTGGGCGTCCACGGAATCCGCAGATCGATCAGGCCGTGCTCGACGCCACCCTCGAGCTCCTGGACGAGCGGGGATACGCGGACCTGTCGATCGAGGAGATCACGCGCCGGGCAGGCACCACCCGGCCGACCGTCTACCGCCGGTGGGCGGGACGGCCCGAGCTGGTGCTGGCCGCCATCGCGACGCGCCTCGCCGTCCCCGCGCCGCCCGACACGGGGTGCACGTTGTGCGACATCGGTGAGAGCTTCGACGTCTTTCTCGCCGCCTACCGGACACTGCGGCCCGAGGTCCTGAGTGCCTTGTACGTCGACTGCGTCACCGACCCCGCCCTGCGGGACCTCTACCTCGCCACCATCATCGAACCGGCCCGTCGTTCCGTGGGCCAGACGCTGGCCCGCGCCTCGGATCGGGGCGATCTGCGGCCCGACGCCGACCTCGAGCAGCTGCTCGACCTCGTCGCCTCCTTCGTGCACTACCGCGCCCTCTTCGCCCGTGAGCATCTCACCGACGAGGAAGCCTGGAACGCCATCGAACTGCTCATGCGCGGTGCAGCGGCCGACTACGACGAGCTACTCGCACACAGCGAGGCGCTCGAGGCCCAGCACGCCGGGGGGAACCACATTCGCCTCGAGCTGCATGACGAGCACGTGCCCACCGGACCTGCGAATGGCGGAGTCGGACTGTCGTCCTAGGACGGATGAGGATCTATTCGCGCACGCTCAAGCGCGTCAGAACGGCAGGCCCGGGATCTGGGGAAGCTCGAACGCGCCGCCGGCCACGCCCGCGCCGACCGCCAGAGCGATCGAGACGCCTACACCCGCGAGGATGATCAGGCCCGCTCCGACGATCGGGTTGTCCAACGAGCCGCCATTTGCAGACCCCGACGCCTGCGCCACGTAGACGACGTGACCGTCCCCGGCGGGGGCGGCGTGGACGGGGGCGGCGTGGGCGGGGGAGGCCGCCACCGAGGTCGCGGTGGCGAGAGCGAGAGCTGCGGCTGCAGTGCGGACGGAGCGGGAGTTCGTCATGGTCATGCCTCCGTATCGTTCCCTGGCGATCTCGCATTACCGACGGTGCTGCCCTTCACGCGTAGCGTTCCAGAATCCAGCGCGACGTTCCAGAATCCAGCGCGTTTCTGGACACATCGGCTGAGTAGGCCCGTCCCAGAGCGTGCCGGGAATCCTCGAATGGTCCCGAATTTCCACGATTCTTGCTCGATCTTCTCGCTCGGCAGCAGTGTGTGCTGCTCAGGGGCTGTGGAAGGGTGGCAGTTCTTCCACACTGGGGTCATGCTCGTGCTGTCGGAGGTCTCGCCCGTAGCACGATGCCCACATGCCAGCGAGTAGCACAGACCGAGCGACACCACCGCAAAGGCGAGAGGCGGCCTTCGTCAGAGCGGTCCACGGCGGTGAGCCGTTCCTGCTCAAGACCGCGCTGAACGCAGGGATCCTGACCCGTCAGGACATTCGTTCACGATTCCGGCGCGTCCACCCGAGGGTGTATGTGCGCAAGTCGACCGAGCTGAGCCCGGCGCAGAAGATTCGCGCGGCCTGGCTCTGGGGTGGTCCCGGCTCCGTCATCTGCGGTGGTGCTGCCGCCTACCTGGCCGGTGAGGAGTATTTCGGGGAAGAACTCGTCGACGACGAGGTCCAACTCTGGAGACCGACGTGGCGAAAAGCACCGGCCGGCATTGTGGTCCGTAAGTGGTCCACAGCGCCGGAATGTGTGCAATACCACGGTATGTCGGTGACGACTCCAGCCCGGACGGCTATCGACCTGGCGCGGCACCTGACGTCAGATGTTCGAGCTGTTGCCGCACTGGATTCCATGTGTCGCACCGGCAGGACTGATCCGGATGCGATCGCAGCAGAGGCGTTCACCATGTCGGGTCAGACCGGAGTCCGTCGCGTGCTGGAACTGCTGCCGAGGGTGGATCCGCTGGCCGAATCGCCCAAGGAATCCGAGCTCAGGCTGATCATGAGGTCGACCGATCTCCCGGCATTCGACTCGCAGGTGGAGGTTCGTGACGGGCTCGGTGCACTGGTGTCCCGACTCGATCTCGGGAACCGAGAGTGGAAGGTCGGATTGCAGTACGACGGCAACGAGCATCTGACACGGGCCCGCCGGGATGGGGATTCGGTGGCGATGTTGCGGCTCGCATCCCTGGGTTGGGAGGTGAGGCGGGTGACGCAGGGAATGCTCCACACCCCGCAGACGCTGACCCGCTTCGTCCGCGGGGCGTTCGGGAAGCAGGGATGGGATGGCCACGGTGCCGGGCGCTGAGGTTGAGCTGATCGCGATTCGTGGAAGTCGGTCTCATCTCGTGCAAATCGGTCACTATCTGGGACGCATCCACTCGGCCGATGCATCCAAGGACGCGCCGGATCGGTGGGCCCGAGGCCGCTACCTCAGGTCTGCTGGACCCGAGGCCGCTACACGAGGTCAGCTGAGATTGCCGAAGGCGTTGCGGACCGCGGACACGGCCTCCTCGACATCGAATCCCGACCCCGCTGCCCGCTCGGCGAACTCCTCCGCGGCCCGGGCCAGCACCGCGCCGGGAAGATCGGCGGCCGAAACGAACGTCCCCGAGCGGCCGCGCCCCTCCAGCACACCCGACTCTTCGAGTTCGCGGTAGACCTTCGCGGCGGTGGCGGTGGAGACGCCGACCTCCTCCGCGAGCTTCCGCACGGCGGGCAGACGCGTCCCAGGTGTCAGCGCACCGCGCCTGACGCCCTCGACGATCTGCCCCTTGAGCTGGCGGAACGGCGGCTCCGCCGAGGCGGGGTCCACGGCGAGAGTCAACCCGGCCACCCGGGAGCCACCCGCTGCCGATGCCGAGCCTGCTGCCGCTGCCGAGCCTGCTGCCGAGCCCGCTGCCGCAGTCGCAAACCCCGGTGCGGATGCAGAGCCGGGACCGCGGGAGTCATCCCCCGCCGCCCCGGCCGCAGCACCCGGCTCGCTCATGCTCAGGCCCAGACCTGATCGACCGACGTCACCTCATGCGGCGGCGCGACCGGCACACCGGCCGGAGTACGCGAGAATCGCGGAGCGGGCGACGGCCCGATGTCCCCGCCGACCTCGACGAAGGTCTCCCTCGCCGTCATATGGGGGTGGGACAGGGCCTCGGTGTAGGTCAGCACCGGGGTCGTGCACGCGTCGGTGCCGTAGAACAGTTCAGCCCACTCGTCGCGGGGCTTCTCGGCGAACTTCCCGGCGATGATCTCGCGCAGCTCGTCCCACCGGTCCATGTCGAACTGGCCGGGCATGCCCTCGCCGTCGATCCCCATCAGCCGCGCGAACTCCGCGTAGAACTGCGGCTCGAGGCAGCCCACGGCCATGAACTTGCCGTCTGAACAGGTGTAGACGTCGTAGAACGGGAACCCGGTGTCGAGCATGTTGGTCCCGGCCACGTCCGACCACTGGTCGCGCGCACGCATGGCCCACTGGAACTGGCCCAGCACGGAGGCGCCGTCGGTCATGGCGGTGTCGATGACCTGGCCCTTGCCCGAGGTGGCCCGCTCGATGATCGCGGCGAGGACGCCCTGGATGAGGAACATCGAGCCGCCGCCGAAGTCGCCGACCAGGTTGAGCGGCGGCACCGGGCGCTCACCCTTGCGGGCGGTGGCGTTGAGGTGCCCGGTGAGCGAGATGTAGTTGAGGTCGTGCCCGGCGGTGTGCGCGAGCGGGCCGTGCTGGCCCCAGCCGGTCATCCGCGCGTAGACCAGCCGCGGATTGGACTCAAGGCACTCGTCGGGACCGAGACCCATGCGCTCGGTGACTCCGGGGCGGAAGCCCTCGACCAGCACGTCGGCCTTGGCGATCAGGCCCCGGACCTGCGCCAGCCCGTCCTCGCTCTTGAGGTCGGCCTCCACCACGGTCCGGCCCCGTCGGGTGATGTGCGCCCAGCCGTCGGCTGACTTGGCCAGCTCGCCGGGGCGCATGACGGTCACGACGTCGGCGCCCAGGTCGGCGAGCATCATGCAGGCGTGGGGGCCGGGGCCGATGCCGTTGAGTTCGACGACGCGGATGCCGGCGAGGGGGCCGGAGGAGGCAGTGGTCACAGGTGTGCCCTTTCGTGTGGCGTTGCACACACGTTATCGCCTGCCGGTCCGCGAGAGTGCGGGGGAGCACGCGATAGAGCCCGGGACCGCAGGTCTACTAGCGTGGGCGCCATGACCGCAGCGCACGATCCCCTCGCCCCGCCAGTCGTCGACCGCTTCGGAACACCGGGCACTGATTCGGCCACCCGGGTGATGCTTCTCGGCTCGGGCGAGCTCGGCAAGGAGGTGACGATCGCGCTGCAACGCCTGGGAGTGGAGGTCATCGCCGTCGACAGGTACGCGGGCGCCCCCGCCCACCAGGTCGCGCACCGCAGCCACACCATCGACATGACGGACGCCGACGAGGTGCGCCGCGTCGTGGAACTCGAGCGGCCGCAGGTGATCCTGCCGGAGATCGAGGCCATCGCCACAGCGGCGCTGGCGCAGATCGAGCAGGACGGCCTGGCCCGCGTCGTGCCCACCGCCCGGGCCGTGCAGCTGACCATGGACCGCGAGGGCATCCGCCGCCTGGCGGCCGAGGAGCTGGGCCTGCCCACGAGCCGCTACGCGTTCGCCTCCTCCCTCGAGGAGTTGCAGGAGGCGTGCGCCCAGATCGGGTTCCCGTGCCTGGTCAAGCCCACGATGTCGTCGTCGGGAAAAGGTCAGTCCTCCCTCCACGGCCCCGAGGACGTGGACGGCGCCTGGACCTACGCACAGTCCGGCGCGAGGGTGGCGGGGGCGCGCGTGATCGTGGAGTCGTTCGTCGATTTCGAGTACGAGATCACCCTGCTCACCGTCCGCAGCGTGGACCCGGCGACGGGGCGGATCCGCACCGACTTCTGCGAGCCGATCGGCCACCGGCAGGAGCGCGGCGACTACGTGGAGTCGTGGCAGCCCCAGGCCATGACGCAGGACGCCTACGACTCGGCGCGCTCGGTGGCGGCGCGCGTGACCGGTGCGCTCGGCGGGGTCGGGGTGTTCGGCGTGGAGCTGTTCGTCCAGGGGGTGGACGTCTACTTCTCCGAGGTCAGCCCGCGGCCGCACGACACCGGGCTGGTGACGCTACGCAGTCAGGTGCTCAGCGAGTTCGAGATGCACGCGCGGGCCGTTCTGGGCTTGCCGGTGGTCACCACCATGTCCAGCCCGGGGGCGTCAGCGGTGATCTACGGCGGCGCCGGCATCGGCGGGGACGGCACCGGGGGAGTGGGGACCAGGGGCGACGGGACCGCCGAGGGGGTCGGGTTCGAGGGTGTGGCCCGCGCGCTGGCGGTGCCGGAGACGGATCTGCGACTGTTCGGCAAGCCCTCGGCCAGCGAGTTCCGGCGCATGGGCGTGGCCGTGGCCACCGGCGAGGACGTCGAGACCGCCCGAGCGAGGGCCCGCGAGGCCGCCTCGAGTGTGACGGTGGTGAGGTAGGGGTGGCGCCGCACAGCCATCGGGTCCGGAAGCTCCGCTATATGACGACGACGAGACGACGACGAGAGCCATATGACGACGACGAATTCAGTTGCCGACGAGGCCCGCGGCCTCCCGAAGGAACCGACCAACCCTTGGATCCTGATTCTGGTCGTGGCCACCGTGGTGGTCTGGCTGGCGGTGCTGGCCTGGCAGGTGATGGTCCTGCCGGAGCGGGTGCCGACGCACTTCGGTTCGGGCGGGGAGCCGGACGGGTGGTCCAGCAAGGCCGGCGCCCTGGCGTTCTCGACGTTGCTGCCTCTGCTGGTGGTGCTGCCCATCCCTCCCCTGACATCGCTCATCGTTCTCCGGGCGCCCGAGTTCATCAACGGACCCAACAAGGAGTGGTGGACGGCCACAGCGCCGAGGCTGCGCAGGTTCGAGCGACTGGTGCGTGAGGATGTGTGGCTGATCGTGGTGGTCACACTCGCGCTCCTGGTGGCGATGCAGGTGGGGATAGTGATCGCCGCCGGGTCGCCGGATCAGCGAATGCCTGAGGGGCTGCTGTTCGGCGGGATGGCGGTGTTCGGCATCGGGCTCGTCGCGGTGCTGGTCCGGATGTACGCCGGCGGCCGGTACGCAGAACAGCCCGATCTGCTCTGAGCTCCGACCTGCGCTGAGCTCTAACCTGCTCTGAGCCCGGAGAGAGGGAACTCATCGTGACGTCCGCGCCCGTTCATCCGGCTCCCCTACGACACCTCGGCCCGTTGGCCTGGCTCGTGGCCAGGGCCTACACCCGTAGTCGACCCGCGGCGGCGCTCGCCTGGGCCGCGGCGCTGGCGACCATCGCGCCGTATGTGCTGCGCCGGGCCGTCTATGAGTCCGCGGACCGGGACGGGATGGTGATCTTCTGCCGGTACCGGCCGGTCGTGGACGTGGTGGTGGCGACGGCGCTCGCCCTGGTGTTCTTCGGTCTCGGGTTCGGGGCGTTCGTGGCGGAGTTCGAGCACCGTGTGCTGGTGTTGGTGGTGCTGGGGGCGATCCTCGGTGTGGTCCTGGCCGGGGCGTTGCTGATGGCCGGCGCGTTGTCCGCGACGGATGCGGTGGGACCCGACACCCCGGATGGTCGGCGGTGGGCGATCATGGCGTTGGCGCAGCGTCCCGGGACGCGGTATTCGGCACTGCTCCTGACGCGCAGGTTGATCGCGTCACTGCCCGCCGGTGACGTGGTGGTGGCGGTCGCGGCCGACGAGTCGCTAGCCGGGGCCTACGCCCGGTTCGGGTTCACGCGTACGGCCGGCAGGCGCGTCCACCGCGTCCTGGACTGAGCCTGTGGATGGTCGTCCGATCTATCCACCGCCCCCTCTCGCGGGCCGCATCCGGCCCGGCCGCGCACTTAGCGTGAGGTCCCGAGCGGCCCGGACTGTCGGGCCGGGAGGGGGCGGGGTTGATGGCGGGATCGGAACCGGGGGCGGGGCGGATCGCGGGAGCGGGGCCGGAAGCTGGAGCGGGGCCTGTCGCCGCGGCGCTGGTGGCGTTCGAGCGTGTCGCGGTGGTGGCCGAGGCTGCCAGGGTTCGCGAGGCCGGGGTGCGCGCGGCGGAACAGGCGGGCACTCTGGTCGCGGCACTCGAACAGGCGGGCGCCGCGGCGGGAGGGGCCGGGCCGCCCGGAGGGTTGCTCAGCGGGGCTGCGCTGGCGGAGTGTGCGGCGCTGCTGGAACGCAGGGCGCGGGACGCGGCCGTGGAGACGGAGCAGGTCGCCGAGCGCATGGGGAGCGCGGTTGAGCAGCTGTCCCAGGCCGACGAGGAGGTGGCCCACCGTGTCGCCGGAGCAGCGGGCTGAGACGCTGGTCGTCGCTCTCGATCATGCCGAGGCCCGGGCCGCGGCGGTGGGCCGGGAGACCGCGGACACGGCTGCGGACCTTGACTCGGTGGCCCGCAGGTTCGGTGGAGACACAGGTTCTGAGAGGGGCGCTGCCGCTGAGGGAGGCACAGGGGCCGCGGCCGGCGACGGGTGGTTCGGCCACGCGGGGGCGCAGGCTCGCAGACGAGTGGGGGACGCCGCCGCCGAGGCCGGGATGGTCTCCGGCGCCTGCCTCTACCTGGCGGACGTCCTGCGGGTCGAGGGCTCGAGACTCGCGCGGGCGCTGATCAGCTGGGCCGACGACGAGCGGGTCCGACCGGGCGGGGGCGACGTCACGTCGGTCGCCGATGCCGATCTGGCCCTGACTCTGCGACTGCGCGAAGCGGCCGACTCCCTCGCCGGGTACACGGATGCCGCGACCGTGGCCTGCATCGACCTGTCCGGGTCGACCGGCGACGACCCCCGGGTCATCGCCGACCTGTGGCACTCGCTCGGCCCGGCGGAACGGGAACGACTCGCGCGCGACAACCCGGAGTTGGGGTCGGTCGCCGGGGTGTCCGCTGCCACGCGGGATGCGATCAACCGGACCCGGCTGCGCAGACTCCTCGAGGCGGGCGGGGCCCCGGGACTCGCCGCGCTGTCGGCTCATCTCGCCGAGGACCCCGGCCGACACCTGCTGTCGCTGCACCCGGACGGCCGGGCCGTGGTGGCGAGCGGCGATCCCGACGGCGCGGACAGCGTGGTCACGTTGATCCCCGGCACGGGCTCGTCGGTGGAGTCGATCGACCGCACCGCCGACCGTGCGAGAGCGGTGTGCGAGGCGAGTGCGGCCCCGGCCGCCGCTGCCGGCGATCCGGCTGGCGGCGGCGCGGATCCGCCCACCGATCCGTCCACTGATCTGTCCACTGATCTGTCCACCGGGTCGTGTGTGTCCGTGTCGTGGCAGGGCTACGACGCCCCGGACGACGTCGCCGCGGCCGGGTTCTCGGCGGCATCCGCGCGTGCGCATGCCCAGGACCTGCGGACCTTCGCGGCGGGTCTGGACGCGGTCGAGAGGATGGACGGCCGGGACTCCCCACACACCGCCGTGGGCTACAGCTACGGTTCGGCGGTCCTGGGTGCGTCGGCTGCGGACCCGCACGGACTGGCCGCGGACCGGATGATCCACGTGGGCAGCCCCGGCGCGACCGTCGGGTCACTGGCAGAGCAGTGGGTGGACGAGGGCGGGACCGCGCGGCAGGCCGCCGAGCACGAGGTGGTGGGCGTGACCTCGCGCTGGGACCCGGTGCCGTGGTGGTCGACCACCGGGGTGCTGGGCGGGCGGCCGGGGACGGAGGAGTTCGGCGGGCTCGCCGTGGACGTGACCGAGCCCGGTTCCGGACCGGGGTCGACCCGGGGCGCGCACTCGGTCTACTTCGACCGCGGGACGGTGTCGTTGGAGGAGATCGGCAGGCTCGTGGCGGGTCGCGACTGACCCCCGATTTATCGCTGGGGGGAGACTGGGGAGTCCCGCGGGCCGGGCTGGGACTCCAGGGCCGCGGCGAGCATCTCCTCCCGGCCCCCGAGTTTGGTGCGTTCGCGGCCCGCGGACTGCCCCATCGCGCGCTCGCGGGAGTCGATGGCCGCCCACCCCGTGCCGTCGACAACCGTCACACCCCGCTCGGCGAGCAGGTCGCGGACGGCCTGCGGGTCGGTGTCGGTGGGGTCGAACACGGTGCCGGCCTCGATGTCGTCGGTGAGGGCGTGCACCGTGTCCACCGCGCAGTGCCGGTTGGTGCCGATCACGCCGGTGGGTCCGCGCTTGACCCACCCGGCGACAAACAGCCCCTGCACGGGCTCCCCGCCGGCTTCGGTGAGCACCCGGGCGCCGTCGTTGGGGATCGTGGCCGTGCTGTCGTCGAAGGGCACGCCCTCGAGCGGGTCGGACCGGTAGCCGACACCCCGGTAGACGGCGTCCACGGCCAGCTCCTCGAACTCGCCGGTGGCCCGCACCCGGGTCCCGTCCGGCTCGGTGCGCTCCAGGCGCAGGCCGGTCACGAATCCGTCGGGGCCGAGGACCTCGACGGGGCTGCGGTGGAAGCGGAAGCGCACGACGCGCCCGCCGGCGGAGACCGCGGCGGCCTCGGCGGCGTCCGCGGACTCGTGGCCCGCCTCCGCCTGCGCTGCCGCCCACTTGGCCAGCTGATCGCAGACCTGCCCGGCCCGGCGGTCATGTTCCAGGTGGTCGCGGGCCTCGTCGTCGTACTCCAGGTCGGCCGGTTCCACCACGATGGTGACACCCTCCACCTTGTCCATCTCCCGCAACTCCAGAGGGGTGAACTTGGCGTACGCCGGGCCGCGGCGGCCGGTCACGGTGACGACCCGGGTGGCGCTGGTGCCGAAACCCTCGCGGACGTGCTCGGGGATGTCGGTGGCTTCGAGCTGCTCGGGGGTCCGCACCAGCATCCGCGCGATGTCGAGCGCGACGTTGCCCACGCCCACCACGGCGGCGCGCTCGGCGGTCAGGGCCCAGTTTCGGTCGGCGTCCGGGTGGCCGTCGTACCAGGTGACGAACTGCGCGGCGCCGTAGGAGCCCTCGAGGTGCTCGCCGGGGATGCCGAGATCACGGTCGGCGAGGGCGCCGGTGGCGAAGATGACGGCGTGGTAGAGCCGGGGGACGTCGTCCAGGGTGAGGTCGCGGCCGAATTCGACGTTGCCGAGGAAGCGGATGCGCGGATCGACGACGATCGACTCCAGCGTGCGGGCGATGCCCTTGATCCGTGGGTGGTCCGGGGCGACGCCGTGGCGAAGCAGGCCGTACGGCACGGGCAGCTGGTCGAGGCAGTCCACGACGACGTCCCTGCCGTGCTGGTCAGCCCACGCCAGGAGGGCCTCGCAGGCGTAGACACCCGCCGGCCCGGATCCGACGACGGCCACTCGGACGGGGGCGGCGGAGGGGGTGGGGGACATGGCCCGATCATGACACGGGGGCGCGCCCGGCGGACCTCGACCGGACGGACTCGTGGCAGGAGGAGCATAATCAGGGCCCATGAGCGACTACGCCGGGGATCTGGTCCCCCAGCAGGCCTGGGATCTGCTCGCCTCCGATCCCTCGGCCGTGCTGGTGGACGTGCGCACGAGCGCCGAGTGGCAGTGGGTCGGCGGCGCCGACCTGTCGGAGCTGGGCAAGCGCGCCGTGGGCATCGAGTGGATGACCTCGGCGGGCGAGCCCAACCACCGCTTCCTGGAGCAGCTCGGCCAGGCGGGGGTGGATGCCGAGACCCCGGTGGTGTTCCTGTGCCGCAGCGGGGCCCGGTCGGCGGCCGCCGCGAGCGCCGCCACCGCCGCCGGCCTGGGGCCCGCCTACAACGTGGCCGAGGGGTTCGAGGGCGACCCGGACGCGGCGGGCCACCGCGGCTCGGTCAACGGATGGAAGGTCGCGGGCCTGGCCTGGCGACAGTCCTGACCCGTACCGGCCCCGCCACCCGCACCACCGACAGCACAAGAAAGCAGCGGATGAGAAACAACGAGCTCCCCGACGGTCTCCACCCCGACACCCTGGGCGTGCGGGCCGGGCAGATGCGCACCGGTTTCGAGGAGACCGCCGAGCCGATGTTCCTCAACTCCGGCTACGTCTACGAGTCGGCCGAGGCTGCCGAGGCGTCGTTCAACGGGGACATCCAGCGGTTCGTGTACTCCCGCTACGGCAACCCCACCGTGGCGATGTTCCAGGAGCGGCTGCGGCAGATCGAGGGCGCCGAGGCGTGCTTCGCGACCAGTTCCGGCATGTCGGCGGTGTTCGTGTCGCTGGCCGCGCTGCTGGGCGAGGGTTCGCGACTGGTGGCCTCCCGGGCGCTGTTCGGCTCCTGTTATGTGATCTGCGCGGAGATCCTGCCGCGCTGGGGCGTGGAGACGGTGTTCGTCGACGGCGCCGACCTGGAGCAGTGGCGGGAGGCGCTCAGCGAGCCTGCCGACGCGGTCTTCTTCGAGACCCCCTCCAACCCGATGCAGGAGCTGGTGGACGTGCGCGCGGTCTGCGAGCTGGCCCATGCGGCCGGCGCGCAGGTGGTGGTGGACAACGTCTTCGCCACCGTTCTGCACCAGAAGCCGCTCGAGCTGGGCGCGGACATCGTGGTCTACTCCGCCACCAAGCACATCGACGGCCAGGGTCGCGTCCTGGGCGGCGCCGTGCTGGGGCCGGAGGAGTACATCTCCGGACCCGTGCAGAACCTGATGCGTCACGCAGGGTTCGGTATGAGCGCCTTCAACGCCTGGGTGCTGCTCAAGGGTCTGGAGACCATGAGCCTGCGCCTGGACCGGATGTCCGCCAACGCGCTCGAGGTGGCACAGTTCCTCGAGTCACATGACGCCGTGGACTGGGTTCGGTACTCGATGCTGCCCTCGCACCCGCAGTACGACCTGGCGCAGGCCCAGATGTCGGGCGGTGGGTCGGTGGTGACGTTCGGCCTGAAGTACGACGACGACGAGGCCGACGGCGGCAAGCAGCGCTGCTTTTCGCTCCTCAACGCGTTGCGCGTCATCGACATCTCCAACAATCTCGGGGATGCCAAATCCCTGGTGACCCATCCCGCGACGACCACCCATGCGTCCATGGAGCCCGAGGCCCGTGCCGCGGTGGGGATCTCCGACAACGTGGTCCGCCTCTCGGTGGGGCTGGAATTCGCGGGAGATCTCATCGAGGACTTGCGTAGGGGGTTAAACTAAGTCTTATGCGGTCACATGTGGGCGCGTCTCGAACCCGGGTGGCGGTGCTACCCGCGGCCCATCCGGCCGTCCGCCGGATCACGGGACTGGCGTGGTCGGGCCACGTCGAGCTGGTCCCGGTGCGGCCGGGCGTGGTCAACGGTGGATCCCACCCGGGTACCTACGCGAAGAGCCCCGCCCCGATCCTCGACCGCGACCTGGAGCAGGTGGACGTGGCCCACGTGCACTTCGGCTACGACTACCTCGATCCGGCGAGCGCCAGGGACGTGACCGAGCACCTGTCCCGTGCCGGGGTCCCGATGGTGCTGACCGTGCACGACATCGTCTACCCCTCCCAGGAGGACTCACACCCGCACCGCGGCAACACCGGAACGCTGGTCGGGGCCGCGTCACAGGTGCTCACGCTCACCGAGGTCGCGGCACGCGAACTGTGGGTGCGGTGGGGAGTGGAGTCGATGGTGGTGCCACATCCGCGCCTGCTCGACGAGGCGGAGATCTCCTCCGCTATCCGCGCCTCCAAGCACCTCCGGGCCCCCGGGGACACCACCGTGGGCGTCCTGTTGGAACGCATGGGCGAGAACATCGAGGGGCCCGAGCTCCTCGATCTGCTGGCACCTGTGGCGACCGGCCGGCGGGGCGCGCACCTGCGGATCGTGGTGGAGGCGCAGGCGTGGCGGGATGCGTGCGGAGAGGACCGCGAGAGCGGCGGGCACCACCTTGTGGCCGAGCTCGCCGCTGAGGGCGGGTGGGAGTCGGTGCGGCTGATCCGCTACGAGGCCCGCGATCTCGGACCGGTACTCGCCGAGTTCGCCGCCCTGGACGTGTGCGTGCTCCCGTACCGGTTCGCCACCCATTCCACCTGGCTGGAGCTGTGCCGGGATCTGGGGGTGACGCCGGTGCTGCCGGCCGTGGGTTTCCTTCGCGAGCAGTGGTTCGATCGTTGCGATCCGGACGACCACGCCGGCGAGGTGTACGACCCTCGTGATCCCGGCACCTTGACGTGGGCGGTGCGCACCGCGGTCGACGAGCCCCGGTCGGTGCCGCCGCGCGTCGAGGGCGCGGATCCGATGAAGATCATGGCCGCGCACGAAGAGGTGTACCGGATGGCCGCCCGGAAGCGGAAGGCGAGCCAGGACGGCCAGTGAGGGCGGTCCGGGCGTTGGTCAGGACCCGGCCCGGCCCGGCCCGGCCCGGTCAGGTCCCGGCGTCGGCGCGGGCGATCTCGATGGGCCAGGCCAGCATCAGCACCGAGTCGGGGGACGGGGACGCCGAGTCCATGCTCAGCTCCAGGCACACGGTGACGGGTGCTCCCGGGGTGGTGCGGGTGGCGGCGGGTAGGACCAGGGGCTCGTCGGTGGTGGCGGCGTCCACGGGTTCGGGCCGGAAGCCGTCGCCGGCCAGGACGCTGGGGGTGCCACTGGTGAACGTGGGCGCGGCGCACGCGCCTCCGCGGGTGGTGACGGCACGGATGCGTACGTCGGCAGCGGTCGCGGGGTCGCCCTCCACCAGCACGCCCTCCCCGATCATCACGTGGGCCTCCGAGCGCGAGTCGACGCTCGTCCGAAGGGTCAGGGGCTGGTAGGCGGAACGGTTACGGAGCCCGGTCGTGTCCACCCGGACGGGGAAATGCCCGCCGTAGGTGGAGACGGGCGCGGTCCAGGTGGTGCCGAAGTCGGTGGAGGCCTGGACGGACCAGGAGGAGCTGCGCAGCTCCGATTCCCGGGCATCGTCCACGCGGTCCTGCAGGATCAGCGTGGCGCCGAGCGCGCAGACGGAGGCGGAACCGAGGGCGACCAGCGCGGTGGCCGCGTGTCGTATCCGCATAGCTCCTCCGAAAGCCATCAGACGGCGATCGGACCGGAGGAGGGGTCTCCGGCACGGGCGGGCCCGCGATGATCGCCGGTTCACCAAGGGTATGGCCGCCGGTGGCCGATTCGTTACACCTGGCCGCGGCGAGTGGCAAATCTCACCCGCTGCCGCTGTGCCGGAAAGCGCTGTGGGGATTGGCGGTTCACGCGGCCCGACGCAGGCCCGGACGAGCCCCCGGGGTGCACTGGCATACTCGGCTGTAGAGATCCGACCGCTGCGGCGGTGAAATCGCTCACCTATCAATGAGGAGTCGTCGATGTCCCCCACCTCCGCCCTGAAGCTCGGTTACAAGGCCTCGGCCGAGCAGTTCGGACCGCGCGATCTGGTCGAGTACGCGATCCTGGCGGAGCAGGCGGGTATGGACTCGGCCACGGTGTCGGACCACTTCCAGCCGTGGCGGCACGACGGCGGCCACGCCCCCTTCTCCCTGGCGTGGTTGACGGCGGTGGGGGAGCGCACCGAGCGCCTGCAGTTGGGCACGTCCGTGCTCACGCCCACGTTCCGCTACAACCCGGCCGTGTTGGCCCAGGCCTTCGCCACCATGGCGTGCCTCTACCCGGGCCGCGTCTTCCTGGGCGTGGGCACCGGCGAGGCCCTCAACGAGATCGCCACGGGTCACCAGGGTCAGTGGCCCGAGTTCAAGGAGCGCTTCGCCCGACTTCGCGAGTCGGTCCGCCTCATGCGGGAGCTGTGGACCGGTGAGACCACCAACTTCGCCGGCGACTACTACACCACCAAGGACGCCTTCCTCTACGACGTGCCCGAGGCCGGCGTGCCCGTGTACATCGCGGCCGGCGGACCCGTGGTCGCCAAGTACGCCGGCCGGGTGGGCGACGGCTTCATCTGCACCTCGGGCAAGGGGATGGAGCTCTACACCGACAAGCTCCTTCCGGCCGTGGAGGAGGGCGCGGGAATCAACGACCGTGACTCCTCGGGGATCGACCGGATGATCGAGATCAAGATCAGTTACGACCCCGACCCGGCAGCGGCGCTGGAGAACTGCCGCTTCTGGGCGCCGCTGTCCCTGACCCCCGAGCAGAAGCACTCGGTGGACTCGCCGCGGGAGATGGAGCGTCTGGCCGACGAGTTGCCCATCGAGCAGGTCGCCAAGCGTTGGATCGTCGCCTCCGACCCCGACGACGCCGTGGCGCAGGTCAAGCAGTACGTCGACGCGGGCCTGAACCACCTGGTCTTCCACGCGCCGGGCCACGATCAGAAGCGGTTCCTGGACCTGTTCAAGACCGACCTCGAGCCCCGGTTGCGTGATTTGGCGTGAGCGGCGGCAGCACCGTCCCGGGCCCGGACAAGGCTGACCTCTCCGGCCTCGAGGGCCTCCTCGACGTGGCCGAATCGGTTCGTGTCCTGCGCTACCCGCACGAGACGGAAGCCGACGAGGAGGGTCAGACCACGGAGTGGCACTGCGACATCGTCGTCGTCGACAACGTCCCCGCACCCGGGTTCACGACCTACGCCACCGTCGGGGCCCGGGAGCTCCCGACCAACGTCACCACGCCGGACGGTCGGCAGATCCGCAGTGAGTTCGTCACCGTGGGCCGCACGGGGCACCGCGCCATGGCCGACGTGCTGGACGCGTGCGCGCTGGCCGTGGCCACCGGGTCCATCCACGTGGCGCCGGGCGCGGTGATCCCCAATGCGGTGGGGCTCGTCGATTCCGGTCGGCGCTGCGAGCACCTGGTCCTGACCCCGCCGTTCCTGTGGCCCGACCTTCAGGTCGTCGACGAGACCGGCGGCGAGGACGGCACCGGGCCACTGCTCACGCGGCTCCAGGCGGTGCCCATCACCACCGCCGAGATGTCGGCGGTCGCCCGTGACGGCGCCGACGCGCTGTTCGAGCGTCTCGACACCGCCGACGCCGACGTGACCAACCCGGACCGGCCGAGCGTGGTGTGAGGCGTGGCCTCGCCCCGCGAGTCCGCCGGTAGGGCCGTGCGGGTGCTCGACACGGCCGCCGGCCGGATGGTCGCCGAGGCCACCGCGCGTGGCCTTGCGCGGCTGGACCAGGTGGGTCCGGACCAGGATCTGGAGTCGTGGTTCGCCGTGACTCACCCGGATGACGACGACGAGGTGGGCGGCTCCGAGCCCGGCGCGGCGGCCGAGCACCTGGCCCGGGTCGCGGATCAGCTCGGAGCCTACTTCGCCGGCGAGCTCCGTGAGTTCGACGTCCCCGTGGACTGGACGGCCGCCGGCGTGCACGACGAGTTCTCGCGCGAGGTCTACCGCGAGATCCAGTGCATCCCCTACGGAGAGACCACGTCCTACGGACAGGTCAGCGTGGACGCCGGCCGGCCGCGCAACGCCCGCCGGGTGGGGCGGTTGTGCACCCTGGTGCCGGTGCCGTTCGTCATCCCGGTGCACCGGGTGATCCGCGCCGACGGCGGGATGGGGAACTGTCCCGACTTCCGCCTGCGGCTGCTGGAGCACGAGCGTCGCAACCTCACCGCCGTGGCGCCGGTGCCGTTCCGCAACGGTGGCACTGAGAACGGTGGCACTGAGAACGGTGGCCCTGGGAACGGTGGCATTGGGAACGGTGACATTGAGAACGGTGACATCCGAACAACGGTGGGCTCCGAACTACACCGTGGTTAATCTGGCGGCAGTTCGACCGCCGACCACGACACCCCGGGGGAACCATGACAGTCGGAGACGTCACCGCAGAGCCCCGCCCTCATGCGCGCACGCGCCCCCAGAGTGCGATCGAGAAGTTCCTGCACGTCCGCGAACTCACCGACCTGTTGGCCTCCCGGCTCAGCCCCGAGGACCAGATCCCGCAGTCCATGACCGCCGCCAGCCCCGCGGCCTGGCACCGAGCCCACACCACCTGGTTCTTCGAGGAGTTCGTGTTGGGCGGGCTGCCCGGCTACTCCTCGCCCGAGCCGATCTTCCGGTTCCTGTTCAACTCCTACTATGAGGCCGTGGGCCCGCGGCAACCCCGGCCCCAGCGCGGGCTCATCACCCGCCCGTCGGTGGCGGAGATCGGCGACTTCCGGGCGCGGGTGGACGAGGCCGTGGTGGCCGCGCTCGAGGCGGGCCGGGTCGACGAGCGTGGGCTGGAATTGCTCGAGCTGGGCTGCCATCACGAGCAGCAGCACCAGGAGCTGATGCTCATGGACGCCAAGCACCTCTTCGCCCACAATCCGACCGACCCGGTCTACGTGGACAGGCCCGCGGACCCGGTGGCCGCGGTGCCGGGGGAGACGGACTGGCTCGTCGTCGTCGAGGGGGTGGCCAAGGTCGGCGCCCCGGATCCCGCCCGCGGTGCGGGGTCCACCCTCGACGGCTTCTCCTACGACAACGAACGCCCGCGGCACCGCGTGTGGATACCCGGCGGCGAGATGGCCACCCGCCAGGTCACGGTGGCCGACTGGAAGCAGTTCATGGCCGACGGCGGCTACACCCGCCCCGAACTGTGGCTCTCCGACGGGTGGGCCGCCGTGCAGACCGAGGGCTGGGATTCTCCCGGGTACTGGCGGCGCGAGGGCCATGACGCAGGGGGCCCCGTCCGCGGCGCCACCGTCGCTGCCGGCTCCTCCGCCGCCGGCGAGTGGACCACCTTCACCCTCTCGGGCCGGCGGCCGGTCGTGGACGCCGAACCCGTCTGCCACGTCTCGTTCTACGAGGCCGACGCCTACGCCCGCTGGGCCGGCGCGCGCCTGCCCACCGAGTTCGAGTGGGAGGTCGCCACCACCGGCTGGGAGGCGCGCGACGAACTCGACCCCGACCGGTGCCATCCCGGTATCGCGCTCGAGCGGGCGATCGGCGGCGTCTGGGAATGGACGTCCAGCGCCTACCTGCCCTACCCGGGGTTCGTGACCGAGGAGGGGGCGGCCGGCGAGTACAACGGAAAGTTCATGTCCGACCAGCACGTCCTGCGCGGCGGCAGCGCCCTCACACCGGCTCGCCACACGCGGCCCACCTACCGCAACTTCTTCCCTGCCTACTCGCGGTGGGCGGCCACCGGATTGAGGCTCGCCCGATGACGGGCGCGGAGAACCCGACGACGACGACGAGGTCCACCGACCCCGACACCGCCGCCCTGGAGTCGGACCTGCACGAGGGGTTCTTCTCCGACCCGCCGACCGTGCCGCCGCGCTGGTTCTACGACGAGAAGGGCAGTCTGCTGTTCGACCAGATCACCAGGGTGGCCGAGTACTACCCCACCCGGGCGGAGGCCGAGATCCTGCGCGCCCGCGCCGGGGACATCGTGGGCGACGCGTCGACGGTGGTCGAGCTCGGGGCGGGGACCTGCGAGAAGACGCGGGTGCTGCTCGACGTGTTGGCGACCGGGCGTGCGGGCACACCGGGAGCGGAGGGGGCGGGCGAGGCGCGGTTCGTACCAGTGGACATCAGCACCGAGATGCTCTTCGAGTCCGCCCGCGCGCTCGCTCAGGAGTATCCGGGCCTGCGGATCGACCCGGTCATCGGCGACCTCACCGCTCTCGACGGACCACTACCGGGTGAGCCGGGCGGGCGGCTGGTGCTGTTCCTCGGCGGCACCGTCGGCAATTTCAGCGAGTCACAGCGCGCCGGGTTCTTCTCCATGTTGCGCGGCGTGATGGATCCGGGAGACCGGCTGGTAGTGGGATGCGACCTGGTCAAGCGCCCGGAGCGGTTGGTGGCCGCCTACGACGACGCCGCCGGGGTGACAGCCGAGTTCAACCTCAACATGCTCGACGTGATCGCCCGGACCGTCGAGTGCACGGGCCTCGACCGCCGCGACTTCCGGCACGAGGCCGTGTGGAACTCCGGAGAGAGCCGGATCGAGATGTGGTTGCGCGCGGTGCGCGACGTACAGATCGACTTCCCGACGCTGGGGCGCCGGCGGGCCCTGGCCGCAGGAGAGGGGATCCGCACCGAGATTGCCCGGAAGTTCGAGCCCCACGCCCTCGTCGACGAACTCGCGGGGCACGGCTTCGGCGGGCAGGCGGTCTGGACCGACGCGGCGGGCGACTTCGGGCTGGCCCACGTGGTCGTCGACTAGCGATATCGCGCCGGCCGGATCCCGCGGGCCCCGGCCGTCTCTTGAGGGTTCCGACCCGGCGGGGCGTCGTCGGCGCCGGCTCGGTGTCGTACGTGTGTTCTATACTTTGAGCCATGGAACAGGAAGTGTGGGACGCGCCGAAGCAGGGGTCGGAGACGGCCCCGCTGGCCGACGTTCTCGCGCTTCTCGAGGCCTCCGTGGAGACTCTGTGCGAGGTCGACTGGTCGGGCCATGACGCGGACGAGCTGGTCGACGCCGTGGGGCGCGCCGAGATCGTGGCCCGCCGGCTGGAGGCCGCCGGATCGCGCGCCACGGCCGAACTGGCGGGCCTGCACCGGCAGAAGGGTCGTTCCGCCGGGGGAGTCGCCGCGATGCTGGCGGAGAAGTTGGGCCTGGGAAGAGGCGTGGTGCACGGGCGGATCGAGGCGGGCGGAAGACAGGCAACCCCTGCCGGGCGGGCGGCGGCGGTCGGGGAGATCACCGCCGAGCACGAGCGGATCATCGCCAAGGCGGTCTCCGGGCTGCCCGGGACGATCGGCGGGGCTGCCAAGGCCCGATTCGCCGAGGGGCTCACGGAGTTCGCGCGCACGGTCGCCCCGGCGGAGTTGCGGGCGGAAGCCGCCCGTCGGGTGGCCGCCCTGTGTCCCGACCGCGGCAAGGACTGCGAGGAACACCAGGAGCGGCAGCGCTCGGCCCGGCTCGGCGCGGTCCGACCCGATGGCAGCAGCACCCTGAGCCTGACGCTGACCCCTCGCGCCCGGGCGCTGGTGGAGCGGGCGTTGTGTGACTTCGGCGGACCCGGTGGGGTTGTGCCATGCGAGCCAGGGTCGGACGAACGCACCCCGGAGCAGCGGGCACACGATGCACTCGTGCACCAGTGGGCTCTCGGATCGACCGTCGACCCCGCCCGGCCCAAGGGAATCGCCACCATCGTGGTGCGCGTGACGCCGGAGCAACTCGAGGAGCCCGATGCGCTCGTGGAGACCGACTCCGGCACGCAGCTCAGCGTCCGCCAGGCCGTCTCGATGGCCGGGTCGATGCCGTGGTTCGTCTCGCTTCTGCGCGACTGCCGCGAGGAACTGCACCGGATAGACGTCGACGCCCACCCCGACCGGCGGCTGGCCTCCGCCATCCAGCGCCTGGTCCTCTACGCCGCGCACGGCGGGTGCACCTTCCCGGGATGCACCGTTCCGGCCAGGAGAAGCCAGTTCCACCACGTCGAGGAATGGTCCCGAGGCGGACCCACGACGGTCGGAAACGGTGCATTGGGGTGTCCCGTGCATCACGCCTTCGTCGGCGACGGGCCGTCGGGGTGGACGACCGTCGTCGATCCCGACTCGCCAGGCCGCTGTACATGGTTGCCCCCCGGAGTCGACAGGCTCACCGATGTCTGACCCGTGTCCTCCCGTGAGCCCGGCAGCGCTGGTGCGTGCCGGTTCGCGTCGGGCGGGTGATGGGTCCTCATGGGGTGTACGAGGTGTGCCGGACGGCTCGCGCTGTCAGAATGCCCTCGTGCCCGATTCCCCCGTTTCCGAGACTCTCTCACCCGAGTCTGCAGCACCCACGATTCCGTCCCCGATGACAGGCATTCCCCTGTCGTCGTCCGCGGTCTACGTCGCGGCCCCCGAGGGTGACACAGGGAAGTCGACCGTCGCACTCGGCCTCCTGCGCATCCTCGCCGGAACCGTGCAGAGGGTGGGGGTGTTCCGTCCTGTCACCGTCGCGCCACGCGTCGTGCGCACTCAGACCGGCACTAACGCCGAGACCGACACCGACACCGGCACAGACCCCGAGCCCGCTCGCGACCGCATCGTGGAGATGCTGCTCCAGCACACCACCGTCGACCTCGACTACGAGGACTGCATCGGCGTGACCAACGTCCGGGTGCACGAGGACCGCGAATCGGCGTTGGCGGAGATCGTGGACCGGTATCACGTTGTTGCCGGGCAGTGCGACGTCGTGGTGATCCTCGGGACCGACTACACGGGCGTGCCCAGCCCCACCGAGTTCGATTTCAACGCCACCCTCGCCGTGAATCTCGGCGCGCCCGTCCTGCTGGTGCTCCGTGGCGCCGACCGCACGCCCGGAGAGATCGGCACCAACGCCCGACTGACCCTGGACGAGCTACGAGTGGAGCACGCCCACCCGGTGGGGATCGTGGTCAACCGGTGCGACCCGGAGGCGCTGGAGGCCATCCAGACCGAGCTCGCCCCCCTGGACCTACCCGCCTGGACTCTGCCCAGTCAGGCCCTTCTCACCGCGCCCACGATGGGCGAGCTCGTGGATGCCGTGGACGGCACCCTCTATTCCGGCGACCCGGCTCTGCTGGACCGCGAGGTCATGGCCCTGATGGTGGGCGGGATGACCGGCGAGCGGATCCTGGAGAGGTTGGTGGACGGCATGGTCGTCATCGTCCCCGCGGACCGGACCGACGCCGTGCTCGCGGTTCTCACCGCTCACGCCGCGGAGGGCTTCCCCTCGTTGGCCGGGATGATCTGGAACGGCGGCCTGATGCCGAACGCGGCGATGGACCGGCTGGTCCACGGGATGCGGTCGACGTTGCCGATCGTCTGCACAGACCACGGCACCTACGACACCGCCCGCGTGGCCGCGGACACCCGAGGGCGCGTCTACTCCGGGACCGGCCGGAAGGTCGAGACGGCGCTGAGCCTCATGGAGAAGTACGTCGACACCGAGGAACTGCTCGCCCGGCTGCGCGTGGACACCCCCGACGTGATGACGCCGCAGATGTTCGAGCACCAGCTCCTCGAGCGCGCCCGCACCGACAAGCGGCACATCGTGTTGCCGGAGGGCGACGACGACCGCATCCTGCACGCCGCCGGTCGACTGCTGCGCCGGGACGTGGCCGACCTGACGATCCTCGGTGAACCCGAGGCGGTGCGCCGGCGCGCGGACGAACTGGGCATAGACCTGTCCGCCGCGCAGATCCTTGACCCGCGCACCAGCGAGCACGCCGAGAGGTTCGCCAGGGAGTACGCCGAGCTGCGCGAGCACAAGGGCATGACCCTGGACGTGGCCCGCGACCGGATGCTCGACATCTCCTACTTCGCCACGATGATGGTGCACACCGGCCTCGCCGACGGCATGGTCTCCGGCGCCGCCCACACCACCGCGCACACCATCCGGCCAGCGCTGGAGATCATCCGGACGAGGCCGGGTGTGAAGACCGTGTCCAGCGTGTTCCTCATGTGCCTGTCCGACCACGTCCTGGCCTTCGGCGACTGCGCGGTCGTACCCACCCCCACCGCCGAACAGCTCGCCGACATCGCGCTGTCCTCCGCCGAGACCGCGTCCCGGTTCGGCGTGGACCCGCGGGTCGCGTTGCTCTCGTACTCCACCGGGGACTCGGGCAGCGGGGCGGACGTCGACAAGGTGCGGAAGGCAACCGAGATCGTGTGCTCGCGCGTCGCCGGTGCCGCCGAGGGGGATCCGATGGGGGACCTCGTCGTCGACGGACCCCTGCAGTTCGACGCCGCCGTCGACCCCACCGTGGCCCGCAAGAAGATGCCGGACTCACCGCTCGCCGGCCGCGCCACCGTGCTGGTATTCCCCGACCTCAACACCGGCAACAACACCTACAAGGCAGTGCAGCGCACCGCCGGCGCCGTGGCGATCGGCCCAGTCCTGCAGGGACTGCGCAAGCCCATCAACGATCTCTCGCGCGGCGCGCTGGTCGAGGACATCGTCAACACGGTCGCTATCACCGCCGTTCAGGCGCAGGGCTCGGCCGTTCAGGCGCAGGGGACCGCAGACGTCCGGGAAGGCGACTCATGACCCGCGTCCTGGTCATCAACTCCGGCTCCTCCTCGCTCAAGCTGCAGATCCTCGACACCGCCGTCGAGACCGAGCTGGCGTGGGCGCTGGTCGAGCGCATCGGTGAGCCCGTCGGCACGCTGACCGTCCGCCGCAGCGACCTCGCCGGTTCTCCGGGTGAGGAGCGCACCGCGGAGGCCGCGTTCCCCGACCACACCGCGGCGCTCGGTCGGGTCCTGGAGCTGGCGGGCGAGCTCTACGCACACCCCACCGACCTGGGGGTCGAGGCGATCGGCCACCGGGTGGTCCACGGTGGGCCGGCTTTCCACGAGCCTGTCGTGGTCACTCCCGAGGTGGAGGAGGGCATCGAGAAGCTCGAGCTGCTCGCCCCGCTGCACAACCCCGCCAACCTGCGCGGGATCCGCGTGGCCCGCGAACTGCTGCCCGGTCTGCCGCACGTGGCGGTGTTCGACACCGGGTTCTTCCACACCCTGCCCGCCGCCGCTCACACCTACGCGATCGACCGCGCGGTGGCGAGCCGGTGGGACCTGCGGCGGTACGGTTTCCACGGCACCAGCCACGAGTTCGTCTCGCGCCGCACCGCCGAGGTCCTGGGCCGTCCGTACGACGAGCTCAACCAGATCGTGCTGCACCTCGGCAACGGGGCGTCGGCCTCGGCGATCTCGGGAGGCCGGGCGGTCGACACCTCCATGGGACTGACCCCGCTCGAGGGTCTGGTCATGGGTACCCGCCCCGGCGACCTCGACCCCGGCCTGATCATCCACCTCATCCGCGACCGCGGGATGTCGCCCGAGGACGTGTCCACCCTGCTCAACCGCGAGTCGGGGCTGGAGGGTCTGGCCGGAGCCCGTGACTTCCGGGTACTGCTCGCGCGGGTCGACGACGGCGACGACGACGCCCTGCTCGCCTACGAGGTGGTGATCCATCGCCTGCGTCGCTATATCGGCGGATACTGGGCGGTTCTCGGGGACGTCGGGGCCATCACCTTCACCGCCGGAGTGGGCGAGAACGTCGCCCGCCTACGTGCCGACGCACTGTCCACCCTGGGCAGTTGGGGGGTGGAGCTCGACCCGGAGGCCAACGAGAACGGTTCCGGGGAACGCATCATCTCCACTCCCGGCAGCCGCGTCACGGTGCTGGTGGTGCCGACCGACGAGGAACTGGCGATCGCCCGGGCGTGCGACAGGGTTCTGGGTCTGGGGCAGTAGATGTGAGTTTCCCCTGCCCAGTTGGCGAGCGGGGGTCGTTCTGGTCCGTGTCAGAACAGGGTCCGTGGCCGGATGCTGTTGGCCTGATCCACCAGCCGGAAACGCTGCTGACGGGTCTCGGTGGACCGCGCGAGGGTCCGCAACACGGTCTCGGCTCCCGACCTCAGCCCGAATTCGGTGAACGGCACCCCGCGCATCAACGGTGACGGCGAGGGCTCGTTTCCGGGCAACTGGATCCACGAGAGCGCCGTGGTCAGCACGGTCAGGCGGATCTGGAACGCCCGATGCTCACCGGCCGACAGGTTGGTGACCCGGCGCGCGGCCTCGCGCAGGTGGGATTCCTCGGTCTCCTTCAGGGGGCGCCCCTGGCACAGCAGGAGGATCGCGGTGAGGTTGGCCAGCGCCGAGTAGCGCGAATTGGGCGGTACCCGGTCCAGTTCCTCGATCGCGGCCGACACCTCACCGCGCCTCTGCAGCTGGCGCGCCAGGCCGAACGCGGAGCTGACCACCGACCGGTCCACCGACCACACGGTGCGGTAGAAGTGCTCGCTCGAGCGCGCCCATCGGGTCCGGTCGCCCTCCGGGCACACGTCGAGGATGAGCTCGGCGGTCGCGGCCAGCGCCAGCTTGGGGCCGTTCTCGCCCGGCATGGCCGAGAGCACCTGCTGGAACCTGGGATACGCGCCCACGGGATCGCCCTTGAGCAGCGCGATCACCCCGACGTACCAGACCAGGCGCCACTCCGAGCGCAGTCGGTGGGCGTTCTCCTCGAGCAGCGCCTCTGCCGCCGCGAGGTCGCCGATCTCCAGGTACGCGCGGGCCAGCGACATGATCACGCCCACGCTCTCGTGGGCCTCGGACTCGGAGTCGGAGTACAGCTCGCGGAGCGTGTCGATCCGCTGCTCGACCGAGGTGTACGAGGTGGCGGCCAGGATGCGCCCGGCGGGATCGGAGGACTCCATCAGCGGCACGGGCAGGGCGTCGACGAGTTCGGCGCCGGTCAGGGTGGTGTCGCGGGCGTGGCCGTCGACGAGGAAGTCCGTCGGCTCGACCGTGAACAGCGTGCCGAACGTGGACCGTTGGGGAGAGAACACCTGGGAGAACGCCGGGTGCGGCACCCCGGTGCGCAGCGCCAGCACCTCGCGCAGCACGCCCATGAGCTGCCCGGCCATCCCGGTGGCGCTACGGAACCGCATACTCGGGTCCTCGTTGGTGGCGCGCAGCAGGAAGCGGTAGAGCGAGTCGTACCGGCTGAACACCGGTTCCTCGACGGGGGAGGGGATCCCGTCGGCGTACCGGCCGTCGACCACCGGCAGCCGGACGATGAGCGAGGCCAGGGTGCGGCCCACCGTGTACAGGTCGGAGGCGATGGTGGGGCCGGTCTTCGGGATCTCCGGCGCCTGGAAGCCCGGTGTGCCGTAGATGTGCCCGTAGTCGCCCACACCCGAGACGGCACCCATGTCGATGAGCTTGACGTGGTCCTCCGTGAGCATGATGTTCTCGGGTTTGAGGTCGTTGTACACCAGTCCCACCGAGTGCAGGTAGGACAGCGCGGTGAGGGCCTCGAGGACGTACGCGATCGCCTTCTCCACGGGCAGGACCCGGCCGGGCGCCGACCGCCGCACGTCCCGCAGGCTGGGGCCGCCGACGTACTCCATGACGATGTACCCGCCGTGGGTGGGCGAGGTGGCCCAGTCGTCGTGGATGAAGTTGTAGATTCGCACGATCGACGGGTGGGAGAGCTCGGCCAGGATCTCCCGCTCGGCCACCGCCACCTCCTGCGCCTCCGCCTGATCGGCGTGGAGCAGGCCCTTGAGCACCACCCACCGGTCGGACACGTTGTGGTCCACGGCGAGGTAGATCCAGCCCATACCGCCGTGGGCGAGCGCGCCGCGGACCTCGTACTGGTCGGCCACGATGTCGTCGGGCCGGAGCTCGGGACGCGGCAGACGGCCGTCGGAGGCATCGCACTCCGCCTCGATGTCCTCCGGCGAGAGCATGGCCGAGTTGGGGTCCACCGGGATGATGTACGGCAGATCCACCAGGCCCTCGGACGCCGGACTCGGCCGGTCCTCGGGCTTCTTGGGCTGGCGCAGGCGGAACGGTGACGAGGTGGCGCGGTCACCGGTGGCGACCTCACCGGTCCGGGCGGAGGGCCGCACCACGGGGACGGACCGGGTGCTCGACTCGGGATCGTCGCCGGTGGCGTCGTCCCCGGTGGCCACGGGCCCGGTGACGGCGACGGCCTCGGCGGAGTCGGAGTCGGAGTCGGAGGTGCCGGAGGTGCCAGCCGGATCCGAGGTGCGCGCGGCGTCGGTCGCGGACCCCGCGGTGTCCTCGAGGAATCCCGTCATGGAGACGGCACCCGTGGCCGAGATCGCCCCGGTGGCCGCGACGGCCTCCGTGCCCGCAACCGCCGAGGTGGCCACCGTCGACCCGGTCTCCTCCTCAGCCCCCGTCACCTCGAGTGCCTCAGCCCCCGTCACCTCGAGTGCGCCGGTGACCGGCACCGCCTCCGTCCGGAAGGTGGCCTGTGTCCCGGCGGTCGGCTCGTCGACGGCGGGCCCGTCGTCCCACTTCCGGTAGGTCATCGCGGCTCCTCCGGCACGTAGGTCGGCGCCGGCATCCCGGGGCTCGGGCCGAGTCCGGAGAGCCACGTCGAGTACATGCGGTTCCACGTTCCGTCGGCACGGATCCGCTCCAGGGTCGAGTTGACCTGCCGGACCAGGCCGTCGGTGTTGTTGCCCGGGGTCGATCTGGCGATACCCACCCCGTACGGTTCCGCGTTGAGCTGCGGCCCGACGATCTCCAGGTACGGGTCCTGGGCGGTGATGCCCACCAGGATGGCGTCGTCTGTGGTGATGGCGTCCACCTGGTTCTGCTGGATGGCCACCAGGCAGTCGGCCCACGTGTTGACGGACAGCACCGTGAGCCGGTCCAGCTCCTCCCACAGACGTGAGGCCGAGGTGGTGCCGGCGGCCACGCACACCCGTCGGCCCTCGAGGTCCTCGATCTCGGTGATCCCGGAGCCCCGCACGGCCAACACCCGCTGGTAGGCCTGGTAGTAGGGCACCGAGAAGGTGATCTGCTCGCGCCGCGCGCACGTGATGGACATCGACCGGATCACCACGTCGACCTGGTTGTTCTCCAGCGCCTCGATGCGGTTGACCGAGGTCAGGGACCGGAACTCGACCTGGCCGGGTTCTCCGAAGATGTCCCGGGCGATCTCGCGGGCCAGGTCCACGTCGAAGCCGGTGAGCTGTCCGGTGCCCGGGTCACGGAAGGAGAACAGGTTGGAACCCTGGTCCAGCCCCACGATCAGCCGCCCCCGCTGTCTGATGCGGGGGACGCGCTCCTCGGGTGAGGCGTCGTCGGGGCGCAGACTCGGAAGCGGGTCGCACGACTCGTCGGCGGTCACCTGGGGAAGCCCGGACGGGCCCTCGGCGCTGATCATCGCGCCGGCGGGTAGCGGCATCACCGCGGACACCTCCGGGATCCCCACGTGGTCGGATTCGGTGGCCGCCGAGATCGTCTCCCGGTCCGGCCCGCCGTCGCCGTAGCGCGCCTCGTCGTCGTCGACCCCACACGCGCCACCGGCCGCCAGGGCGGCGACCAACACGCCACCGGTCACCACGCGGGCGGCCCGCCGTCGCTCTGCTCTCCACCGGATCCGCGCGCTCACAGGTACTCCCTGATCCGGGGCGCGATCCCCACGACCACGGCGAACGCGGCCAGGGCGGACAGCGTGACTATCAGGTCCGGCCCGTTGGAGGACGTGCGTCGGGCGTTGTCGATGCGGGTGCGCAGAGTGTCGCGGGCCTCTTCGATGGCGTCCTGCATGGATTCGTCGAACTCGTCGAACGCGGCACCGGAATCGCCCTCGTCCTGGCCCGAGGAGATGGTGATGGCCCCCTGGTAGTCGCCCTGTTGGTACAGCGAGTCGGCGCGGTTCTGGGCGGCCATCCAGTCGTCCAGGGCCTCGATCGCGTTGGTGACGGCACCGTCGCCGTCCAGGCTGATGCGGCTGCTGGAGTCCTCGTCCGGGTCGAGGTAGACGGTCAACGAGTCGCGGACGCCGCCGAGGATGGCCGCCCGCTCCGCCGCCGACCCCTCGGGATCGGTCCGTCGCACCAGGTTCAGGGTCTCCTGCGCGCGCACCTTCTGGGCGTCGATCCGCTGCCGGGTGAGCTCGTTCATCGGCGCGGCACCCTCGGACAGGCCGCGCGCGTTGTTGTTGGCGGCCAGGAACCCGGCGATCATGGTGAGCAGGAAGGTCGCCACCATGAGCATCGAGGCCAGGGCCAACGCCGGGTTGACCCGCCGGCCGGTGATCTTCCACAACCACTGCTGGAGCAGCAACAGCACCGCGATCGCCAGTCCCAGCAGGAGGAAGGACCCCCACGGGGGTGAGGACCACTCGCGGTCGGATTCTCCCACCGAGGTGGACTGGCGGTCGTAGAGGTCGGCGGCCGCGGGCAGGATCGTGTCCTGCATGAGCGTCGACGCCGACGCGAGATACGCCGAGCCGACCGGGTTGTTCAGCCGGTTGTTGGTCCGCGCCGTCTCGACCAGGCCGGTGTAGGTGGTCAGCTGGGCATTGATGTGCGCCAGCTGGTTGATCGACTCCTCGTCCGAGCGGTCGAGGCCCTGGGAGGCGGCGATGATCGACGCCGACGAGGTGGCGATGGCCTGCAGGTACCGCTCCCTCAGCTCGGCGGGTTCTATCCCGCCGGTGATGAAGGCGGTGTTGGCGGCCGAGTCGGCGATGGTGAGGGAGCTGTACAGCGTCTGCGAGGCGTTGGCGACCGGCTCGACCTCGGCCAGCAGGGTCTCGTGGTGGCTCTGACGCATGGTGATGGTCTGCGAGGCCACGGTCCCGCCGAGCAGCACCGTGACGATCGCCAGGACCGCGAACACCGACATCCGCCCCGGCGTGGTGAGGACGTCGTTCCAGAACCGTGCGGCCCGGCGGCGGACCGGTCGCCGGGGGCTGATCGTGATGTCCTCGGCCGCGGGTCCCCCGGACCTGTCCGCGCCCGAGCCCGCACCGGGGCCCGAGCGGGAGCCCGCACCGGAACCGGAACGTGAGCCCGGACCGGCCTCGCTGCTCTTCGTGAGGGTCGGGAGGCCCATCTCGTCTCTCACCTCCCGGTTCTCTGCCGCCGGTGCTGAGGATCCGGTGGGCGTGTGTCCCAGGTTAGTGAAGTGGCGGGGCGACGTCGGGCAGACTGGTCGAGGAGTACGCAGTTCCGCCCTATCCGGGGCGGATCCGGTCCGGTGAGGCGTCCGGTGGAGTGGAGGACCTGTGGCCACGAGTGAGGGTGACGGCAACGGTTGGGTGGTGTCGGCCGGCGGTGACCGGCGGTGGGGCCGCTTCGGCGCCGCGGGCCTGCTCCTGCGCGCGGCGGACCCGGCAGACCCCGACACCCCGCTCGTCCTGCTGCAGCACCGCGCGGTGTGGACGGCCTCCGGCGACACGTGGGCGCTGCCCGGTGGGGCCCGCGACTCCTCCGAGGACGCGCCACAGGCGGCCCTCCGGGAGACCCAGGAGGAGGCCGAGATCCGGCCCGCCGACGTGGTGGTCCGGGCCGTCCGCGTGACCTCACGGATGCCGGGCACGGTGTGGCACCGGCCCGGCCTGGACATGCGGCACGTGGCCGAGATGATGCGTCGCCTGCGGCCCGACCAGAAGCACTCGGACGATCCCGGGGGCCGCGGCCGGACGATCCCCCCGCTGGTGCAGGAGTCGGCCGACGCGGTGGAGTGGACCTACACCACCGTCGTCGCGGACGCCCCCCGGGCGCTGGAGACCGTGCCCAACAACGAGAGTCTGGAACTGCGCTGGGTGCCCGAGTCCCGGGTCGCCGAGCTGCCGTTGATGCCCGCGTTCGCGCAGGCCTGGGCCGACGGGCTCCGTTCCCGACCGGTGGAACTCGTGGTGGACGTGGCCAACGTGGTGGGCTCTCGGCCGGACGGGTGGTGGCGTGACCGGGCCGGAGCCACCGCGCGGTTGCTCGACGAGCTGAGCGCGGCCATGCCACGGACGGTCGAGTTGCCTGACGGCTTCGGCTGGGTGGCCCGCGCGCACGCCGTGATCGAGGGGGCGGCCCGCCGGGCCGAGCACTCCGGTCCGTTCGTCGTCCACCGCGCCCCCGGTTCGGGCGACGACGCGATCGCCGACCTCGCCTCCGACCTGTCCGTGTCCGGCGGGTCCCGTCGGGTGGTGGTGGTGACGGCGGACCGGGGACTGCGGGCCAGACTGCCGGAGGACGTCGTGGTCGTCGGACCCCGGGCGCTTCTCGGGTAGACACCGGCTTCTCGGGTAGACCGGGCCACCGCTTCCCTGACCCGTCGCACCCGACACCCACCGGTCCGCGTGCACACTGGTGCAATGAGTCAGCCCCCCACCGCGCCCGAGATCCTGGTCGGCCCCATGCTGCGGTACGTCGACAGCACGGACGCGACGGTGTGGGTCGAGGTGTCCGCGCCGTGCCGGGTGACGATCCGCGCCGGTGGCGGCGAGGTCTCCGAACAGTCGTGGGGGGTCCACGGGCACCACTTCGCGGTGCTGCACCTGCGCGAACTCGAGCCGGGCGTGGAGACGCCGTACGAGGTGGCGCTCGACGGTGTGTCCGCCTGGCCCCTGGAACCGGAGCGCCCCAGCGTCATCCGGACCCCGCGCGCCGACGACACGGTGCGACTGTCCTTCGGGTCCTGTCGCCGCGGCGAGAGCCAGACCCCGGTGGCGCTGCGCAGGATCGGCGCGGACGCCCTGGTGGCACTCGCGCACCAGATGGCGCACACCCCGCACGACGACTGGCCCGACGCCATGTTGCTGCTCGGCGACCAGGTGTACGCCGACATCCCCAGTCGTGAGATCACCGAGCGGCTGGCCGCGCGCCGCCGGGCCGGGGACGGGCCGAGGTCGGTGCGCGACTCGGCGGGGGCCGGCGGGGACCTCGATGTCTCGGGCGAGATCTGCGACTTCGAGGAGTACTCCTGGCTTTACCACGAGTCGTGGCGCGACCCGGACGTGCGCTGGCTGTTGTCCACCGTCCCCAGTTGCATGATCCTCGACGACCACGACCTGCGCGACGACTGGAACTCCTCGTTCGCCTGGCGCCGCGAGATGACCGCCCAGCCCTGGTGGCCCGACCGGGTGAGGGGGGCGTTCGCCAGCTACTTCGTCTACCAGCACCTGGGGAACCTCGCGCCGCAGGAGTTGGAGCACAACGAGGTGTACCTGGCGGTCCGGGCGGCCGACTCCGACGCCGAACGCGAGCAGATCCTGGCCGACTTCGCCCTGTCCGCCGACACCGACCGCGGCACCGCGCAGTGGAGCTTCACGCGAGACTTCGGGCGGGTGCGGGTGGTGATGCTCGACGTGCGGGCCTCCCGCCGACTGGACCCCCGGGACCGGCGCGTGATGGACCCCGAGGAGTGGGAGTGGACGCGGGAGGCGTGCCTGGGCGCCGAGGTGGACCACCTGGTGATCGCCTCGTCCCTGCCCGCGTTCATGCTGCCGGCGCTGCACCACCTCGAGGGGTGGAACGAGGCCGTGAGCCGCGATCGGCCGGACAAGCCGCTCACCGCGCGGGTGGGCGAGCGGATCCGGTTGGCTGTGGACCTCGAGCACTGGGCGGCGTTCCGCAACAGCTTCGACGACCTGATAGGTCTGCTCACCGAGGTGGCCGCCGGCGACCACGGGCGCGCGCCCGCCTCGATCCTCATGCTGGGCGGCGACGTCCACTGCTCGTACCTGGAGGAGGTCGAGCTCACCGCACCGCGGGTGGCCGACTCCCACACCCGGGTGCACCAGCTGGTCATGTCCCCGTTCCGGAATCCTCTACAGAAGTCGATCCGGATGGTCAACCGGATCTCGGTGCGTCAACCCATGCCCGCGTTGACCCGTCGGCTCTCCCGTGCGGTGGGCGTGCGGGAGCCGCAGGTGAGGTGGGGGGTCACCGACGGGATCTGGTTCCACAACGGGGTCATGACCCTGGTGATGCGTGGCCGTCGCGCCACCGTCAAGGTCGAGCACGCCCACGTCGAGTGGCCCGCGGGTGGCCTGGGGAGGGTGCTGACGTTGCTGCCCGGCCTGGCGCCGGAGTCCTGGGGCCGGAGAGGTCGACGACGACGAGGTGGCGACGATCTCGATGCCAAGCCCCGTCAGGTGTTGCGCAGGACCCTGACCAAGGAGCTCACCGACTGACCGGGGACTCATCCGGCACTGCGGTTCAGTCCAGTTCCGAGCGCAGTTCGCGGGCGGCGGCGGTGGGGTCGGCCGCGCCGGTGATCGCGCGGACCACCACCACCCGCCCGGCGCCCGCGGCCAGCACCTCGGGGAGGTTCTGCCGGTCGATCCCGCCGATGGCGAACCACGGCTTCCCTGCGGGCTCGCGGAGGGTCGCGGTCTGCTCGCTGCCCAGCTCTGCGGCATGACGCACCAGGTCCAGACCCGGCGCGTGTCGGCCGGGCTTGGTGGGGGTGGGCCACACCGGGCCGGTGCAGAAGTAGTCCACGCGCGGGTCCGCGGCCGCCGTGTCGACCTCGTCGACGGCGTGGCAGGAGCGGCCGACAACCACCTCGTCCCCCACGATGCGGCGTGCCCAGTCCAGTGGCAGGTCGTCCTGGCCCAGGTGCAGCACGTCCGCCCCCGACGCCGCCGCCACGTCGGCCCGGTCGTTGACGGCCAGCAGCGCGCCGTGCTCGTCGCACACCTGCCGCATCACCGCGAGGGCACGCAGTTCGTGGGCGGCCTCGAGGGGGCCGAGTTGGCGCTCGCCGGGGGAGTTCTTGTCGCGTAGCTGCACGATGTCCACCCCGCCGGCCAGCGCGGCGGCCACGTCCCTGCGCAGCGCCGGGAAGTCACCGGACCATCCCTCGGCCCGGGCCTGATCGTCGAGGTGCCGGCGCGCGTCGATGCAGAGGTAGAGGCGGGAGTCGGCGAGGCGGGAGCGGAGGAGGTCGGCGCGAGCGGTCATGACGGTAACCGTAGGCGATCACCCCGATAAGCTGGCCGCCATGACCGCGCCCGATGCCGCCGCCGACACCGATGCCGCTGCCGACGACGGCGCCCGTCGCGTGGCGGTCGTCGGCGGGTCGGTGATCGGTCTGGCCTGCGCGTGGTCCATCGCGAGGAGCCGCTTGGCCGACGAGGTCGTGGTCCACGAGCCCGACGACTCCGGGCCCGACGGTGTGCCCACCTCGGGTGCCGCGTGGGTGGCGGGCGGCATGCTCGCTCCGTTCAGCGAGGCGTGGCCGGGCGAGGAGGCGGTGTTCGCGCTCGGCGTGGCGTCGCTGCGCCTCTGGCCCCAGTTCCTGCGCACCCTCGAGCCGCATCGGCCGCCCGGACCGCCCATCCGGACCGCCTCGTTCACGCACATGCTGGCCGTCGACGAGGCCGACGCCCGCGACCTCGACATGGCCATGGACTGGGCCGCCCGCCAGCCCGACCCGGCCGGCGACGGCCCCGATGACGGTGCCGGCATCACCGAGGCCGACCTGCGCCGCATCTCCCGCCGTGAGCTCCGCCATGCCGAGCCGTCACTGGCCCGCGTCGCGCGCGTGGCGTACCGCATGGACTCCGAGGGGGCCGTCGACAACCGCGTCCTGTTGGCCGCCCTGACCCGCGCCTGCCGCGCGGAGGGGGTGACGTGGGTGCGCAGCGCGGTGACCTCGCTCGACGACGTCGACGCCGACCGCGTCGTCCTGGCCGCGGGCACCGGGTCCGCCGAATTGGCCGGGCTGCCCGTGCGCCCGGTCAAGGGCGAGGTGCTCCGGCTGCGCGCCCGGCCCGGCTGTGAGGACCCGCCCCGCGGGGTGGTCCGGGCGTTCGTGCGCGGACGGCCGCTCTACCTGGTTCCGCGCGAGGGCGGCCTGGTCGTGGGCGCCACCCAGTACGAACACGGCGACGACCGGCAGGTCACCGTCGCCGGGGTGCGCGACCTGCTCGCCGACGCCGAGACGATCTTCCCCGGGGTCGGCGAGTACGAGCTCGCCGAGACCATCGCCGGGTTACGCCCGATGTCCCCGGACAACCTCCCGTTCCTCGGCGCCGACCCGGCGGACCCGCGGATCGTCCACGCGACCGGCCACGGGCGCAACGGGATCGCCCTGACCCCGGTGACGGCCGCGACTGTTGTGGCGCAGGTGCGGGGCCGACCGGTTCCGCGGGCCGCGCTCGCGGCGGCACCCGACCGCTTCACTCGCGGGTGAGAGCCCCGGTGCCGACGGCTACGGTGGAGGCATACGTCACGACCTCGGGACGTCACGACCGTGAAGCAGGAGGCCCCATGATCGTCACCGTGAACGGTGAGGACCGCACGCTCGACGACGGCGCGACCGTCCGCGCACTCGTCACCGAGCTCGAGCTGCCCGACGAGGGCGTGGCCGTGGCAGTCGACGGCGTGGTGGTGCCCAGCTCGGGCTGGGACGAGGCCGCCCTGGGCGCAGGCGCGGAGGTGGACGTCCTCACGGCGGTCCAGGGTGGCTGAGTCCGGCGCCGCGCCCGGCGCCGCGTCGGCCACCGCCACCGCGCCCGGCGCCGCATCGGCCCCCGTACCCGCCGCGGTGCTGGACTCCCCGCTGGTCATCGCCGGTGAGGAGTTGGGTTCCCGCCTCATCATGGGCACCGGCGGGGCCGGCAATCAAGAGGTTCTGCGCGAGGCCCTGATCGCCTCGGGGACCGCCCTGACCACGGTGTCCATACGCAAGGTCGACCTGCGCCTGGGGTCGGACGGGCTCGGACTGCTCGGGCTGCTGCGCGAAATCGGCATCCGGCCGCTGCCCAACACCGCCGGCTGTCGCGGGGCCGCCGAGGCGGTCAAGACCGCGCGGCTCGCCCGTGAGGCGCTGGGCACCAACTGGGTCAAGCTCGAGGTGATCGCCGACGAGCGAACCCTCCTGCCCGACGCCCTCGAACTCGTGGAGGCCGCGGAGGACCTGGTCGACGACGGATTCGTGGTCCTGCCCTACACCACCGACGACCCGGTGCTGGCGCGACGTCTCGAGGACGTGGGCTGCGCGGCCGTCATGCCCCTGGGCGCCCCCATCGGGACGGGTCTGGGTATCTGCAATCCGCACAACCTGGAGATGATCGTCGAGCGTGCCGGGGTCCCGGTGATCTGTGACGCCGGGATCGGCACCGCCTCGGACGCCGCGCTGGCGATGGAACTCGGCTGCGACGGCGTTCTCCTGGCCACCGCGGTGACCCGCGCCGAGAACCCGCCGCTCATGGCCGCCGCGATGCGCGAGGCCGTCCGCGCGGGTCACGCCGCTCGCGTGGCCGGGCGCATCCCCAAGCGGTTCTGGGCACAGGCGTCCAGCCCGCCTGTGGACTGAGCCAATACGTGGACTGAGCTCGTATGGGGACTGACCCCGTGCGGCTACTTCGCGCGGGGAACCCGCCGTACCTCCACTCCGCCCATCAGTGCGAGCCCGGTGACGCGCACGACCGGCGCACCCGGGGGAGCCTGGCGGACCGGTCGGGGATCCGGCTTCCACCTCCCCGCCTCCTCGCTGAACCCGCCCATCAGACCGAGGCCCTCCACCACGAGGTGGATGTCGTCCGGCACGTAGATCTCGACCCCGCCCATGATCGCGAAGGCGCGGATCGTGGTCTCGTGCGCCTGCAGAGCCGCCTGGCGCAGGTCGAGCTCCACCCCGCCCATCATCGCGAACGCGGTGTGCTCGGCCGGCAGTGTCCACGCGCCCTTGCGCTCGCACCCGCCCAT
Source organism: Dietzia sp. (assembly GCA_046292305.1). Classification (GTDB taxonomy): domain Bacteria; phylum Actinomycetota; class Actinomycetes; order Mycobacteriales; family Mycobacteriaceae; genus Dietzia. The sequence continues at coordinate 50,155 of JBKBRA010000005.1, read as the reverse complement.
GAACGCCAGGGACGTCGACGGCCCGCTCCCGCCGGTGACCCTGCGGGTGGGCGCCGCGTCGTGGTGGGCGGCGGGCTTGACCTCGAACTCGCGGCGGGCGGGGGACAGGTCGCGGGTGAGCTCGGCCAGGTCGGACTGGAAGAGAGCCCCGTACGCCCGGACGGTCCGCTCATCGAACTCGGCGAGGGTCAGTCGGCCCTCCGAGAACGACTGCTGGAGGAACCTCGCTGTCGCCTCCCGCTCGTGGTCGGAGGCGCGGATCGACGGGAGTTCGGGGCCGGGATCGGGGCGGGCGTCATCCATGGGACGAGGGTAAGCCCTGACACACCTGTACGGGCGCTGAGTGGGAGGAGCCCGCTTTCCGCGCCCCGGCAGGCACACTGGTGACCATGATCGAGGTACGCAATCTCACCAAACGCTTCGGCGCCGCTACGGCGGTCGAGGATCTGAGCTTCACGGTGCGGCCGGGCGTCGTCACCGGCTTCCTCGGCCCGAACGGCGCCGGGAAGTCCACCACTATGCGGATGATCGTCGGCCTGGACACCCCCACCTCCGGTGAGGCGCTGATCAACGGGCAGCGCTACCGGGAACTCGAGCGACCGACCCATACCGTCGGGTGCCTGCTCGACGCGTCCTGGACCCACGCCAACCGGTCCGCGGGCGCACACCTGAAGATGATCGCCGCCGCGGGCGGGCTACCCGCCACCCGCGTCGACGAGGTGTTGTCGCTGGTCGGACTGACCGACGTGGCCGGCCGCAAGGTGGGCGGCTACTCGCTGGGAATGCGCCAGCGGCTCGGACTGGCCACCGCCATGCTCGGTGACCCCGAGGTGCTGCTGTTCGACGAGCCGGTCAACGGTCTTGACCCCGAGGGAATCCTCTGGATCCGCCGTTTCATGCACGCCCGCGCGGCCGAGGGCCGGACGGTGCTCGTGTCGAGCCACCTGCTGTCGGAGATGGCACAGACGGCGCAGGACCTCGTCGTCATCGGTCGGGGGGTGCTCCGCGCCCAGACCTCGGTCGAGGATTTCCTCTCCGCCGCCACGTCCTCAGTCCTCTTCCGGACGCCGCACGTCGACGAGTTCACCGCGGCCACCCACGAGGAGGGGATCACCGCGACCTTCGACGCCGAGGCCGGCGTGTTCCTCGTGGAGGGTCTGGCTGCCCCGCAGGTCGGTGAACTCGCCGCGAGTCTGGGGATCACCGTCCATGAACTGCACGAGAAGCGGGCGTCGCTCGAGGAGGCCTTCATGGCGCTCACCGACCAGGACGTCGAGTACCACGGTCAGGAGACCACCCGATGAACCTGCTGAAGTCCGAGTGGATCAAGGTCACCACCACCAAGAGCGCGTACTGGCTGTACGGCATCGGAATCGCCCTCGCCGTCGGCCTGGCCGCGATCATCGGCCAGTTCGAACAACCTTCGGCGGGGGACCCGATCGTCGGCGACCCCGGCGGCGGCAGCGACCCGCTGTTCGCGATCCTGGGAGTCGGCGCGTTCACCGTGATCCTCGCCTGGATCGCGGCGATCGTCGCGGTGACCGGCGAGTACAGGTTCCACACCAACAAGTCTACCTTCCTGGCTGTGCCGTCGCGGTGGCCGGCGGTGGTCGCCAAGACGGTGCTGTTCACCGTCATGTCGATGGTCGTGACTGCCGTCGCGGTGGTGATCTCGCTGCTGGTGGCGGGAGCCCTGTCCGGACTGGACTCGTGGACCCCGTTCTCCGGCGACGGCCTGACCTACCTGCTGCGCTTCCCCGTCTATGCGGGGGTGGGCACCATCGCCGTGATGGGTCTGGCGTACATCATGCGAAACGCCGCCGGCACCATCTCGCTGTTCCTGGTGTGGACGCTGGCCCTGGAAGGCATGGTGTCGCTGATCCCCAGGGTGGGGCAGGACATCGCCGGGTGGATGCCGTTCGCCAACGGCGACTTCTGGACCCAGGGTGAGTCCGCGCGCGGGTTCATCACGTGGGGTGAGTGGCCGGCCTTCGCCTGGTTCGCCGCGGTCTGCGTGGCGCTGTGGGTCGTGGGCTTGGTGATCACGCTGCGCCGCGACGCCTGAGGCGGTACGCCCGAGCCGGGGCGTCGATTCGGCGGCTACGGGCGGGGGCGTGCCGGGATGGCGCGCGCCCGCCCTCGTCGTACCGGAGCCGCAACTACTTCAGAGGTAGGGCCGGGTGATCAACTCGAGGAGGTGGCCGGAGGGGTCGAGCAGGTAGACCCCTCGACCTCCGTGGCCCTTGTTGAACTCTCCCGGCTGAGTCCTGTGCGGGTCCGCCCAGTGCTCTCGGTTCGGGCCGGTGATCTTCGCATAGGCCCGATCGAAGTGGTCGTCGTCGAGAAGATAGGCATAGTGCTGCGGCGGGAACTCCATCGGAGGTGTCGCGAATTGCAGCATCACCCCTCCGCCGATCCCGATGTTGACGAACGGACCCCACGAGGGGAGTTCGTCGGCCTCGAGGAGGTCGCGATAGAACGCCGCCAGCTCGGTCGGGTCGACCGCGGCGATGATGGTGTGATTGAAGTGCGCTGTCATGTTTTCTCCTGTGTCGTGTCGTGTGTAGGTCGAGTCACACGGACACCAGGAGGAGCGCGGATCAGGCCACGACCAGGTAGCCGTTCCGGGAGTGGCCTGTACAGGCCTGGCTGGTCATCACCGGTTTACCGTACGCCGCCGATCCCCTGTACCGCTACAGGGTTTTCTCCGCCGTCACACAGCGGGTTGCCCTCGATCGCTGATCGGCAGGTAGACCCGCGCCCCCTGCTCGGCGAACTCGGCCGACTTCTCGGCCATCCCCGCCTCGATCGCCTCGACCGTCTCCATCCCGTGCTCGGCGGCGTACTCGCGGATGTCCTGGGAGATCCGCATCGAGCAGAACTTGGGACCGCACATCGAGCAGAAGTGCGCTGTCTTGGCGGGCTCTGCGGGCAGTGTCGCGTCGTGATAGGCGAGCGCGGTGTCCGGGTCGAGGGCCAGCGCGAACTGGTCCCGCCAGCGGAACTCGAAGCGCGCGGTGCTCAGCGCGTCGTCCCTGCTCTGCGCGCCCGGGTGACCCTTGGCCAGGTCAGCCGAGTGCGCGGCGATCTTGTAGGTGATCACGCCTGTCTTGACGTCGTCGCGATCCGGCAGGCCGAGGTGCTCCTTGGGGGTGACGTAGCAGAGCATCGCCGTGCCCGCCTCAGCGATCCGGGCGGCTCCGATCGCGGACGTGATGTGGTCGTAGCCGGGCGCGATATCCGTGGCGAGAGGGCCGAGTGTGTAGAACGGGGCCTCCTCGCACCAGAGTTCCTCGAGCCGGACGTTCTCCACGATCATGTGCATCGGCACGTGTCCCGGGCCCTCGATCATCACCTGGACGCCGTGACTCTTGGCGATCGTGGTCAGCTCCCCCAGCGTGCGGAGCTCGGCAAACTGCGCCTCGTCGTTGGCGTCGGCGATCGATCCCGGCCGGAGGCCGTCCCCGAGGGAGAACGTCACGTCATAGCGCGCCAGGATCTCGCACAGTTCGGCGAAGTGCGTGTAGAGGAACGACTCGCGGTGGTGCGCCAGGCACCATGCGGCCATGATCGAGCCGCCCCGCGAGACGATCCCGGTGACGCGCTTGGCGGCGAGCGGCACGTACCGCAGGAGCACACCCGCGTGGACGGTCATGTAGTCCACGCCCTGTTCGCACTGCTCGATGACGGTGTCCCGGTACAGCTCCCAGGTCAGCGCGGTCGGATCGCCGTTGACCTTCTCGAGGGCCTGGTAGATCGGCACCGTACCCACGGGGACGGGGGAGTTCCGCAGGATCCACTCGCGGGTCTCGTGGATGTCCCGGCCGGTGGACAGGTCCATGATGGTGTCCGCGCCCCAGCGGGAGGCCCACACCATCTTCTCGACCTCTTCCGCGATCGAGCTGGTGACCGCGGAGTTTCCGATGTTGGCGTTGATCTTGGTCAGGAATCGCTTGCCGATGATCATCGGCTCGCTCTCCGGATGGCGGTGATTGGCCGGGATGACCGCGCGACCGGCGGCCACCTCGGATCGCACCACTTCCACGTCGATCCCCTCGCGAGCGGCGATGAAGCGCATCTCCGGGGTGACGTGTCCCGCGCGGGCCCAGGCCAGCTGGGTGCGCACGCGGGTGGGGTCGTCCACCGAGGCCGGAACGGCCTCGGGGTGTGTCCAGTCCCGGCGGGTGGGCGGCAGTCCGGATGCGAGGTCGTGACACTCGTCCGCTGCGGAGTATTCCGTGTACGGGCCGGAGGTGTCGTAGACGTCGAACGTCGTGTCATCTGTCAGCGAGATCCGACGGACGGGCACGCGCAGAGTGCTGCCCTCCGCCGGGATCTCGAGGTAGGACTTGGTGCTGGAATGGATGGGGCCGCAGGTCACGGCCCCGATCGGGGCGGTATCGGTGCCGTTGGCGGACGTGGTTGTGCCCATGATGTTCCTGATCTCCCTACGCCGGCATGACCCGGACAGGTTCTACGGTCGACGACCCGGCTGGTCGTCCTCTCAGCCCGCGCTCCGAAGCGGACTCCCGTGTGGATGAGTATGGAATTGTGCTGGCCGAGCGTACCCCGGCGCGTAGCATCGCGGGTGGAACACCCCCTGTGCGAAGGAGTCCCATGTCCGGAGAGAAGTCACTGGTGTTGGTCCACAACACCGATAGAGACCGGTTCGAACTGTGGGACGGCGACACCTTCATGGGTCTGGTGGGGTACGAGAAGGACGGCGACGTCTACATCCTGCTCCACACCGTCATCGAGGAGCACTTCGGTCAGCAGGGGATCGCGCGTTTATTGGTGAGCCTCGTCCTCACCCGGATGCGGCTGGACGGGGTCAAGATCCGCCCGGTCTGCAGCTACGTCCGCCGTTTCCTCATCCGGTTCCCCGAGTACCAACTCCTCGTCGCCGCGCGCTGACGTCGGTGAGGAAGGCCTCCGACCCCACTACGATCACCCGCCGCGATCTCGCCCGACTCCGCCTGGCCTCCCAGCGGCTCGTGGGCGATCGCTGCACCTCGCCCGCCGAAGCGGTGCGGTGGATGGCGTGCATGCAGGGCCAGGATCTACCCGGTGTGCTCGAGTCGGTCGCGCTGCGCTCGCTCGGTCCGTCCGGCCGGCCCGCCGCGATCACCGATGTCCGTGCCGCTCTCGCCGACGGCTCCGTGGTCCGTTCGTGGCCCATGCGGGGCACCCTCCACCTCGTGCCTGGCGAGGACCTCAGGTGGATGGTCCGGTTGGCGGCAGATCGGTCACGCTCTGCTCAGATCGCGCGGCTCGCCGCTCTCGGGGTCGACGGCGACGTGATCGACCGCGCTCACCGGATACTCCTGGAGGAAGTAGCCGGGACACGTGTCCGCACCCGAGCGCAGCTCCAGGATCGCTGGACGACCGAGGGGGTCGACGTCGCGGGCGGACGCGGCTACCACCTGCTGTACCTCTTCGTCGTCGACGGGCTCGTCAGCCAGGTCGACGGCACGGGATCTGGCAATACAGGGTCCGACAACACAGGCTCCGACAACACAGGGTCCGGCAGCCCGGTGCACGGCTTCGCCCACCACGAGCGGTGGCTGGCAGCGCACGGGGTCGTCTCTCGCGCACCCACCCGCGAGGAAGCCGTCGCGGAGTGGCTCGAGAGGTTCCTGCGTTCGCACGGACCCGCGCGCGCAGAGGACTTCCGGCGCTGGACCACCCTCCCGCTGTGGGATGTCCGGCCCGCTCTGGAGACGGTGTCCGAGCGACTCGAGGCCGTATCCCTCGACGGCGCGACCTACTGGATGGACCAGGGGGCGCCCGACCGACTGGCTGCAGCGGGCCGTTCCGCGGACGCCGTGATCCTGCTTCCGGGCTTCGATGAGTACCTGCTCGGCTACGGCGACCGGTCCCATGCGGTGGCTCCCGATCACGCCCGGTTGATCGTTCCCGGCAACAACGGTGTGTTCCGGCGGACCGTGGTGCACAGGGCCCACGTGATCGCCACGTGGAAAACGGTTGGCTCGGGCGTACGGCGTCGAATCGAGACGAAACCGTTCACGCCTCTGTCCCGAGTGCAGTCGACGGGGATTGCCCGGGCGTTCCGCAGACATCCCCACTGACGGAGTGCACGGGCCGCCGAGACGTAGGTAGTCCGTGTTGACGGCAGGGGGTGCCGGAGGGCTTCACTCCGGGGATACGATTGAGCCATGACGACCCCGAACTACCCGGATTCCAACTCAGGCTCCCCGTACGGGGCGGACCCGTCGAACGGACAGGGGTCCGCCTTCTGGCAGGACTCGACCTACGGGCAGAACACGCCCTCGTACAGCCAGCACCCCGGCTACGGGAGCCAGGGCGCCGCCGCGTTCCCCGGCTCGCACGGGGCCACTCGGCCCGGACCGCCGTCGAACATCGGGTGGGCGGTGGCCTCGCTGCTGTTCTTCTGGCCGCTGTCGTTCGTCGCGATGACTCGCGCCTCGGACGTCTACCCGCTGTGGGCGGCCGGGCACCACGCCGAGGCCGAGGCCGCCAGCGCATCCGCCAAGAAGCTGGGCCTCATCTCGCTCGCCATCTTCGGGGGGCTCGTCGTGCTGTACTTCGTCTTTATCATCGCCATGGTTGGGCTGACCGCGTCCGGATTCTGATCGTCAGATCAGTCCCAGCCGCGGCGCCTCGATCGCCGGGCACGTGTCCATCACCACATCCAGACCGGCCTCTGCGGCCCGCCGGGCGGCGTCCTCGTCGACCACTCCCTGCTGCAGCCAGACAGCCTTCGCCCCCCGTGCGATGGCCTCGTCCACGACTGCGCCCGCGAGCTGCGAGTTGACGAACACGTCCACGACGTCGATCTCCCCGGGCACCGACGCGAGGTCCGGGTATCCCTGCTGACCGTGGACCGTCTCGGCCTTCGGATGGACCGGGACGATCTCGTGGCCCAGGTCCCGGACGTAGGCGGCGATCCCGTACGCGGTGCGTCCGGTGTTCGCGGACAATCCCACCACGGCCCACCGCCCCTTTTCCGTGAGAAGTCGCCGGATGACTGTCGGATCATTCGTGTGGCTCATACCCAGTGCAATGCCCGCCGGCCCACAGACATTCCCGCAGGTACTCGCTCGACCGGGCCGGGCCACATATCCGCTACCCGCCCGCTGGATCCGCTACGCCTATAGCGGTAGCGAATCCGCCGTGAGGGTAGCGGATTTCAGGGGGGCCGGTGGTTTCGGTCCGCGGAGGTCAGTCCCCGGCGGCGTGCTTGCCGCGCCGGACGATCTTCGGGTCCGGATCAAACACGACCTGCGGGTCCTTCTCCGGGTAGTCGAACTGGTTGAGGAAGTGCCGCATGGCGTTGATGCGCGCCCGCTTCTTGTCGTTGGACTTGATGGTGATCCAGGGCGCCCAGTCGGTGTCAGTGCGCCGGAACATCTCCTCCTTGGCGGCGGTGTACTTGTCCCACTTGTCCAGGGACTCCAGGTCCATGGGGGAGAGTTTCCACCGGCGAACCGGGTCCAGCTGACGGATCGCGAACCGGGTCTTCTGTTCCTCCCGGGTGACGGAGAACCAGAACTTGGTCAGCCCGATGCCGGAATCCACGAGCATCTTCTCGAAGTTGGGCGCCTGCTCCATGAACGTCTCGTACTGGGCGTCCGTGCAGAACCCCATCACCCGCTCGACGCCGGCCCGGTTGTACCAGGACCGGTCGAACATCACGAGTTCACCACGGGTGGGCAGGTGGTGGACGTAGCGCTGGAAGTACCACTGGTACAGCTCGGTCTCGGTGGGCTTGATCAGTGCGACCACGCGGGCCTGGCGAACGTTGATGTACTCGGTGAACCGCTTGATCGTCCCGCCCTTGCCGGCGGCGTCCCGTCCCTCGAACACGATCACGTGCCTGTGGCCCGACTCGGCCTGCCAGTTCTGGAACTTGAGCAACTCGATCTGCAGCAGGTACTTCTCCACCTCGTACTGGTTGCGGTCCAGCCGGTGGTCGTACGGGTAGTTCTCCCGCCAGGTGTCGACGGCCCTGCCGTTGATGTCGATCAGGTCGGGGTCCTCACCGTGGTCGTCGCGGACGGTGAAGCCCTCCGCGCGCAGCCGGTCGATGTAGTGGCGGAGTTGGAACGTGGACATCGGTGAGAGCTCCTGGTGGCGGTACTAGTCGAGGTCCACGACGACGGGGGCGTGATCAGAGGCGCCCTTGCCCTTGCGTTCCTCACGGTCGATGAACGCGCCCGTCACGCGCGCCGCCAGCTCCGGCGAATGCAACTGGAAGTCGATGCGCATGCCCTGCTTCTTGGGAAAGCGCAGCTGGGTGTAGTCCCAGTAGGTGTAGACGCCGGGCCCGGGCGTGTACTCGCGGGTGACCTCCCGGAAGCCGGCCCCGTCGAAGGCGGCGAAGGCCTCACGCTCGGGCTCCGAGACGTGCGTCTTGCCGTCGAAGACCTCCATGTCCCACACGTCGTCGTCGTGCGGTGCCACGTTCCAGTCGCCCACCAGCGCCACCTGGGCGGCCGGCTCGGCGGCGAGTTCGGCGGCGGCGTGGTCCCGGAGCCGGGCCAGCCACTCGAGTTTGTACGTGTAGTGCGGGTCCGCCAGTTCGCGACCGTTGGGCACGTAGAGGCTGTAGACGCGGACGCCGTCGCACACCGCCGAGATGGCGCGCGCCTCGGGGTCCTGCGTCACCTCGGGGTCCTTGTGGAAGCCGGGCATGTCATCGAAGCCCAGCCGGACGTCGTCGAGCCCCACCCGTGAGGCCACGGCCACACCGTTCCACTGGCTCAGCCCGTGGTGGGCGACCCGGTACCCGATCTCCTCGAACGCCTCGTGCGGGAACTGGTCGTCCTTGCACTTGGTCTCCTGCATCGCCAGCACGTCGACGTCCGAGCGTTCCAGCCAGGCCACGACGCGGTCCCGTCGAGCCCTGATCGAGTTCACATTCCAGGTGGCCAGGCGCATGGCGAGCAGTCTATTACCCCGGGTCGCATCGCGCGGACCGCGGAGCAGAACGATCGACGACGACGAGGTGACGCATCGAATGGTGTGGAGCCAACCCGAGTTTGGCCCACAGGCCGCGTCCGGCCGAGTTGTCCGCGAACACGTGGAGGTGACACTCTTCGGCACCCAGCGACAGTCCCCAGCCGACGAGCGCGCCCGTGACCACCTCGGCGAGCCCGCGACGGCGGTGGGCGTCGGCGGTCTGCACACACGAGACCGCGATCCGGGGTGCCCCGTCGGGCCCGGCGGTGACGGCGCCCCGGGCGATCGCGGCCAGGTCGCCGCCGAGCTCGACCCGGGCGAACACCACGTGGCCACCGGGACCCGGCTCGCCACTGACTGGTCCCGCGCTGTCCGGTGCCGCGCCGCCCAGCCCCGCGGTCGCCAACATCGCTGGCCGCACGCGGTCGGGGTCCAGGCCGGCGGTGGCGTGGTAGAGGGCGAGCCAGTCGTCGTCGGGGGAGTCGGCCAGCACCACATCGGGGCGGGCGTCGGCGGGGACCGTGGCGTCCACGCGGGCGAGCAACTCGCGGCTGTCGGCGGTGCACAGCAGCAGCTCCCGGTCGGCGCTCACCCGCGCGGGATCCACCGGCACGCCGTCGAGCACCATCCGGTCGCCGTCGACCAACCGGTCCACGGCCACCAGGCGCAACGGCAGGCCGCGGGCGGCGTACCAGTCGCGGACCCCGTCGAGCTCCCCGCAGCTCGCCCACGGCAACACCGGGACCGCCGAGTTCCCGCGGTAGGACCAGTCGTCTCCGGCGCGGCAGAACCAGCCGTCGACCAGCTCGAACTCGGTGCCCGGCCACGCCAGCGCGCCCGCGTACTCGCGGACCCGGACGTCGCGGGCCCGGACCGGTCGGGGTGGCAGCACCTTGAGTACGGCGATGTCGGCGTCGGGGATCCGCACCTCCTCGCCGGACTCCCGGCGCACCACCAGCTCGGGATCCAGCGCTGTCACGTGCCCTATGACGTCGGTGTAGAGGTGCGAGCTCTGTCCGGTCTCAAGGTGACGACGCACCACCACGCGCTCGCCCACCTCCACGCGTCGGCCTGCGTTCCACCGGGACCGGTCCGCCAGACCCCGGTCCTGCTCAGCCATGGAATCCGGCGGCCTCGTCGTCGTGGTTGTGGTCCTTGTCGTTGTCGTCGTCGTGGCCGTCCGGCCCGTCCCACCCGTCCTCGTCCTCCTCGTCGGCGAACGGGTCCGAGTCGGTGGTCGGGTCCCAGCTCAACCCGGGCACGCCCCAGCCGGCGTCGCGGATGTGCTTCTTGGCGGCCTTGCGGTTCCGGCCGATCAGGTGGTCGGTGTAGAGAAAGCCGTCCAGGTGTCCCACCTCGTGCTGCAGACACCGCGCGAACAGGCCGTAGCCCTCCACCGAGACCGGCTCGCCACTGGCGTCGGTACCGGTGACCCGGGCCCACCAAGCACGCCCGCGCGGGAAGTTCACGCCGGGGACGGACAGGCAACCCTCGAGGTCCTCCTCCGGATCCGGCATGGTCTCCGGGATCTCGGAGGTCTCCAACACCGGGTTGACCACGCAGCCGCGCCGGGTGATCCAGCCGCCACGGGCCTCGACGTCCTCGCGGGAGACGCCCTCGCCGTCCTCGGTGTCCAGGTCGGGGCAGTCGTAGACGAACACCCTCTTGCGCACGCCCACCTGGTTGGCGGCCAACCCCACGCCGTTGGCGGCGTCCATCGTGTCGAAGAGGTCGCGCACGAGGTCGCTGATCTCCTCCGGGGACCCGGTGACTGGCTCGGTGGGGGCGTGAAGGGCGGGATCGCCGAGGATGACGATGGGCAGGACGGCCATGGCAGACGATCCTAGTGCGCACCTGGCAGAGTGTCGGATCCGTGTGGTTCACTACGGGGGAATCACAACGGTGTGATCCGGCCATCCGCTCCGGAACGGCACCGATATACCGGCACAGTCACATTTGCACCGAGACACCGGCACCGACATACCGGCACCCCAGGAGGCGCGCGCATGGGTCGATCAGCTACTGCGGCACGCGAGCTGCAGGTCGAGGTCGGGAAACAGCACGCGACCGAGCTGCACGCCGCCGACCCCGTCCTCTCCGAACGCGACCAGGCCATGCTCGAGTTCGAGCGGCAGTGGTGGAAGTTCGCCGGCTCCAAGGAGGAGGCGATCCGGCAGAAGTTCGAGATGTCCGGCACGCGCTACTTCCAGATCCTCAACGACCTCATCGACCGCCCCGAGGCGCTGGCCGCGGACCCGCTGCTCGTCAAGCGCCTGCGTCGCATGCGGAGCAGCCGTCAGAAGGCACGCGCGGCGCGCAACCTGGGAATGCGACTCGACTGACCTACACTCACCGGCGTGAGCTCCCAGCCCGAAACCTCGCAGTACGATCCCTACGGCCCGGGCGCGCCCGGTGGCGAACCCGGAGTCGGTCCCGACCTCGATGAACCGACCGGCCCGCCCTACCGGGCCATCGCGATGGTGCTCCTCGCCGCCGTGGTCCTGGCGATCGGGATCGGGCTCGTCCAGCTGTTCGGGGGCGACGACGAGACCCCGACCGCCACAGACGAGGACACGTCGCAGGTCGAGCAGTCCGAGCAGCCGGGCCAGGCCGTCGAGCCGGGACAGCCCGGGGACGCCCCCGCCGGCCAGGACCCGCAGGGTGTGCCCCAGGACCAGGCGGCGCCCGGGCAGCCCGCGCCGCCCGCCGCGCAGCCGCCCGCCGGTCAACCCGGCGCCGCGTCGGCCGTGACCTCGGTGCCCGTGCAGGTGTTCAACAACAGCAACGTCACCGGACTCGCCGGTCGAACCGGGGAAACCCTCCGCGAGTCCGGCTTCGCCGTCGGTGAGGTGGCCAACCTGCCCTCGAACCGGCCGGTGGTCTCCGAGTCGACCGTGTACTTCGGAACCGGCGCCGGTGAGCAGCAGGCCGCCGAGGCCATCGCGGCCCAGTTGGGCATCCCCGCCCTGCCCCGGCCGGCCGACCTGGAGGTGGGGGCCCCCGGCGTGATCGTGATCGTCACCCAGGACCTCGACCGCTGACGCCTGAGGATATGATGAGCCCACGCACTCCGCCCAGCGGGACGCGTGCTCATAGCGACCTGCAGCTTTCCGAGATCGAAGGAGCCCTCATGGCCCCGCGTCAGACCGCCCGCCGCCTCATGGTCGCGGTTCCCGCACTCGCACTCGCGTTCGCCATGACCGCGTGCACCCCGCCCAACGAGGAGCCGGCCGACCCCGACGCCCCGTACACCCTGCCCACCTACACGGAGGAGCCCGGGTCCGAGGCGGAGGAGAACGCTGACGAGGCCGAGGTCGAGGGTGCCGAGGGCGAGGTCGAGGGTGAGGACGTCGTCGTCGTGGAGGTCCCGGTCGAGGAGCAGCCCGTCGAGGGCCAGGCCGACCCCGCCGCACCGCCTGCGCAGCCCGCCCCCTGACCTCCAGGTAGCCGCCCGCTGATCTCCAGGTAGTCGGCGCCGCCGCCAGGGCCAGCCCTCAGCCGGCGAGCGCCGCACCACCGAACGAGCACCACCGAACGAGCACCACCGAACGAGCCCCGCACCCCGCGAAGGGGAGCGGGGCTCGAGTCGTCGGTGGCCCGGGTGCAGCGCCCCCGTCCCACCTCACTTCTTCCCTGCCCCATATCGGCCCCCGGGCATGTACTCGCGCGTGTGCCGTGCGTTCTCTGCCAGCCTGACCGTGGGGCAGGCAGGCGTGAGTGCATGGCATGGAACGGCTGTGTGCAGGGAGTACAGGCGTGGGAGCGGATGCCGGGGCCGGCTGGGCCGGGATGCCGTCAGGGCTTGTTCTTCCGGTTGGCCTCGCTGGCCTGGAACTTCTCCAGGACCGGCGCCTCGTGGGTGATGGTGCCGTCCTCGACGCTCTCGTGGTAGGCCAGGTTGCCCAGACGGTTGGCGATCACGGGCGCGGTGCACACGGCCACGATCCCGGCCAACAGGAGCATCCCCAGGTCGATGTTGGGGAAGATCCGGACGCTGGCGCCGATGAGCACGAGCACCAGGCCCAGCACCTGCGGCTTGGCGGCCGGGTGCATCCGGCTGAGGGTATCGCGGAAGCGCACCAGGCCGATGGCACTGGCCAGGGTCAGCAGCGCCCCGGCGAGGACGAACAGCGCGGAGACGATCTCCCTGAGGTCGTCGATCACTTGAGGGCCTCCTTGTGAACACCGGTGGAGTCGCTGACGCGGAACCGGGCCACGGACACCGACCCGAGGAAGGCGACCAGCGCCAACGCCACGAGGGCGGCCGCGGCGGTGGTGTCCTTGCTCCAGGCGATGTAGACGCCCACACCGCTCTGCGCGATGGCGGCCAGCATGTCCAGGGAGATCAGCCGGTCGAGGGTGTTGGGCCCACCGATCAGCCTGATCATGGTGGCGAACAGCGCGAGCGTCAGGGCGACGACGGCGGCGCTCCACAGCAACAGTGACAGGCTCATCGGTGCTCCTCACTGTCCTGAACGGGGTCCTGGACAGGGTTCCGGACACTGTCCTCGACGGGATCCTGGACGGGATCCGAGACGCGGTTCCTGTACTCCTCGGCCGGGGCGGAGTAGTGCTGCGGGCTGGGTCTCCAGTCCTCGGGCCGCTCGAACGCCCGCACGTACAGCTCCTCCACGTGGGCGGTCTGGCGTCGGAACCTCTCGACCGCCTCGGGGCTACCGGCGTCCAGGACGTGGACGTACACGTATCGGGCCACGGGGTCGACGCGCACGACGACGCCGCCGGGCATGAGGTTCAGCGTGTTGACGGCCAGGGCGAGGGTGAAGTCCGACTTCAGCCGCATCGGTGCCCTGAGCACGGCGGAACGGGGTGGCGCCTGGGGCCGGACGGACAACCATGCCACCGCGATCGACGAGCGGACCAGATAGTAGGCCACCACGATCACCAGCCACACGGTGGACACCGGTCGGACCAGGCCCTCGACGGGGACGCGGGGTAGCGGGAGCAGCACCATCACCACTATCGCCGCGAGTAGACCGGCGACGATCGTCCCGACTTCGACCGGCCCCCACAGCATGACCCAGGCGAAGGTCAGCCACAGCATCATGAAGACGCGGGAACCGATGACCCGTGGATCGAGACGGACCTTCACCTTGCGGGCCATATCAGCGCACCCCCGTCACGGAGTCGACGTAGCGTTCGGGCGTGGCGTCCAGGGGGACGGTGTCCAGGTAGTCGTGCCGCTCCATCAGGCTTTCGGCGGCCCGGTCGGTGACCCCGAGTAGCGGGCCGGCGAAGACGGTCATCAACAAGGAGACCACGATGAGGGCCATGGTGGGCGCGAGCATGCTCAGCGGCATCCTGCCCACCTCCTCGCGCTCGTCGAACTCCACGTAGTCGTCCGAGGGCAGCAGGGCCAGCGGCTTGGCCAGCGCCACCGCGCCCTCTGGGGCGTCGGCGCGGGGCCGCCAGAACGCCTTGGACCACACGCGGACCACCACGTAGAGCGTCAGCAGGCTGGTGACCATGGCTCCGGCGATGAGGACCCACATGAGCGGACCGCCGACCTCGGCCCCGGCCTGGACCACCGCCAGCTTGCCGATGAAGCCGGAGAACGGGGGGATTCCGCCGAGGTTGAGGGCCGGGATGAGGAACACGACGGCGAGGACGGGACTGGCCACGGCGAGCGAACCCAGGCGGCGCAGGGAGGACGACCCGGCCTGCCGCTCGATCAGGCCGACCACCAGGAACAAGGTGGTCTGCACGATGATGTGGTGGCCGACGTAGTAGATCGCGGCACTCAGTCCGTACCCGGTGGACAGGGCGATGCCGAAGATCATGTATCCGATGTGGCTGACCAGCGTGAAGGACAGTATTCGTTTGATGTCGGTTTGTGCGATCGCGCCGAGGATGCCGACCACCATCGTGAGCAGTCCGGCCACCAGCAGGACGCCGTCCATGGATCCGCCGGGGAACACGAGGGTGTGGAAGCGGATGATCGCGTAGACGCCGACCTTGGTCAGCAGGCCCGCGAACACCGCGGTGACGGGGGCGGGTGCGGTCGGATAGGAATCGGGCAGCCAGGTCGAGAGGGGGAAGATTGCGGCCTTGATGCCGAACGCCACCAGGAAGACGGCGAAGATCGTGTTCCGCAGCCCCTCGGGCACCTCGGCCATCCGCACTGACAGCTGCGCCAGGTTGAGCGTGCCCGCGGCCGAGTAGGTCAGCGCGATGCCCAACAGGAACACCATCGAGGACACCATCGACACGACGGTGTAGGAGACACCGGCGCGGACCCGTTCCTGGCTGGCGCCGAGCGTGAGCAGCACATAGGACGCGGCCAGCAGCATCTCGAACCCGACGAACAGGTTGAACAGGTCCCCGGCGATGAACGTCGCGTTGAGTCCCGCCGCGAGCGCCAGGTAGGTGGGCAGGAAGATCGAGGTGGGCTGGTCACCGTCGCCGTCGCGGACACCCTGGCCGACGGCGTAGATGATCACGGTCAACAGCACGATGGCCGACACGCAGAGCATGAGAGCGCTGAGCCGGTCCGCCACCAGCGTGATTCCCACGGGCGCGTCCCAGCCCCCCACCTGTACCGTGTGCACGCCGTGTTGGTCGGTGAGCACCAGCAGGACGCCCGCGATGACGAGCACCCCGGTCAGGGTGACGATCGTGATGATGTTCTGCACCCGGGGCCGGCGGGAGACCACGAGGCAGAGGGCCGCGGCGAGCAGGGGGATCAGGACGACGGACGGGATGAGGTAGCCGAACAGTTCGGGGGAGATCACCGGCCACCCTCCTTTCCGTCGTCGGGGTTCTTCTTCTCGCGGCGGGCGCGCGCCCTGGCCGCGGCCCTCGCGCGGGCCTCCGCTTCGGCTTCCGCCTCGGCCTCCTCGAGGTCCTCGTCGTCGTAGTCGACGTGGTCTCCCAACTCGGTGGGTTGACCGGTGGCGTGGTCGTCGGACAGGTCCCGGTCGGGCGCGGACCATGCGTCGGCGGGCGAGCGCTGTGCGATCTTGGCGTCCTCGGCGTCGTCGGCGACCTCGTCCATGGTGGTGAACTGGTAGGAGCGGTAGGCCAGTGCCAGGATGAAGGCCCCGACACCGGCGGTGATGACGATCGCGGTGAGGATCATCCCGTGGGACAGGGGGTCCGAGTCGGCGGCGTCGGGACTCCGTCCGCGACCCATGATGGGCGGGCTGCCGGGCGGACCCCCCGCGGCCAGGAGGAGCAGGTTGACGCCGTTGGAGAAGATCATGATCCCCAGCAGGATCTTGATGATCGCCCGCTCCAGCAGCAGGTAGACGCCGGCGGCGCAGAGGAGCCCGGCGAGCAGCAGCAGTCCGAAGTCCGCGGTCATGGCGTCCCCCCGGATGTGGTGCCCTGGTTCTCGGCGGCCACGCGGCGGGCGGCGCGGTGGGCGGCCAGGTCGGACCGTGCCCCGTCGGCGTCCACGCCGGGGACGCTGCGCAGTGCGGCCGTGGGCGGCAGCGCGGTGGCGTCCACGTAGACGGCGCGGAGCTCCTCGAGGTCCTCGGCGTCCAGATCGAGTCGGGCGCCCAGGCTCCGGAGGATGTCCAGGACCAGACCGACGACGATGAGGTACACGCCGGCGTCGAAGAGGAGCGCCGTGGCGAACTTGACCTCGCCGAACACGGGGAGCGTGGCCTCGAACGTGGCGCTCGACAATGCAGGGGCGCCGAAGAACATGGAGGCGGTGGCCGTGCCGGCGGCCAGGAGCAGGCCGAGGCCGAGGATCCGGCCCGCGTCGATCGGGATGGCCTCGCCGAGCTCGTAGCGCCCGCCGGCGAGGTAGCGCAGCACCAGTGCCAGGCCGGCGACGAGGCCGCCGGCGAACCCGCCGCCGGGGTTGTTGTGGCCGGCGAAGAAGAAGAACAGGCTGAGGATCATCATGGTGGGGAAGATGAGCCGGGTGGTGACCTCGAGGACCAGGGACCGGGCGCGCGGGTCGCGGACGGTGGCGCCGACCAGCCACCGGCCGGGGGTGGCCCCCGGCGCCTCGGTGACGATCCGGGCCGCCTCGACGCCGCGCCGACCGGAGCGCGTCTTGTCGACGTCGGCCAGGCGCGGTCCGGAACCGTAGCGCCGGTTGCGGAACACGAGGCTGGCCACTCCGGTGGCCGCGACCAGCAGAACGGTGATCTCGCCGAGGGTGTCCCACGCGCGGATGTCGACCAGGGTGACGTTGACGGCGTTGGCACCGTTGCCGATGCGGTAGGCGATGTCGGGGAAGTCGAGCGACACGGCGGGGTGCTGACGCGCGTTGATCGCGTAGGCGCCGGTCACCATCACGAGCAGCCCGACGCCGATCCCCAGCCAGGCCCGGAGCCGGCGGAACCCGTTGGAGAGCGGGACCTCGGCGGGCATCGTGCGCAGGACCAGCACGAAGGCGACCATCAGGAGCGTCTCGACCAGTGCCTGCGTGAGTGCGAGGTCAGGGGCGCCGTGGAACGCGAAGATCACCGCGACGCCGTAGCCGGTGACGGACATGCAGATCACCGCCGCGAGGCGGTTGCGCAGCACCGTGGCGGCCACCGCGGCGAGCGCCATGGGGATCATGACGATCAGCACGACCGGGTTCGCGGACAGCTCCATCCGCAGGCCCTCGCGCGTGCCGGCGAGGAGCGAACCGAACGGGAACACCACGAGAGTCACCAGGATGATCCCGAGGGTGAGCGGTAGCGATCCTCGCTGAATGCTCGCGGTGAGGCGGAGCGAGAGCGTGTCGAAGAACCGGAGCACGGCGTCGTAGATGCGGTCGGCGTTGCCGAGCGCCGGCGACTCGAACTGCATCCTCTCGACGGTCCGCTGCGCGACGTAGAGCAGGGTGCCCAGCACGTAGACCACCAGCGTGAGCGCGAGAGGGATTCCGATGCCGTGCCACAGCCCCAGGTGGTAGGCCTCGGGGTCGCGCCACGGGCTGCCGGGTGGGAACGCCACGTCGACGTACCGGGAGACGATGTCCTCGACTGGCGCGCTCCACAGCCCCAGCACCAGACCCGAGCCCGCCAGGACAGCGGGGACGGAGAGGAACAGCGGACCCGCCGGCCGCGAACCGGCCACGGCGGGGCTGATGCCGCCGGGGAAGGACCGTTTGGACCGGAACGCGCCCATGACCAAGCGCGCGGTGTAGGAGAAGGTGAGGACGGACCCCGCCACGAGACCCGCGGTGACGACCAGCGACGGCATCCCGTGCAGTCGCTCCTCGGACAGGACGGTGGCGAACGCCGCCTCCTTGCCAACGAACCCGAGGAAGGGCGGGAGCCCGGCCATCGAGGCGGCGGCGAGGGTGAAGATGATCGCGAGGGCGGGCCGCTTGCTCCCCAACCCGGACAGGTCGCGGATCTCCCGGGTGCCGGTGGTCTTGTCGATCACGCCGACGGACATGAACAACGCCGACTTGAACAGGGAGTGCGCGAGCAGCATCGTGAGCCCGGCGAGCATCGTGTCCCGCGAGCCGATGCCCACCAGGACCAGAAGGAACCCCAGCTGGCTGACGGTGCCGAACGCCAGGACGAGCTTGAGGTCGGTCTCGCGCAGCGCGCGCCACCCGGCCATGAGCAGCGAGACCAGTCCGAGCACGATGAGCGGGAGCTGCCAGGTGGACGAGCCCGACAGGCCGGGGGTCATGGCCGCGACGAGGAAGACCCCGGCTTTGACCATGGCCGCGGAGTGCAGGTACGCACTCACCGGTGTCGGGGCCGACATGGCGCCCGGGAGCCAGAAGTGCAGGGGTGCGATGGCGGACTTGCTGCCCGCGCCGATGATCACCAGCACCAGGGCCCAGTGGATGAGCGGCCCCGACGGCGGCGCCGCCACCACGTCGCTGATCAGGTAGGAGCCGGCGGCCTGGCCGAGGATGATCAGCCCGACGAGCATCGCCAGACCGCCGAGGGTGGTCACGAGCAGGGCCTGGGTGGCCGCGCGGCGGGCGGAGGCCCGCGCGGCGTAGTGGCCGACGAGCAGGAAGCTCAGGACGGAGGTGATCTCCCAGAAGATGTAGAGGAGGATCATGTTGTCGGCCACGACCAGGCCGAACATGACGCCGGCGAAGGCCACGAGCTCGGCGGCGAACAGGTGCAGGCGGGGTTCGTCGTCCTTGAAGTACCAGGTGCAGTACACCAGCACCAGTGCGCCCACGCCGAGCGCGATGAGCGCCAGCAACGCCGACAGCGCGTCCATCCGGAGATCGAGCGCGAGGTGGATGCCGGGCGCCCACTGGACGGACTCGGTGGGGACGTGGCCGAGGTTGGCGGCCACCCACACCGCACCCCCGGCCGGCACCAGTGCGAGGGCCAGGAACGCGCGGCGGCCGAACCGCAGCACCAGTGGGATCGCGATCAGGGCGGCCACGGCGTGGGCCGAGAGGATCGCGATCACCGGCGGCTCCTCTCGTTGTGTAGACCGGGAGGCCACGCACGGACGCCCCCGCCGGATGGGACGGGGTGCCGGTGGTCGACCAGGGTCGGGGTTCGCTGATCACTTTACAGAAAGCGTCCGACGGGATCGCTCTCAGCGCAGGTGGAGCAGGGTCGCGGCGCTCAGCAGCGCTGCGATCGAGGCCTCGGTGGGGGACTCGCCGAAGCCCAGGGCCCACGTCGCGCGGCGGCCGCAGGTGGCCTGCAGGATCGTGCACCAGGACTCGGTCTCGCCGAAGCCGTCGCCCTCGTACTGGTGGAACTTCTCGATCTCCACACGGGCCCCGATGCGGCCCAGCATCTCGGACATGGCGGTGAGGTCCCCGCAGGACTCGGTGGTCAGGCGATGGGCGGTGAACTCACCCGGCGCTGAGCGATCCCGGGTGGCCAGGATCGCCTCGTAGGCGGTGATCCCACGGCCCAGTGGCCGGCGGGAGAGGTCGGCCAGGTGGAAGTGGTCGGTCGACGGCGCGTAGGTGTCGATCAGCGTGCGCCAGTCCATCCCGGTGGCCTCGTCGGCGAAGCCGCGTGGCAGTCGTCGACCGAACCGGTCACCGAAGGGGCAGGAGGTCGTCCCGGTGGTGGAACGGGCGGTGGCTTCGGTGGAGCCGTCGGTCGAGTCTCTCGTCGAACTCGGTGCTGTGGAGTACATGGTGTTCTCGTCTCTGACGTCGGTGTGGGGACCGACGGAGTTGGAGCAACCACGCAACGGGGGTGCCGGTCTTCAGGCCCCGTTGCGTCCGGTTACTACGAGAATCTTCCGCATGACCGAGAACTGTAGACGGCGGGGACGTACCACGGCAAGCCGACGTGACCGGGTTCTCGGCCCGCCCCGTCGCCCCCGGTCTCTGGTTCTCGCGCCTAGTTCTCGCGCCGTTCGGCGTACAGCCGCAGGCTCTCGACCTGGTTGGGGTCGAGCGAGGGCGGGACCACCCGTCGGGCGCGGGCCACGTCGTCCGCGGAGACCTCCGCGGCGTCGATGTCGCGTCGCATGGCGGTGAGGGCCGACTCCCGCAGGAGTGCGGCGCAGTCCGCGGCGGAGTACCCGTCCAGGTTCTCGGCGAGCACGGTCAGGTCCACGTCGTGGGCCAGCGGCACGCTGCGGCCGGCGGCACGGAGGATGTCGGCTCGCGCCTCGGCGTCCGGCGGCGGGACAAAGACGAGTCGCTCGAGCCTGCCCGGCCGCAACAGCGCCGGGTCGATGAGCTCGGGGCGGTTGGTCGCGCCGAGAACCACCACGTCGCCCAGCGGTTCCGCGCCGTCGAGCTCGGTGAGCAGCGCCGCCACCACGCGGTCTCCGACCCCGGAGTCCCCGGATTGGCCGCGGCGTGGGGCGAGGGCGTCGATCTCGTCGAGGAACACAAGAGACGGCGCCGAATCCCGCGCCTTGCGGAACAGGTCCCGCACCGCCTTCTCCGAGGACCCGACCCACTTGTCCATGAGCTCGGCGCCCTTGACCATGTGGACCGTCAGACGACCGCTCGCCGCCAGGGCCCGGACGACGAAGGTCTTCCCGCAGCCGGGTGGGCCGTAGAGCAGGACCCCGCGCGGGGGCTGCACGCCCAGGCGCTCGAACGAGTCGCGGTGCTGGAGCGGCCACAGCACCGTCTCGGTGAGGGCCTGGCGCACCTCCTCCATGTCGCCGACGTCGTCGAGGGTGATCGATCCCAGGCTCAGCTCCTCGGTCCCCGAGCGGGACAGCGGCCGGATCACGGCGATCGCGCCCATGAGGTCGTCCTGCTCCAGGCGGGCCGTGACGGCCTCGTCGCCGCTGTCGCCGTCATCCTCCTTGCCGCTGCCCTTGCCGCCGCCACCGTGGCCACCACCGTTGCCGGCGGCGCGGCCGGCAGCGCGCAGCGCGGCCTCGCGGGTCAGCGCCCGGAGGTCCCCCGCCACGTAGCCGGGGGTCTTGTCGGCGACCGCGGACAGGTCCAGCTCCCCGGTGGGTACGTCGCGCAGGAGCACCTCGAGCAGGGCTGCACGGTCGTCGGAGCCGGGCAGAGGCAGGTCCAGGACGCGATCGCAGACGTCGGGCTCCCGGAGCCGGGCGTCGGCGTCCTCGGGGCGCACACACGTGGCCACCAACACCGAACCCGGATGCGCGACCACCGAGCGCAATCGGTCCAGCACCAGGGTGGACACCGGTTCGGTCTGCGCGGGCAGCAGCGCGTCCACATCGGTGACGAGCAGGATCCCGCCGTTCTCGCGGGTCCGCTCGGCGGCGGCCCGGACGGCCTCGAGCCGGCCCGCCGGGTCCAGGGACCCCACGGACGGTCCGTCGAGCACCTCGAGTCGCCGTTCGCCGGCGACCGACCGCACCAACGTGGCCTTGCCGACCCCGGGCGGTCCCGCCACGAGAACCCCGAGGTGCGGGGAGGCGCCCAGGGTGCGCAGCAACTCGGACCGGTCCAGGGCCAGCGAGAGCCACTGTTCCAACACCTCGGCCTGATCGACCACGCCCACCAGGTCGTCGCGGTCGACCGCGGTGATCGCCGCGCCAGTGGAGGACTGCTCGCCGATGCCGGCCCCCGCGCCGCCGCCCGGGACGGCGGGGCCCGTCGTCGTCGCCCGGGGGCCGGAACCCGGGGCGCCCGTGGTGACCACCGCGGTGGTGGGCTGGACCGACACGACCCCGTCCGGAACGGTCGCGGTGACGGTGAGCAGTTCGGTGCTCCACTGCACGCCCATGGTGTTGCGCAGGGTGCGGGAGGTGTCGGCGGTGGGGAAGTCGGGCCCCAGATCGCGGGGCAGCAGCGTCACCGAGTCACCCACGCGCACGACCTTGCCCAGCAGCGCGGATCGCAGCACCCGCTCGGCCACGCCCCGACCGGCGGGGGGAAGGCCCTGGACCTCGACGGACTGAGCGCCCGTGACCCGGGCCGCCCGGACGGTCACCCGCGCGTCCTCGCCCAGGCCGCAGTTGGCGGCGATGACCTCGTCCACCACCAGGACCCCGCTGGGGGCGCCGGATCCGGCCTTGGCGACCACGGCCGCGGTGGTGCGGGCGCCCACGATCTCGATCGCGTCCCATTCACGCATCCCCAACGCCAGGATCACCTCCGGGTGCGCGCGGACTATCCCTCGGCGGGAGTCGGCGGCGGATGCCGAGAGGCGGAGGGTCAGATCCAGGTCCGGGCGTTGGCTCACGCGTGCGAGCGTATCGCCGATCCCGCTCCCGCCGCGTCGCGCACCACGTTCCGCCGCCCGGGGTCAGCGGAAGCGCTGCAGGAACGCGGCCTCGGCCAGCGCGATGCGCTCGATCTCCCGCGGGTCCACGCTCTCGTCGGGGGAGTGGATCGCGGCGGCCGGATCCTCCACGCCGAACAGCGCGATGCTGGCCCGCGGATGGGCCTCGCGCAGCGCCGTACACAGCGGGATGGACCCGCCGGAGCCGACCTGCGCCACCTCGGTAGCGCCGTACGCCTGGGCCAGGCACTCCGACAGCAACTCGTGCACCGGGTCCGTGCCGCCGTCCGGGACCGAACTGAACGGGTACCCCACCGTCTCCTTCTCCACCGTCACGTGCGCGTTCCAGGGTCGGCGCCGCTCGATGTGGGCCGCGAGGAGTTCCTGCGCCTCGTGCGGGTCCATCCCGGGCGGGACCCGGAGGTTGACCAGGGCGCGGGCCCGGGGCTGGACGGCGGCGATCGCGCCCTCGACCGGCGGGCAGTCGATACCCAGCACGGTGACCGCCGGTCGCGACCACACCAGGTCTGCGACCGGGGCCGCCGTCGACGCCTGCACCCCGTCGAGGATGCCGGCGTCGGCACGGAAGGTCTCCTCGGGATACGGCCGCCCGGCCCATTCGCCGGCGAAATCCAGGCCGTCGACGGTCGTGGCACCGGTCCCGGGGTCCCGGAGCGAGGCCAGGATCGAGACGAGCGCGCCCAGGGCGTCGGGCGCCGCGCCGCCGAACTGGCCCGAGTGGACCCCGGCCTCGAGGGTGTCGACGATGACGACGAGGTTCGCGATCCCCCGGAGACTCGTTGTGAGCGTGGGGACGCCCACCGAGACGTTCCCCGAGTCCGCGATGAGGATCGCGTCGGCGTCCACCAGGTCGGGCCGTGACGACACGAGATCGTCCAGGCCCCCTCCGCCGGTCTCCTCGGAGCCCTCCACGACGATCCTGATCCCCAGACCGTCCAGCGGGTCCGCCTCGCCGGGGGTCACCTCGTCGTGGTCACCCCCACTCTGTCCCGCCGCGCCCGACCCGGTCCCGCCCAGGGCGGCCACGGCGCGCAGCGCGGTGAGGTGGGCGACCAGGTTGCCCTTGCAGTCGGCGGCCCCGCGGCCGTACCAGCGGCCGTCACGCTCGGTCAGCTCCCACGGCGACGTGGTCCACTCGTCGGGGTCGCCGGAGGGCTGCACGTCGTAGTGGCTGTACAGCAGCACGGTGGGGCGGCCGGGCGCGGCGGGCCGGTGGGCGAACACCGCCAGTGAACCGTCGGAGGTCTCGACCACCTCGACCGCGTCCGGACCGAGACCGGGGACGGGCAGTTCGCTCAGCAGGGTGCGCACCAGCTCACAGGCTCGCGCGCACGCCTCCGGCTCGGTGCCGTGGACGGAGGGCAGTGCCACCAGATCCGCGAGGTCGGTGCGCGCGCGGTCGAGCTGCGCGGCCACCGCGTCGGCGAGCGTGGACAGAGCCGGATGTGTGGCCGAGAACGGGGCTGGGGACGGGGCCGAGGACGGGGATGTGGCGGACATGGGGTCAGCCTAGTTCCGCGGTCTGACGCCGGTTCAGTGGTGATTGTGCTTCCGTGGTCCGACGCTGGTCCGGAGGTGCGACACCCACCGCCAACATGAACGGCAGATGAACCGAGGATGAAGTAAAGTAGTCGGCATGAGCTATGTGATTGTCGTCACCCCGGCTGATCCGGTGTTCCGCGATGCGGCCCACCTCGACGATCTCCCCGACCATGTCCGGGCCGATCTCGAGGAACTCCGCGACCAGGTCAGTGCGCGTTTCCCGGAGGCCGACGCCGTGGGCGAGACCGGGGCGCTCACCCGGCGCCCGGAGATCGAGGGCGTCGGGGTGGTGATCCACCCCGGGGTGATCACCCGCCCCCTCGTGGTCAACGCCGTCATGCGGTACGCGGCGCCCCACCAACTACTGGTGACCGCGCCGGAACTCGACCTGGTGGCCGACCCGCGCGTCCGGATCGACATCGACGTCCACCGCCGACCGACCACCGCCGGCGCGTGCATCACGGACCACGCGGTCCGAGGTCGCCCGCACGGGACGCTGCCCTGGGTGACGCACGAGCTGCTGCATCAGCTGGTGAGTGCACTCGAGGTGGACGGGGACCGGCTCGAGCTCGAGGTCGACGAGGACCGCTGGTTCCGATACGAACTGGCGGGGTCGTCGCTGCGGATCCAGGTCGCCGACGGTCCCGGCGCCCCGCTGGTCGAGCAGACCCTGGCGATCGGGAGTTCGGAGGCCGCGGCGGCCGGCTGGGCCTGGGCTCGAGGCGACCTGGACTGGGTCGGGGCTCTCGGTGGTGGCGCCTCCGGCGATCGTGCCGGTGATGCGGTGGACGATGAGGAATCCGGGAGTGGTGCCCTGGTGGCCAGCGGGATCACCGCCGCCTGACCTCCCGCGTCCTCGGGCCGTGTGGCGGCGCGGTCAGAGTTGCGGCGCGGTCAGACCGAGTTGTCGTAGCGCAGCGACGCCACCACGGCGTCGATCGTCTCCTCGAGCTGGACCCCCGGCTCGTCCTCGTCCGACATCAGCACGAACACGATCGAGGCCGGGGACCCGTCCGCCGCTCGCGTGGACACCGCGACCGTGTCGAACCGGATGGTCGGTGGGGTACAGGAGTCGCGGGGTGGCCGCACCGCGCCGCGGAGCGAGACATGCCATGCCGGAACGCCCGAGACGCCGATGCTCGTCGCATCGGGCACGGGCACGTCCGCCCCGTTCCTCGTGAAGCGGCGGTCGATCGAGTCCGCCATGGCCCTGGAGGCGGACTCGGCCTGTTCGCGCGCGTCGCCCGGGAGCACCGTGCTGATGCCGGCCAGAGTGCGGAACGACAGGCCGGAGGCGGGGCAGTAGCCGCGGTCGGCGATCGCGTTGGCCGTGGTGATGAAGCCCGAACCCCAGTCCGAACCCGCGTCCGGCGGGACGTCGGTGTCGCCGGGCCCGCCGGGCTCGGGCGAACCGAACGGATCTCCCAGCTCCCAGTCCGGCGGGACGGAGTAGACCAGACCGGTCGGGCTGCGGACGTCCTGCCAGTCGCCGGGTGGCGGACCCGCGGCCAGGGTGGGTCCGGGCTCCTCGCGGTCGGGGGTGGCCGGGTCGTCCGCGCCGTCGGCCCAGAGCGCGCAGCCGGTGAGCGCCGCCGCGAGGGAGCCCGCGAGGATCGTCGTGAGCCCGACCCGGGCCGTCGCGACCACGCCCACCCCGGACATGCCGTCAGCCCTGCTCGGCGAGGGCCTTGATTCGCTTCAGGGAGGTCGACACTCCCCTGTCCATCTCCGCGGTGAACGAGGGCTGGCCGCCGAAGAGCTTGTCGGTGAGGAACGTGGAGATGAACGTCAGCCCGCTGGGGACCTCACGGCGTTCGGTGAGGCGGGTGCCACCGCCCGGGGTGGGTTCGAGCTCGAACACCCAGATGGTGGTGTTCTCGGTGATGCGGTTGGCGAACCGGCGACCGGGCTCGAACTCGACGACGCGGCTGGTGGTGGGCCAGAAGAGCGGGCCGCGCTTGTTGATGTTGAGTGCCCACGTGCCGGCGGTCGTCCGGCCGCCGAGAGCGATGACCTTGTGTGCCTGACTGCTCCACTGAGGGGCGTTGCGGACCTCGGAGACGACCTCCCAGACCCGGGCCGGCGGGGCGTCGATCTCGATCGAACTCTCAATGGCGCCGACGGGCGAGGACTCGGTGGGCATGGATGGCCTTCCAACGGGGACGGGCGTGATGGCGTCTCGATGGTAGGGGACCGGGCACGGCCGTGCTGGTCGTTCGCCCGTCGCGAACACCGGGGCGCACCCTTTGCACTCGTGGGGGGCGAGTGCTAGAAAAGCGGTTGGCACTCGGCTACCCTGAGTGCCAGTAATAACCTGAACTGAGGTCGCAAGGTGAGGCGCGGATCTGACACGGTCCGCACCGTCCGTCGCGGGCGCCGACGCCGACCACATACGTGTCACCCCACACCCGGAGGATGATTCACCCAATGGCAAAGATGATCGCGTTCGATGAAGAGGCCCGTCGCGGCTTGGAGAGCGGTCTCAACCAGCTCGCCGACGCCGTCAAGGTCACGCTCGGCCCCAAGGGTCGGCACGTCGTGTTGGCCAAGGCCTTCGGTGGTCCCACCGTCACGAACGACGGTGTCTCCATCGCCCGCGAGATCGAGCTCTCCGAGCCGTTCGCGAACCTCGGCGCGCAGCTGGTCAAGAGCGTCGCCACCAAGACCAACGACGTCGCCGGTGACGGCACGACCACCGCGACCGTGCTCGCGCAGGCACTCATCCGTGAGGGGCTGCGCAACGTGGCCGCCGGCTCCAACCCGATGGCGATGGGCAAGGGCATCGAGAAGGCCTCGGCCGCCGTCGTGGAGTTCCTCAAGTCCGCCGCCACCCCGGTGTCGGGGTCCGAGGCCGTGGCGCAGGTCGCCACCGTGTCCTCACGGGACCCCGAGGTGGGCCGCATGGTCGCCGAGGCCATGGACGCCGTCGGCGTCAACGGAGTCGTGTCGGTCGAGGAGTCCCAGGGCCTGCACACCGAGGTGTCGGTGACCGAGGGCATCGCCTTCGACAAGGGCTACCTCAGCCCCTACTTCGTCACCGACCCCGACGAGCAGAAGGCCATCTACGAGGACGTCCTGATCCTCCTGCACCGCGAGAAGATCAGCTCCCTGCCGGACCTGCTCCCGCTGCTGGAGAAGGTCGCCGAGACCGGCAAGCCGCTTCTCGTCGTGGCCGAGGACGTCGACGGAGAGGCGTTGTCGACGCTGGTCGTCAACTCGATCCGCAAGACCATCAAGGTCGTGGCGATCAAGGCCCCGTTCTTCGGCGACCGCCGCAAGGCTTTCCAGGACGATCTCGCGATCGTCACCAAGGGCCAGGTCGTCAGCCCTGACCTGGGCATGAAGCTCTCCGACTGCGGCCTCGAGGTGCTCGGGCACGCCCGGCGTGTGACCGTCTCCAAGGACGAGACGATCATCGTCGACGGTGACGGCGACCAGGCCGAGGTCGACGCCCGGGTGGCGCAGCTGCGCCGCGAGGCCGAGGCCACGGACTCGGACTGGGACCGCGAGAAGCTCGAGGAGCGCATCGCCAAGCTCGCCGGCGGCGTCGCGGTCATCCGCGTCGGCGCGGCCACCGAGACGGAACTCACCGAGCGCAAGCTCCGCGTCGAGGACGCCGTCAACTCGGCCAAAGCCGCCGTCGAGGAGGGTGTGATCGCCGGTGGCGGTTCGGTGCTCGTCCAGGCCGCGGCGTCGCTCGCGCGGCTCGCTGAGGACACCCTCGACGCCGACGAGGCGGTCGGTGTGAACGTGGTCCGCAAGGCGCTGTCGGCGCCGCTGTTCTGGATCGCCGCCAACGCCGGCGAAGACGGTTCCGTCGTGGTCAGCAAGGTCGCCGACCTCGGTCCGCGGGACGGCTTCAACGCCGCCACCGGCGAGTACGGTGACCTGATCTCGGCGGGCATCATCGACCCGGTGAAGGTCACCCACTCGGCCGTCGTCAACGCCTGCTCCGTCGCGCGGATGGTCCTGACCACCGAGACCGCGATCGTGGAGAAGCCCGAGCAGGAGGGTCCCGGCGCGCACTCGCACGCCGGCCACTCGCACTGACATCGGGCAGACAGGGCCCCGGCCCCCCCCCCGCGGGGGGCGGGGCCCCTCTCCCGTCTCCGGGCCCGTCGTGTGGTCCCCTGTGGTACCCAGCGGTTACGCTGGGCCCTCACCAGACGGCCTCCTAAGAAGGGACGCGTGAGTATCCTGTGGCCACGCCCCGCCGGCCACTGACGGTCCGGACGTGAGACCGCGACGGCGGCGTCGAAACCCAGACAGAAAGGCCGTGCCCCGTAGCACACCCGTGTAACGAGAGGCCCCCCTAATTCGATGACAGGTATAGCAGACGAGTTGGAGCTCGCCGTCTCCGCCGCGGTCAAGGGAGACCGCACCGCGGCGACGCGGGTGCTGGAGCTCGTCCGTCCCGGTGTGGTGCGGTATTGCCGCTCCCGCGTCGGGGGTGCGGAGAGGGTCAACCTGTCTGCTGACGATGTCGCGCAGGAGGTGCTGATCGCGGTGCTCTCCGCGCTGCCGGGGTATCGGGATCAAGGACGTCCTTTCATGGCATTCGTGTACGGGATCGCGGCCCACAAGGTCGCGGACGCCCACCGGGGTGCCGCACGGAACAAGTCGGATCCCGTGGAGTACCTCCCGGAGGTGCTCTCCACGGAGACGGGGCCGGAGGATCACGTCCTCGACGGCGAGGTGACCAGGGCGATGAGCCGACTGCTGGGAACCCTGCCCGAGAAGCAGAGGGAGATCATCCGACTGCGAGTGGTGGTGGGACTCTCCGCGGAGGAGACCGCGGAGATCGTTGACAGTACGGCCGGAGCCGTGCGGGTGGCCCAACACCGGGCCATGAAGCAGCTCCGGGCGAGGATCGAGCAGGATGGAGAGGAGCGATGGCGATGAACGACGACTATGACGACTATGTCGACCCCGGCACCCGGGACGACGCCGCCTCGCTCGACGATCCCGGTCCGGACCCGGAAGCGCTGGCGCGTGACGACGAGCTCCTCAGCGCCCTCGGGGCGGGCGACCGACCCGCCGACGACGATGCCCTGGCCGCACTTCTGGCCGACTGGCGCGGTGAGGTCGACTCCGCACCCCTGCCCGAGTTGCCGGCTGACGAGGAGATCGAGGTCGCGCTCGCGCCGAACGTCTCCCGCCTGTGGCCTCGACGTGGCTGGGCCAAGTCCCACGAACACCACCACGGGCAGCGCCCCGCGTTGTGGCAGGCGGTGACCGGGGCCGCGGCCGTGGCGGCCGTCATCGTCGGCGGCCTGTCGGTCGCCGCACACAGTGCGATGCCCGGCGACCCGCTGTGGGGGGTCTCCAAGACGATCTTCTCCGACCGCGCGGGTGAGGTGGAACTCGTCAGCGATCTGAGCGAGCACCTCGCCGCGGCGGATCTGGCAGCCCGCGAGGGTGACCGCGAGAGGGCCGAGCGTCTCCTCGACGAGGTGTCCGGCCGGCTGGACGAGGTCTCGGACGCCTCGGAACGGGTCGAGTTGATGAAGCGTCGCGACGCGATCAGGCGTGACCTGAGCAGGGTCACGCCCAGTTCGGTCCCGTCCCCCGCGCCCGCTCCCGCCCCGGCGCCCGCCCCCGTCCCGGGCCAGGGAACCGCGACACTCGTACCCGGGGTTCCTGTCCCACTGCCGTCGAACCTCATCCCGCCACCGCCCCCCGGTATGCCGGTCATCCCGCTGCCGCTGGACGGTCTGCGGATCTCCACGACATTGCAGATCCCCATCGATACCCAGCGCATCCAGGACTTCCTGGCGCCCACCACGGGCCGGCCGCAACCGGGCGACGTGGACGCGGTTCCGCCGACGCCCGCACCGACGCGGACCACAGTGACCCAGGTTCCGACGTCGGCGCCGGCGGCCACCAGTGCGCCGGCGACGACGCAGTCCGTGCCGCCCACCGGCTGACCTCGTCAGGCAGCGTGGCGGCGGTTCGGTGGTTCAGCGACGCCAGTAGAGACGGCGCGGGCGCGACGCGCGCACCGCGTCGGCGTATCCGCGGCAGTAGTCCCACGTGACGTAGTCGTCCGGGATGGGGTCGAACGCGGGCTCGTGGGGGAGGAGCGAGCCGTCCTCCAGGAGCTGCATGAGGTTGGCGCGGAGCATGTCCCACTCGTGGTAGTGCTCCTCTGCACAGTCCTCGCACTGCACGGCCACGCCCTTGACCCCGGTGGGTGCCAGGAGCTCGCGGAACTCGGCGAGATCGGCCAGGTCCTCCTCGATCGCGCGCCGTTCCTCCGCGTCGAGCGGTCCCGAAGGGAAGCCGTCGTCGACGGGGTCGAGTCCGGCCAGTTCCGCGGTCGGATCGTCCGGATCGCCGGCGAACGGGTCGGGCGGCATGCCGTGCCGTAGGGGATCGTTCACGCCCCCACCGTACCCGTGGGCACCTCCTGGCGGGGCCGACGGTTCGAGCCCGGGCCCTCGGACGCACTATCCTCGGACTCCAGACCGAGACGACCCCCAGGAGGACGGCAGATGAGCGAGTCGCGAGGCCCCGTGCGCACCGGCGGCGACGATCCGACCAAGGTCGCCATGGTGGGCCTGACCTTCGACGACGTGCTGCTCCTTCCAGCCGCCTCCGAGGTGGTCCCCAGTGAGGTCGACACGAGTACCCGACTCACCCGTGACATCACGTTGCGGGTGCCGTTGGTGTCGTCCGCGATGGACACCGTCACCGAGGCACGCATGGCCATCTCGATGGCCCGCCAGGGCGGGATCGGGGTGTTGCACCGCAACCTCTCCGTGGCCGACCAGGCGGCACAGGTGGACACGGTCAAGCGCTCGGAGGCGGGCATGGTCACCGATCCGGTCACCTGTTCCCCCGCCAACACGCTCGCCGAGGTCGACGAGATGTGCGCCCGCTACCGGATCTCCGGCCTGCCGGTGACCGACGAGCGAGGCGAACTCGTGGGCATCATCACCAACCGGGACATGCGGTTCGAGGTGGACAAGTCGCGGCGTGTCGACGAGGTCATGACCCGCGCGCCGCTGGTGGTCGCGCGGGAGGGTGTCACGGCGGAGGCCGCCCTCGGGCTCCTGCGTCGCCACAAGATCGAGAAGCTGCCGATCGTGGACGGCGACGGTCGCCTCACGGGCCTCATCACTGTCAAGGACTTCGTCAAGACCGAGAAGCACCCGGACGCCACCAAGGACTCGGACGGCAGACTTCGTGTGGCGGCGGCGATCGGTACCGGTGAGGACGCCTGGCAGCGCGCCGGCACCCTCACCGAGGCCGGGGTGGACGTCCTCGTCGTCGACACCGCGCACGCCCACAACCGCAACGCGCTCGAGATGGTCGCCCGCGTCAAGCGCGAACTCGGCGACAGGGTCCAGGTGATCGGCGGCAACCTCGCCACCCGCGGCGCGGCGCAGGCCATGATCGATGCTGGCGCGGACGCGATCAAGGTGGGCATCGGTCCCGGTTCCATCTGCACCACCCGCGTCGTCGCGGGCGTGGGCGCCCCGCAGATCACCGCGATCCTCGAGGCCTCGGTGGCGGCCCACGCCGCGGGCATCCCCGTGATCGCCGACGGCGGCATGCAGTACTCGGGCGACGTGGCCAAGGCCATCGCGGCCGGGGCGTCGGCGTGCATGTTCGGCTCGCTGCTCGCGGGCTGCACCGAGTCGCCCGGAGAGCTGATCTTCGTGGACGGCAAGCAGTACAAGGTCTACCGCGGGATGGGGTCGGTCGGCGCGATGCGCGGCCGCGGCAAGCCGGGGCAGGAGAAGTCGTTCTCCAAGGACCGCTACTTCCAGGATGATGTGCTGTCCGAGGAGAAGCTCGTCCCCGAGGGGATCGAGGGACGGGTGCCGTACCGCGGCGACGTCGCGCAGGTCCTGCACCAGTTGACCGGCGGACTCCGCGCGGGGATGGGCTACACGGGGTCGGCCACGATCCCGGACATGAACCGCGCCCAGTTCGTCCAGATCACGGCGGCGGGGCTCAAGGAGAGCCACCCCCACGCGATCCAGATGACCGTCGAGGCCCCCAACTACAACGTTAAGGACTGAAGGCGCGTGCGAGACGTCGTGGAGATCGGAATGGGCCGCGAGGCCCGACGGATGTACGGACTCGGTGAGGTGGACATCGTCCCCTCCCGCCGCACCCGCAGTTCCACGGAGGTGTCGACGGCCTGGCAGATCGACGCCTACCAGATGGAACTCCCCGTGATGACCCACCCGACCGACGCGGTGGTCTCACCCGCGTCGGCGGTGGAGTTCTCGAGGCTGGGCGGCCTGGCGGTGCTCAACGGTGAGGGACTGTGGGCGCGTCACGAGGATCCGGAAGCGGCGATCGCCGAGCTGCGCGAGATCGCGCTCGAGGACGTGACCGGCCACCGGGCGGTGGCGCGCCTCCAAGAACTGCACCGTGCCCCGATCGATCGGGAGCTGCTCGCGGCGGCGGTACGGCGGATCCGCGACGAGGGCGGGACCGTCGCGGTCCGGGTGTCACCGCAGCACGCTCGTGACCTGACCCCGGGTCTGGTGGCGGCCGGGATCGACATGCTGGTCGTGCAGGGCACCATCATCTCCGCCGAGCACGTGAGCGGCGAGGACGAGCCCCTGAACCTCAAGGACTTCATCCACGGGCTCGACGTGCCGGTGATCGCCGGCGGCGTCGTGGACTACAAGACCGCACTGCACCTCATGCGTACCGGCGCGGCCGGCGTGATCGTGGGCTACGGCGGCGTCGAGGGGGTCACCACCACGGGCTCCGTGCTCGGTATGGAGGTGCACATGGCCACCGCGATCGCCGACGCGGCGGCCGCACGTCGTGACTACCTGGACGAGACGGGCGGCCGGTACGTCCACGTACTGGCCGACGGTGACATCTACACCTCCGGTGACATCGCCCGCGCGGTGGCGTGTGGCGCCGACGCGGTGGTGCTGGGTCCGCTGTTGGCCGGTTCGCTGGAGTCCCCGGGGCGGGGCGTGTACTGGGACGCCGTGTCCGCCCACCCCAAGGTCCCCCGTGGACACGTCGCGGAGATCGACGACGAGACGGCGCTGGCACCCCTGGCCGAGGTCCTCGAGGGGCCGACGAGTGTCCCGGACGGAACCCGGAACCTGATGGGCGGCCTCCGTCGCGCGATGGCCAAATGCGGGTACTCGGACGTGAAGGGATTCCAGAAGGTGGACCTGTCCGTCCGCACCTGACGCGGTGGACAAATCGGGGACTACTGTCGGGTAAGTTCTGGGCGCTCGGGTAATGTGACCCACACCTCGACCACCAGGGAGCCCCACCATGACGTCATCCACGCCGTCGCCCTCGACCACCGCCTCCTCCGTGAGCCCCGACACCGACGTCATCGTCATCGGTTCCGGATTCGGCGGCAGCGTGACGGCTCTGCGCCTGTCGGAGAAGGGGTACCGCGTCACGGTGATCGAGGCCGGTCGTCGGTTCGAGGACTCGGACTTCCCCAAGACCTCCTGGCGGCTCAACCGGTACGTCTGGGCTCCCAAGCTGAAGCTGTTCGGCCTCCAGCGCGTGCACCTGCTGCGCGACGTCATGGTCCTGGCGGGGGCGGGCGTCGGCGGTGGCTCGCTCAACTACGCCAACACCCTCTACAAGCCCACGTCCCCGTTCTTCCGGGACCGGCAATGGGGGCACATCACCGACTGGGAGGACGAGCTCACCCCGTTCTACGACCAGGGCCGCCGCATGCTGGGGGTGGTCACCAACCCCACCCACACCCACTCCGACGAGGTCATGAAGTCCGTCGCCAGGGACATGGGCGCCGAGGACACCTTCGTCTACACCCCGGTCGGCGTGTTCTTCGGGGAGAAGACCGGGGGAGAGGGCAAGCCGGGGGAGACCGTCCCGGATCCCTACTTCGGCGGAGCCGGGCCCGATCGGACCGCCTGCATCGAGTGCGGCGAGTGCATGACCGGATGCCGGCACGGGGCCAAGAACACGTTGCTCAAGAACTACCTCGGGCTGGCCGAGCGGGCGGGGGCCCGGGTGCTCGACCGCACGACCGTCAGCGGCCTGAACGAGCGGGCCGACGGCACGTGGGAGGTGACGCTCGAGCGCACCGGCGCCTGGACCGCACGCGGCAAGCGCGCCACCACCATGACCTCCTCGCACGTCGTGGTGGCCGCCGGCACCTGGGGCACCCAGCACCTCCTGCACTACGCCAAGGACGACGGCTCGCTGCCCCGACTCTCGGACGCGCTCGGGAAGCTCACCCGCACCAACTCCGAGTCGATCCTCGGAGCGATGCGCCCCAACTACCTGCCGGAACAGGACTTCTCCGAGGGTGTGGCCATCACGTCGTCGTTCCATCCCCGACCCGACACCCACATCGAGCCCGTCCGCTACGGCAAGGGCTCCAACGCCATCGCGATCCTGCAGACCCTGCTCACCGACGGTGACGGGCCGCTCCCGCGATGGCGCACCCTGGTGAACGAGATCCGGCGCGAGCCGGTCATGTTCCTCCAGTTGTTCCACCTGCGGCGGTGGAGCCAGCGGTCGGTGATCGCCCTGGTCATGCAGAACCTCGACAACTCGCTGGAGACCTCGGTCAAGCGCCGCGGCCCGATCCGGTACGTCACCAGCAAGCAGGGCCACGGCGAGCCCAACCCGACCTGGATCCCGGCCGGCAACGAGGCCACCCGGCGGATCGCGGAGAACATCGGCGGCCTGGCCGGCGGCACCTGGGGCGAGATCGCGAACATGCCGCTCACCGCGCACTTCCTGGGTGGATGTGCGATCTCCGACTCGCCCGAGAACGGCGTAGTAGATCCCTACCACCGGGTGTGGAACTACCCGACGATGCACATCGTGGACGGGTCCGCGATCTCAGCGAACCTCGGGGTGAACCCCGCGCTGAGCATCACCGCGCAGGCGGAGCGGGCCATGTCCCTGTGGCCCAACAAGGGTGAGGCTGACCCCCGGCCCGCGCAGGGCGAGGCCTACCGACGCCTGAGCCCGGTGTCGCCCATGTCGCCGATCGTGCCGGAGGCGGCGCCCGGCGCTCTGCGTCTGCCGATCGTCGGGGTCTCCAGCGGGGGCGCTCCCGCTCGCGCGTGAGCTCGATCAGGTAGATCAACTCGATCGGACGAACGTCAGGGGCCGGCGCGGACGTGGCCGAGTTCGGCGGAGAGGCCACGGGGCCTAGACTCGGTCCCGTGGCCGAGAACGCACAGACCGACTCCCAGATCACCGCCGGTACGACCGGAGCCCCCGCCCCACCCCGGCCAGTGCTGGTCGTGGACTTCGGCGCCCAGTACGCGCAGCTCATCGCCCGGCGTGTACGCGAGGCGCGGATCTACTCCGAGGTGATCCCGCACACCGCGACGGTGGAGGAGATCCGGGCCAAGGACCCGGTGGCCCTGATCCTGTCCGGGGGGCCGGCCAGTGTCTACGCCGAGGGCGCCCCGTCACTCGACCCGGCCGTGCTCGAGCTCGGGCTGCCGGTGTTCGGGATCTGCTACGGCTTCCAGTCCATGGCTGGCGCGCTGGGCGGCGAGGTCGCGCACACCGGTAGCCGCGAGTACGGGCGCACCGACGTGACGGTGTCCGACGGGCTGCTGCACGCCGGGCTGCCCGAGCATCACCCGGTGTGGATGAGCCACGGTGACGCGGTCACGTCCGCGCCCGAGGGGTTCACGGTGACCGCCACGTCCCCCGGCGCCCCGGTCGCGGCGTTCGAGTGCGTCGAGCGTCGCATGGCCGGCGTCCAGTACCACCCCGAGGTCCTGCACTCCCCCCACGGGCAGCAGGTGCTCACCCGTTTCCTCACCGAGATCGCGGGCCTGGAGCCCACGTGGACCGCGTCCAGCATCGCGGAACAGCTGGTGGAGGCCGTGCGCGAGCAGATCGGCGACGGGCGGGCGATCTGCGGTCTGTCCGGCGGCGTCGACTCCGCCGTCGCGGCCGCGCTGGTCCAGAAGGCCATCGGCGACAGGCTCACCTGTGTGTTCGTCGACCACGGTCTGCTGCGCGCAGGGGAGCGCGAACAGGTGGAGAACGACTTCGTCGCCGCCACAGGAGCCCGCCTCATCACGCTCGACGACTCGGAGACCTACCTCGGCCACCTCTCCGGCGTCACCGACCCCGAGTCCAAGCGCAAGATCATCGGACGCGAGTTCATCCGGTCGTTCGAGCGGGCCGTGACCCAGGCCCTCGAGCTCCAGGGCGATGACGCCGCCTCAGTGGACTTCCTGGTCCAGGGCACCCTCTACCCCGACGTCGTCGAGTCCGGTGGCGGCGCGGGCACGGCCAACATCAAGAGCCACCACAACGTGGGCGGGCTGCCCGACGACATCGAGTTCTCGCTCGTGGAGCCGCTGCGCCTGCTGTTCAAGGACGAGGTCCGCGCCGTGGGCCGCGAGCTGGGCCTGCCCGAGGCGATCGTCGGCCGACACCCCTTCCCCGGCCCGGGTCTGGCCATCAGGATCGTCGGAGCGGTCGACAAGGACCGGCTGGAGACCCTGCGCGCGGCGGATGCGATCGTGCGCGAGGAGATGACCGCCGCCGGCCTCGACTCCTCCGTGTGGCAGTGCCCGGTCGTGCTGCTGGCCGACGTCCGCTCCGTGGGCGTCCAGGGTGACGGTCGTACGTACGGCCATCCGATCGTCCTGCGCCCGGTGAGCTCGGAGGACGCCATGACCGCGGACTGGACGCGGGTACCGTACGAGACCCTCGCGCTGATCTCCAACCGCATCACCAACGAGGTCCCGGACGTCAACCGGGTCGTGCTGGACGTGACCAGCAAGCCGCCGGGCACCATCGAGTGGGAGTGAGTCGGGCCCGGCGTCAGGCGTAGCCGAGGACCTCGCGGCCACCGACGGATAGCCGGACCCAGTTTGCCCTCGATGGGTCATGCACCTCTGTGGCCGGGAGTTCGAGTCAGCGCCGGCCGCGTGCGATGCGGCCACGGATGTCCGCGACGTCGGTGCCGAGGACGTCGGCGCACCACGAAATGCGGCTCTCGCCCATGTGATGCTGCAGGACGAGCAGCTCCAGCACGTCCGTCGCGAGGTCCCCGTCCGCGACGGCAGTCACACCGTCTGCTGACAGTTCGGGTACGTTTTCGAGCCGCGGGCCGTGGATGTGGCCCGCGGTCTCATATCGCGGTATCGCGAGCGCGAAGACGCACCCCACCACGATCGCGCCGGAGAGAATCACCGGCGATCACCGTGAACCCGGCAGCAGCGAGCACACCCATGGCCGGGCGCTGCCACATGCCACGTTTCTCGGCCTGTCGCCGTCGTCCCCACACCCGGGCGACGGTCGGCCCGGCGAGCCCGGCGGCGGCGAGGTCGGAGTCCAGTGGCAGCGACATGCCCCGACCGTAACAATCGGCCGACCCCGGTGGACGGGGCCGGCCGAGCGTTCGACAGGTCGGGTGTCGCGGCGGGGTCAGCGTCGGATGACCATCGCCAGCCCGACCAGGACCAGCAGTACCAGTGACGCGGTGATCACCACGGTCGTCGTGATCACCGGCGCGCCCAGGATCGCCCACACGGCGACCCCCAACGAGAGCAGGCCGGCCACCGCGAGCACCGGCGATCCGGACCGCTCGCGCCGCGCCACCGCGTCGGTCGTGCCGGACGCCGGCTCGGGCTCGTAGGCGACCCCGTACCCGGGGGAGGCGCCGTACCCGGTGGGCATCCCGTACCCGGGGGCGACGCCGTACCCGAACCCCTGCGGGTCGGTGAATCCGGTCCCGTAGGGGAGCGGGTCGTGGAGCGGCTGGTCGGGGCGGGTGGTGGTGTCGGAGTGCAGGTCGTGGCTGGTCATCTCATTGCTCCCGGTGGGTTGCGGGCCGGTGTGGTCGGTGTGGTCGTCGTCGGGCCGGCCGCTCATCGTGTCACCGTGACCGATCCGACGCCGGTCGCGACGTCCAGGCTCAGGACGGGTCCGCCCGGTTCCCGGACGGGGAGATCCGGACAGTCCACCGATCCGAGGTCGGCGCGACAGTTCAGATCCACCTCGAGGTCCGGGGGGAGTATCACCCGCACCTCGCCCATGTCGCTGGCGACGCTGTAGGCGCGATCCCGGTCCAACTCCAGTCCGCGCATGTCCACAGTCAGGCTGCCGATCTCGTGGACCGCAGGGGTGCCGAGCTGGATGGGGTCCGTGATCTCCACGAACTGGTCACCGGTGCCCTCCCAGCCGCCCTCGGGGACCTGGACCAGCGAGGCGAGCAGCACGAACCCGGCGAGGGGACCGGCCACCACCAGCAGTCCGTGGCCTCGGCGGGTGACCGCGCCGACGAGCAGTCCACCGGCCACCACGGCGAGCGCGATCGCGGCGATCCTCGTGGAGTCGAGCCAGGTCAACCCGCCCAGCGTGGACAGTCCCACGGACACTGCCACCGCGATGAGGGCAAGGCCCAGGGTGACCTTGGTCAGTCGGGACCGGGGACGGGACGGCTGGGGTGCGGGTGCGGGGATGGTCCCGGGGTCGGGCAGGTCCCACGCGAACGGGGCGGCGCCGAGGGGGTCCCACGAGGGCGGCACCGGCGGGCCGTACGGGGCGCCGGGCCCGGATCCGGGCTCCTGCGACACCCCGGCGGAACGTGTGGCGCCGGCCCTCGTCGACGGCGGCCGCACGGCCGACGCCTCGGACCATCCGGTGGGCGGCACGGGGGTGCGGCGGTGGAGTCCGTACCAGCCGGCGAGCATCGCGACGGCCATGAGGAACCCGGCCCCCACCAACAGGCTCTCCCCGGAACCGCCGAAGGTGGGGGCGCTGAGGAGGACGACGACGACGAGGACCACCGCCGTGACCTTGGAGCCGGATGCCCGGCCCTTACCGATCAGCGCCTCCCCTTTGGACGCCTCGTCCCCGGCGGAGCGCAGGAGAAGCCACAACAGTGCGTACAGGAACACCCCGGCCCCGCCCCAGAGTGCGGCGATCACGAAGGCGATACGGAAGAGGACGGGGTCTACCCCGTAGCGACGGCCGAAGCCGCCACAGACGCCGGCGATCTTGGCGTCGTCCGGGGTCCGGACGGGTCGGGTCCGCCACAGGGAGCGGAGCTCTGATGGGACGTCATGCGTGCTCGTGCTGGACATGACTCCATCGTGGTGTGCGGCCCGTGTTTCCACATCGGGGGCCGACCCTGATATTCGACCCTGAGAGCACCGGGCGGGGATGATGGCGGCATGGTCGACACCGTCGTGGGATTCCTGAGCTCCGACGAACCCCTGCGGCTCTTCGGTGTGACGATGGTCGGCGTCAGCGGCCGCACCGTCCTCAAGGTGCTCCTCAGTGCGCTGCTGTTGGTGGTGCTCTCGCTGTTCAACTCGGTGTCGCGGACGGTGATGCGGACGGTCACCGGCCCCGCGGGGTCCGCGTCCAGGTTCTGGACCAAGCAAGGTCTGCAGCTCCTCACCGCGGTCGTGGCCGTGCTGGGGCTCTTCTCCATCTGGGTGACGCCGGGCACCGACCTGACGGTGGGAATTGGCCTCGTCACCGCGGGGCTGGCCTTCGCGCTACAGAAGGTCATCGCGAGTCTCGCGGGTTACTTCGTGATCCTCCGGGGCAGGGTCTTCGCCGTCGGTGACCGGATCGCCGTCGGCGAGGTGCGAGGTGACGTGATGTCCCTGGGCTTCCTGCGGACGACCGTCATGGAGATGGGGGCCCCGTCGTCCATGACCGGTTCGGAGACCGGGAACTGGGTGCCGAGCCGCCAGTTCACCGGACGGGTGGTGACGGTGTCCAACGGCGTCATCTTCGACGAGGCCGTCTTCAACTACACCCGTGGTTTCCCTTTCCTCTGGGAGGAGATCTCGGTCAACCTCCCCTTCGACGTGGATCTGCGTGTTGTGGACGAGTTGTTCTCCACGTGCGCCGACCGGCACACGCGCCGGCTG
The DNA here is from genome assembly GCA_046292305.1 of Dietzia sp. Taxonomy (GTDB): domain Bacteria; phylum Actinomycetota; class Actinomycetes; order Mycobacteriales; family Mycobacteriaceae; genus Dietzia. Next base: position 10,215 of record JBKBRA010000005.1, on the reverse strand, counting down.
AGCGACGAGGCGATGACGAGCATGCAGCGGATGAGCCGGGTCTACGCCGTCGACGTCCGCGAGTTCGGACCGCAGGTCTTCGTCTCCCTGCAGGAGGACTGGATCCTCGTGACCGTCCGTTTCGTCGTGGGCAGTCACGGTGCGCGGGCGGTCAAGGACGCGATATCTCGTGACCTGGTGGCCGGTCTGAAGGAGGCCGGGATCACTCCGGCGAGCGTGGCCTACGACATCCGGGCGGTCGGCGGGACCGCCCCCGGGACGGACGATCCGGGTGAGATCCCCGATACCTCTCGGGGGCGCGATCTGTGACCATGGCGGGTATGAGTGAGAACGTGACCGGTCCGGTATCGGCCCCCTCGCCGCGCCCGCCGGTCGCTCCGTCGCCGCGCCCTCCCGCCGTGCAGCCGGCGGGGTTCCGGTGGTACCCGCCCCTGGTCCGGATCTCCGACGGGTCCGTGGTCGCCGGCGTGTGCGCCGGGCTCGCCGCCCATCTTGGGGTGCGGGTCACCCATGTGCGCCTGGCGATGGTGCTGCTCGCCACCCTGTCCGGTGCGGGTGTGCTGTTCTACGCCGTGCTCTGGGCGCTGACCCCGTCGGGACGGGCGCAGGTCGGCACCGCCCCGACGGACGCGAGGGATCGGCGACGCGGCATGGCACTCGCGGCCGTGGCGCTCGTGGGGTCGGTGCTGTCGTTCATGGTGACCACCGCGACGGGGCTGCACGTGATCGTGCCCGTCCTGATCGTGGCCCTGGGAGCCGGGTTGGTCTGGCAGCAGTACGACGGTGGGGGACGAGTGGCCCCCGGGTCCGTCTTCGACTGGGCCAGGGTCACCGCCGGTGCGACCCTCGTCGTCGTCGGACTCGCCGTCGTGGTCCTGGGGCAGGTCGAGTTCGCCGCCCTGCGGTCGTCCTTCCTCGCGGTGCTGGCGACCCTCGTGGGCGTGGTGCTGCTCAGCGTCCCCGTGGGGTTGCGGCTGTGGCGCTCTCTGGAGGAGGAACGCTCCGCCCGCATCCGCGAGGCCGAGCGCAGCGACATCGCCTCGCACCTGCACGATTCCGTGCTGCAGACGCTGGCGTTGATCCAGAAGCGCTCCGACGACCCCGGCCAGGTGGCGCGGTTGGCCCGCCGGCAGGAGCGCGAGCTGCGGCAGTGGCTCTTCGGGGCCGGGGCGCGGATGTCCTCCGGCGCCACCACCTTCGCCGGGGCCGTCGAGGTGATCGTCGGCGACGTCGAGGACGCCTACGGTCTGCGCGTGGACCAGGTGGTGGTGGGCGGCGACGGCCCGGTGGGCGACGCAGAGGAGGCCGTCCTGGGTGCCGTCCGCGAGGCCCTGGTCAACGTGGCCAAGCACGCCGGCGTCGACACCGCCGACGTGTTCGTCGAGAACGACGGCCTGGTGCTCAGCGCCTTCGTCCGTGACCGCGGATGCGGCTTCGACCCCGACGAGGTCGACGGTGACCGCCACGGGTTGTCCCAGTCCATCCGACACCGCGTGGAGAGCCGGGGTGGCAGCGTGACGGTGCGCAGTACGCTCGGTCGCGGGACGGAGATCGGGATCGAGATGCCGCTGGAGGGCGAATGACCGACGAGCAGGAGAGCAGCGCCAGGATGTGCCGGGTCTTTCTCGTCGACGACCACGCGGTGTTCCGCAGTGGCGTCCGGGCCGAACTCGCCGGCCAGGCCGGAATCGAGGTGGTCGGGGAGGCGGGATCGGTGGCCGAGGCCGTCGCCGGCATCGGGCGGGTGCGGCCCGACGTGGTCCTGCTCGACGTGCACATGCCCGACGGGGGCGGGGTGGCCGTGCTCCGCTCGGTGCTGGGTTCCGTCGCCGGTGGTGTCTCCGCCCCGGGCGGCACCGACACCGCCGACGCGCCCGTGTCCACCTTCCTCGCGCTGAGCGTCTCGGACGCCGCGGAGGACGTGATCGCCGTGATCCGCGGCGGGGCGCGCGGTTACGTCACCAAGACCATCTCCGGTGGGGAGCTGGCCGACGCCGTGCGCCGCGTGGCCGACGGGGACGCGGTGTTCTCCCCGCGACTGGCCGGGTTCGTCCTGGACGCGTTCGCCCGCGCCGCGCCCGGGCCGGAGGAGCGGGGTGAGCCCGTCCACGACCCGGAGGTCGACTCCCTCACTCCGCGGGAGAAGGAGGTGCTGCGGTTGTTGGCCCGCGGGTACACCTACAAGGAGATCGCCGAGAAGCTGTTCATCTCGGTCAAGACGGTGGAGACGCACGCCTCCAACGTGCTGCGCAAGACCCAGCAGTCCAACCGGCACGCGCTCACCCGCTGGGCGCAGTCCCGTCACCTGGATTGACGCGCGGCGCCCCCACCCTGCGCGGTCCCGCCACGCGGACTGGTGCTGGGCCGCTACCGTGGCGTCGTGAGCGAACCGCGCGACCTCCCCGTCTGCATCATCGGTGACTCGTTCGTGGCAGGCTACGGCGACGAGACCGGCCGCGGCTGGACCGCGCACCTGGTCGAGGACGGTTCCCGGGCGGGTCTTCGTCTCCACACCACGGTCGCCGGGATCGGTGGGGACACCTCCGAGATGATCCTGGCCCGCTGGGAGGAGGTCGACCGCAGGCGGGCCGCGTTCCCGACCACGGCGGTGATCGCGGAGTTCGGGGTCAACGACGTGATGGAGCACGAGGGCGCCCTGCGCGTTGACGAGGTCGGCACGATCTCGGCGCTGCGCGGGATTATCGACCGGGCACCTGAGGGGCGGCTGCTGATCGTGGGGCCGCCGCCGGTCCTGTGGGACGAGGTCAACGAGCGGATCACCGCCCGGGCGACGGCCATGGCCGCGGTGTGTGCCGAGGCCGGGGTGCCGTTCGTGCCGACCTTCGATTCACTTCGGCCCGGCGGCGCGTGGATGCGTGAGGTCGCCGCCGGCGACGGGGCACACCCCGGCCCCGCAGGATACGAGGAGTTCGCGCAGGTCGTCTCCGGCCCGGTGCTCGAGTGGCTGCGCTCCCTGCCGGATGTCGAGCCGGGCTAGCGAGAACTCTTCATGGCGGCCCTGATCGTCACCGTCGGGTCGGACCGCAGCTCGGCCAGACGGTCCGAGCCCATGGGCAGCAGCGCGATCCGCCCGCCGGAATCGAAGTGCAGCGCCCAGCCGTACGTCTTGGCCAGCGGGGAGGTGCGCAGGCAGGGCTGACCCTTGGAGAAGAACCGGTCGCGTTCGGCCGCACGGTCCGCGTCCGCGATGCCCTTACGTACGCAGTGCACGTCGAAGATCAGGTCGTCACTGGTCCACGTGTAGTCCGCACCCGAGAGCCTCTCGTACTGCAACTCGGCGATCGAGCGTTTCCCGGTCGGCGGCGCCGTGGCCGTCTCCGCCCTGGTATCGGGTGCGGGCAGGATCAGGGTGTCGGTGTAGTCGGTGCTGTGCATGGTGGCCTCTCCTGTCCCCGTGGCGGGCGCGACGGGGTGTCTCCGTCACGGTCGGGGCCTGCGGTGTCCGGTAATCTGAGTATCGCCGCACGCCCCGTACGGCCGCAGGAGGTTGAATCATGACGAGTCCGCAGAATCCCGACCGCACCGGCGAGCATTCCGAGGAGCCCGCGGATAAGGCCCGGTACGAGCACGACGACGCTATCGCGGACGAGTGGGGCGACGAGTCCTTCCCGGCCAGTGATCCCCCCGGGGCCCTCTGATCCCGAAACCCCTGGCTCAGCGCAGGATCTCGAACTGCTCGGACACCGCCCGCAGCGCAGACGCGCTGCGGGCGAACTGTTCGGTCTCGGTGGCGTCGAGTTCCAGTTCCACCACGCGCTGGACGCCGGTCCGGCCGATCACCGCGGGGACGCCTATGAAGATGTCGTCCTGTCCGTACTCGCCCCGAAGCAACGTGGAGACCGGTAGCGACACCTGCTCGTTGCGCAGGACGGCGCGCGTGATGCGGGCCAGTCCCATGCCGATGCCGTAACTGGTGGAGCCCTTGGAGTCGATGATCCGGTAGGCGGCGTCCCTGGTCTCCGTGAAGATCTGGGCCAGCCGTTCCCGCGTGGCAGGGTCCCCGTCGAGGCCTCGATGTAGTGGCACCCCGGAGACGTTGGCGGACGAGAAGACCGGCAGTTCGGTGTCGCCGTGCTCGCCGATGATCGAGGCGTGCACGCTCATCGGGGCGACGCCGTAGTACTCGCCCAGCATGAACCGGAAGCGCGCAGAGTCGAGGATCGTGCCGGAACCGATGACCTGCGCGGCGGGCAGTCCGGAGTAGCGCCACGAGGCCTGGGCGAGGATGTCGACGGGGTTGGTGGCCACCAGCAGGATGCCGTCGAAGCCGGTCGCCATGACGTCCCCGACGATCCCCTCGAACAGCGCCATGTTCTTACCGACCAGGTCGAGCCGCGTCTCGCCGGGTCTCTGGGCGGCGCCGGCGCAGATCACCACCATCGTGGCGTCCGCGCAGTCGTCGTAGGTGCCCTCTGTGACGAGGGTGGGGGAGGGTGCCCACACGACGCCGTGGTTGAGGTCCATGACCTCGCCGACCAGTTTGTCGTGGTCGATGTCGATGATGGACAGGTGGTCGGCCAGGCCCTGGTTGACGAGCGCGTAACCGTAGGCGATGCCCACGTCCCCGGCGCCGATGAGCACGATGCGGTTCCCGATGGAGGCCTTCATGGTCACCGAGGGTAGATGCTCCGGGTGAACGACGGGGGACGACGACGAGGAGAACCCCTTTCGAACAGGTGTTCTTGCGCTGTGTCGGACCCGTGGTGTTCACTGTTCCCCGTAGTCGAAAAATAGTTCGATCGGGGCGGTTGGCGGCGTGTCGTCCGGGGCGGGAGGTTCTGGTGATGGTAGTGGGCACTTCTGCCGTTGACCTGTCCGGCCTCGGCACGGCGGACCGCGTCGCTGAGCTGCGTCGCCGACTGGCCACGATGCCGGGTGGGGGTCCACCCGCGGCCGCGCGCTCGGGGGCGCCGGTGGCCGCACACCCGGAGGGGGCTGCGGTCGCGGAACCGGACGCGGCCGCGCCCGGCGCGATGTCTGCGGACGCGGGCGCGGGGGCGTCCGGTGCGGGGGCGTCCGGTGAGGTGTCCTCCGATGCGAGCGTCCCCGGAGTGGTGGTGCCGCGTTCCGTTGCACCCCTGTTGCCGGGCGGCGTACTGCCCGCCGGACGGGTCACCGCGGTGTCCGGCAGTGCCACCCTCCGGGTCGGGCTGCTGGCCGCGGCCACGGCCGCCGGGGCCAGATGTGCGGTGGTGGGCTGGCCGGAGCTCGGGGTGGCCGCGGTGGCGGAGCAGGGCGGCCGGCTGGACTGTCTGGCGCTGGTCCCGGATCCCGGTCCGGACCCGGCCGCGGTGGTGTCGGTGCTGCTCGACGGCCTGGACCTGGTGCTGTTGGGGCCCGGCGTCCCGGTGGTCGCCCCGTCCCGGGCCCGTGTGCTGGCCGGGCGGGTGCGGGCCGCGGGGGCGGTGTTGCTCGTGGGTTCGGATTGGCCCGGGGCGGAACTCGCACTGGCCGGGCGGCACTGCCGCTACGGCGGGTTGGGTGCGGGTGCGGGCAGGCTGGCCTCGGTGTCGACCGTGGTGCGGTGTTCCGGGCGGGCGGCGCCCCCGCGGACGGCGGAATGGGTGGCGGCGGGATGAGCGCGCGGGTCATGGCGGTGTGGTGCCCGGACTGGCCGGCGGTCGCGGCGGCCCGGGGCGGGGGACACGGTCTGCACCTGCCGCTCGCGGTGGTCGGCCCACGCGGGGTGCTCGCGTGCAACGCCGTCGCGCGCGCGGTCGGGGTGCGGCGTGGGCTGCGCCGGCGGGAGGCGCAGTTCCGGTGCCCGGAGCTCGTCGTGGTGTCGGCGGATCCGGCGCGGGACGCCGTGTGGTTCGAACCCGTGGTGCAGGCACTGGACGCCGTGGTGCCGGGCATCGAGGTGCTCCGGCCGGGTCTGTTCGTGTTCTCCGCGGCCGGGGCGCTGCGGTTTCACGGTGGTGTGGAGGAGGTCGTCACCCGGGTCGTGGACGCGGTGGCGACGGCCGGGACGGAGTGCCAGGTGGGGCTGGCGGACGAGCTGCCCACGGCCGTGCTCGGCGCGCGCGGGTCGGCGCTGCTGGAACCGGGCGGGGACGCCGACTACCTCGCCGGGCTACCCGTGGACGCGCTCGTGGTGGAGCCCGCGCTGGGTGATCCGGATGAGCTGGCAGAGCTGGTCGGGCTGTTGCACCGGCTCGGTGTGAGGACGCTCGGGGACTTCGCCGCGCTCCCGCTGCGGGACGTGGCCACCCGCTTCGGCGAGGCGGGCGCGGTGGCGCACCGCATCGCCCGTGCCGTGCCGTGGCGGCCCCCGTCGGTGTCCGCGGTGCCCACCGGGTCGGCGGTCGAGCACCGGTGCGATCCGCCCCTGGAACGGGTCGACGAGGCGGCGTTCCTCGGGCGACGGCTCGCGGGGGAGCTGCACGCCGTACTCGCCGCGGCCGGGGTCGCGTGCCTGCGTCTGTCCATCACCGCGCGGGTCGAGGGGGGCGTGGAGGTCAACCGGGTGTGGCGGTGTTCCGCTCCGCTCACCCCGGAGGGCACCGCTGACCGACTTCGCTGGCAGTTGGAGGGCTGGCTCACCGGTACCGCGATCGCCGGTGGTGTCGGAGGGGCGGTCACCGCTCTCGTCCTGGAGCCGGTGGAGGTGGTGCCCGCCGGCCGCGTCCAGGAGGGGTTGTGGGGCGAGGCGGGGTTGGCGGAGGCGCGTGTGCACCGCGCACTCGTGCGGGTGCAGGGGCTGCTCGGACCGGAGTCGGTCCGCGTCCCCGTGGAGGTCGGCGGCCGAGGTCCGGGCGATCGCGTGCGGTCCCTGCCGTACGGGGACGCCCCGGCCGACCCCGTCACGGAGGGGCCGTGGCCGGGGGCTCTGCCGGCACCGTCGCCGTCGGTGGTGTGGCCGGGGTCGGGCTACCGGCTGGAGATCCGTGAGAGTCGTGACCCCGGGTCAGGGGTCGTGGCACGGGTTCCCCTCGCCGGGGGTGTCCTGCTGCGCACCGCGGCGGGGGCACCGGTCGGGGTCGGTCCGCGCGGCCTGCTCACCGGGCGGCCCGAGTCGGTCGAGATGACGGGCCGTCGATGCGCGTTGCTCGGCTGGTCGCGGCCGTGGCCGATCGACGAGGCCTGGTGGGAGCCGGGTCCCGGTGGTGAGCCCCGCCGGTCGAGGGCCCGGATACAGGTCGTCCCCGAGCGGGCGGCCGCGTTGCTGCTGTGCTGCCTGGTCGGGGACGAACCGGGGAGCTGGACCGTCGAGGGGGTATACGAATGAACCGTCCACGGATGAACGTGTTCGCGGCCCCCGTCGCTCGGGCGTGCTCAGCGCTCGATGTCGACCACCAGGCGGGTCGGGTTCTGGAGGAGGAAGGCCGAGAAGGCGCGGTCCGTGCCCTCGAGACCGATGACGGATTGCGCCTGGCCCTCGAACTGACCCGCGAAGGCCACTCCGGTCACCCCGGTCGCCTCGTCGCTCGAGACGGTGCCCACGGGGACCTCCGTCATGGAGGTCATGGTGGGCAGGACCTGGTCGCGGATCATCACCTGGAGGAACGAGTCCCCGGGCACCTCCACGGGGAAGCCGCTGCCCTGCTGGGCGGGGGCGTCCACGTAGTCCACGGAGTATCCCGGGACGCCCTGGCCCTCGAGTTCGAAGACCACGCGGTCCTTGCCCTGGTAGTCGCCCACGCGGATCTCGGTCACGACGAGCTGGGCGCGCTCGGCGGCATCGCCGGGGTCCTCGCTCTTCGGAGCGGAGTCCGCGGGTCTGGCAGAGGGATCGGAGGTCTCGGTCTCGTCCGGTGCCAGGGCCCGGGCCAGCGCGGCCGGGGAGGATCCCGCCGTGGTCGTCTGGCTCGTGGTGGGGGTGTCGGTCGAGGTGTCGGCTCCACATCCCGCCAGACCCAGGGACACGACGGCGGTGAGGGCGGCGGCCGCGGCGAGGCGGCGGTGACGGGTACGCATACCTCCAGCTTAGGTCCCTCTGGTCACTTTTGTCCCACAAGGTGGCTACAGTTACGCCTCCCCGCGGGATGGGGCACCATGGGGTCGTGTCAGATACCGATTCCGCCACACAACCGGACTGGTGCTCCTTGCAGTCGGCCGACGAGCCGCCGGCCGGCACCGCCGCCCACGAGGAGTCGTGGGTGCTGCTGGAGGTCCCCGGGCGGTGGGGGCGCGACATCTTCGACGGTGAGGCGCTGGGCGAGGACCTGTCCCGACGTCTCAAGGAGCACGTCGCGGCCTGTGGATCGCGCATGCTCTTCATCCGACGGCCCGGCCGCGAGGGCCAGCGCCTCGACCGGCACCGCTTCTATCTCTGTGACACCCGTCCCGGCCGGCGGAGCATCCGCACCGGCCGTGTCGACGGGCCCGAGGAATTACTCGGGTTGGACCTGTCGCCCGACGGGCACGTGGCCGGCACCCGCGAGGTGGCGGCACCTGTCCCACTCGTGTGCACCCACGCCAAGCGCGACCAGTGCTGCGCCGTGCGGGGACGACCGGTCGCGGCCGGGCTGGAGGCCCTGGTGGGCGGGCGCCTGTCCGCGCTCGATCCCGATGCCGCGGTGTGGGAGTGCTCCCACACCGGAGGGCACCGCTTCGCCCCGGTTCTCCTGCTGCCCGGCACCGGTTACACCTACGGGCCCGCGGAGGTGGCCCACGCGGCCGGGATCGTCGAGGCGGTGTTGGAAGACCGGGTCGTCACCGAGAACCTGCGGGGCCGCAGCACGTGGCCACCGGCCGGTCAGGTGGCGGAGGTCGCCGTGCGGAACTCCGGCGTGGAGGCGGGGGTGGACGACCTGGTCGTCACCCTCGACCCCGATTCCCCACGCGTGGCCGTGGTCCGTCACACCGACGGGCGCGCCTGGCGCGTCGAGGCGGGTACCCGTCCGCTCCCTCCGCGATCCCAGAGTTGCCGCAAACCGCCCGGCGAGGCCTCGGCGTGGGTCGTGGAGTCGTTCACCCGGCTCTGAGCCCGCACATCGGACCCCGGCGGGTGAGGCCCGGTGAACTGGTACCACGGCCCGAGGACCTGGACCGAGCTCGAGCGGGTGCTGTCCGGGCGACCGAACCCGCGTGGGCCCCAGAACCCGCACCCCGGCGACGGCAGCGACGCCCCCGCCTGGTCCCGTCGACGGGGTGAGTACACCCCTCCGCAGCGGCCCCGGACGCAGGGAGGCGTGCCCTACGCCGAGCTCCACGCCCATTCCGCCTTCAGTTTCCTGGACGGCGCCTCCTCGCCCGAGGCGATGGCGGAGGCGGCAGCTGAGCTGGGACTGACCGCGCTGGCGATCACCGACCACGACGGGTTGTACGGGGTCGTCCGCTTCGCCGAGGCCGCCTCCGAGCTGGGGCTGGCGACCGTCTTCGGTGCCGAGCTCTCGCTGCCCGGGGGTGAACACCTGCTCGTGTTGGCCCGCGGAGGGGAGGGCTACCGCAGACTCTCGCGTGCGATCGCCCGCGCACATCTGAGGGGCGGGGCCAAGGGCGAGCCGCGGTACGAGATCGCCGAACTCGCCGAGGTCGCCGGCGGCCACTGGTACGTGCTCACCGGCTGCCGCCGGGGACGGGTGCGGCGGGCCCTCGAGCGGGGCGGCGCGGGGGCGTCCGACTTCGACACCGTGGCCGCGGGCGCGGCGCTGACCGAGCTCGTCGAGCTGTTCGGCAGGGACCGGGTGGTCGTCGAGTTGACCTGCCACGGCGTGCCCGAGGACACCGAGCGGTGTGACGCGATGGCCACGCTCGCCGCCGCGGCGGGTCTGCCCGTCGTGGCCACCACGGCCGCGCACTGTGCGGGCCCGGAGGACGCACGTCTGGCCTCGGTCATGGCGGCGCTCGGAGCCCGCAACGCCTTGGAGACCCATGCCGCGCACCTGCCCGCGGCCGGCGGGGCGTACCTGCGTTCGGGGGAGGAGATGGCAGAGCTGTTCGACCGCTGGCCGGACGCCGTCACCGGCGCGGCGAGACTGGGCCGCGAGTGCGCGTTCGACCTCCGGCTCATCGCCCCCGAGCTGCCGCCGTTCGACGTCCCCGAGGGCCACACCGAGGACACCAGGCTCGCCGAACTCACCTATGCGGGGGCCGCACGGCGCTACGGGAGGCGGGGGGCGGCACCGGAGGCCTACGCCCAGATCGACCGTGAGCTGGGGGTGATCGCCGAGCTGGGGTTCCCCGGTTACTTCCTCGTCGTCCACGACATCGTCGAGTTCTGCCGTAGGGAGGGCATCCTCTGCCAGGGCA
>JBKBRA010000004.1:0-110284 GCA_046292305.1 Dietzia sp. | reverse complement strand
GTTGGCAGAACTGCAGATCAGCAGTTCACAAGCGACGGTCGGACCGTCCTCATATCTCTTCAGAAAAACAATGGTGTCAGGGGCCTGCCCGCGTGCAGCGCCCGGCCTGGAACGGGTCGGTAGCTCAGGTGGTTAGAGCGCCAAACTGATAATTTGGAGGTCGGAGGTTCAAGTCCTCCTAGGCCCACCCCCGCATGGCAGACGCCGGATCGCTAGCCGCGGTCCGGCGTTTATGCTGTGTGGAACGGGGCCTTAGCTCAGTTGGTAGAGCGCTGCCTTTGCAAGGCAGATGTCAGGGGTTCGAATCCCCTAGGCTCCACTCCTTCCCCTCCCTCGTCCCCTCCCCGCCCGATGGGTATCGGGCCGTGGTGGACCGACCCCAGGACCGCCCGTGGACCGCACCACCCGCTCGTGGACACCGTTCGTCCTGATGGCGCTCGTCGTCATGGCGGCGCTCATGTCGAGCGCGACGCCGTCGCCCCTGTACGTCGACTACCAGGAGGCGTGGGGGACCAGCGGCACCGTGATCACGGTCGTCTACGCGGTGTACGCGCTGGCGGTCCTGGTCCCACTACTGCTGTTGGGACGGCTCTCCGACGCCATCGGCCGCCGGCCGGTGGTCATCACCGGTCTGGTGCTGCTGGTGCTGAGCATGGTCTCGTTGGCCGCGGCGCCCTCGGTGGGCTGGCTGATCGCCGCCCGGGTGGTGCAGGGTCTGGGCGTCGGGCTGGTCACCGGCTCGGCGGCCGCGGCGATCATCGAGTTGCACCCCACCAGGAACGCGCGCGTCGGCGCACTCACCAGCAGTTCCACCACCAATTTCGGTATCGCGGCCGGGGTGCTGCTGTCCGGCGTGGTGGCTACCTCGTCGTCGTCCCCCCTCGTTCACCCGTACGTGGTGATGGGCCTCGCCCTGGCCGCTCTGCTCATCGGGGTGGTCTTCCTGGTGCCGGAGACGTCGGGGACCGGTCCGGAGACACTCCGGGACGCCGTACGGGTCCAGCGGGTCGCGGTTCCCGCCGGCGCCGGGCCCGCCTTCGCCCTGGCCGCGGTGTGTGTGATCGCCTCCTGGTCGGTCGGCGGGGTCTTCCTCGGTTTGGGTGGGGCGATAGCCAAGGATCTCGTCGGGCGGTCGGACTACCTGGTGACCGGACTGGTGGTCGCGTGCCTGCAGGCCTCCGCCGCACTGGCCCAGTTGGCGTGGAACCTGCGCGCGGGCGCGTCGCAGTGGCGCAGGGGTGTCGCGATCGGTGGCGTCACGCTCGTGGTGGGGTTGGCCTCGGCCTCCCTGGCGCTCGAGGCCGGGTCGGTGCCCGGTTTCGTGGTGGCCTCGGCGGTCACGGGTGTGGGCATGGGACTGCTGTTCCTCATGGGCACGTCGCTGGTGGCGCAGAGCGCCCCCGACAGTGCCCGGGGACAGGTCTTCTCCGCCCTGTTCGTCGTGGCCTACCTGTCGCTGGGGATCCCCGCAGTGGTGGCGTCGCTCCTGGCCGAGGTGATCGGTCTGGGTACCGCCTACCACCTGATGTCGGTGGTGGTCTCGCTGATCGCGGTTGGCGCCCTCGTCGTGGTGGCCCGGCAGGCCCGGCGTTCTCGGTGACCGGGCGTTCTCGGTGACCTGGCGTACTCAGTGACCGGGTGTACTCAGCGAGTGGGCGGCGGCCGCCACGCCGATCGCGGCCAGGCCGGTGCGGATCCGATCCGAGGCCAGCAGCGCCTGGATACGGGGTCGTGTGACCTTCTCCTGGGCGATCCCCATGTGGAGCGGCACGACCCCGGCGGTGAGGGCGGGGACCGCGACGGTGGTGAGGCACGCGACGACGGTGGCCGTCAGGCCGCCTCGATCGGTCGACCGCACCGATCCGAAGGCGGCCCAGGCGGCGGCACCCAGCCCCGAGGCGTACAGGGTCAGGGCCACCGGGGCGATCCGGCGGGCGTGTTCGGCCTGGCGTTCGCCGATCCCGAGCGGCGGGCCCTCGAACAGCGTCGGATAGACGACCGAGGTGACCATGGACTGGAATCCCAGCTGGGCCGCGCACGTGGTGAGCAGCGCGAGCCGTCCCGCGCGGAGGGTCGGGTCGGGGACCGCGGGGTGTCGGCGGATCATGTGCGTCACGCTACCCCTCGCGGGACCTGCCGAGCAGGCGTCGGCCCTCACCGTCGTCGGTGACCGCCCGGGCGGTCCGGAGGACCACCCGCCAACCGCGGTCGGGCGCCTCCACCGGTCCGAGGCGCGCGAGTTCCCATCGGTTCGCCGTCACGCGCATGACCGTGTAGCGCCCCGGGCGGGAGGAACGGACCACCAGTTGGGTGTAGCCCGTGGCCACTGCTCTGTCGTCGTCGAGCAGGACCACCGGCAGGCCGGGGACGTGACCACAGCCGTGGGCGATGAGTCCCTGGTGGGCGTCGCCGCGCACCATCCCCGCCAGGCCGTCGTGGCCTTCGAGTACCCCGGTGTCCACGTCGTAGACCCCGTCGGCGGTCCAGAGCTCGGCCACCCCCTCGGCGTCCCCGGAGTCGACCCGGGGGGAGTAGGCGGCCACGATCCGCAGGACGGCCAGCTCGTCCTGGGCGGCGTCGAGGCGGGCGTGGGTGTCGGTGATCCGGGTCTCGGCCGACGCGAGGCGGGCTTCGAGGGCGTCAAGGCGGGAGGCGGCGGGAGAGGAAGTCATGAGCCGTACACTAATGCGCCGTCTCATGGAATGAACACGTTATAGTTTTGGCCATGACGGACACCAGGCCAGACACTCGTCCATCGCTACACACCGCAGACGTGGTGGTAGTCGGCATGGGCATCGCGGGGGCGTGTGCGGCGATCGAGGCGGCCGAGGCCGGGGCCTCGGTCGTCGTGCTGGAGGGCGCTTCCGGGCCCGGGGGGTCGTCCTCGCAGTCGGGGGGCGAGGTCTACCTGGGCGGGGGCACCGCCACACAGCGGGCGCTCGGGGTGGAGGACACCGAGGCGGACATGCGCGCCTTCCTCACCGCCGCACTGGGTCCGAACGCGGACGAGGCCAAGATCGCCGACTACTGCGCGGGTGCCGTGGATCATCACGACTGGCTGGTGGCTCACGGTGCCGAGTTCAACCACAAGCTGTGGGACACCCCCACGTGGATGCCGGGGGACGACTCGGGACTGATGTGGATGGGTGAGCGTGCCCAGCCCTACGCCTCGATCGCGCGGCCGGCCGCCCGCGGGCATCGCCCGCCCGCCCCGAACTTCGCCGGCAACCTACTGATGGACGCCCTCGTGGCCACCGCGCGGAAAGCCGGGGTGACGCTGCACTGCGACGTCAAGGCGCGATCGCTGATCGTCTCCGACGGCCGGGTGGCGGGCGTGCGCGCCACCGAGTTCGGTGAGGAGCGCGAGTACCTCGCCACCGGAGGGGTGGTCCTGGCGACGGGCGGGTTCGTGGACAACGACCGCATGCTCGAGCAGTGGGCACCGCAGCAGGTGGGCAAGGACAAGGTCTCCGACGGCCGCGACGACGGCTCCGGGATCGAGATGGGCATGGACGTCGGCGCCGCCGTGCGCCGCATGCACCAGACCGAGACGGCGATGCTCATCATCCCGCGCCTGGCGGTGGGAGCGATGCTCGTCGACGGCGACGGCCAGCGCTTCATCAACGAGGAGGTCTATCCGGGCCTGTACTGCCATGCCGCGGTGCACCACCGTCGCCCGCCGGTGTGGGTGATCATCGACGAGAAGGGCATCGAGGACGTCCCGGAGAGCGAGCTGTGGGGGATGCAACCCATGCACGCCGCCGAGACCATCGAGGAGCTCGCCGCGGACTGTGGGCTGCCGGCGGACGCCCTCGCCGACACCCTCCACCGCTACAACGCCGGTGCCCGGAACGGAGAGGACCCCCAGTTCGGCAAGAGCTCGCGCTGGGTCCGGCCGCTCGAGCCGCCGTTCGGCGCGTACCCCACCGGGGCGGGGGGTCCGGACACCTTCAACGGGCTCCCCCTCAAGGCGCAGGGCTTCACCCTCGGTGGGCTGCACACGGACCTGCAGTCGAGGGTGCTCGACCGCGCGGGTGAGGCGATCCCCGGCCTGTTCGCCGCCGGCCGCTGCACCCACGGTCTGCACGGCGAGGGGTACATCTCCGGCACGTCCCTGGGCGACGGGTCGTTCTTCGGTCGCCGCGCCGGGCGCGGGGCGGCGCAGGGGACCGGGGGATGACCGACCACCCGACCGGCGGGGCGGCGGACCGGGCGCCCGTCCCACGGCGGGCACGACAGGTGGTGGACACGGGTCCGCTGCACCCGTCACGAGGTGGCGGGGCCAGGGTCGACCAGGTCGACGACGACGAGGCCGGCCTCTACGCCCTGGTGGATCAGGTGCGTCGCATCCGCGCACTGACCACCGGAGGGTTGTTCGACACGGACCTGGGCCCGCTGACCGACCGCTTACGCGAGGTGGCCGACCTGTTGGAGGCCGCCTCGGCGAGCACGGAGCGCAGGCAGGCGGTCACGTGGTCGACGGGTGACTACGTCACCAACTGTCCGGTGGTCGGCCGCTCCAACGTCCTCGCCCCGCCGATCGCGTTCGACATCCTCGAGGACGGGACGCTCCGCGGCGAGGTGACCCTGGGGTTGGAATACCAGGGCCCGCCCGCGTGCGTGCACGGCGGGATGGTCGCCCTGCTGTTCGACGTGGTGCTGGGTCGGGCGAACTTCCACGCCGGTGCCACCGGGATGACCGTCGCTCTGGACGTTGACTACCGCAGCCCCACTCCGGTTCTCGAGCCGATCGTGGTGACCGGCCGCCAGGTGAGGGTGGAGGGGCGCAAGATCTGGGCGCAGGGGGCCATCCATGCCGGCGACCGACTGTGCGCGACCGCGGAGGGCATGTTCGTCGAGCCCGGCGGCCTGCTCCTGGAGAACCGGCGCCGGTTGGCGGACGGGTGATCCCGGTACCCGGATGACCGCGGAGTAGATTCGGTGTCCGTGACCACAGACGCCTCCGCCACCGACGACCGCCCCTTCGGAACGACCGACCCCGCCTCGGCCGCCGGGGAGGGGACCCCGTTCCTGCGCCAGGACGACGACTCCTCCGGCTCCACCGATCTGGCCCGCGAACTTCGCCGGGTGCGGGGCCTCGTGGCGGGATCGCGTTTCGACGACGTCCACGACGCCGTCACCACCGTCCGTGAGCTCGCCGACCACCTCGAGGCCGTCGGCACCATGGTGCGACCGTCGGACTACGCGACCTGGGGCGTTCCGGAGCATCTCGCCTCCAATCCCGCGATCGGCAGCCGCAACCCGGTCTCCCCGCCGCTCGAGCCGGTGGTGTTGCCCGACGCCACGGTGCGTGCGGATCTGCGGCTCGGAATCGAGTACCAGGGACCTCCCGGCTGCGTGCACGGTGGGATCGTGGCCCTGGTCTTCGACGAGATGCTGGGCCTGGCCAACGCCGCCGCCGAGAGCGTCGGGATGACCGCGGACCTGAGGGTGATCTACACGTCGCCGACACCGCTGTACGCCCCGCTGCGGTTCGAGGCGCGGCAGGACCGGGTGGAGGGCCGCAAGATCTGGGCCAGCGCCACCGTGTACAGCGGCGAGACGCTGTGCGCGCGCGCCGAGGCGTTGTTCATCGAACCCAGGGGGATCTCGGACGCGCAGCGGGACCGGCCCATCGAGGGCTGATCCCTCCCAAATCCGCTACCCGCTACCCGCATCCGCTACCTGCGTGCGGGTAGCGGATGCGACGTCGGAGTAGCGGATCTCGGGGAGTGGGGCGGGTGGCGTGGCCCGGAGTGCGCTCAGGCGTCGCCGCGAAGGGCCTTCATCCGCTTGGCCGCGCCGGCCACGATCCGGCCGCGGTCGACTCCGGACGACCACTCCACCTGCTTGGCGTTCTGCTCTCCGCCGACCACGTGCACCGGTCCCCGGTGGAGAGAGTCGAGTACCTCGGCCGCGACGTCGGCGGGTTCGCTCACGGTCATGCCAGGGATGTCCATGTCCAGCCCCGCGCGGATCATGGCGGGGGTCCGGGTGACGCCGAGGATCACCTCGACCACATCCACGCCGTGTCCGCGCATCTCCAGCCAGAGGCCCTCCACGAAGACGCGGCTGAACGCCTTGGCCGCCGAGTAGATGCTCATGTCGGCGTGACCGAGGTAACCGGCCATCGATCCCATGACCACGATGCCTCCCCGACCGCGGGCCTTGAGAGCGGGGGCGAAGTGCCGGATGACCTCCAGCGGCGAGGTGATGTTGAGGTCGATCACCTGCTGGACACGGTCCATGTCCGATTCGGCGAACTCCGCGCCGTAGGTGTTGGCCCCGGCGTTCAGGATCACCAGCCCCAGCTCGAGGCCGTCGCAGGCAGCTGCGATGCCGTCGGCCGCGCCCCGCTCGGTGAGGTCCACGGAGAGCACGCGGCACTCGACGCCCCGGGCGCGGACCGCGTCGGCGGTCTCCTCGAGGGGGCCGCTCCGGCGGGCGACCAACACGGAGGAGATGCCGGCGTCGGCGAGGCGGAGTGCGATCTCGGATCCCACGCCCTCGCTCCCTCCCACGACGAGGGCCCACGGTCCGTAGGTGGCGGCATCGAACTGCTTCGGATTGACGGGTGTCGACATAGTCTTCAGAGTATGGCTAACGACAGTGACAGTCCGGAAATCGGTCGAGGTCCGCTCCCGAGGATCGAGGGCGTGGATGACTTCCAGCTGAGCAGCATGCGAGAGCGCCTCGGGGACACCTTCGATCCGATTCCGGTTGCGGACCTGCCCACACCGGATCCCGACCTCGACCGTTCGGTGGCGGAGCTGCGCAGGCTGCGCGAGGCGATCGCCGGGCTGGCCCACTCGGACGTCGAGCTTGGGGACATCGCGGACCGGCTGGCGGAGGTCGCGGACCTCCTCGAGCCGCGCGTGCCGGACCCGGCCAGGCGGTTGGAGGCGATGTGGACGGGCGCCGGGTCCCGCCGGGCGAACCCGGTGGGTGGGCCGGAGAACCCGATCGCCCCACCGGTCCGGTTCCATGGCTGTGACGACGGTTCGGTGACCGCGGAGGTGACGCTCGGACTGGCCTACCAGGGCCCACCCGGGTGCGTGCACGGCGGGATCAGCGCCCTGATCATCGACCACATGATGGGCTTCGCGAACCACTGGGGGGGCCGCTACGGCATGACCGCCCACTACGAGATCGACTACCGTTCGCCCACCCCGCTGCTCCGGCCGCTGACCTTCCGCTCCTGGGTGGACGAGGTGGACGGACGCAAGACCTGGACCAACGCGACCATCCACGCGGGGGACCGGCTGTGCGTGGAGGCCCGCGGGCTCTTCCTGGAGGCGAGCGTCGCGATACCGGGCCGCCCGGACCAGCGGTCGACCGTGGGGGACGGAGCCTGACCGGCCCCGTTGTTCTGCCGCCGACGTCCCCCGCCCTGGAGTCGCCGCCGCAGAGTTTCTGCACGGGTGTCGCCGCCCCGGTGGTGCTACCCCGCTGAGGCCATCTCAGTGTTCGACGTCGACCTGCACGACCTTCTGCAGATAGGGGGAGATCACCTCGGTCAGTCCCGAGGCCAACTGATCCGGGTCCTCGGGCGGCAGCGAGATGAAGCTGATGCCGATGCGGGCGATGATCGCGGCGGCCAACCGGGCCTGGGACTCCTCGATCCGCATCCAGCTCTCGGACAGGGCCGGCATGAGGACCTCGGTGGCACGCTCGATGATCGGACCGGCCTCGGTGGTGATCAGCCGCAGCAGGTCCGGTTTGATGTCGCCGGTCACGAGCGCGCGGATGAGCGGGTCGCGGCTGCTGGACCGCAGGAAGCCGTTGATCCCCTCGCTCAGAGCCAGCTCGATCTGCCCGGGGTGCCGGATGATGGAGTCCCGGATCTCACCGGCGAAGGTCTCGGCCAGTTGGAGGGCGTACGCCTGGGCCAGCCCCTGGCGGTTGCCGAACGTGCTGTACAGCGTCTGCCGACTGAGCCCGGCCGCCTTGGCCACGTCGGACATGGTCACGGCCGACCAGTCGCGGGACTCCAGCAGTTCGTGCATCGCGTCGAAGACGGTGAGGCGAGGCGACCAACGCTCCCCCTGGGAATCCCCGGAGGAGCGTCGGTCACTGGTGGAGGGGCGGCGCGGCATGAGTTCCATTGTTCCTGATCTCCGGCACCGGGCGGTGGAGGGTTACTTCACGGGCAGGAAGTCGACCTTGTCGCGGACCCCGCAGTCCGAGCACCGCCAGGTGGTGGGGATCGCCGACCACGGGGTCCCGGGCGGGAAGCCCTCGCGCGGCTCGCCGGCGGTCTCCGTGTAGTGGTGCCCGCAGTTGGGGCACACGTACTCGCCGGTCGGCGAGGTCTGGTCGGGGGCGAGGTCGGTGTCCACGAGCACCTTCTCGGCCACCGCGGTGGAACCGGCCGTGCTCGCGTCGACCCCGTAGCGGGCGAGGATCTTCTCGCGCTTGGACGGCTGGATGTTGGCCCGGGTGATGTCACCGTCATAGTGGGCCAGGACGCGCTTGTCCATGACCTTGCGCCACAGCGGCGGCACGTATGCCAGGACCATCATCGTGGCGTAGCCGGAGGGCAGTTGCGGGGCCTGCTCGAAACTGCGCAGGACCTGGTAGCGGCGCATCGGGTTGGCGTGGTGATCCGAATGGCGCTGCAGGTGGTACAGGAAGATGTTGGTCACCAGGTGGTCGGAGTTCCACGAGTGCTCGGGGCGACAGCGTTGGTAGCGGCCGGCGGAGGTCTTCTGCCGCTTCAGACCGTAGTGCTCCAGGTAGTTGACGACCTCCAGCAGGGAGAAGCCGAAGACCGCCTGGACGATGAGCCACGGCGCGACCTCCCAGCCGAACACCGCGATGAGTCCGCCGAACAGCACGACGGTCATGAGCCAGGCGTTGAGGTTGTCGTTGCGGATGGTCCACGGCCCCTTGCCCAGGCGGCCGAGGCGCTCGGACTCGAGATGCCAGGCCGAGCTCAGCGATCCCACGACGCTGCGCGGCAGGAACGCCCAGAAGGACTCGCCGAAGCGCGAGCTGGCCGGGTCCTCGGGGGTGGCGACACGGGCGTGGTGCCCGCGGTTGTGCTCGATGAAGAAGTGGCCGTAGCCGGTGGTGGCCAGGGCGACCTTGGACAGCCACTTCTCGCTCCCGGCGATCTTGTGGCCCAGTTCGTGCGCGGTGTTGATCCCGATGCCGCCGGTGATGGCCACGGTCCAGGCGACGCCGATCGAGGCGGCGATACCGAGTCCGCCGTCATACCCCAGCCACGACAGGTCCTGTGCGGTCCACAGGTAGCAGGCGGCGATGAGGGACGCGTACTGGAAGGGGATGTACAGGTAGGTGCACCAGCGGTAGAACGGGTCGGCCTCGAGCCTGTCCATCACCTCGTCCGGCGGGTTCTGGCCGTCGGCGCCCACGGCGAGGTCGCCGAGCGGGATCGCGACGTAGACGAGGACGGGGAGGAGGAACCACGCAGCGGTGGCTGCTGGTCCCCAGCCGAGGGCGTTGAATCCGGCGACGACCGGCATCGACAGGAACAGACCTGCGGCCGGGATCAGACCGAGCAGCCACAGGTACCGCTTGGCGTCGGTCCAGGCGTAGGGCTCGAGCACCTCGTCGGTGGTGTCACCCGCCGCGGGCGCGGCGTCCTGTCCGGCGGGACCCGCCGTGAGGTCCCGGTCGGGGCGCTCGGCCCCGCCCGGGGGGCGGATGTACTCGGTGCTGGACATCGTCAACGACCTCCGAAAATCAATGTGGATGTGGCATATGCCACTGCCTGATGTCGAGATTAGACAAATTCCTGGCGTATGTCTAGACATGGAGCGGGATTTTGTCCATTGATGACGACGACGAGGCCTTCCGGTTCCGAGGCCGGCGCGGAATAAGGGGGCCGTCCGCGCAGTTGTACCGACAGGTCGTCGGATCCTCTCCCCGACGCGTGAGGAGTGGCGGACGTGACGATGCAGCAGGCCGCCATGCGCACCTTGATGCGGGCCGAGAACAACAACATCTCGCTCGACCGCAGCGTCTTCACCCGCGAGAACTTCCGCCGGATCGGGCAGTTCGCCCGTCCGCACACCCGGCTGATCGTCCTCTTCCTGATCCTGTCCGTGTTCGGCGCCTCCCTCGCGGTGGTGACCCCGCTGCTCGCCGGCCGGGTGGTCACGGCGATCGTGGACGGCGCCGAGGTGCGTGTGGTGTTCCTGCTCGCCGCCGCCATCGCGGTGATCGGGGTGGTCGAGGCGATCAACAACGTCGTCACCAGGTTCTGGTCGGCCCGAATCGGTGAGGGACTGATCCTGGACCTGCGCCGTTCGGTGTTCGACCACGTCCAGACCATGCCGGTCGCGTTCTTCATGCGTACCCGGACCGGTGCGCTGGTGAGTCGGCTCAACAACGACGTGATGGGCGCCCAACGGGCATTCTCGGACACCCTCTCCGGGGTCGTGTCCAACCTCGTCCAGCTCATCCTGACCCTCATCGTGATGGCCGGGATCAACTGGCAGCTGACCCTCATGTCGGTGCTGTTGCTGCCGGTGTTCCTCTTCCCCGCCCGCTACGTGGGCAGGCGACTGGCAAGACTCCGTCGCGAGGCCTCCGACCTCAACGCGTCGATGAACGACCAGATGACCGAGCGGTTCAACGCCGGTGGCGCGACACTGGTCAAGCTCTTCGGCCGCCCCGACGCCGAATCCGCCGAGTTCGCCTCCCGTGCGGGACGCGTGCGGGGCATCGGGGTCCGCACCGCGCTGCTGATGAGCGTGTTCATGAACTCGCTGACCCTGGTCTCCACCCTGGCGCTGGCGCTGGTCTACGGCGTCGGCGGCTGGTTCGCCCTCTCCGGTGGGATGGACGCCGGCTCCGTCGTCGCCCTCGCGCTGCTGCTGACCCGCCTCTACGGGCCGCTGACCTCGCTGGCCAACGCGCCGATGGACGTGGTGACCGCCATCGTCAGCTTCGAGCGGGTCTTCGAGGTGTTGGACCTGGATCCGTTGCTCAAGGACGCCCCCGACGCGGTCGACGTCCCGGAAGGGCCCGCGACCATCGAGTTCGACGACGTCCGGTTCTCCTACCCCTCGGCCGACAAGGTCTCCCTGGCCTCGCTGGAGGAGGTCGCCGTCCTCGACACCAGGGGTGGGCAGGAGGTCCTCCACGGGGTCAGCTTCCGCGCCGAACCGGGGCAGATGATCGCGCTGGTCGGATCGTCCGGTGCCGGAAAGTCGACCATCGCCTCGCTGCTCCCGCGGTTGTACGACGCGGACTCCGGGGCGGTCCGGGTGGCCGGTCTGGACGTGCGTGAGGTCACCTCGTCGTCGTTGCGCCGGACGGTGGGCATGGTCACCCAGGACGGCCACCTGTTCCACGACACGATCCGGTCCAACCTGAGCTTCGCGCGCCCCGAGGTCACCGACGACCTCGTGTGGGACGCCCTGCGACGGGCGCGGTTGGAGGACCTGGTCCGGTCACTGCCCGACGGGCTGGACACCGTCATCGGCGACCGCGGATACCGGCTCTCCGGTGGCGAGCGTCAGCGCCTGACCATCGCGAGACTGCTCATCGCGGAACCGTCCGTGGTGGTGTTGGACGAGGCCACCAGCGCGCTGGACTCCACCAACGAGTCCGCGGTCCAGGAGGCGCTCACCGAGGCGATGTCCCACCGGACCTCGCTGGTGATCGCCCACCGCCTGTCGACCGTCCGCGCGGCCGACCGCATCCTCGTCCTGGAGGGCGGCAGCGTGGTGGAGTCGGGAACGCACACCGAGCTGCTGGCCGTCGGCGGCCGCTACACCGAGTTGTACGAGACGCAGTTCGCGGACCAGGAGTAACGGCCGGGCGGGCGGTGCCGGTCAGTAGCACGTCCACCCGTCAGTAGCGCTCCTCGGCGATCGCGGCGTGGACCCGGTCGGTGTCGGCGTCGGTCCAGCCCGCGGGTTCCAGGATGCGGGCCCACATCTGCGCGGCGTCGGGTCCGAAGGTGTGCCCGTGGCCGGCGGGGACGTCCGCCGAGAACACCATGTCCAGAGTGACCTGCCAGAACGTCACGAAGGGTGTCCAGCGCACTCCCGGGTCCAGATCGGGTCCCAGGGGTTCGCGCAGCCAGTCGGGCCGCTGCAGAAGGAGATCGAACGACCACCAGGTGATGGGGTCCGACGCGTGCTGCCAGTAGACGACCCGCGGCGTCGCCCACGGCGCGCCGTCGAGATCGAGGTCCTGCGCGCCCGCGGCGAAGCGCACGTGCTCGCCACCGTCGACCACCGGCAGTCGTTCCGGTGACCCGGAATCGCGGTGGGCGGTGATGTAGGACCACTGCGGGGAGAAATTGGGCGTGCCCACCCAGAGCGCACCGTCGGTCCGGGCCACCATGTCCTGCGCGCCGCCGAAAGCGCTCTGGCCGCCGAAGGAGCCGAGGCTCTCACCGAACGCCACGAGCGCGGGACGTTCGCCCTCCGCCAACTCCTCGACGGCCCGCTCCACCGCCTCGAACAGGGCTCGTCCCGCTCGCTGCGGGGACTCACGGTCGGCGACGAACGCCAGGGGGCTGGGGAGGAACGAGTACTGCATGGCCGCGATCGCGGAGTCCCCGCCCGCGGTGTACTCGAGGGCCCCGGCGAGCCTGGGGTTGACCCAGCCGCGCCCCGTGGTGGTGGCGACGGCCAGCACGGATCTGTCGAAGGCGCCGGTGCGGTGGAGCTCGTCCACCACGAGCTCGGCGGCCTCCTCGATGGTGTCGGCCGCGTCGTGTCCGGCGTAGACGCGGATCGGGATGGCTGCCGGTCGCCCCGTCACCTCCGCGATCTGCTGCGCCGAGGGACCTCCTGCGACGAAGGTCCGACCCTCCCTGCCGAGGCTCTCCCACGCCTGCGTGGACGCCGGGGACCCCGACCTCTCGGGATCCCCCGGTTGCTCGACGCCCACGGCGGTGCCGTGGTCCGCGGCGGAGGCCGTCCTGTCGGCGAGTCCGATCACCGCGCGATAGGCGATCCCGTTGATCGACACCACGGCGATCAGGACCACCAGCATCAGCGCCACGACCCGGGCGACGGGGACCGGGACATGGGGAGCGGCGAACCGGGTCAGCGCCGCGGTGCCACGCCGGATCCCCCGGGCCGCCGCGAGGATGACCACGGCCACCACCAGCGCCAGGACGAGGACCAGCAGGTAGTTGGCGCGGTCGATGCGTTCGACGCCGGCCAGGTCGCGGGTGATCTGCTGCCACCACGAACCCAGGACCAGGAACGTCGGGACGGTCACCGCGGCCGCGCCGGCCAGGGTCCACCACCCGATCCTGCGCAGGCGCGCGGAATGGTCCGGGGAGATCCCGCAGGACCGGACCGCCCAGGCGATCAGGCAGCCCAGGCCGTACCCGGTCGCGATACTGATGCCGGTCGCCACCGCCTGCAGGAGCCAGATCCGCGGCAGCAACGAGGGCGTCATGGACCAGACGAAGAACAGCAGCGCCAGGGCCAGGCCCACCGGGTGCAGTGAACGGGCGAAGGCGCGGATCTTCTCCGCCGACGGTGTCGTGGTCAAGGCCGGTCCAGGTGTGAGAAGACCGTGGCGGACTGCCAGGCGCGTACGCGGAGTCTATCCCCGCGCACGCGCCCCGCAGCTCAGCTCTCCAGGTGGAGACCCAGTTCGCGGGCCGCGAGCGCGGCGTACTTGGAGGTCTGCTCGAAGGCGGACTCCAGGGGGTTGCCGTCGGTGACGTCGGCGATCTCGTTCCACCGCTCGGCCACGACCTCGGGGGTGCGGGCGTTGTCGGGGAGGTAGACCCCGCGGCTCTCCACCATCTGGGAGACGGCGAAGACGCCGGCGCCGGCGCCGAGGATGGTCTTGGTGGGGGCGTCGTCGCTGACCATGAACAGGGCACCGGGGGCGATGGTCTCCGGTCCCATGATGTCCAGGACACGCTGCGGCAGCAGATCCTCGGTCATGCGGGTGGCGGCGGTGGGGGCGATGGAGTTGACCTTGATGTTCTTCTTGGCGCCCTCGATGGCCAGCACGTTCATCAGGCCGACCAGACCGGACTTGGCGGCGGCGTAGTTGGCCTGGCCGAAGTTGCCGTAGATGCCCGAGGAGGAGGTGGTCATGAGGATCCGGCCGTATCCGGCCTCGGCCATGTGGGGCCAGACGGCCTTGGTGCAGTTGACCGAGCCCATGAGGTGGACCTCGAGGACCTTGCGGAAGTCGTCGGTGTCCATCTTGGCGAAGGACTTGTCGCGCAGGATGCCGGCGTTGTTGATCAGGACGTCGATGCGCCCCCACTTGTCGATGACCGAGGAGACCAGGGCGTCGACGGCGGCCTCGTCGGTGATGTCGTTGCCGTCGACCATGGCCTCGCCGCCGGTGGCGACGATCTCGTCCACGACGCGCTGGGCTGGCGAAGAGGTGCCGCCCTCGCCGTGGACGTCGCCTCCGAGGTCGTTGACGACGACCTTCGCGCCCCGCTCGGCGAGGGCGAGGGCGTAGGCGCGGCCGAGGCCACCCCCGGCCCCGGTGATGATCGCGACGCGGTCGGTGAAATCGATGGGGTTGGCCATGGGTGACTCCTGGGGTTGAGAGGGGGTCGGTTCAGATGGTGGGTGGCTCTGCTGGTTCAGGATTCTGCGGCACCGGACCCGGCGGACCAGATCGCTCTGCGTCCCGGGTCACTCCGCGTCCCGGAGGACTCTGGGTCCCGCACACATCGCGCCGGTTCCGGTCAGCCCAGCTCGCCGCGCACGTACGACTCGTAGGCCGGGAGATCGAGGAACCCGTGCCCGGACAGGCCGATCACGATGGACGGGCCCGTGCCCGCCTCGCCGGTGTGCTTGCGTGCCTCGTCGAACGCTCCCGCGAGTGCGTGGGTGGACTCGGGCGCGGGCACGATGCCCTCGGCCTTGGCGAACTCGACGCCCGCGGCGAAGGCGACGCTCTGCTCGACGGCGATCGAGTCGAGCAGTCCGAGGTGCTTGACGTGACTGACCAGGGGCGCCATGCCGTGGTACCGCAGGCCGCCCGAGTGGATGGGGTCCGGAACGAAGTCCTGGCCCAGCGTGTACATCTTCATGAGCGGCGTCAGCCCGGCCACGTCGCCGTGGTCGTAGCGGAACTCGCCCTCGGTCATGGACGGGCACGCGGTCGGCTCGACGGCGACGATCTTCGTCTGCGCCCCGGTCAGGTTCTCGCGGATGAACGGGAAGGCCAGACCGGCGAGGTTGGAGCCGCCCCCGGCGCAACCGAAGACGAAGTCGGGTGCGGCCTCGCCGAACATCTCGAGCTGCTTGAGGGCCTCCTCGCCGATGATCGTCTGGTGCAGGCACACGTGGTTGAGGACGGAACCGAGGGAGTAGCGGGCCTCGGGATCGCCCGCCGCCACCTCGACGGCCTCCGACACGGCCATGCCCAGCGAGCCGGGTGTGTCGGGGTCCTTGGCCAGGAAGGATCGGCCCGCCTCGGTCAGGTCGGACGGACTCGGGTGCACGGACGCGCCGAAGGTCTCCATGAGCATCCGGCGGTACGGCTTGGACTCGAAGGATGCCTTGACCTGCCACACCTCCACCTCGATCCCGAAGGCCTGACCGGCGAACGCCAGCGAGGCGCCCCACTGTCCGGCGCCGGTCTCGGTGGTGAGCTTGGTGATGCCCTCGGCGGCGTTGTAGTACGCCTGCGCGACGGCGGTGTTGGGCTTGTGCGAACCGACCGGGCTGGTGCCCTCGTACTTGTAGAAGATCCTCGCCGAGGTGCCGAGTGCCTTCTCCAGCCGACGGGCCCGGATGAGGGGTGAGGGCCGCCAGAGGCGGTAGATCTCCCGCACCTCCTCCGGGATCTCCACATACCGCTCGGGGGTCACCTCCTGCTCGATGAGTGCCATCGGGAACAGCGGCGCCAGGTCCTCGGGGCCGAGCGGTTCCTTGGTGCCGGGGTGCAGGTGCGGCGCCATCGGCTCGGGCAGGTCGGCCTGGATGTTGTACCAGTGGGTCGGCATCTCGCTCTCGGGGAGCAGTGCCTTGACCAGATGTTCCTCGACCAGCGAGCCGGATGCAGCGTCAGACGTCATGTGGAGTCCTCGGGAGTGGGGAGGGGTGAGCCACACCTCATCCTAGGAGGTCGCGCCGCATGGGTAGGTGCGGGATCCGGTCATCGAGGTAGTCCGGGCCGCACCGGAGGAACCCGAACTGCTCGTACGACCCCTCGACCGACCCCTCGACCTCGTCGATCTCTGCGTACGGGCCGTCTCGCTCTGCGACTAAGACGTCCACGCGCAGTGTGCACAGCGCGTGGACGTCCAGTGGGCCCAACCCGGCCAGGGGAGAGGCGACGACCCTCACCGGAGCGTCGTGCTCACTCACAGTCTGTAGGTCAGGGCTTGTCTGCCGGGGAATCGTCGGCCGGAGCGTCGTCCGACGGTTGCGGTGCGGAACCGGCGGCCGCGCCCGGCGCGGCGCTGCCGGCGGCGGGAGTGGTGCCGGCGGACTGGTCCTCGGGACCCTCGGGATCGGGCGAGTCGATGGTGAGGTCCTCACCGGTCTCGGACTGACCGGCGGTTGCCGAACCGGTGGCGGGGGCGGACGTCGACGAGGTGGCGGGGGCCGGCGTGGTCCCCGGAGCCGTCGACGCGGTGGGCGCGGAGGAGCCCTGGTCGCGCAGGAAGTACGCGGCGGCACCCGCGACGGCCGCGCCGCCGGCGAGTCCGAAGATCCACAGGGGAGCGAGGCGGCGCCGCGCCTTGGGCTTCTCCTGGGGCGGGGCGAGGACGGAGGACTGCTCGCGCAGGGCCTCGGCGTGCTCCTTGGCATCCGCGGCCAGGTTGCCCAGGATCTCCGCCTGCTCCGCGCGGCGGTCGCGCAGTACCTGGATACCGCGGCTCGCGCCGAACAGAGCCAGGCCCGCGGGCCCACGGGTGGCGGCCACGGCGGCCTCACCCAGGAAGCGGGGGTCCTTGAGGTCGAATGCCTTGCGGGCGGCGGTGCCGGCCTTCTTCAGGTCCTTCTCCGCCGACTTGATGGCCTTGCGCTCGGCGGCGCGATCGCTTCGTGTGCTCATGGGTAGATGGTGGCACAGCCCTCGGACACCGACCACCACCTCGCCGACATCCACCGGGACCGCGTGGCAGGATGGAGGTCGTGAGCATCGCAACGCAGAAGGCAACCATCCACACGAACAAGGGCGACATCGTCGTCGATCTGTTCGGCAACCACGCCCCGGAGACGGTCGCGAACTTCGTCGGCCTGGCCGACGGGTCGAAGGACTACTCCCAGGCCAACGCCAAGGGCGAGAAGACCGGTCCGTTCTACGACGGCTCGATCTTCCACCGCGTCATCTCCGGGTTCATGATCCAGGGCGGCGACCCCACGGGAACCGGTCGCGGCGGCCCGGGTTACCAGTTCAAGGACGAGTTCCACCCCGAGCTCCAGTTCAGCGAGCCCTACCTGCTGGCCATGGCCAACGCCGGCCCGGGGACCAACGGTTCGCAGTTCTTCGTCACCGTGGGCCCGACGCCGCACCTGAACAACCGGCACACCATCTTCGGGAAGGTGGCCGACGCGGACTCGCAGAAGATCATCGACGCCATCGCCACCACCAAGACCGGCGCCATGGACCGCCCGGTCGAGGACATCGTGATCGAGTCGATCGAGATCTCCTGACACGTGATCCCCGGGGTCGTGGTGACACGGCCCGACCAGCGGCGCGGGCACCCGTACCCCGGTCCCGCGCCGCCGGTCTATCCATGACGATTCAGGAACCGTGACACCCCCTCATGCCATGACCACACGGACACCATGACCACCCAGACACCATGACAACCCAGACACACAGCGGCGGGGCCGTCTCCCGCTTCTTCCGACTCCAGCCGGTGACCGCGTGGCTCATCACCGCCAACCTCGCTGTCTACGCCGCCACGGTGGCCCAGTCGCGGAGCATGCTCGGAAACCACGCCTCGGCGTTGTTCGAGGCCACGGCGCTCTTTCCGCCGCTGGTCGCGGCGCGGGACGAGTGGTGGCGTCTGATGACCTCGGCTTTCCAGCACTTCGGGCCGATGCATCTGTTGCTCAACATGTACATGCTGTGGATCCTCGGTCTGGGGATAGAGCGCAGCATCGGGCACGCCCGCTTCTTCGCGCTGTACCTGGTCTCGGCGTTCGGGGGGTCCGTGGCCGTGATGTTCTACGGCCAGAACGCGCTCACGGCAGGGGCGTCCGGCGCCATCTTCGGCCTCATGGGCGCCTACGCGATCGTCGCGGTGTCGATGCGCCTGGACGTCAAGGGCATCGGGATACTGCTGGTGCTGAACATCGGCGTGAGTTTCCTGGTCCCCGGCATCTCCCTGGCCGCTCACCTGGGCGGCCTCGTGGTGGGCGCGCTCGGTGCGCTCGCCCTGGTTGTGCTGCCCCGTCGATTGCCGGCACGCGTGGGCCGTGGCGGACGGGCGACCGTGTCGTGGATCGGCTATCTACTGGTGGTGGCGCTCGTCGCCGTGGCCGCCTGGTATGCGGCCGACACCATGTCGCTGGGCTTCGTCCTCAGCCGCTAGCGCCCGGGCCGACAGCATCCGGCCCGCCGGACCCCGGCCCTCGCGACCCCGGCCCTCGCGACCCCCCGAACCCCAGACCGACCAGCGTCTCCATCACCTCACGCGGATCGGCCCCCAGGTCGCCGCGGGTGAACACGTCGAGCTGCTCCCGCCCGCTGTCGTCCACGTACTCCAGTCGCATGAGGTGCTGGCGCACACCCCACCTCGCGACACCGAGTCCGCGCACCTCCACGACCTCGGTCGGCGGTACGAACACCACCCCGCCGAGCTTCTTGATCGCGAGCTGTCCGTCCACCACCTCGATCCGGGGACGCCGCATCAACTGCATCACCCCTGCGGGGATGAGGAGCAGCGCCAGCAGTCCGGTGAGGATGAGCCCCAGCGGGTCTCCGTTGGTGAGTCCCACCATGACGGCGCCGACTCCCAGGGCGATCTGCGCCGCCGGCCACAGGGTCCCCGGGCTCCACGATGCGGCCTCGTGTCCGTCGGCGGATGCTGCTGTCTCACTCATCCCGCCATCCTCCCTTATCCACAGGCGCTATCCACACTGTGGATGAATAACACCGGTGGAGTTCGATCGGCGTTCGAAAGGACAGGACTCCGACCTGCGGCGTCGGGCTCGTCGTCGTCGTACAGGGTTTATCCCCAGTGTGGAGGGAGTTGTCCACAGCCTGTGTGGGCGTGCGCGAGCGCAGGTAACAGTGGTCACTTGGTCTGATACACCACGTTGACCTGCAGCGATGTCAACTCGTGGAGAAAATGCAGGTCACCCCCCGCGTGTTGCGGGGGGTGACCTGTGGAGAAAGCTGTGGATTGCGGGGAACTAGGTTCCGGCAGAGGCGGAGTCCTACCGCCAGTTCATGGTCATGAGCAGTCCGACCACGGCCAGACCGAACCCGATGGCGAAGTTCTGCCAGGTCTCCAGCGACTGCATGAACGGGATCCGCTCACCCGCGATGTAGTAGGTGACCAGCCACACGAGGCCCAGGAGCATGAGGCCGAGCATCACGATGAGATACCACTGCGCCGTGGGCGTGCCCTTGACCTTGACGGGGGTGCGGCTGACGGCCGCGTCTGTGTACTCGGTCTTCGACCGGACCTTTGACTTGGGCATGGCGTCCTCGCACTGGTGGGGTTGGTCCAGGCCACCCTACCAAGCCTGCCCCGGACGTTCATCCCGCCGACGGCAGTACGCTGCGTCTATGCGCATCCTCGTCGTCGACAACTACGACAGCTTCGTCTACAACCTGGTCCAGTACCTGGGTCAGTTGGGTGCGACGTGTGAGGTGTGGCGGAACGACGACGAGAGGCTCGCCGGATCGGACGGCGGCTATGACCCGGAGGTGCTGGCGGGCGTGGTCGCGGAGTTCGACGGCGTTCTCCTCAGCCCGGGCCCGGGCACGCCCGATCGCGCAGGGGCCACGATCCCGCTCATCCGGGTCTGCGGGCGCTCCGGCGTCCCCGTCCTGGGCGTGTGCCTCGGACACCAGGCGATCGGGGAGGCCTTCGGGGCCACGGTCGACAGGGCCGCGGAACTCATGCACGGCAAGACCAGCCGGGTCAGCCACGACGACTCGGGCGTGCTCGCGGGGATCCCCAGCCCGTTCACGGCGACCCGCTACCACTCGCTCACGGTGCTGCCGGAGACCGTCCCGGGCGAGCTGGTGCCCACCGCGTGGACCGAGTCCGGGTTGATCATGGCCATGCGGCACCGCGAACTGCCCGTCCACGGGGTGCAGTTCCACCCCGAATCGGTGATGAGCGACGGCGGACACCGCATGCTCGCCAACTGGTTGGGCATGTGCGGCGAGCAGCCGTCGGAGACCCTCGTGACGGGCCTCGAGCAGGAGCTCGACCGGGCCCGTGGCGCCGCGCTCGCCTGAACCACGTCACCTCGAGTGGTCACAGATGCACGCGATTCGATCGCGTCTCCTGGGAAAACGTGATCACGATGGACCACTCGGCGGGGCCGGGCGCCGGGCGGGGTCAGCCGGGGCCGGGCACCAGGCCGAAGCGGATCACGCGCACCACGACCTGGTCGTTGACCCCGGCCTCGCCCACCGGCGGCTGCTGCGAGAAGATCTGGCCCACCCGGGTGAGGTCGGGATCGTTCTGCGGTAGTTCGACCAACTGTCCGCGGCCTCCCCGCCACCCGGCCCGCTCGAGCTCGCCCAACGCCTCGGGCACGGTGTCCCCCACGAGGTTGGGCATGAGGAACCGGTTGCCCGCGGAGACCTGCAGCGTGATGGTGGCGCCCTTGAGCTGGGTCTGCCCGGCCGGGGTGGACTGGTCCACCACCTCACCCTCCGGCGCGGTGCCGTCGACCCTCCGTGTGTCCACACGGAACCCGGCGCCCTCGAGGGTCGCCCGGGCCGCGTCTACGGACTGGCCCACCACACCGGGCACCTGCACCTGCTCGGGGCCCGAGCCCACCGTCAGTCTGACGGGACGGTCGGACGGCACCTGCGCGCCCGGGGCGGGATCGGTGTCCACGACCTTGTCCAGGTCCTCGGCGGTGGAGGGGCGGGCCTCGTTCTCCGGGATCACCTGGAACCCGGCCTCCTCGAGGGCCACGCGCGCGTCCACGGGGGACATCCCCATGACGTTGGGCACGGAGAGGATGGGCAGGCCCGTGGACACCAGGAGGCTGATCTCGGACCCCACGGGCAGGCGCTTGCCGGCGATCGGGTCGGAGGCTATGACCAGTCCCTCGGGGACCCGCGGGTCGGGCTGGAGATTCTGGACCGGCTCGAGTCCGAGAGCGGTGAGTTCGTCGAGCACCTCCTGGACGGGCCGCTGTGCGACCTCGGGGACGGTCACCTCCTGGACCTGGACGACGTTGTCGTTCCGGTCGGACGCCGCCCAGATGGACACCCCGGCCACGACGGCCAGCACCAGCAGGGCTGCGATCGCGATCGTCACCGCGCGGGGCCGTCTCCGGTCCTCGCCGCGGTCCGACGGGTCGGGTGCCCGCGAGGAACCGACACCTGTGGCCGCCCCGGCGGCGAGTCCGGGCAGCGCGTGCGCCTCGGTCGGTGCCTCGGACGGCGGGATCCGGTCCGAGCGGCCGGACCCGTAACCCGCCCCGGCGAACCCGTGGGGGGCGTCGGGTCGTTGTCCGTCGTCGAGTTCGTCGTCGGAGAGCACGAGCGGGGCGGCCGGCCGGCCACCGGTCAGGACGGCGAGCAGGTCGGTGCGCATGTCCCCGGCGGTGTCGTACCGGTTCTCGGGGTTCTTGGCCATCGCCTGCATCACCACGGCGTCGACGTACCGGCCGACCTCAGGGTTGACCGTGGACGGGGGCTGCGGGGACTCCCGGACGTGCTGGTACGCCAC
Organism: Dietzia sp.; assembly: GCA_046292305.1. Lineage (GTDB taxonomy): Bacteria > Actinomycetota > Actinomycetes > Mycobacteriales > Mycobacteriaceae > Dietzia. Next base: position 88,473 of record JBKBRA010000004.1, on the reverse strand, counting down.
GGCGACGGGTGATTCCCCGGTGAACGGTGGGGCTCCGGCGACCATCTCGTACAACACGCAGCCGGCCGAGTACAGGTCCGACCGGGCGTCCACGGTCTCTCCGCGGGCCTGTTCGGGGCTGAGGTACTGGGCGGTGCCGAGCACCGAGGAGGTGTTGGTGAGGGTGGAGCTCGCGTCGCTGACCGCGCGCGCGATGCCGAAGTCCATGACCTTGACGGCCCCGTCGCGCGAGATCATGATGTTCGCGGGTTTGACGTCCCTGTGGATGATCCCCTTCTTGTGCGAGAAGTCGAGAGCGCCGCAGACGTCGGCCATGACCCCGAGCGCGCGTTCCACCTCCATGGGACCGTCCATCTTGACGATGTCCCGGATCGTGTCGCCCTCGACCACCTCCATGACGATGTACGGCAGGGCGCCGTCCTCGGTGCGCTCCTCGCCCGTGTCGTAGATCGCCACGATGGAGGGGTGGTTGAGTGACGCCGAGTTCTGGGCCTCCCGGCGGAAGCGTTGGTAGAAGGTCTCGTCGCGGGCCAACTCCGGCCGCATGATCTTGACCGCCACGTCACGCCCGAGGACGGTGTCCCGTCCCCGGTGGACCTCGGACATCCCACCGAATCCGAGGACCTCCCCGATCTCGTACCGACCCGCCAGCAGTTGAGGTGTGGTCATCCGCCGTCACCTCCTCTGCCGTTGTTCGCGACGCCGCCTGCGTTCGGGTTGGCGTTGCCACCCGCGTTCCCCCCGTTGTCTGCCTGGCCGGGCGGAACGAAGGAGTCGAACTCGGAGGTCAACGAGTCGAGCATGTCCTGCAGGTCGGGTGCGGGCGGCACGACGGTGGGGGACGGCGCCGGCGGTGGCGTGGGTTCGGGGGCGGGCTCGGGGGCCGGTTCCGGAGCGGGGGCCGGCGCCTGCGTGATGGTGGTCTGCATCGTCGTGGTCGGGGCCGACGGGGTGGTCCCGCCGAACAGGCCGCCGGGGCCGAACACACCGGCGTTGGACAGTGCGATCGCGGCCGCGACGGCGAGTGCCGCGATCAGGACGAACACGATGAGGAACCAGCCTGCGCACCCTCCCCCGTTGCGTCGCCGGGGCGGTCGGGACGTGATCGGCGGCGCCGGATGGCGACGCGGGGGTGCCTGCGCCGGCGCTCGGTCCGTGCGGTGCGGCGGTTGGCCCTGGGCCCGCGTGGCCGGACCGGGCTGGAGACGCGTGTACGCCCGGGTGGGGTCCGGTCCCGGCCCACCGCCGGCACGGGGGGTCTCGTCGGGCAGGACGGTGGTGGCGGCCGTGGCCGCGGCCGCTCCCGCGGCGCCCCCGAGCAGACCTCCGGCGGCGGCCGCGGCGATGAAGGCCCCGGGCGGTCTCGGGTCGCGCCCGGCGCGCACGTCGGCCACCGCCTCGGCGAAGGCCTCGCCGTCGGGGTACCGACGACCCGGCTCCTTGACCATGGCGTCGGCGAGGAGCCGGCGAACCGGCTGCGGCACCGAGTCGGGCAACGGGGGCGGGGTGTCACGCACGTGCATCATCGCCACGCTCACGGGCGAATCGGCCACGAACGGCCTGCGCCCGGACACGCACTCGTACCCCACCACGCCGAGCGAGTAGACGTCGCCGGCAGGGGTGGTCTCGTGTCCCATGGCCTGCTCGGGGGCGATGTACTGCGCGGTGCCCACGACCATCCCGGCCTGGGTGACCGCCGCAGAGCCCATCGACTTGGCGATGCCGAAGTCGGTGAGTTTGACCTGACCGGAGGGCGTGATGAGGATGTTGCCCGGCTTGACGTCCCGGTGCACCAGCCCGATCGCGTGCGCGGCGTTGAGTGCGCGACCCGTCTGCTCCAACATGTCGAGGGTGTGGCGCAGCGGGAGCGTCCCCTCGCGGGACAGGACGTCCGACAGCGGCTCGCCCACCACCAGTTCCATGACCAGGTAGGACAACGGACTCCCCGAGGCCGGGTCGTCGATCTGCCCGTAGTCGTAGACCGTCGCGATCCCCGGGTGCGAGATCCGCGCGGTGACCTTGGCCTCGGACCGGAACCGCTCGACGAACTCCTGGTCGGAGGAGAACTCGGACTTGAGCACCTTGACGGCCACATGGCGGTCGAGCACCGCGTCGTCGGCCTCCCACACCTGGCCCATCCCGCCCGTGGCGATCAGGCGCAGCAGGCGGTACCGGCCGGACAGGAGTGCTCCGGAATTGAGGCTCATCCGCCGCCCCCGAGGAGGGCACCGAGGACCTCGCGCCCGATGGGTGCGGCATAGGTGGAGCCCACCGTGTCGCGGGTGATCCCCGGCCCGGACTCGATCGCCACCGCCACGGCCACGTCCTGGCCGGGGACGAACGCGATGTACCACGTGTAGGGGATGGACTCGGTGGCGTCGACGCCGTGCTCGGCGGTGCCGGTCTTGGAGGCGATGGTCACCCCGGGCAGGCCGCCCCCGGCATTGCGCTCCGCGCCCTCCATGAGTTCGGTGAGGGTGCCGGCCTGTTCGTCGGTGAGGGCGCGGCCGGCGTCCTCGGGTGTGAACCCCTGGACCACGGACAGGTCCGGCGCCGTCAGTGAACGGATCAGCTGCGGCTGCATACGTACCCCGCCGTTGGAGACGGTTGCGGCGACCATGGCGTTCTGCAGGGTGGTCATCCGGACGTCGCTCTGACCGATCGAGCTCATGGCGAGCTGCGCGGCGTCGTCCATCTGCCCGAGTCCGGACGGAGCCGCGGGGATCCCGAGCTCCTCCGGCTCGCCGCCGTCGAGACCGAACCGCTCCGCCATCTCGGTGAACGCATCGGTACCGACGTCCTGGCTGAGCTCCACGAAGGGCACGTTGCAGGAGAGCTCGAACGCCGTGCGGAGGGTGACCGTGCCACCACCGCAGGTCTGGCCGGCGTAGTTCTGCAGGAATGTGGAGGTGCCGGGCAGGAGGGTCCGGTCGGCACCGGAGACCGGGGTCTCGGGTCCCATGCCCGACTCGAGCGCGGCGGCCGTCGTGATGACCTTCATGGTGGAACCGGGAGGGAGGGACTGCTGGGTGGCGTGGTTGAGCAGCGGTCGGTCGGGGCTCTGCTCGATCCGTCCCATCTCCTGCGCCCGGACGGTCTGCTCCTGGCTGGACAGGGCGTTCGGATCGAAGGACGGACTGGAGGCCAGCGCGAGTACCTCTCCGGTCGAGGGTCGGACCGCCGCCACCGAACCCACGAAGGCACCCTGGCCCGCGCCCCGCTGCAGGGCGCCGTAGGCGACCTCCTGGGCCGCCGGGTCGAGGGTGAGCTCCACGGAGCCGCCCTGGGGGGTACGCCCGGAGATCAACCCGGAGATGCGTTGGGAGAGTAGGCGAGGGTCGGAACCGTTGAGGAAGGCGTCCTGGGACTGCTCGATCCCCGAGGTGGCGAACTGCAGGGAGTAGTACCCGACCGTCGGACCGAACGCGGTCGGGTCGGTGGGATAGGTGCGCTCGAACTCGTACCTGCCCTCCGTGTGCACCGACATGGCCAGGACCCGGCCGCCGGCGGTGATCTGCCCGCGCTGGCGGGAGTACTCGTCGAGCAGCATGCGGGTGTTCCGGGGGTCGGCGCGCAGCTCGTCGGCGCGGAAGACCTGGACCCAGGTGAGTTGCAGCAGCAGCGCCACCACCATGACCATGGCGGCGATCGCGACCCTGCGGATGGCGGCGTTCACGCGGCGCTCACCCGGACTTCCGGACGCGGGACAGGAGCGGGGTCCGCATCATGCCCGTGGCGGCCTCGGCGAGCGCGGGCGCCTGACGCGGGGTGGGCAGCGGTCGGCGTGCGTCGTTCGACAACCGGAGCAGGATGGCCAGCAGGGCGTAGTTGGCGAGCAGGCTCGACCCGCCGTAGGCCATGAACGGGAGGGTGAGGCCGGTGAGCGGGATGAGGGTGGAGACCCCGCCGACCACCACGAACACCTGGATGGCCATGGTGAAGGCCAGTCCCACGGCGACGAGCTTGCCGAAGCTGTCCCGGATGGTCAGCCCCACCCGGATCCCGCGCAGGACGATGATCGCGTAGATCATCAGCACGGCGGACAGGCCGATCAGTCCCAGTTCCTCGCCGATGGTGGAGGCGATGAAGTCGGTGCCCGCGAAGGGCACCTGGTCGGGCCGCCCGTTGCCGAGCCCGGTGCCGCCCATACCGCCGGAGGCGAGCCCGAACAGGGCCTGCGAACTCTGGTAGCCGCCGGTGTCGAAGTAGGCGAAGGGGTCCTGCCAGATCTGGAAGCGCACCCGCACGTGCCCGAAGAGCGCGTAGGCCAACACGCCTCCGATGCCCACCAGCACCACGCCGATGAGCAACCAGCTGATCCGCTCGGTGGCCACATAGAGCATGGTCAGGACGGTGGCGAAGAGCAGGAGGGCCATGCCGAGGTCCGTGTTGAACACCAGCACGCCCAGGGACAGGAACCAGGCCACGATGATCGGCCCGAGGTCACGGCCGCGGGGCAGGTCCACGCCGAGGATCCGCCGGCCGGCGCTGGTGAACAGCTCCCGCTTCTCGACCAGGATCGAGGCGAAGAAGATGATGAGCAGGATCTTGGCGAACTCACCGGGCTGGATGGTGAAGCCGGGCAGGATGATCCAGTTCTTGGCTCCGTTGATCTCGGAGAACCGGGCGGGCAGCACGGCCGGGATCGCCAGCAACACCAGACCGGCGAAGCCCATGGTGTAGCCGTATCGGGCCAGTACCCGGTGGTCCCGGAGGAAGTACAGGACCGCCGCCATGAAGGCCAGCCCGATCAGGGTCCACAGCAGTTGGCGGGTGACGTCCATGCCGGGCGGGTCGTTGCCGTTGGCGACGGCGCGCGCCGCGTACGCCAGGTCCAGGCGATAGATGAGCACGAGACCCAGGCCGTTGAGCAGGGCGACGGCCGGGAGCAGCACGGGGTCCGAGAAGGGTGCCAACCACCGGATCAACAGATGGGCCCCGCCGCACAGGCCGAGGTAGGCGAGGGTGAGCCACAGCAGCGTGAGGCTGAGTTCCTGCTCCTGGGCCAACTGGACCAACAGCAGCGCGAAGCCGACGATCACCGAGGCGGCGACCAACAGGACGAGCTCCTTGCCGCGGCGGGGCGGGGCCGGAGCCGCCTGCGTTCCGGGAGCGGATGCGGGGGCGGTCACCGGTCAGCTCACCGCCCGGCAGTCCACGCCCGGCACCGGGGCGGGTATGGGGCGTGGGGCGGGCTGTGGGGAGGACTCGGGGGACTCGGTGGGTGACGACGGCGAGGTGGTGGCCTCCGCCGGCTCCTCGCCGCGTTCCTGGCCGCGCTCCTCGGGTTCGCACGCCGGCAGCAGGTTGTCCTGCGCGAGGCGGAAGACCTGGGCGTTGGCGTCGGAGAGACTGCCCGACGGCATCCCCGCGCGCACCGACTCGCGGGCCGGCTCGCGCAGGTCGCCCAGGGTGAAGACGTCACACCCGGCCGGGATCGCCTCAGGGTCGTGCAGTGTGAGCGTGCCGTCCGCCGTCAGACACGCCACCTGGCTGACCGAGGCGAGGGTGATGCCGAACACCTCGCCGGAGATGCCCCGCTTGACCACCACCTGGCTGTCCTCTTCGGTGACGAAGTAGTTGCTCCGCACGAGGAGCGCGGACACGCCGACGATCCCCGCGATCAGCGCGAGCACTCCCACGACGCTCAGCGCGAAACGCCAGCGGGTGCCACGCGGTGCGGCGGGGTCCACCTCGTCGTCGTCGGAATCGCCTTCGACCCCGGCTCCCGCCCCGGCGGAGCCCGCCGCACCACCGGCGGCCCCCTGCGAGGCGACCTGGGCGCGCGAGAACGCGGCGGCCCGGCCCGCGGCGGTGTCGGCGTGCACCGCGATCTCGCCCGGCTCGTCGGTGGAGGCCGCGCCCACGACCACGGGCACGACCGTTCCCCCGCGGGGCGAGTCCACGACGTCCGCCACAACGACCGTGACGTTGTCGGGGCCACCGGAACGCAGCGCGAGCTGGACCAGGCGCTCGGCGGCGGCGTCGGCCGACCCGGTCCCGAGGGTCTCGGCGATGGTCTCGGCGCTCACCGGGTCGGACAGACCGTCCGAGCAGAGCAGGTAGCGGTCGCCCACCCGCGCCTCGCGGACGACGGTCGTGGGCTCCACGGGCTCGCCGGTGAGGGCCTTGAGGATGAGAGAGCGACGCGGGTGCACGTGCGCTTCCTCGGCGGTGAGCTCGCCTCGGTCGACGAGCGACTGGACGAAGGTGTCGTCCTTGGTGATCTGCGTGAGGACGTCGTCCCGGAGCAGGTACGCCCGCGAATCACCCACGTGGATCAGGCCCATGCGGCGACCGTCGAAGAGCAGGGCGGTGAGCGTGCAGCCCATGCCGTCGGCCTCCGGATGCGCCTCGACGTGCGCGGCGATCGCCTGGTTGCCCTCGTGCAACGCCCGGCTGAGCGCACCGGCCAGGTCGGACCCCGGTTGGTCCTCGTCGAGCCTGGCCAGTGTCGCGACCATGATCTGGCTCGCCAGCTCGCCCGCGGCGTGCCCGCCCATGCCGTCTGCCAACGCGAGGACGCGGGGCGCGGCGTAGGCGGAGTCCTCGTTGTTGTCGCGCACCATCCCCGTGTGGGAGCGGGCGGCGTAGCTGAGCGCGGGGGTCACGCGCGCAACTCGATCACGGTCTTGCCGATCCGGATCGGCGTGCCGGCGGCCACCTTGACCGGGGTCGTCACCCGCGATCTGTCCAGATAGGTGCCGTTTGTCGAGCCCAGGTCCTCGAGGAACCAGTCCGGCCCGTGGGGCGACAGCCTGGCGTGTTGGTTGGATGCGTAGTCGTCGTCGATCACGAGCGTGCACGAGTCGGCGCGGCCGAGCAGGACCGGCTGTTCGGACAGCGTGATGCGGGTCCCCGCCAGGGCGCCCTGGGTGACGACCAGGTGGCGGATCGACTTGGTGCCGCGTCCCAGGAAGCCGCCCCGGCGCTCACCCTGGCCGCCCGACCGCATCCCGACGTTGCCGAAGACGTCGGTCTTCAGCGCACGCAGGACGAGGTAGATGAACAGCCACAACAGCACCAGGAGGAGGCCACGCGAGAGTTGCAGAACAAGTCCCTGCACGAGTTCGGTCCTCCCCTCTCCGGTCAGGTCACCTCGGGCAACGTGTGATCGCCCCCGGAGGTTCCCGGGGGTCCATGCCTGTCGAGGCTAGTCGAACCGGACGGTTATCTCCGAGTGTCCGACGCGGATGACGTCACCGTCCGCCAGCTGCCAGTCCTGTACCGGACCCTCGTTGACCGTGGTCCCGTTGGTGGAACCCAGGTCGGTCAGGACGGCCTCGCGACCGTCGAAACGGATGTCCGCGTGTTGCCGGGACACCCCGGTGTCCGGGAGCCGGAAGGCGGCGTCCTGGCCGCGGCCGAGCAGGTTGGAACCGCGCTGGAGACGGAAGGTGCGACCGGAACCGTCCTCGAGGTGCAGTGTCACCGTGAGCGAGGCGCGACCCTGGGTGATCTGGGTGGGGGCGTCGGACGGGCCACCCCAGCCGGTGTTCTGGCCGCCGGAGCCGGATCGGCTGGCGACGGGATAGTTGGAGGCTGGTGCCTGCATGGGCGTGTTCTCCTGACTGGAGCCCGGCGGCGCGGGGATCGGCGACGACGGTGCCGGATGACCCGGTGCCGGTGCCGGCGCGGCGGCCGAGATGTGGAACGGGACGGCGTCGGGGTCCACGACCCCGTTGATACGCATCTGCCCGGTGTGGAGGTCGTCGCGCTCGACGAAGGTGACGGCGACCGGGCCGTAGGTCTCCCACCCCTGCTCCGCTATATGGTCCGAGAGATGGCGGGAGAAGGTCTTGACGGCGAGCGCCTCGTCCTCGGTGAAGGACGCGTAGTCCGACCGGGCGAGCGTGATGGTGTAGCTGTTGGAGACCAGCAGGTGCCCGTCGACCACCTTGAGGGAGGCCTCGGACTGCTTCCGCAGCTGGGCCTCCACCTCGGCTGCCACGACCTTGCCGCCGAAGAGACGGGCGAAGGCGTCGCCGACCGCGCCCTGCAGCGTGCGTTCGAACTTGCCGACGATTCCCACGAGCGCCTCCTCTTCTCTGGTACGTGTCCGGACGTGCGGTCGCCGCTCGTGTCGGCGGCATCCGGTCGATCATAGAGGCGGGGGCCGCCCGAAGCACGTGTCTGGCATCCCCGGAGGTCGTGGAGTCAGGCTCCACCAGCGGATTGGTACGGCCGGTGTGGCGCGTGTTAACGTGTTCGGGCGTTACTCGGGCGAGTGGCGGAATGGCAGACGCGCTGGCTTCAGGTGCCAGTGTCCTTCGGGACGTGGGGGTTCAAGTCCCCCTTCGCCCACCAGAGTCACAAGTCAGACGAGCGTTCCGTACCGGCGTGCCGAGAGGCCAGCGGTCGGAACGCTCTTCTCATTTGGGCGCGACCCCGACTTGCCGACCAATCGGCGAACCCCCTCCCGAAAGCCGTCGGGGCGGCTCTCGGAAGGGGGTCGACCGGGGTCGTACGGCGTCAGAACATGTTGATCCCGGAGGAGATGAGTGCCGGGCCCTCGGACACGATGCTGCCCATGGTGTTCTGCGCATCGCCCACGATGATCGTCCTGATGACCGGAACCGTGTCGGTGGCGCAATAGGTGATGAGCGAGTGCACGCCGTCCGGTACGTCCTGCGCGGAGAGCGTCACCGGGCGCGTGAGCACCGGTAGGGCGACGGGGGAGCCGTTCTCGGTGCGCAGGACCGTGGTCCTCTCGCCGGAGAGCGCACCGGCGATGTTGTCCAGATCGATGTTCTTGATCCGGTCGGCGATGTTCTGGGCCCTGTCGCGCTCGGCGACGATCGCGACGCAACCGTCGACGGGCATCGTCAGATCACCGAGGCCGACCTTGAACGTGGCCGAGACGGCGTTGCCGTCGACATTCGGGCTGACGGTCGCGGCGGAGGCGATTCCGGCGGCACCGACGGTGAGGGCTGCGGCGGCCGCGGTGGCGGCGGCGATACGGGTGAGCGGGTGGAAGCGGGACAAGGGAACTCCTGGTGATGTGGGGTGACGTCGTCGGCGATGTACCGGCACGGGGTCGGGACGGACAGGACAGGGGGCGGTTCGTTCAGGGGCGGTCGGTGGGGCCTTCGGCAGGCGTCACCCCTGTCCCTGTTCACCGGTGCTCCCGGCGAGGACCGCGAGGGATTCCAGGAGCATCACCAGGTCGAGGGTGCCGAGCGATCCGGTGATCGGTTCAGCGGGATCGGCCCCGTCCGTCACGGTGACCGTCGTCGTGGTCGAACTCGGCGCGAAGGCGTCGGCGTCCGTCGGTTCGAACCCGACCAGGACCTCGTACACACCGGGCTCGGCCGGCCGGTGGACCAGGGTCGCCACGCCGTCGACGACGGGCGAGGTGTACTCGACTCCGTCGATCGTGAAACGGACCACTCCGGCCGCCTCGACGGGGAGTACCTCGGCGGCCAACGTGACGTCCTCACCCGGCGCGCCGGTCGTCGGGTCGACGGTCACCGTCGTGGAGGTGGCGCTCTGCTCGATCACACTCGCCGACCGGCTGTCCGAACTACCGGTGTAGCGCTCGGAGTTGGCCGGGTGGAACGTGGCGGTCACCGTCAGCTCCCCCTCGGCAGGTGCAGTGAGTTCTGTGTCGGCCAAGCCGGTCTCGTCGACAGGGACGCGGACGGAGGTCTCGCCGACGGCGAACTCGATCTCGCCGATGGCGCCGGCCGGGGTGACGCGGGCCGAGGCCTGGACCGGCCCACCGGCGGCGACCTCGACGGGGTCGAGGGTCAGGTCGGTCCGGGTGGCTTCGGCGGCGATGGTGACGGTGGCCTCACCCCTGCTGGAGGCGTAGCGGCCCGGATCGGTCGGTGCGAAGTCGGCGACGACGGGGTGGTCCCCCGTGGTGGCGAACGCGTACCCCACCGTGGCGATGCCGCCGACGACCTGGGCCGGGAAGGTCTGGCCACCCACTGTGAAGGTGACGGTGCCGCTCGCGCCGGCGGGCGCCACGATCGCGGTCACCGTGGCCTGCTCGCCGGCCCTGACCGGGTCGGTGCCGACGGTGACGGAGAGCTGGGTGGACTCGGCGATGACGTCGACGGTTCGGCTGTCGGAGCTCTCCGTGTAGCGCAGAGGGTCGGCCGGGAGGAAGGTGGCGGTGATGGTGCCGGTCCCCGCGGACCGCGCCGTGAAGGAGGCTCCGGCGGTGCCGTCGGAGGCGACGGGCACGGTGAGGGTCTGGTCGCCGTAGTCGAAGCGGACCTGCCCGTCGGCGTCGGCGGGGGTGATGGTCGCGCTGGCGCGCACCTCGCCGCCGGCGGTGATCTCGACGGGGTCGAGGGTGAGGTCGGTCCGGGTGGCCTCGGCCTCGATGTCGACCGTCCGGCTGTCGCTGCTGCCGGTGTGGCGATCCGCGTCGGCGGGGATGAAGGTCGCGGTGACCGTGAGACGTCCGGCCGACTCGGTGGGGATATCGGCGGAGGCTGATCCGTCGGAGTCGACCGCGACGCGGACGGTGGTCTCGCCGGCGGTGAACTCGATCTCGCCGGCGGCGCCGGCCGGGGTGACGCGGGCCGAGGCCCGGATCGTCCCTCCGGCGGTGATCTCGACGGGGTCGAGGGTGAGGTCGGTGCGGGTGGCTTCGGCGTCGACGACGACGGTGGTGCTACCCGTGCTGCCGGAGTACCGGCCGGTGTCGGTGGGGGTGAACTCGGCGGTGACGGGGAATTCGCCGGTGGTAGAGAAGGTGTGGGCCAGGGTGGCGGTGCCGTCGGTGACGGTCGCGAGGTGGGTCTGGTCGCCGATCGTGAAGGTGACGGTGCCGCTGGCGTCCGACGGTGTGATGGTGGCGGTCAGGACGGTCTCTTCGCCGGCCCGGACCGGCTCGGGGTCGACGCCGACCGAGGTCGAGGTCGAGATCTGCTCCAGTACCTCGACGGTCCTGCTGTCCGAGCTGCTGGTGTAGCGCTGCGGGTCGGCGGGGATGAAGGTGGCGGTGACAATCATCTCGCCCGCGGACTCCGCAGGGAGCTCGGTGGTGGCGGAGCCGTCGGAGGCGACGGGGACGCGCACGGTGGTCTCACCGACGCTGAACTCGATCTCGCCCTCGGCGCCGGCGGGGCTCACGCTGGCCGAGGCCTGAACGGAGTCGCCCTCGATCACCGAGACGGGGTCGAGGGTGAGGCTGGTCTGGGTCGCCTCGGTCTGCACGTTGACCGCGCCGTTGCCGATCGAGGTCGACCACTGGGTCGACGACGTCGGTTGGAACGACGCTGACACGGGGAAGGAACCGGCCGTGTCGAAGGTCGCCGTGGTTGTCGCGACGCCGTTGACCACGGTGGCGGACAGTGTCTGTCCACCCACGCCGAAGTCCACCCGCCCGGTCGGGGTGTTGCTTCCGGCCGAGGGGGAGACGCGGGCCGTCAGTGTCGTGGCCTGGCCGACGCGCGCCGGGATCGGGTTGACGGTCAGCGCGGTGCTCGTGGAGACGGCCGGGAGCGTGAATCTCATGACGTTGTTCGTGGGGCCGTTCCAGCTACCACCTGTCCCGAGGTGGGCCATGATCCCGAACTGGTAGACGGTGCCGCCCTGGGCGTTCTCGGGAATCCGCAGAGTCAGCCAGCCGTCGCGCGTGCTTCCACGGCCCACCGAACGGTCGATCAAGCTGGGTTGCCCGCCCCAGAAGTTGTTCTGGGGTCGGTCGTGGTTTCCGACGTTCTCCATACTGCTGCCGCCGCCGCCAACACCCACGAACCCGGCCGGCATGGTCACGCCGTAGGTGTTGAGCACCGAAGGCGTGTAGGGGAACCCCGCCTGGTGGTTCTGGGCGAGCATGGCGACCCTGGCGATGCCGCCGGGCTGAAGCTGACTCCCGCCGGTATCGAGTGTCGCGGTGAAGTCGAAGTTCCCGAGACGGGTGGAACCGCTCTGGGCTGACGCCGCGGGCGCCAGCCCGAGTACTAGTGCGAGGGCGGAAAGGAAGACGGTTGCAGCGCGCGCGAACCGCGCGGATCGGGGGGATACGCCGGGGCGGGCGTGGGCGGACGGAGCAGACATCGGAGAACTCCAGAACATGCGTTTAGAGGTGTAGAGGGGCGGTGACGCGTGTGATCGCCGTGCTGTCTCGAGCCGACGGTGGATAGCTCACGGTCGGGCGAAAGATCGTTGCCACGGCATCGAGGACGAAGCGTAGCCTAAAACGATTGTTATTGGACAGACGTATTGAAACAGGGGCTGGCAACGGTTTCGCGCCAGTAGTTTCGGCCCGGTTTGTTATCTGCCGGCGAGCTGATCGGGGAGTCTCTTGGCATGAACAGGAGATGAATACATGGTTTCACCTGCACGTACGCCGAACGGCCCCTTCTCGCGCGGTGGCCCGATGGCGACGGGATCTGCTTTGCTAGATGAAGTTCTGGTGGATAAGGTCGCATTTATATCCGTCGGAGACCTAGGGTTCCTCTTACCCCGTAGTGTCGCCGTTCGCGTCCACCGGATTCGCCCCTCCCCAGCTCTCGAGGTTCTCTACATGCGTCGCATTATTGCCTGGACGTCCGCAGTCGCCCTGGCCGTCGGTTTGACCACCATCCCGTTGGTGGCGACCGCCCAGATCTCCAGGACCACCACGTCCTTCGCCACCACCTGCTACATCGCCGCGCCGAACGTCGTCGGCCTCGGTGGGCCGATGGACATCACTCCGGAGAACCCGGTTCAGATTCACGTCACCGCTCCGGAGTCGGTGGACGTCGGGGACACCTTCGAGGTGTCGTTCGAGATCGACCCGATCAACGTCTCACTCGACAGCCTCCCGGGTGCGATCTCACTCCAGCAGGCGTCGCGGCTCAAGCTCGATCTGCAGCGCCCGGCGGGGGCCAGGTTGGTCGGGACCAGTTTCGACGGGGGCAACATCGACGTCTCGCAAGCCCAGGTCATCACCGTCAACGACTCCGGTGTACTGGATCCGAACGGTAACGTCCTCCGGCTCACGAACACCGGTCACCACACGATCGGCAACGGAGGGAACGTCTCGACGAACGGCCATGCCGGGCTCGGCATGAATCTGCGCGGCGCCAGTGCGCTGGACATCGAGTTCCCGCGCGTGACCCTCACCTTCGAGGCCGAACGCGCCGGCGCCGCGACGGTCGGTGTCCGCACCCAGGGCAACGCATCTGTGTACGGGGCCAACCCGGCGAGCTTCCTCACCCTGCTGGCCTCCGCGTCCGTACCGCTCCTGGGCACCCAGTGGGTCCCCGGCTACTGCAGCCCGCGCGGTTCGACGGCGTCGCCCATCGACCGGAACGCGGCGGCGCTGAAGTCGATCGACATCAGGGGACTGCCCACCTCCACAAGCCTGGCCGGACCGGACACCGTCTACCTCCGCACCCCCGCCGAGTTCGTCGCCACCGTGGAACCGCGCATCCCCGGCGAGGTGACCTTCCTCAGCGCGTCCCAGCGGTCCACCGTTCCGGTTGATACCGCGACCGGGCAGGCGCGCGCCGAACTGACCTTCACCAGTGTGGGCGCGGATCCGGTCACGGCGACCTTCACACCGACCGATCCGCGGTACGCGAGGACCTCCGCCGAACTGGTGGTCACGCCCCAGCGTGTGCCCACCCAGATGACGATCGGGGCACCGGCGACCACCAACGCCAACACCAGGACGGCGTTGTCGGCCCTCCTGCCGGGGGACGCGCGGGGAACCGTCACCTTCACCTCCGGCGGCCAGGAGCGCACCGTGGACGTGCGTGACGGCGTGGCGGCCACGAGTATGACCTTCACCCGGACCGGCGAGACGGTCATCGTCGCCGACTACTCGCCGTCCGCGACCTCCGCGTACGCCCCGACGTCGGCGTCGACCACCGTCGTCGTCGAGGAGAGCACCGACACGACGCTCATCCTCAACGGACTGGACGCACCGGGTTATGTCGCCGAACCGGTCATCCTGGAAGCCGAGATCAATCCCGCCGAGGGCACGACCGACCCACGGGGCCGGGTCGAGTTCGTCGCCGGTACGGAGACTCGACTCGTCGACGTGGTGGGCGGGGCCGCGACCGCCGAGTTCGCGTTCGGCCGTGCCGGGAACGTGGATGTCCGCGCCACGTACTACCCCACCGGCACCGGACAGACCATCGCCGGGGACTCCGGCACGCTCGAGATCATCGATGCCACGGCCACTGACTCCGAGCTCCGTGGCCCGGCTCGGACCGAACCGTCCACGGTCACCCCGTACACGATCGTCGTGAGCCCGGCGGGAGCCCACGGAACGGCCACCGTGCGCATCGACGGTCGCGTGGTGGCCACCGATGTGCCGGTCGTCGACGGCGAGGGCACCGTCGATCTGACGTTCCCGCCGTCGGCCGTCACCGATCGCACGGTCGCCGTCGAGTTCACCCCGGACGACGCCCGGGCGCTGCGTCCGCACACCTCCCGCCACGTCATCGCGGTGTCGACCGCGCAGGTCGACGAGAACGCGATCACCATGACCGTGAGCGGTCCGGCCGGCCCGCTCGACCCGGGCCGGGCCGCCCCGTTCCGGATCGAGGTCGCCCCGACGGACGCACTTCTGTCCCCGGCATCCCTCAACGGATTCCTCACCGTCTCCAACAACGGCGAGACGGTGATGGGCAGTGGTGACGTTCCCGTCCGCATCCCGGTCACCCGCGGTGTGGCGGACGTCGACATCACCTGGACCAGCGGATACCCACAGTCCAAGTACGTCCAGTTCACCTATCACTCGGCTGACGGGACCGAGCGGGGCTCGGAGGCGGTGACCGTCACGGTCCTCGGTGAGGGAGATGGTCTGGACACCATGCGGGTGATGCAGACCGTTCCCGCAGACACCGGGAACGTGGGCGGTGGCTCCCTCGATCCCGGTTCGCTCGAAGGCGGAAGCCTGACCACCATCCTCGGCAGCTGACGGCTAGTAGAAGGACCTGAAGAATCATGTTGCGCAGACTCCTCGTCGCACTCACCGCCATCGCCCTGGTTATCGGCCTCGCACCCAACGCCATGGCGCAGTCCTCGACCACCCGTGTAGGTAACTTCGACTTCACCGTGACACTCGATACCGGGCAGAGCGACCTCCGTCCCGGTGGGCACGTGCGGTTCAACCTCGTCGCACGCAATCACCAGTCCGGTTTCCCGTTCACCCCCTCCGTCCTGAACACCTACGGCCTGGTGATGCCCGGCGGGTTCGCCGGCCTCTCCGGCGGTGGGAGCGACATGGGCAGCGTCGGTGACCACGGCCAGGCGAACTATTGGGGCGGTCAACCCAGCGTCACCGACCGACCGGTGGGTCGCGGGAGTACCCGCTCCGGCTGGTTGTCGATGAGAATTCCCGGGGACGCCGTGGGTGGAACCGTCTACAACTTCGGCCTCCTCACCAACCTCGAGACCTTCCAGGCCTGGCAACCCACGGTCGAGAACGTGATCCGGTTCACGCTGCCCTCCGTCGGCACGCGAACCGCGGTCACGGCCGACCCGGCCACCGTGGAGGAGGGCGGAGCCACAACCCTGACCGCGAGTGTCACCCCGGTCCACGGCAGCAATGTGGTCGACGGCGGCACCGTCGTGTTCTCGGTCGATGGGACCTCGATCGGCAGCGTCCCCGTCGGCGAGAACGGTCGCGCGAGCATCCCGCACTCCGTCCCGCTGCTCGAGGACCGCGAGCCGGTCACGCAGAACATCACCGCGGCGTACTCGGGCCTGGGCCAGCAGTTCTCCGGCTCCCAGGGCTCCACCACGGTCACCGTCGACCCGGAACCGAAGTCCGAGGTCAGCAGCATCGTGGGCCTGACCGCCACCCGCGGACTGGTCGAGGACGGCCGACTACCCGTCACACTGGACGTCACCATCGACCCCAGTGACGGCAACGACCTGCCCGAGGGGTCCCGGGTCGAGATGCTGCGCAACGGGGTCGTGATCGAGACCGTCGCGGTGGACGGGGTCGCGGCAACCCACACCGACCACCTCGACGCCGTGGTCACCGACCCGGCCCGCTACGTCTACACAGCCCGTCTCCTGGAGACGGAGACCTACGACACCATCTACCGCGGTGCGGAGTCGGAGCCGGTCGAGGTGCTCATCGCACCGGAGCGGACGCCAGTTCTTCTCGTGGAGGTCGACCCGGCGAGCGTGCTGGTCGGGCGTGGAGTCGACATCACCGCCAGCCTGATGACGGGCGACGGGCCGTTGCCCGCCGGGTCCGAGGTGATCATCCGGGCCGACGGTCGGGATATCGGGACCGTCGTCACTGATGCTGACGGCAACGCGGTGCTCGAGGACCACGTGTTCGCGACAGCCGGTGCCAAGAGGATCGTCGCGGTGTTCGACGGCGTCCAGATCGGCGGGGTGACCTACCAGCCGGCCGTGTCGTCACCGTTCGAACTGATCGTGGAGTCCCTGCCGGTGGCCGGTTCCGAGACCACCATCGAGTTGCAGACCGAGGTGACGGCGGGTGACTCGGTCACGTTCACCGCGGTCGTGTCCCGCAGCGACGGAGGCGCCCTGCTCGACTCCCAGGCCGCCGACCTCGGCGCGGTGTGGTTCTTCCAGGACGGGAAGGCCGTCGGATCGGCGCCGGTGGTGATCGACCCGGCTACTGGTGAGGCGAAGGCGGTGTTCGTACACCGCTTCGCCGCCCGGGGTGAGTACCGGATCACTGCCGACTACTCGGGAGTATCCGGTGTCGACGAGGTCGTCGCGCCCTCGGAGACCGCCGCGGCCACTGTCGTCACCGTCCTGCCGTCGGCGATCATCATCGACGAGCCGGGTCCGCCCGCGACCCCGGGCGGGGGTTCGTTGGATCTGGGGAGTCTGGCAGGCCTCGTGGGCGACTCGGGCAGTCTCAGTGCCCTGGGTGCAGCCAGCTGAGGCGCTCCGGACATAGGAGAGCGAGCGACTCGCCGCGCCGGTGTCAGGCGATCCCCGCAACACCCTGGAGACGGGGAGTTGCGGGGATAGCCATTCCACGAGCTGGTGGGAAGACGGCCAAAGGTGCCTGAATTAGGTTCAGTTTCTGGCGTGACGTAGGCTCACGCGGAAGTTCCACCGGAGGCCGGCGCCACCCTGCCGACGCCCCGGGGGACCACGCCATCCCGGTGGACGGAGCAGAGATCACCATCTCGCCCGGGCCGCTTCGTGAGCTCGCATCCCACAGCTCGCATCCCACAGCTCGAATTTCACAGCTCGAATTTCACCCCGGTGCCCGGAGCGAACCCGGACGATCACACGCCGGGGCCGGAACACGATCTAATGAACGGACATTGTTGGGTCGGTGCACGCGCGTCGATCCTCCACAACGCTGTCGAAGGAACCACTATGGACTCGAGCCTCGAAGAGATCCCCGATATGTCCCCGCAGACCGACGTGCTGGAGACCGCAGACGCACCGTCGGTGATCGGTGTGGTCGCGGAGTCGGATCCCGCGGAGAACCGTGTGGCCGCCACGCCTGCGACCGTCGCCAAGCTGATCGGCCTGGGCTACCGGGTCGTGGTGGAGAACGGGGCGGGGGCCCGCGCCGAGTTCTCCGACGCGGCCTACGCCGAGTCCGGCGCGGACCTGGTGGAGGGCGACGCAGCCTGGTCGAGCGACGTGGTGCTGAAGGTCGCGGTGCCCACCGAGTCCGAGGTGGCGCGGCTCCGGCCCGGTGCGACACTCGTCGGCCTGCTGGCGCCCGCTCAGAACGAGCGACTCCTGTCGGTCCTGGCCGAGCGCGGGGTCACGGCACTGGCGATGGACGCCGTGCCGCGGATCTCGCGGGCCCAGTCGATGGACGTGCTGAGCTCGATGGCCAACATCGCCGGCTACCGCGCCGTGATCGAGGCGGCGCACCACTTCGGCCGGTTCTTCACCGGCCAGGTCACCGCGGCGGGCAAGGTCCCGCCGGCCAAGGTGCTGGTGGCCGGTGCCGGGGTCGCGGGTCTGGCGGCGATCGGCGCGGCCAGCAGCCTCGGGGCGATCGTCCGCTCCACAGATCCGCGTCCCGAGGTGGCCGACCAGGTCAAGTCGATCGGCGGCGAGTACCTGCCCGTCGAGGTCCCGGACGAGGAGAAGGAGGTCTCCACGGACGGTTACGCCAAGGCCACCAGCGAGGCCTACGACCGCGCCGCGGCGGACCTGTACTCGGCCCAGGCGGCCGACGTGGACATCGTCATCACCACCGCGCTGATCCCGGGCCGTGCGGCACCGCGCCTGCTCACCGCCGCGGATGTGGCGTCGATGAAGCGGGGCTCGGTCATCGTGGACATGGCGGCCGCGCAGGGTGGCAACGTCGAGGGCAGCGTCGCCGACGAGGTCGTGGTGACCGAGAACGGCGTGACGATCATCGGGTACACCGATCTGGCCGGGCGTCTGCCCGCGCAGGCCTCCCAGCTGTACGGCACCAACCTGGTCAACCTCACCAAGCTCGTCACCCCGGAGAAGGACGGCCGGTGGGCGCTGGACCTGGATGACGTGGTCCAGCGCGGGGTGACAGTGGCCAAGGGCGGGGAGGTCATGTGGCCGCCCCCGCCGGTGCAGGTCAGCGCGGCGCCCGCCGCGGCCGCCGCAGTCCCGGCCCGGCCGCCCGCGGAGAAGAAGAAGATGTCTCCCGGCGCCAAGCTCGGCCTGATCGGCGTGGGCATGGCTCTGCTGCTCCTGCTCACGGCGGTGGCGCCGGGTGACATCCCGCGCCACATCACGGTGTTCGTCCTGGCGATCGTGATCGGCTACTACGTGATCGGCAACGTCCACCACGCGCTGCACACACCGCTCATGTCGGTGACCAACGCGATCTCCGGCGTGATCGTCGTGGGCGCACTGCTGCAGATCGGGATCGACAACACCGTCGGCATGGTCCTGGCCACCATCGCGATCCTCGTCGCGTCCATCAACGTCTTCGGCGGCTTCGCCGTGACCCGCCGCATGCTCGGCATGTTCTCGAAGGGAGCCTGAGGAGATGTCACTCGTGACCGCCGCCAACGCGGCCTACCTCGTCGCCGCGCTGCTGTTCATCATGTCGTTGGCCGGCCTGTCCAAGCACGAGACCGCCCGTCGGGGCCTGAGCTTCGGGATCGCCGGCATGGCGCTGGCGCTGGTCGCCACCGTCGCGCTGGTGATCGATCACCAGCCCGCCACCACCGGCATCGCACTCATGGTGGGAGCGGTTCTCGTCGGCGCGACCATCGGACTGTTGCGTGCCCGCCGGGTGCAGATGACCGAGATGCCCGAGCTGATCGCCCTGCTGCACTCCTTCGTCGGCCTGGCCGCCGTGCTGGTGGGCTGGAACGGGTACCTCGAACCCGAGCTGCACGGTGAGCTCACCGGCTCGCTGCTGGACATCCACCACGCGGAGGTGTTCATCGGCGTGTTCATCGGCGCCATCACCTTCACCGGTTCGATCGTGGCCTACCTCAAGTTGTCGGGAAAGATGAAGTCCGCGCCGCTGGTCCTGCCGGGCAAGAACCTCATCAATCTCGGCATCCTGGTGGCGTTCATCGCGCTCACCACGGCGTTCGTCATCACCCCGGCACTGTGGATGCTCGCCCTGGTCACGGTCCTGGCACTTGCCCTGGGCTGGCACCTGGTGGCCAGCATCGGCGGCGGCGACATGCCGGTCGTGGTCTCGATGCTCAACTCGTACTCCGGGTGGGCCGCAGCGGCCACGGGCTTCCTGCTCGGAAACGACCTGCTCATCGTCACCGGAGCGCTGGTCGGCTCCTCGGGCGCCTACCTGTCCTACATCATGTGCAAGGCGATGAACCGGTCGTTCTTCTCCGTCATCCTGGGAGGCTTCGGTATCGAGGCCGCCTCCGGCGAGGGCAAGGACCACGGGGAGCACAGCGAGATCGACGTCGGGAGTGCGGCGGAGTTGCTCGCGGGCGCGTCGTCGGTGATCATCGCCCCGGGCTACGGCATGGCCGTCGCGCAGGCGCAGTACCCCGTCGCCGACCTCACCCGCACCCTGCGCGAGCGGGGCGTGGACGTGCGCTTCGCCGTGCACCCGGTCGCCGGCCGCCTGCCCGGTCACATGAACGTCCTGCTGGCCGAGGCCAAGGTGCCGTACGACATCGTGTTCGAGCTCGACGAGATCAACGACGACTTCTCGGGCACCGACGTGGTCCTGGTGATCGGCGCCAACGACACCGTCAACCCGGACGCCGCCGAGGACCCCGGCAGCCCGATCGCCGGTATGCCCGTGCTCCACGTGTGGGATGCCGCCGATGTGATCGTGTTCAAGCGGTCCATGGCCGCCGGGTACGCCGGCGTGCAGAACCCGCTGTTCTTCCGGGACAACACCCAGATGCTCTTCGGCGACGCCAAGGACCGGGTCGACGACATCCTGGGCGCGCTCAAGGAGCACCCCGTCGGAGTGTCCGGCTAGAGCCGACCGGACAACCCGGTACGACGACGAGGAGGCGGTCCGGCGCGCAGGACCGCCTCCTCGTCGTCGTACCGGCCGCCTAGGTCGAGGTCGTCGGCGTGGACGGGGTGGCCGCCTCCGCCTCCTCCTGCTCGGCCTTCTCGTACTCCGACTCCGCGCTCTCGGTGGCCACCACGGCGTCGGTCCCGAGTCCGTCCTGGAAGTAGGCCATCTCGCGGTGGTAGGCCTTGTCGAGGCCCTCCCGCTCGTCCTCCTCGGTGACCCGCAGGCCCATCGTCTTGTCCAGGACCAGCGCGATGAGCAGCGTCACGGTGAACGAGTAGGCGAGCACGGCGGCGGTCGCCACCGTCTGGGCACCGAGCTGCCCGAACCCGCCACCGAACAGCACTCCGGCCTCACCGACGGGGGAGGCGGGATCGGCGATCACACCGATGAGCAGGGTGCCGATGATGCCCGCGACCATGTGCAGGCCGGCCACGTCGAGGGAGTCGTCGTAGCCGAGCCGGTACTTCAGGCCCACCGCGTAGTGGCAGACGACGCCGCAGATCAGGCCGATCGTGATGGCGCCGAGTGGGCTGACCGCGGCCGCGGCCGGGGTGATGCCCACGAGGCCGGCCACCACACCCGAGGCCACGCCCAGGGTGGTGGGGTGCTTGGCGCGGACCTGCTCGGTGATCATCCAGGCCAGGGCGCCGCACAGCCCCGCGACCACGGTATTGAGCGCGGCCACGCCGGCGGTGTTGCCCGCGGCCAGTGCGGAACCGGCGTTGAAGCCGATCCAGCCGGCGAACAGCATGCCGGCGCCGAGGAACGTCAGGGGAACGCTGTGCGGCCTGCTGATGGTGGGGAATCCGGCCCGTCTGCCGAGCACGAGTACCAGGGCGAGCGTCGCGACACCGGCGTTGATGTGGATGGCGGTGCCGCCTGCGAGGTCGATGGCGCCGAGGTTGTTGGCGATCCAGCCACCTGTGACCGAACCGTCGTCGGAGTCGAACGCGAACACCCAGTGGGCTACGGGGAAGAACACCAGCACCGGCCACACGATCGCGAAGACCAGCCAGGTGGAGAAGCGCATGCGGTCCGCCACGCCACCGGCCACGAGGGCGACGGTGATCCCGGCGAACAGCATGATGAACCCGGCGAACAGGGCCGGCGGCAGACCCGGGGTCTCGGGCTCGGCCATGATGCCCCTCAGCCCCAGGTACTCGAGCGGGTCGCCGAGAAGTCCGACGCCCCCGACGGTGTCGCCGAAGGTCAGTGAGTAGCCGACCAGGACCCACAGCACGGCCATCACCGCGACCGCGCCGATCGTCATCATCATCATGTTGAGCGTGCTGCGGATGCTGACCATGCCGCCGTAGAACAGGGCCAGGCCGGGGACCATGAAGGCCACCGCGACCATGGCCGCGAGCACCCAGGCGGTGTCGGCCGCCGCTATGGCTACGTCCATCTTTCTCTCTTCTCTCTGAGGCCACCGGGAGCGGGGCGACGTTGGGACCGTGCGTTTCACAGTGTGATCCCGTGTTGCTTACTGGCAGGTTCCGCGATGGTTGCCATTCGGTTACCGCACCGGGCCCGAATTGTCCCCGGTGCCGGTGGTGCGCCGAAAGCCGCAGCACAGCAGCCATTCTGGCGACCCAAAACCCGTAACGCCGCGGTAACCAAAACTGGGTTTATCAGCAGTACATTTTGCCTACCACACGGAAACCCACGGATCAGGAGTCGTCATGACAGTCACCGCAGACCCCTCCGTCGGGGTCGCCGACCGTGCGAACGGCGCGAGCAGGCAGTCGTCGTTTCCGACACTCGACGCCGCCGAGGCATCCGCATCCGGACCCGGCGCCCTCGCCCGGCTGGTCGCGGACTCCGGGACGCGATTCGTCCTGGCCGTGTTCACCAACCTCCGGGGCAAGCCGTGCGCCAAGCTCGTCCCGGCCTCCGCGGTGGATCAGCTGGAGGCCGGGGAGCTCGGGTTCGCCGGATACGCCGCCGACGCGATCGGCCAGCAGCCCAGGGATCCCGACCTCCTCGTGGTCCCCGACCCCCGCTCCTTCACCACCCTCGACTTCGTCAAACCGGGACTTGCCCTGGTGCACTGCGACCCCTGGGTGAGCGGGGAGCCGTGGAGGTTCGCGCCGCGCGTCATCCTGGGCCGGATGCTCGCCGACGCCGCGACCGACGGGCTCGAACTCAAGGTGGGTGCGGAGGTCGAGTACTTCCTGGTCCGGAAGAACGCCGACGGGTCCCTGTGCACCGCCGACCCCAAGGACGACGAGTCCCACCCGTGTTACGACGCCCGCGGCGTGACCCGGATGTACGAACACCTGGCCGGCGTCTCCGACGCGATGAACGTGCTCGGCTGGGCCAACTACGCCAACGACCACGAGGACGGCAACGGGCAGTTCGAGCAGAACTTCGCCTACGACGAGGCGATGGTCACCGCCGACCGGGTCATGACACTTCGCTACATCATCTCCATGCTGGCCGAGCAGCGGGACATGATCGCCACCTTCATGCCCAAGCCGTTCTCCGACCGCACGGGATCGGGGATGCACCTGCACATGTCCCTCTGGCGCGACGGGCAGCCGGTGTTCCCCGCCGACGGCGACGACCCGTACGGGCTCGGCCTCTCACCCACCGCGTACTCCTTCATCGCCGGTGTCCTCGCGCACGCCTCCGGGATGCACTCCGTCCTGTGCCCCACGATCAACTCCTACAAACGCATAGGGGCGCGCACGACGGCGTCCGGGGCCACCTGGTCGCCGACCGACGCCACCTACGGAGGCAACGACCGGACCCACTACCTCCGCGTTCCAGACGGGCAGCGCGTCGAACTCCGCGGCGGCGACGGCTCGGCCAACCCCTACCTGGCCGTGGCGGTTCAGCTGGCCGCCGGCCTCGACGGCGTGCGGCGGGACCTGGATCCCGGCCCCCCGGCCACGGTCACGGAGGCCACCCACACCCTGCCGCCGACCCTCCTGCACGCCGTGGAGGAGCTGGGCCGGGACGAGGTCGTCCGCGCCGCGTTGGACATCGGTGGCGACGGGGTGGCCGAGTACTACGCCGACCTCAAACGCGAGGAGTTCGTCTCCTGGCACAACACCGTCACCCAGTGGGAGATCAACGAGTACCTGACCGCGCTGTGACGCGCGGCGGCGACCCGTGGGCCGCCAGGCCCCACCCCCCGATCACGACATCACCAGGAGAACCCCATGTGCGGCATCGTCGGACTCCACCTGCGCGACCCGGACCTCGAACCCCGGCTCGGCGACCTTCTCACCACCATGCTCGGCGAGATGACCGACCGCGGATCGGATTCGGCCGGCGTCGCCGTCTACGGGAACCCCGACTGGACCCCGGCCGGATCGGCCACCGTCACGGTGCTGGCCGACGGCGTCGACGCGCTGACCCTGGCCTCACGTGTCGGCGCCCACCTGGGTTGCGAGGTGCGTGGTCGTGAGCTGGGCGCCACCGTCCTCCTGTCCGCCGTGACCGGTCCCGAGTCCCTGGCCTCCGCCGTCCGCGCCGCCGTACCGGAGGTCGTCCTGGTGGGTCTGGGCAGCGAGCTCGCCGTCCTCAAGGGTGTCGGCCTGCCGTTGGACCTGGCCGCGGGCTTCGGACTGCCGGGAGCATCCGGATGGCAGGGCGTCGGGCACACCCGAATGGCCACCGAGTCCGCCGTCACCCCTGCCGGCTCGCACCCCTTCTCCGTGGGCCCGGACCAGTGCATCGTTCACAACGGCTCCTTCTCCAACCACGCCTCGGTGCGCCGCGAACTGGCCCGGCGTGACATCCACTGCGACACCCTCAACGACACCGAGGTCGCCGCACGGTTCGTGGCGGCGCAGATCGCCCTGGGGGCCGGCATCGACCAGGCCCTGGCGGAGATGGCCGGCGTCCTCGACGGGTTCTACACCCTGCTGGTGTCCACCGCCGACGAGTTCGCGGTGGTGCGGGACCCGATCGCCTGCAAACCGGCGGTGATCGCCGAGACCGACCGCTACGTGGCCATGGCCTCCGAGTACCGGGCGATGGCGCACCTGCCGGGCATCGACGAGGCACATCTCTACGAGCCCGAACCGGGCCGCGTGTACCACTGGCGTCGCTGAGCCCGCCCCACCCGGGCGAGCCCCGGGACCAGAGCACCGCGGACACCCCACCAGGAAGGAAGAACCATGACCGTCATGCCGGAACAGGCCTTCGCACCGGACGACCTCGGGTACGCGCCGACCACCGCCCCACACCTGATCGACGTCCGGGAGACCGGGTTGCGCGAGACCAACCGGATCCTCCAGGACTCCGACGGAACCGGCAGGTACCTGCTCACCGGCCCCAGGGGGGCGCACGCCCTGGCCGTGGGCCTGCACCATCCGGACGAGGTCGTGATCGACGGGCCCACGGGGTACTACACCGCCGGGATGAACGACGGGGCCCACGTCACGGTCAACGGGAACGTGGGGGTCGGGGTCGCCGAGAACATGATGTCCGGGACGGTGCGGGTCAACGGGTCGGCTTCGCAGTCGGCCGGGGCGACGGCCCACGGCGGACTGCTGGTGATCAGCGGAGACGCAGGTGCCCGGTGCGGGATCTCGATGAAGGGGGTGGACATCGTCGTCGGCGGGTCGATCGGCCACATGAGTTGCTTCATGGGCCAGGCCGGGCGCCTCGTCGTCCTGGGTGACGCCGGCGACGCGCTCGGCGACTCCCTCTACGAGGTCCACATCTACGTGCGGGGCCGGGTCGAGTCCCTCGGAGCGGACTGCGTCGAGAAGGAGATGAGACCCCGACACCACACCGAGCTCGGCGAGTTGCTCGACCGGGCCGGCGTCACCGGGGTCACCACCGGGGAGTTCCGGCGCTACGGCTCCGCCCGCACCCTCTACAGCTTCGACGTGGACAACGCCTCCGCCTACTGACCACCCCGCCGCCATCCCCGACAGGAGCCCGACATGCCCTTCGACGGACACCCCCGATCCGACCAGGCCACCCAGGCGCATATCCCACCCGGTGTCGACGATCCGACACTGCGCGAGTCAGCCACCTTCCCCCGGTCGGTGATCCACGAGATCCAGCGCGCCGCCGCGACCGGGATCTACGACATCCGCGGCTGGGGCGCCAAGCGCAAGGTCCCGCACTTCGACGACCTGCTGTTCCTGGGCGCCTCGATGTCCCGGTACCCGCTCGAGGGTTACCGCGAACGCTGCGACACCGACATCACCCTGGGCACCCGGAACGCCTCGAAACCTCTCCATCTGGACATCCCCGTGACCATCGCCGGGATGAGCTTCGGGGCCCTGTCCGCGCAGGCGAAAGAGGCTCTCGGGCGCGGGGCCAGCGCCGCGGGCACCTCGACGACCACCGGCGACGGTGGGATGACGGCCGAGGAGCGCGGCCAGAGCTCGAAGCTGGTCTACCAGTACCTGCCCTCGCGCTACGGGATGAACCCCGTCGACCTGCGCAAGGCCGACGCCATCGAGGTGGTCCTGGGGCAGGGCGCCAAGCCCGGTGGCGGCGGCATGCTCCTGGGGCAGAAGATCTCCGACCGGGTGGCGCAGATGCGGACCCTGCCCAAGGGGATCGACCAGCGGTCGGCGTGCCGACACCCGGACTGGACGGGCCCGGACGATCTCACCATCAAGATCCTCGAGTTGCGCGAGATCACCGGATGGGAGAAACCGGTCTACGTCAAGGTCGGTGCGACCCGCACCTACTACGACGTCAAGCTCGCGGTGAAGGCCGGCGCGGACGTGGTGGTGGTGGACGGCATGCAGGGCGGGACCGCGGCCACGCAGGACGTGTTCATCGAGCACGTGGGCATCCCCACCCTCGCGGCGATCCCGCAGGCGGTGCAGGCCCTCCAGGAGATGGGCATGCACCGGAAGGTGCAGCTCATCGTCTCCGGCGGAATCCGCTCGGGGGCGGACGTGGCCAAGGCGATGGCACTGGGCGCGGACGCGGTGGCGATCGGGACGGCGGCGCTGATCGCGCTGGGGGACAACGACCCCCGGTACGAGCAGGAGTACCGCGCGCTCGGTTCGGCGGCGGGGTTCTACGACGACTTCCAGGACGGCCGCGACCCCGCCGGGATCTCCACCCAGGATCCGGAGCTGGCGCGCCGACTGGACCCGGAGGCCGCCGGTCGACGCCTAGCCAACTACCTGCACGTGCTCACGATGGAGGCTCAGACCATCGCCCGGGCGTGCGGCAAGTCGCACCTGACCCACCTGGAGCCGGACGACCTGGTGGCGTTGACGATGGAGGCCGCCGCGATGGCACGGGTGCCGTTGGCCGGGACCGACTGGATCCCCGGTCGCGCGGGACGGGAACTGTAGATGACCGTAGTGGCGGAAGGCCGGACGGTGACGGGCCCCGCGCCGGCGATGGGTGCCGACTTCCACCGGGAGGAGACGATGACTACCGTCGAGGACATGGGAGCCGGCCGGGACGACGCGCGGAGGGTCGTCCACCAGGCGACGCCGCGTGAGCTCCCGGTGGACGTGCCCACCGGCAACGATCTCGAGCGGATCATCGGTTTCCACGTCCGCAGGCTGCGCCTGGGCGAGGGCCTGGGGGTGGCCGAGATGGCCCAGCGGATCGGCATCTCCAAGGCGATGCTGTCCAAGATCGAGAACGCTCAGACGTCGTGTTCCCTGAACATGCTCGCCAAGCTCGCCACCGGCCTCGACGTCCCGGTGACCTCGCTGTTGCGCGGCGCGGACACCAGGCGCGACGCGGTGTTCACCCCCGACGGGCAGGGCGCGACGATCGTCGGCCGCGGCACGTCGGCGGGTCACGACTACGAGTTGCTCGGGGCGCTGCGGGGGTCCAACAAGCGCATCGAACCGGTGCTGGTGACCCTGACCGCCGAGTCGGAGGCGCATCCCCGCTTCCAGCACCCGGGCACCGAGCTGCTCTACATGCTCTCCGGCGACATGATCTACCACCATGCCGAGTCCGAGTACCGCCTCCGGCCGGGGGACTCGTTGCTCCTCGACGGCGAGGGTGTCCACGGCCCCGTGGCGATGCTCGAGCTGCCCATCCGATTCCTCTCGGTGACGGCCTACCCCGACGGTGTCGACGGCTGAACCGCCCGGTTCCGCCGAATCGCTGAACCGCTAGAACGCGGCGCCGCAGAACCGCGGCACCACTACTCACGAGACCCCACCGGGGCCGTGGCACACCCATCCCGTCTCCACCCTTCGGCACTCCGAGGAGCCCGTCATGACAACATCGGTCGCCACCACCGTCACCTCGCTGATGTCCGCGATCGCGGACGTCGGTACCGACCCGACCAGGGGCGGGTACAGCCGCCCGGTCTACTCCGGGGCCGAGCTGGACCTGCGCGAGTGGTTCCTGGCCGAGGCGGCCGCCCGCGGTCTGGACACCGAGACCGACCGCAACGGGATCATCTGGGCCTGGTGGAATCCGGCGGGCCACCCACTGGAGGACGCGGTCGTCACCGGCAGTCACCTGGATTCCGTGCCCGGGGGAGGAGCCTTCGACGGCCCACTCGGCGTGGCCTCGGCGTTGGTGGCGGTCGACCTGCTCCGGGCCCGGACCCTACAACCGCGGCGGGCCCTGGCCCTGACCGTGTTCCCGGAGGAGGAGGGTTCCCGGTTCGGGCGGGCGTGTCTGGGCTCGCTGCTGCTCACCGGTGCGATCGACCCCTCCACCGCGGCGGGACTGACCGACGACGACGGCACCACCTACGCCGAGCTGTGCGCGGCAAACGGGGTGGACCCGGCAGCACTGGGCCGGGACGACGAGGCGCTGGGACGCATCGGGCGCTTCGTCGAACTCCACGTGGAACAGGGCCGTGGTCTGATCGACCTGGGCAGCCCTGTGGCGGTGGCCTCGTCGATCATCGGCCACGGCCGCTGGCGGCTGACCTTCACCGGCCAGGGCAACCACGCCGGCACCACCCTGCTGGCGGACCGCCGCGACCCGATGATCCCTGCGTGCCGCACCGTCCTCGACGTCCGTCGCATCGCCCGCGTGTACCGGGGTGCCAGGGCCACCGTCGGTCGGATCGTGCCCACCCCCGGCGGCACCAACGTCATCGCCTCCCGGGTCGACCTCTGGCTGGACGTGCGCCACCCCGACGACGCCGTGACGGCGCGGATCGTCCACGAGATCACGGAGGCGGCCTCGATGGCGGCCGCGCACGAGGGCTGCGACAGCACGATCGTTCAGGAGTCGATGAGCGGTTCCGTCTCCTTCGACCCGGTGTTCCGCGATCGTCTGCTCGACGACCTGCCCGGGGTCCCCGTCCTGGCGACGGGGGCCGGTCACGACGCAGGTGTCCTGGCAGCCCACGTCCCCACCGCCATGCTGTTCGTCCGCAACCCGTCCGGGGTCTCCCATTCCCCGGAGGAGTACGTGGAGGACGCCGACGCCGAACAGGGTGCCGAGGCCCTGGCTGACGTCCTCGCCGACCTGCTCACCGCCGAACACTGAACCCTCCCCATGACCGGCCGCGCGCACCGAGAGAGTGACTCCATGACAGACACAGCGCAATCCAACGACACAGCGAAATTCCTCGTCATCGGCGGCGGCCTCGAGGGGCTGTCGATCGCGTGGAATCTGACCGAGCGCGGCGAGACCGACGTGATCGTCGTGGAGAAGGACACCCTCTGTTCCGGGATGACGGGCAAGTCCAGCGGCATCGTCCGCTGCCACTACGGTTCACCCACCATGGCGGCCCTGAGCTGGCACAGCATCCCGGTGTTCGAGAACGCGGTGGAACTGCTGGGCGACGACATGGCGTTCCGACAGTGCGGGTACGCGGTGATCGTGGGCGAGGAGAACCTGATCCCGCTCCGGGCGAACGTGGCGATGCAGCAGAGCCTGGGGATCGAGACCGAGCTCATCCCACCGGACCGGATGGCGGAGCTGTGGCCCGGCCTGAACGTGGAGGACGTGGCGGCGGCGGCGTGGGAGCCACGCGGGGGTCGCGGGGAGGCGTACATGACGGGCATGGCCTTTGCCGCCGCCGCGCGTCGACGTGGGGTCCGGGTCCGCCAGAGCGCCCGGGTCACGGCGCTGGTGCGGGGGCGCGGCGACCGTGTGGTCGGAGCGGAGTTCGCCGACGGCTCGACCGTGTACGCCGAGCAGGTCATCCTCGCGACCGGGGTGTGGGCACCCCAGCTCGGCGCCACCGTCGGCCTGGACATCCCCGTCCGGGCCCAGCGCGCACAGCTGGTGCTGGTCGACCAGGGTGAACCGCTGGAGCAGGTGCCCACGCTGTCGGACCTGGTGGGCCTGCAGTACCTGTGCCGGGAACCGAACGGGGAGATCCTCGCCGGTAACTCCGACCACCACTCGCCGCAGTACATCGATCCCGACACCTATTCGAACCGGGCCGACGAGTCGACCGTCGAGAAGGTCGTGGAGCGGCTCATGCACCGCCTCCCGGAGATGCCGGACCCGTCGATCACCGGCAGCTATGTCGGGGCGTACGACACCACTCCGGACTACAACCCGGTGATCGGTCCGTCACCGCTCGACGGGTTGTTCCTGGCGGTCGGCTTCTCCGGGCACGGGTTCAAGATGTCACCCGCGGTCGGTCGGCTGGTCGCGGAGTTGCTGCTCGACGGGACGACGACGATGCCGGGCGTCGACCCGGCGGACTGCCGCTTCTCCCGATTCGCCGAGGGCAGTCTCACCACCAGCCTGAACCCGTACGTGGGCGCGGGTCAGATGCGCTGACCGGTTCCGTCCCAGGCCGAGCGGGGTCCGGTGGAGTGGTCATGCCGTGTGGATCTCGCCCTCCACGAGGTGCGCCACGTGCCCGGTCACCCAGATTCCGGTGCCGGGGGCGTCGTCACATCCGGCGGCGATCTGAACGCGCCCCTCGCGGCCGAGCACGGTGCCCTGCCGGGCGGTGTATCGCGGGGGCAGGGTGCAGTTGCCGGTGAGCCAGACAGCCAGTCCCGCCTGGAAGCTGCCGGTCACGGGGTCTTCGGGGATCCCGGCCGAGATGGGGAAGAAGCGGACCTCGACCTCGACCGGGTCCTCCCGGTCTGTCGGGTGGGGGCCGACGATCCCGACCCGGTCCCCGGCCAGGGCCTGCATGTCGGGTCTGACCGCGAGGACGGCCTCGGCGTCGCGCAGGAGCAGTGCGCAGGAGCCGGGTCCGTTGTCCACCCAGGAGTGGTCCACCACGTCGTCGCGGTTCAGCCCGAGTCCCGTCGCCAGTCGCGCCACCTCCGATTCCTCGAGGGGACCTGACCTGAGTAGTTCCGGTGCGGCGAACGACCAGTCGCCGGCACCCTCGTCGCGGACGATCACCGGCCCGATCCCGCATTCCTGCACGGCCAGACCGGGCACCCGGGGTCGGCCGCCCGCCGAGTGCCACGCCGCGCACGCGCCCAGCGTGGGGTGACCGGCGAACGGCAGCTCGGCTCCGGGGGTGAAGATGCGGACCCGGTAGTCGGCCTCGGGCGAGGTGGGTTCGAGGAGGAACGCCGTCTCGGACAGGTTGGTCCACCGGGCGATCACCGCCATCTCCGCATCGGACAACCCGTCGGCGTCATGGACCACGGCGAGGGGGTTACCCCGGAACGGGACGCGGGAGAAGACGTCGACCTGCGAGAACCTCATCCCGTGACGCTACGCCCACGGCGGTGATGCGGGCGTGCGCGCGCGGGTGCGTGGTGCTCAGCTCTCCTTGAGTGCGTGGGTGCACGTCAGGCGCAGCTTCTCGAGTTGCCTGCCGTGCTCGACAGCACGCTCCACCAGCGCCTCCAGGGTGGGCCGGGGGAGACGCGGATCGCCGATGTCGAGCATGGCCTTGAAACCGAGCTCCTTGCCCCGCACCGCGATGGTCAGTGCCTCGACCTCGAGGAGATCGCTGAGCGGTGATCTCTGGGCGAAGCGCTGGTTGGGCTTGAGCTGCCCGAGCTTCTCCGCGGCCCGGGCCGGGAGGTCCTTGAGCGCCGACGGCGACGTCCCGACCAGCGTCATGAGCTCTTCGAGGTTCCGCAGGTCCTCCTCGGTCTCGTCACCGATACGGGAGACGACCGCACGGATCTCGGGGTCCTCGTGGTCCTTGGCCACCCGCCGGAAGAGGTCTACCCCGGCTGCGGCCCCGGCGTGGTGGTCCTGCATGTACGTGTGCAACAACTCAGTGGCCATAAGGCGACGGTACGTCGTCTCGGCGGCGGGGCAACCGCGAGAAGGCCGGATCGGAGACCGCGGGGTCAGTCGCGGTCGAGCGCAGGCAGGAGTTCGCGCTGCGCCAACTCCAGGAACCCGCCCTGATCTTGTGAGACGTGGTGAAGGTAGATCTCGTCGAACCCCAACTTCTCGAACTCACGCAGCCGGGCGACGAGGTGGTCGACCGAGTCGGTGACGATCACGGTCTCCTCGATCTCGTCGTCGGGGATGTGCCGGCCCACCAGGTCGAACTGCTCGGGGGTGGGGAGGTCGTAGGCGATCGGCGGGTCCACGGCATGGTTCTGCCACTGGTCCCTGGCCACCTCGCGCGCCCGGTCCATCGTCTCCTCGATCGCCACGTGGACCTGGAGGGCGAGTGTGCCCTGTCCGCCCGCCGACCGGTAGGCGTCGAGGATCTGCGCGACCGACTCCGGTCGGTCGTTGATGGTGATGAGCCCGTCGGCCCAGTTCGCTGCCCGCGCGGCGGTGGCCGGGGTGAGCGCCGGCCCCATGATGCGGGGTGGTGTCTCGGGGAGTGAGTACACCCGCGCGCTCTCGACGTCGACGAGTCCGTTGTGGGTGACCTCCTCCCCGCGGTGGAGGCGACGGATGACGTCGACACACTCTTCCAGGCGGGACTGACGGGTCGCCTTGTCGGGCCACTTGTCCCCGGTGATGTGTTCGTTCATGTTCTGGCCGCTACCGAGCGCCACCCAGAACCGGCCGGGGAACATCTCGGCCAACGTCGCCGACGACTGCGCCACGACGGCGGGGTGGTAGCGCTGGCCGGGCGCGCAGACGGTGCCGAACGTCATGTCGGTGGTGGCCAACGCGGCTCCCAACCATGACCAGGCGAACCCGGAGTGGCCCTGGCGTGCCGACCACGGCGCGAAGTGGTCGGAGCACATCGCGATCCTGAATCCCGCGCGTTCGGCCTGCTGCACGTCCCGGAGTAATTGGCCGGGGGAGATCTGCTCATGGGAGGCGTGGAAACCGTAGGTGGTCATCATCGTCCTTCCCGGGTCGCCTGGAGGGCGTCAGCCGCCCGGATCAACCCGATGTGACTGAACGCCTGGGGGAAGTTCCCGGCCAGGCTGCCGGAACCGGGGTCGTATTCCTCGGAGAACAGACCGAGGTCGCTGCCACGGGAGACCATGGCGTCCATTAGGGCCCCGGCGTCGTCGAGGCGCCCGCTCCCGGCGTATTGCTCGACAAGCCAGAAGGTGCACAGCACGAAGGGGTACTCCTCGCCCTCCAGGCCGTCGATCCCGCTGTCGGCGCGGTAGCGGTGGACGAAGCCCTCCTCCGTCACCAGGTCCTGTTCGATGCGGGCCACCGTGCCCAGCATCCGGGGATCGTCGTAGTCCAGGTAGCCGGTGTGCGGCAACTGCAGCAGGGAGGCATCCACCTCCGAGTTGTCGTACGTCTGGGTGTAACTGTTCCGCTCGGCGTCGAAACCGCGTTCCTCGATCTCCTCGGCCAGCCGGGACCTCAGCTCGCGCCAGCGCTCCACCGGACCGTCGAGTCCGTGCTCCTCGACGGCGCGGATGCCCCGGTCGAAGGCGGCCCACATCATGGCCCGCCCGTGGGTGAAGTGGTGTGTCGATCCGCGCATCTCCCAGATGCCGTGGTCCTCGCGATCGACGTGCTCCTCCGCATAGCGGAGCAGGCCCTTCTGCAACCCCCAGGTGTACTCGTCCTCGTGGACGCCGGCGTCGCGCAGGACGTGCAGCGCGATCATGACCTCGCCGACGACGTCGGCCTGGTACTGGTCGGCGGCGCCGTTGCCGATCCGCACCGGCCGGGAAGCCTCGTAGCCGTTGAGGTGGGTCAACTCGATCTCGATGAGATCGCGTTCGCCTCCGACCCCGTACATGATCTTGACGTCGTCGACGTCGCCGGCCACGGCACGCAGGAGCCAGTCCCGCCACAGGGTGGCCCCCTCGGTCAGACCGTGCGCCACCACGACCTCGATCGTGAAGGCGGCGTCACGCAGCCAGGTGTAGCGGTAGTCCCAGTTGCGTTCGCCGCCGAAGTGCTCGGGAAGCGAGGTGGTCGGCGCGGCCACGATGGCGCCGGTGTCCAGGTTGGTCAGCGCCCGTAGAACCAGCAAGGATCGCGTCACGAGAGGACGGGGATCGCACTCGACCTCCAGTTGCGTGGCCCAGTCGGTCCACGCCCTGATCGTGGCGGCGAGGGTCTCGTCGGCGTCGGGCGGCTCGGGGACCTCCTCGTGGGAGGGGAACCAGGTCAGGTCCCAGTCCAACCGCTCCCCGGCACCGACCGTGAACCGCCCCTCGAGTCGGCCCGCCCGACCACCCTCCTTGGACTCGGCGTCCTCCTTCTGGGCGACCCGGGAATGGGTGTCGTCGCGGACCGCGTCACCGTCGATGTCCTCGCCCGGCCAGTGCAGCATCGGGCCGGTGACGAGGATGCCGTCGGGACCAGCGAGGGCCAACAGCGCTCGATCCCCTCCGTCCCTGGCGATCTCCCGCGTCCACGGCGTGGCCCGTGCGTAGTCGAAGCGCAGCCGGAGGTCGTGTTCGACCACGACCTCGCCGTCGAGGCACTCCACCCTGCGGAGCAGATCGCCCTGGGACTCGCTGCGCAGCAGACAGTCGGTGATCCGTGCGGTGCCGGTGGGCGAGCGCCAGGTCGTCTCGAGCACGAAGGTCTCGGGCAGATAGCGTCGTTCGACCACCTCCCCGTCCACCACGGCTAGCCGCCAGCGGCCGTCCTCGGGCGTCCCGAGCAGCGCCGAGAACACGGCGGGGGAGTCGAACCGCGGCAGACAGAGCCAGTCGATGCTTCCGTCCCGCGAGACCAGCGCGCCGGTGCGCAGATCGGACAGCAGCGCGTAGTCCTCGAGTGGGGTACTGCGTTGTGGACCCACGACTCAGAACACCGGCTTCCCACCGCTGTCGTTGGTGATCGTCTCGGCCCGTCGTGCGGTGTCGCTCGTTGTGCCCATGACTCCAACGTACGTATCGCTGTCGTATCCGCCACCGGGAACCGGACGGTCCCCGGTGGCGGATCAGCGGCGGCCACCGCGCCGCGGACCAGTGTCTCAGCGGCCGAGCAGCCCCTTGGCGATGTGTGTCACCTGGATCTCGTTACTACCGGCGTAGATCATGAGTGACTTGGCGTCACGGGCCAACTGCTCGACCCGGTACTCGGCCATGTAGCCGTTCCCGCCGAACAACTGCACGGCGTCCATCGCCACGTCGGTGGCGGCCTCGGAGGAGTAGAGCTTCATGGCCGACGCCTCTGCCAGCGAGAGCCGCTTGCCGGCCCGTGCGCGTTCGATGGAGTGGAACACCATGTTCCGCACGTTCATCCGCGCGACCTCCATCCTGGCCAGTTTGAGCTGGATCAGCTGGAAGCGACCGATCTCCTGCCCCCACAGCGTGCGTTCGCGCGAGTAGTCGACGCAGAGCCGGTGACACTCCTCGATGATCCCCAGCGCCATGATCGCCACACCGGTGCGCTCGGCGGTGAAACTCGACTTGGCGGACTCGCGCCCGTCCCCGCCCCGGTGCTCCTCGGTCTCCCCCAGCAGACGGTCGCGGCCGAGGCGGACGTCGTCGAAGAACAGCTCGCCGGTGGGGGAGCTGTGCAGGCCCATCTTCTTGAACGGCGCGCTCTGCGTGAGGCCGTCCATGCCCTTGTCCAGCACGAACGTCAGGACCTTGCGGTCTCGCCTGGCCGCCACGGCGTCGCCGTCGTCGGCACCGGCCGCTGCGCCCTCGTCGAGCTTGGCGTAGACGATCATCACGTCGGCGTGCGGGCCGTTGGTGATGAAGGTCTTGCGGCCGTTGAGGATGTAGTCGTCGCCGTCGCGGCGCACGTAGGTCCGCATGCCACCGAAGGCGTCGGACCCGGAGTCCGGTTCGGTGATCGCCCATGACGCGACCTTCTCCATGGTCACGATTCCCGGCAGCCATCGTTCCTTCTGCGCCAGCGTCCCGCGCGACATGATGGTGGTGGCGCCGAGTCCGATGCTCACCCCGAGCGCCGACACCAGTCCCATGCAGGCCCCGGCGAGCTCGCTGATCACCACGGCCATGAGCGAGTCCTGGCCCTCGAGGCCGCCGCCGGATCCGGAACCGCCGCCGGAGTCGGCACCACCGTCGGAGTCGGCTCCCGACTCCCGCGCCCGCTGCGAGGCCAGCATCTTCTCCACGCCGTCGGCGGCCATGGTGTCGATACCGAACTCCGCGAACAACTTGCGGATGATCGGGTACGGCGGCATCTCCCCGCTCTCCAGGGCGTCGAGATTCGGGCGGATCTCCTTGGCGATGAAGCCCCGCACGGCCTCCCGGATCATCAGGTCGGTCTCGGACCACTCGTACATCGGCGTCTCGTCTCCTCGTTGCCACGCCTCACGGCTGGAACACGTTCGGAGCCCAGTCTGTCGCGGTCCGCCGAAGGGGGCCGGCTTTCCCGCAGAACGCCGTCGCGTTCGGGCACACTCGGAGACATGAGCGCACTCGACGACAACGCACCCCACAGTCCCACCGACAGTCAGGCGCCCACCGACAGTCAGGCGCCCACCGACGGTCAGGCGGGCCGCGGTCAACTGGGGAGGGTCGGCCTGTGGACGGGCTCCCTCGAGGGCGTGCCGCCCGCCGGGATCCCCGATCTGCTCGGCGAGCTCGACGAGCAGGGCTGGGGGTCCCTGTGGTTCGGCGAGGCGGTCGGGCGTGAGGCCTTCACCGCCGCTCAGCTCTATCTGGGCGCGACCCGCAGGATGGCCATCGGCACGGGCATCGCCAACATCTATGGACGGGACGCCTCGGCGGCCGGGGCGGCCGCGCGCACCATCGAGGCCATGCACCCCGGGCGGTTCGTCCTCGGCCTGGGCGTGTCCCACGCCCCACTGGTCGAACGGCACCGCGGACACAACTACGGGCGCCCGCTCTCGGCGATGCGCGACTACCTCGACGCCCTCGACCGGACCCAGCCCATGGCGGCCGGGGAGGAGACGATGCCCCCGGTCGTCCTGGCGGCGCTCGGCCCCAAGATGATCGAACTGTCCCGGGACCGCACCGCGGGCGCCCACCCGTATCTCACCCTCCCCGAGCACACGGCGCGTGCGCGCGAGATCCTCGGCGGCACCGGGGAGGACGGACCGGCCCTGGTCGTGGAACACGCCGCGGTGGTTGCTGCCGGTGTAGAGGACGACGACGAGCTGTGGGAGTCGCGGGCCCGGGACCACCTCAACATCTACACGGGGCTGCCCAACTACCGGAACTCGTGGACCCGGCAGGGTTTCGACGAGTCCGACTACGTCCGCGGCGGCAGCGACCGCCTGAAGAAGGCCATGGTGACCCGGGGGGTCGAGGCCACCCGGGCCCGGGTGCAGGAGCACCTGGACGCGGGCGCCTCGACGGTGCTCGTGCAGGTGCTCGGGGAGAACATCCTCGTCCCGCCGGTCGAGGACTGGCGGCACGCGTACGAGGGGCTCCTGGGCTGAGGGGTCAGCCGGTGTAGGCGACTGTGTCCACGACGATCGGTCCCGCCACGGCTCCACCGGTGGTGGTGAGTCGGTACTCGACCCGGCCCGCTCCGGTGGAGATGATCGCGTCGTACGGGTGGGCGATCGGGTCCGGGACACCGAGGGAGATCCGCGGGTGGGGGATCTGTGCGACCTTCTGCCCGGTCGTGCCGGTGTCGAGGTTGCGCCACGAGAGCGTGGCGGTCAGGTTGCACGGACCCACCCCGATCACGGCGAAGGCCCAGCTGACACTGGCCGAACCGGGGTAGCCGTCACCCTGCAGTGAGGTGGACACGCCCCCGGCGCACGCGCCGGTGGGCGATCCACCCCAGGCGACCAGACGGTTCGGTGCGGGCAGGAGTTGTGCGATGGCCTCGGAGGAGTCCTGTGCACTCGCGGTGGCCGGGGCCGCGAGTGCGGCGGAGAGCGCGACGGCCGTGGCGGCGAGGGTCGCGGTCACGGTAGCGGTGGGTCGGCGGGTGGCCCGCCGGGTCGTGCCGGTGGTGTTCACCTCAGCAATGGTGGCACCGAGTGAAGTGGGCCACAAGGGGCCGCGGTCACGGAGTCGGGCGAGGCCGGGCCGACTAGGGAACTGCCGCCGGGCCGACAAGGGAACTACCGGGTCACCGCGCCGCCGGGTCCCCGCCCTGAGAGAGCGGTGCTCGGGCCTGTGGGGCGGGGCGGAATGTGAACGCGTTCGACACGTGTCTGTAGTGTCCGTCGAAAGGGTTTCCGAGAGGACACATCGATGGGTGGCAGGACGCGCGGCGGAGACGCCGTTCGGGCGGAGCAGAACGGGCTGATCGCGGTCCTGGCCTTCGGCGGGATCGTCGTGTCCCTCAGCCAGACGCTGGTGATCCCGTTGTTGGGCATGCTGCCCGCCATTCTGGGCACCTCCGCGACCAATGCTGCGTGGGCCGTCACCGTGACCCTGCTGGCCGGCGCGGTGGCCGGGCCGGTCATGGGTCGTCTGGGCGACCTCTACCCCAAGAAGAACGTCCTGATCGGCTGCACCGCGATCATGGTGGTGGGCTCGATCCTGTGTGCGCTGGCCACCTCGTTGTGGCCGATGCTCATCGGTCGCGCGCTGCAGGGTGTGGGGATCGGCCTGATCCCTATCGGCATCGCGACCATGCGCGAGATGTTGCCCGCGGTACGACTCGGGCCGTCGATCGCCCTCATGAGTTCCTCGCTCGGCGTGGGCGGGGCGCTCGGACTACCGGCCGCCGCGGCGCTGGCGCAGTACGGCTCCTGGCAGTGGATGTTCTGGGGTACGGCGGTGCTCGGTCTGGGGATCATCGCGATGATCGCCGTCGGCATCCGGTCCGTGCCCGCGGCCAAACCCGACGGGACCCTGGACCCGATCGGAGCCGTGGGACTCGCGGTGGGTCTGATCTCGCTCCTGTTGGCCGTCTCCAAGGGCGCCGACTGGGGCTGGGGCTCCGCACTGACGTTGGGGCTGTTCGCGCTGGCCGCCGTGACGTTCCCCGTGTGGGGCTGGTGGGTCCTGCGCCACCCGTCCCCGCTCATCGACCTGCGTGTGGCGTCCCGCCGACCGGTCCTGTTGACCAACATCGCCTCGGTTCTCATCGGGATGGGCCTGTACGCGCAGCTGCTCATCATCCCGCAGATTCTCCAGCTCCCGGTGGCCACCGGCCACGGCCTGGGGCAGTCGATGGTCGCCATGGGGCTGTGGATCGCACCCGGTGGACTGGCCATGATGGCCGTCTCCCCCATCAGCGGCCGGCTCATCACCACCCGGGGGCCCAAGCCCACTCTCATCCTGGGATCACTGGTCATCGCGTCGGGGTACGCCTCCGCCCTGTTCCTCATGGGCTCGACGTGGGGGGTCATGGTCGCCGCGATTGTCACGAGCTCCGGCGTCGGGCTGGCCTACGGTGCCATGCCCGCCCTCATCATGGCGTCGGTGCCGCACTCCGAGATGGGGTCGGCCAACAGCGTCAACACCCTCATGCGCTCGATCGGCACCACCACGGCCGCAGCGGTCCTCGGCGTGGTCCTCACGCAGATGTCCGTGGACTTCGATGGGCTGTTCGTCCCCACCGAGACGGGGTTCCGGGTGGGCCTGCTGCTCGGACTCGGGGTCGCGCTGGTCGCCGCAGCGGTCGCCTCCGTGATCCCGCCGCCGTGGGAGACGGAGGACAGAGCTCACTGACACCTCGGGTCGGCGCGGTGAACCGGGTCAGTAGGCCCCGGACAGGATCCGGTCCGCCTGGTCCCCGCCGATCCTGGTGGTCGACCCGCAGGCCGTGCACGTGGCGGAGAACGACGAGCCCAGGGGGATGATCGGGATGAAGAACACCGAGAACGCGCGCCTGTTGCGGTCTACCCGTTGCGCGGCGCGGTTGCCGCAGTGCGGACACGTGGCCTGAGCCAGCCCGAGGTTCCGGGACGAGTTCTTGAAGCCGAAGATGACGAGCATGCGCCCAGCGTGACAGCCGACCGGGACCCGCGCACCCGGTGCCGCGGGTTCAGCGACCGGCGCGGGCGATGATCTCGCGGGCCAGCTCGACCGGACGCTCCTCGGGGATCCAGTGGCTCACGCCGCTCATCTCGACGAAACGGTAGTCGGCGTCGACGAAGTCGGCGGTACGCTCGGCGCCTCCACGGCCGAGGGCCGGGTCGCTGTCGCTCCAGACGAAGGTCGTGGGAACGCGGACGCGGGCGGTCGCCTTCCTGGGGGATGCGAAGGGCACGGCGCGGTACCACCCCAGTCCGCCGGGCACGGCGCCGGCAGCGACGATCTCGCTGCGGAAACGCCCGATCATCTCCGGGGTCATGCCCATCGCGGCCAGGGCGCGTTCCGGTCGGTCGCCGCGCGATGTGAGCAACCGCTCGGGCAACCACGGGAGTTGGAACATTCCGATGTACCACGAGCGCAGCAGCTGGTCGGAGAGGATCATCGCCCGCAGGAAGGCCGCCGGGTGGGGGACCGACACCGCGGTGAGCGACCGGACCCGGTCGGGGTGTGCGGCGGCCACGCCCCACGCCACGGCCGCGCCCCAGTCGTGTCCGACCACGTGGGCGGCGGGGAGGTCGACACTGTCGAGCAGGGCGATGACGTCGCCCACCAGCTCGGACAGTCGGTACGCCCGCCGGCCCCTGGGGCGGGCGGTGGCGCAATAGCCCCGCTGATCCAGCACCAGCGTGCGGAATCCGGCCGCGTGGAGTCGAGGTGCCACCTCGTTCCAACTGCTCGTGCGCTGCGGGAAGCCGTGGAGGAGGACCACTACCTCGCCGTCGGCGGGGCCGGAGTCGATGGCCCGGAACCGGAGGTCGCCGCAGGAGAAGGTTATCTCCTCGGACCTCGGCTGCCCGGGTCGCGGCGGGGTCGTCTCCGGGACGGTCGTGTCTGGGATGTTCGGGTCCGGGATGTTCGGGTCAACCACGGACGTATCCTCTCCGGACGGCCCGCTCGAGGATGCCCAGTGTCGCTTTGAGTGCCGACGCGTCCAGCACCGGCAGGATGCCGGAATCGCGCCAGTCGGGGTGGGCGTCGGACCAGTCGTAGTAGCTCACGACCTCGGTGCGGTCCACGCCGTGATCCCCGCCCTCGTCCCCGCCGCCGAGCGGGGTCAGGCGGTATCCGTAGGTGTGACCGATCGGCGGCTTGATGGTGCCGTCGATGGTCCAGGCGATCTCCTCGCCCGGCTCGAACCGGGTGATGATCACGGTCACGTCGTATCGGCCGAGGTCGTAGTCGCCGAGTGACTCCCGGTCCATGTGGACGACGAACCGGTCGCCCGACGCCGTGACCGTCGACCCCTCGGCGGACTGGAGCATTCCCGAGGAGTCGATGGCCACGTGGCCGTCGGGATCGCAGAGCACGGCGAACACCTGGTCCGCCGGCGCCGCGATGACCCGACTGGCCTCGAGGCGTGTCCCGGGGGCGGCGTCGTCGGCCCCGGACGAGCTGGTCGATTCGCTGTCCGTCATGCCGTTGACGCTACCCCCGGGGCATCAGGCCCTGACCTCGATCCGGGACATCAGGCCCGCGCGGCCATCAGACCTGCGCGGGATTCAGATCCGTGCCGGATCCGGCCGGTCCCACGCGCGGTGCGTGGCGAGCAGCGGCTTGAGCGCGGGCAGGACGCCGGCCGCCTCGTCCACCACCACGACACCGGGGGTGTCGGCGGTGAGCCCGAAGTCGGCGAACTGGTCGACCGGGGCGAGTGAGGCGATCGCCTTCTTGTGCCGGAACATCTCGCTGATCAGCACGTCCGTGTTCGGGTGGGCGGGAAGGTCGACGACGATGAGCGCATCGAACTCGACGGACCGCTGGGTGCGGTAGGTGCGTGACACCGTGACCGTGCCGGGATCGTCCGGATCGCCGCCGCCGAGGCGACCGCCGGTCGGGGCGATGACCAGCGGGACCATGTCGTCGTCGAACACGGCCTGTTCGAGCACCTTGACCGCCGCCACGTCGGAGGCCTCGGTGACGAGGATCCCGATGAGGCGCCCGTCGGAGGGCCACTCGCGGCCGATCTGGGACAGCGCGGGGCTGGTGACGACCTCGGCCACCGGGACCTTGGCGGGCGCGGGGAGACCGAGCCCGGCGGCGACGGTGACCGCGAGGTCGTGGTCGATGTGGGCCAGCTGCTCGACCTGCCGGACCTTGATGTTCTCCTCGTAGCACTTGCCCAACTCGAAGGTGTACGCGCCGGCGATGTGCTCCTTCTCCACGTCGGTCATGCTGGTGTAGAACAGCGTCGCCTGCGAGTAGTGGTCGTCGAAGGTGGCCGGCGCGTCCCTGACCACCTGGGCGTCGGCGATGTGCTGCGCCACCTCGACGAGAGCACCGTCGTCGGCACCGGCCAGGAACGGGCACCCGCCGTCGAGGCTGTTCGGCTTGTACGGCGCGACCCCCACGTGGTCGGCGGTCTGGTGCATGCCGTCCCGCAGCATGTCGTTGACCGGGGCGTGCGGGCGGTTGATCGGGATCTGGCCGAAGTTCGGCCCGCCCAGGCGCGAGATCTGCGTGTCCAGGTAGGAGAACAACCGGCCCTGCAGGAGCGGGTCGTTGGTGACGTCGATGCCCGGCACGAGATGGCCCGGGTGGAAGGCGACCTGCTCGGTCTCCGCGAAGAAGTTCTTGTTGTTGGCGTTGAGCGTCATGGTGCCGATGATCTGGACCGGCGCCAGCTCCTCCGGGACGAACTTGGTCGGGTCGAGCAGGTCGATGCCGTGGAACATCTCGCTGACACCGTTGGAGTCCACCGTGTCCGGGAACACCTGGATGCCCAGATCCCACTCGGGGAACGCGCCGGCCTCGATGGAGTCGGCGAGATCCCGGCGGTGGAGGTCGGGGTCCATGCCGGCGGCGATCTG
The DNA here is from genome assembly GCA_046292305.1 of Dietzia sp. Taxonomy (GTDB): domain Bacteria; phylum Actinomycetota; class Actinomycetes; order Mycobacteriales; family Mycobacteriaceae; genus Dietzia. Next base: position 46,150 of record JBKBRA010000004.1, on the reverse strand, counting down.
GGCCTCCTCCCACACCAGCGAGTGCACGCCGAGGCGGGGCTTCCAGTGGAACTTGACCAGGTTGGTCTCGCCCGCGTCGTTGATGAGCCGGAACGTGTGGACGCCGAAGCCCTCCATCATCCGGTACGAGCGGGGGATGCCGCGGTCGGACATGTTCCACATCGCGTGCGCCTGGCCCTCGGTGTGGAGGGAGACGAAGTCCCAGAAGGTGTCGTGCGCGCTCTGGGCCTGCGGGATCTCACGGTCCGGGTGCGGCTTGCCGGCGTGGATGACGTCGGGGAACTTGATGGCGTCCTGGATGAAGAACACGGGGATGTTGTTACCGACCAGGTCCCAGGTGCCCTCGTCCGTGTAGAACTTGGTCGCGAACCCGCGGGTGTCCCGGACGGTGTCGGCCGAACCGCGGGAGCCGAGGACGGTGGAGAACCGGACGAAGACCTCGGTCTCCTTGCCCTCGGCGAACACGCCGGCCTTGCAGACGCTCGCCGCGGCGCCGTTGCCCACGAACACGCCGTGCGCGCCGGTACCCCGGGCGTGGACGACGCGCTCCGGGATCCGCTCGTGATCGAAGTGGGTGATCTTCTCCCGCAGGTGGTGATCCTGCAGCAGGGTCGGGCCCCGACGGCCGGCCTTCTGGGAGTGGTCGGTGTCGGACAATCGCCCGCCCTGGGCGGTGGTGAGGAATTCGCCCTGCTGGCGAGCGGCGTCCTCGCTGTCGGCGGACTCGGCCCCGGTGGGGCTGAACGGCGTGGCGCCCTTCTGGTCCGGCTTGGGGGGCAGCGGGCCGGTCGGAGTGGTGGGCTCCTCGAGCGACGGCGGCTTCGGGGCCGGGACGCCGGGCACGACGTCTCCACCGCCGATGACCTGATCGGCGAGTGTGCCGGCGGCGTCGGCAACCTTCTTGGCCGCGGCTCCGGCCGTCTTGGATGCGGCGGACTTCTTGTCGGACATGTGACTCCTCCGTTGGGTTGGTGTGAGTTCACGGGTGTTACACAGACCCTTCCACTCACTGCGGGTTCCGCAACCAGTCGCGGAGGAGGTGGATGGGGAGTATGGTCCGGCAACCGATCAACCTTCTGACGGGCACGGACGATCCACCTTCTGACGGGCGTGCACCCGCTTAAGGTGAGCACCATGACGACCCCGGGATCCCATGGCGGCGAGGCCGGGCCGGCCGCGATCGCCCGAGCCCACCTGCCCTACCCGGTGGTCCTCGCGGCGGCGTGGTCGGCGTGCCTGCTGCTGATCGCCGGAGGCGGCTGGATCCTGGGGCAGGCGATCGGCCGGGTCTCCTTGATCGCGGCGCCACTCGCGATCGCGGTCCTGCTCGCGGCCATGCTCAGGCCCCTGGTGGACCGCGTGCCGGCGCGGGTCCCGCGGGCGGGGGCGGCCCTCGTCGTCGTCGTCGGGGTCCTGGTCCTGGTCCTCGGCGCGTTGGCGGCCGTCACCACCCAACTCGCCACCGGGTTCCCCGAGATGCGGGAGAAGATCGGCAGCGGCACCGATGCCGCCCTGCAGTGGCTGGAGGAGAGCCCCCTCCACCTGACCGCCGACCGGCTACAGGATGCCGTCGCCCAGGCGCGGACCTGGATCGAGTCCAACTCCGAGGCCGTGGCCGCGGGCGCCGTCCAGTTCGGCCACTCCGCCGTCGACGCCGTGGCCGGTCTGCTCATCTGCCTCGTCTCGTTGTTCTTCTTCCTCTACCACGGTGAGAAGCTGTGGGAGTTCTTCGTCCGCTGGTTCCCGCGGGCCAGCCGCGGGCAGATCGACGGGGCGTTCCGCCGGGGCTGGGGCAGTCTCGGCGCGTACACCCGGACCCAGCTCACGGTGGCCGCCATCAACGCGACCGGGGTCGGCCTCGGTGCACTCGTGCTGCGCGTGCCGTTCGTGATCCCCATCGTCGTGGTGGTGTTCCTCGCGTCCTTCGTGCCCATCGTCGGCACCCTCGTCGCCGGCATGATCCCCACCGCCCTCGCGCTCGTGGACAGGGGGCTGGTGATCGCGATAGCGATGCTGGCGATCGTCGTGGTGGTGCACCAGATCGAGTCCCACCTGCTACAGCCCCTCCTCATGGGGCACGCCGTGGCGCTCCACCCGCTTGCCGTGATCCTGGTGGTGGCCACGGGGACGTACCTGTTCGGCGTCGTGGGCGCGCTGTTCGCGGTGCCCGTCACCGCCATGGCCAACGCGGTGGTGAGATACCTGGCCGGTGGGGAGGGACCGGGCGGGGACACGGTCGGTGACCCTGCCGGGGAACCCGCAGGGGGGCCGGGACTGGTGCCCGACCGCACCGAGGTGTCCGGGCCCGACTCCGACGACCACAACGACAACGACGACAACAACGACAACGACGACAACGACGACGAGGGCCGGCACGAGCCCGCCGTACCCGGCGGCGGACCCGCCACCCGTTGACCACCGAGAGGACCCGATGGCTTTCGACATGGAACTGACCGAGGAGCAGCTCGAGCTGCAGAACTGGGTTCACGCCTTCGCCGAGGAGGTCATGCGGCCGGCCGCCCACGAGTGGGACGAGCGCGAGGAGACGCCGTGGCCGATCATCCAGGAGGCGGCCAAGATCGGCCTGTACGGCTACGACATCATGGCGACGCTGCGGCAGGACGCCACCGGGCAGTCCTACCCGATCCTGTGCGAGGAGCTGTTCTGGGGCGACGCCGGGATCGGCATGTCCATCATGGGCACCGGGCTCGCCGCCGCGGGCATCGCCTCGGCCGGCACCACGGAGCAGATCATCGAGTGGGTGCCCCGCTGCTACGGCACCGAGGCCGAACCGGCGGTGGGCGGGTTCTGCTCGTCCGAGCCGGAGGCCGGCAGCGACGTGGGGAACATGCGGACCCGAGCCCGCTACGACGAGGCCACCGACGAGTGGGTGATATCCGGCCAGAAGGCGTGGGTGACCAACGGCGGCGTGGCCTCGGTGCTGGTGGTGCAGGCGGTGGTGGACCCGGATCTCGGCTCCCGAGGCCAGGCCGCCTTCGTGGTGGATGCCGAGACCCCCGGGATCGCGACCAGCACCAAGCACAAGAAGCACGGCCTGCGGGCCTCGGCGACCGCCGACATCTTCTTCGACGACGTCCGCGTGCCGGGCTCGGCGCTACTCGGGGGAAAGGACAAACTCGACGAGAAGCTGGCCCGGGCCCGCGAGGGCGAGCGGACCGGGGGCCAGGCGGCCATGGCCACGTTCGAGCGGACCCGCCCCAACGTGGGAGCGATGGCCGTGGGCATCGCCCGGGCCGCACACGAATACGCGCTCGGGTACGCGAAGGAGCGGGTGGTGTTCGGCCGACCGATCATCGAGAACCAGGCCATCTCGTTCCTGCTCGCGGACATGGCGGTGGAGATCGACGCCTCGCGGCTGCTGGTGCGCAGGGCAGCGTGGTTGGGCGCGACCCAGCAGCCCATGGCCCGGGCCGAGGGGTCGATGTCCAAGCTCAAGGCCGGACGTACCGCCGTGTGGGCCACCGAGCGTGCCATCCAGATCCTCGGCGGGGTGGGCTACACCCGCGAGTACCCGGTCGAGCGGATGCACCGCGACGCCAAGATCTACGACATCTTCGAGGGCACCGAGCAGATCCAACAACTGGTGATCGCCCGTGCGATCTCCGGACTGAGGTTGCCGTGAGTCCGGTGGGGTCCCGGGGGGCCCGGTCCGCGGTCGAGGTGGTGCGGTCGAGCGTCGTGCCCGCCCCTCGAGACGAGGTGTGGGCCCGCGTGGTCACCGCCGAGGGGGTCAGTGACGAGTTCCGACCCCTGATGCGCATGCGGTTCCCGGCGCGGCTGGAGGAGGCCTCCATCGCGGACCTGCCGCTGGGTCGGTCGATCGGGCGCGCGTGGATCCTGCTCGGCGGGGTCATCCCGGTGGAGTACGACGACCTGGTCCTGGTCGACCTGGAGGCGCCACGGTTCTTCCAGGAGCGCTCGGAGCTCGGGTCGTGCCGGGTGTGGGAGCACCGACGTGAGCTCGAGTCGCTGGTCGACGGCTCCACCCGGGTCACCGATACCCTGCGGGCCGTGCCTCGTGCGCTGGTGCCCCGATCGGTCGTCCGTGTGGTGGTCAGCGCACTGTTCGACCACCGGCACCGGCGGCTCGCGCGGGAGTTCACGTGAGGGTTTCGGCGCGGTGTGATAGAGAGAACTGCTCGTAGGGCCCCTGATGGCGCACAATGGGGTCAGGTGCTCCTTGCGACGAGGTACGGCGCGGAGACCGTCCCCGAGGGGGAATGCGACATGCAGAAGACAATGCTCCACGGACGTGAGATGGCCTACCGCGAGGCGGGAGCCGGCGAGGGTAAGCCCACGATACTGCTCATCCACGGTATGGCCGGCAGTTCCATCACCTGGCGCGAGCTGATCCCGCGTCTGGAATCGAAGTTCCACATCATCGCCCCCGACCTGCCGGGTCACGGGTCGAGTTCACTCGACTTCGACGACTACTCGCTCGGTGCGATGGCGTCGGCCCTGCGCGACCTGCTGGTGGTCAAGGGCATCACACGCTGCACGGTCATCGGCCAGTCGCTCGGCGGCGGCGTCGCCCTGCAGTTCGTCTACCAGTACCCCGACTTCTGTGAGCGCATCGCGTTGATCGGCAGCGGCGGCCTGGGCAAGGAGGTCAACTGGATCCTGCGCCTGCTCGCGGTCCCCGGCGCAGAGCTCCTGCTGTCGGCGGGCGCGGCCCCGATCCTGGTGTCCGCCGGGGACAAGGCCCGCGGGTTCTTCAGCGGCAAGGGTGTCCGCGCGATCGCGCTCCAGGAGCCGTGGGCGGCGTACGAGTCGCTGGGCAGGCCCGGCCACCGGCGCACCTTCTTCAAGACCCTCCGGGCCGTCGTGAACAACAAGGGTCAGGCGGTCTCCGCCAGCAACCGTCTCTACCTGGCGGCGGAACTGCCGTTCCAGCTGATCTGGGGTGACCGGGACCCGATCATCCCCGTCTCCCACGGGCACACCACCCACGAGGCGATTCCGGGCAGCCGGCTGGCGATCGTCGAGGGCACCGGGCACTACCCGCACGTCGAGGATCCCGCCGCCGTCGAGCGGATCCTCGTCGACTTCATGGAGTCGACCGAGCCGGGGCACATCGACCACCAGCTCCTCAGCGCGCTCGTGACCGCGGGCGGCGACGCGGACCAGTAGGGGCCCGGAAAATTGGCGTCAGCCCCGGCTCCCCTCGCAGGGGGCCGGGGCTGAGTAGGGGATGTCGAGTCCGAGCGGTCAGGCGTCGGCGTCGACCGCGTCGTCGTCCCCGCCGGTGTCACCCTCGCCGTTGTCCCCGTCACCCGGGATCTCGGCGTCGATGCCACGGAGGATGTCGATCGCGCCGGAGATGTCCCCGGTCATCGCGGTGGAGATGGCCAGATCGGCGTTGGCCTCGCACTCGTCGCCGGACAGGCCGGGGACGACGCCACCCACGGAGCCGAGGAAGTCGTACGCGGAGATCGTGCCGCAGAGCTGCTGCGCGATGTCCGACACCTCGGCGGGGGTCTCGACGCCGTCGACGTCCGTCTCGACGGTCGCGGGGTCGCCCACCGAACCGCTGTCGAGCCCGGGGAGATCGCTCTGGGCGGCGGCCAGTCCTGCACCGGAGAAGGACAGTGCGGCAGCGGAACCGATGATCGCGATGGTCTTCTTCATGGTGGTCACCTTTCGATCGGGCGCCGGGATCTCCCGGAGACACGGCGGTCACCGTAGCGTTGAGGGCCTGCCCGATGCTGTGACTCAGATCACAGCGATCTCGTCTGCGGTCCGTGGAATCCGGTGATGCGCAGGCGGGACGGTGCCAGGACAAATTCTTCTTCATCTCGCCGAGTGTTTGCCGCGCCGCCGCTCTACAGGGATGCTTATCCCATGAGCGGAACCGCCGAGATCTATGACGCAGTCCTCAGCCCGGGCAAGATCGAGCTGCTCCGGGCGTGGATCCGCCACCAGTCCTGGTTCGACGGCGACCCGGCGCGATTGGAGCAGGTGACCGCCTACCGGTTCGTCGACCCCGAGGGCGAGGTTGGCATGGAGTCCTTCCTCGTCACGGACGGCACACGCACGTTCCACGTCCCCGTCACCTACCGTGGCGCGGAGCTGCCGGAGGCGACGGACGCTCTGGTCGGGACCGTCGAGCACTCTGTCCTCGGACGGCGCTGGGTGTACGACGCGCCGGCCGACCCCGTGTACGTCGCCGAGGTGCGCAGGGTGGTCAGCCACCGGGACGCCGCGGCGGACCATCTTGCGGTGGAGGACGGCACGATCACGCCGTCGCCGGTCAACATCCGCGGCGGCGGGGACGGTGCCTCGGGCGATACCGACGCCGATGCCGCACCGCGGGTCATCAGGGTGATCTCCGAGGAGAACGACGCCGAGGCGGACTGCCCGCTCATCGGATCCCCGGGGACGCTCAGCGGGACCTGGCAGGACGCCGACGGTTCGCACAGCGCGGTCTTCGTCGTCGTCGCCTGAGTTCCACAGACCCACAACCACACAGAACCACAAACACACAGGCACGACACACGCCGCCCCCACCTCCTGGGAGGTGGGGGCGGCGTGTGTCGCGGGGGACTCGCGGTGAGGTCTCCCGGCCGGGCCGGGTGGGGCTCAGGCCTCCTTGACGGCCGAGACCTCGATCTCGAGGGTGACCTTCTCCGAGACCAGCACGCCACCGGTCTCGAGCGCGGCGTTCCAGGACAGGCCGAAGTCGCTGCGGTTGATCACGGTGGTGCCCTCGAACCCGGCGCGCAGGTTGCCGAAGGGGTCGGTGGCGGTGCCCTCGAACTCGAAGGGGATGGTCACGGACTTCGTGGTGCCCTTGATGGTGAGGTCGCCCGTGACGTCGACGCCGCCGGAACCGTTCGCCGAGATCCCGGTGGAGCGGAAGGTGATCTCCGGGTGGTTCTCCATGTCGAAGAAGTCGTTGGACTTGAGGTGACCGTCGCGGTCGGCGTTGCGGGTGTCGATCGAGGAGGCGTTGACGACGACCTCGGCGGTCGCGCCGTCGATGCCCTCCGCGGGGACGGTGACCTTGCCCGTGTAGTCGTTGAACGAACCGCGGACCTTGGTGACCATCGCGTGGCGGGTGACGAAGCCGAGGCGGGTGTGGGTCGGGTCGAGGTTCCAGGTGCCGGTCAGGTCGGTGAGCGTGGCGGTCATGGTGACTCCTTCACAGGATGTCCCGGCTGGACGCCGGGGCGTTTGGTTGTTGTGTCACCTACAATAACGCGCCGATGGTGATGCGTCAACAAGCAATGTGTCAACAAGCAATGTGAAGGAGTCGGTCAACCGACGTGACGGCGCAGGAAGTGCAGTGCGTGTGTCACCGCGAGCTCGTGGCACTGGCGCCCGGGGAAGAGGTCGAAGTGGTCACCCGGGTAGTGACGCACCTCGGCGCGGGCAGCGAACGCGGCGTTACCCGCGGAGTGTGGTGGCGCGCTCCGGTCGAGGTCGGCGATCTGCATCAGGACGGGGAGCCCGGCGAGATCCCCGGCCTTCGCACCGGGCCGGAAGGAGCCCAGTACCGCCCCGACCCCGCCCCCGATCTCGTTGCGCCAGGTCGGTCCCGCGACCGAGTTGTAGGCCTCCTCGTATCCCTCCAGGGAGAGCACTGCGTTCGACCCCGGAGGGCCGACCAGGGGGACCATCGGCTCCGTGCGGCCCAGTGCGGCCGCAGCCTTGGCCGCGACGGTGGTGCCGGCTGAACGGAGCAGGGTGCTCGGCTGGTGCTGACGCGCGGCGGCCACCGCCGCGGCGCGACCGTCGAGCAGCGGGACCACCGCGATCACTCCGGCGATGGTCGAGGACCCTCCCGGATCTCGCGCCACCTCGAGTGCGTGTCCGCCGCCCAGTGAGCACCCCCACAGGACGATCCGGTCGGCGTCGACGTCCGGTCGTTCCGAGACCGCGGCGACCGCCGCCCGGAAGTCGTCCTGCTGCCGGGACGGCGAGACGACCTGGCGGGGCCCGCCACCTGACCGGCCGAAACCCCGGTAGTCGAAGGCGAAGGCCGCGTACCCGGCCGCCGCGAAGGCCTCGGCGAACGGGAGCAGGCCCGAGTCGGCCGTGCCCCCCAGGCCGTGGACCATGACCACGCAGGGGGCGGGAGCGGTCCCGGCCGCCGGCAGGAACCAGCCACGGCAGGTGTCACCGCCGGAGCGGAAGTCGAGGTCGAGGGGGGTGATCTGGCTGGTCACGGGCGTTCTCCTGGGTTGTCGACCTCCGGGTCGGGACGGCCGTAGATGGCCCGGACCCACAGGTCCGAGGCGGTGGCGATCATGGGCTCCCGATCCGCGTCGGGGTCAAAGACGAGGTGTTCGAGTACCGATTCGTTGATCTGGATGAGGGCCGTGGCGAGCGAGTCCGCGTCGGCCCCGTCCGGGGCCCGGCCTGCCGCCCGCTCCGAGCGGATGTACTCGGCGATCGGTGTCGCCAGCTCGGCCCGCCCCTCGTTCCAGAGGCGGCGCATGGGTTCGTGCGTGGTGCGCGCGGTGAGCAGGGCGCGGTAGACGTGCGCGTTGTCGACCATCCTGTCCGCGAGGCGGCTCAGCGTGGCGTGCACGCGGGACCGGAAGCGGCCGTCGGAGTTGACCAGCATGTCGTTCGACTTGGCGGCGGTCGCCTGGATGGAGGAGAGCAACACCGTCACCGCCGCGGCCTTGGAGTCGAAGTAGAAGTAGAACGCCGATCGGGTGATACCGGCCGCGTCGGTGAGATCTGCCACGGAGATGTCGTCGAGTTTGGTGGTGCGCAGTTGCCGGTCGAGCTCGGCCAACAACGCCTCCCGGCGGCGGTCGCCGCGGGGGGAACCGTTGGTGCTCTCGCCGGAGGTGCCGCCCGCGCTCACGCGGTCGCCGCCGACCGGATCATCCCGCCGAGGCGTGCCGCGCGCTCCCTGCCCCGGGGGATCTCGTGGGTCCGCAGATCGTGTTCGTAGAGGAAGTAGTCCACCTGTTGCTGGTGGCGCGGGGTGTCGAGCATGTGACCGATGTACTTCTTCTCGTCGGCCACGATGACCTGCTCCATCTCCGCCCGCGGCGGGGTCCGGTACAGGCCGGCGGCCCACGCGGCGGCCAACCGGGCCTGGGCCTCGACGAAGGGGAACAGTGTGGGCGTGGACTGGGCGAAGCCGACCATCACGAGGTCGTCGATCCCCGGGGAGAACATCCGCTTGTAGAGCGGCACGTGGTTGTGTGCGTTGGCGCTGAGGAACTCGGGGTCGAAGAACGGGAACGAGGTGTTGTAACCGGTCGCCTGGATGACCACGTCGAACTCCTGCGCGGTGCCGTCCTCGAAGTGCACGGTCCGTCCCTCGAAACGGGCGATGTTGCCCTTGGCCGTGATGTCCCCCGAGCCCAGCCGCAGCGGCAACTCGACGGACTGGGTGGGGTGGGCCTCGAAGAACTTGTGGTTGGGCTTGGGTAGCCCGTAGGACTCCGGCCGGCCCGCCGACATCGGCTGCATGGCCTGGATGGCCTTGCGCTGCCACGAATAGGGCAGGAACGGGAACGTGGCGAAGTACTTGTCGGCCGGTTTGCCGGCGATGTACTTCGGGACGATCCACGCGCCCGACCGGGTGGAGATCACCACCTCGTTCCGCATCACCTTGGAGGACAGCTCGACCGCGATGTCGGCGGCGCTGTTGCCCAGGCCCACCACGAGGATGCGCTTGTCCAACAGCTCCAGCGGGTCCCACGGGTCGACGTAGGCGTGGGAGTGGATCATCTCGCCGGTGAACTCCCCCGGGAAGTCGCCGAACCTCGGGTCCCAGTGGTGCCCGTTGCCCACCACGAGCGCGTCGAATCGTCGGGTGCCGGTGCGTTCGGTGGTCAGCTCCCAGCCGCCGCCCTCGAGTCGCTCGGCGTGCAGTACCCGGTTCTCGAACTCGATCGACGGCAACAGGTCGAAGGCATCGGCGTAGTCGTCGAGGTACTGCTTGATCTGCGAGTGGTGCGGGAAGTCCGGGAACTCCTCGGGCATGGGGAAGTCGCGGAAGCTCAGCTGGTGCTTGGAGGTGTCGATGTGCAGCGACCGGTATGCGCTCGAGCTCCCGTTGGGGTTGTCGAACGCCCAGTTCCCGCCGATCCGGTCGGAGGCCTCGAAGCACACCGCCCCGATGCCGTAGTCGTCGAGCATCTTCAGGGTGGTGAGACCACTGATGCCCGCGCCGATGACGGCGACGGTGGGGATGGATGTCATGGGAACCTCTTCGGGCCGGGGGACCGCCGCGCCGGAAAGCTATGGCGCGAATCACATTGCGGTCCTAGATTATGGCCAGGGATTGACGGGCGTCAACAGCGTGCCGTGCGCGCCCACGGGGCATCCCGCCCCGGGCGCCACCCCGGACGGAGGCGGAAATGGCAGACGACATGACCGGCAGGCGACACGCCGTGGTGGTCGGTGGTGCATCAGGGATCGGATGGGCCACCGCACGGGAGCTCGCCGCGGACGGGTGGCGGGTGACGGTGGCCGACGTCAACGGCGACCTCGCCGAGGCGCGCGTGGCCGAGTTGGCCGGCGCCCACGGTCCGGGCCACGATCACGGCGTCGTCGACGTGGTGGACGAGTCGTCGGTGGAGGCGCTGTTCTCCGGCGCTCGCCCCGACCTCGTCGTGACCACCGCCGGCGTGAGCACGCTCGGGTTGGTCACCGACCACGACACCGCGGAGTTCAGGCGTGTGGTGGACGTGTGCCTCACCGGAGCGTTCCTCGTATTCAAACACGCTGGACGCGTGGTCGGTGAGGGCGGCTCGATCGTCGCGATCGCCTCGCTCAACGCGCGGCAACCCGGCCGGGGGATGGCCGCGTACTGCGCCGCCAAGGCGGGCCTGGTGATGCTCGCGCAGGTCGCCGCGCTCGAACTCGGGGAGCGGGGGGTACGGGTGAACACGGTCTCGCCCGGGTTCCTGGTCACCCCGCTCACCGAGCCGGTCCTGCAGATCCCCGGGCTCGCCGAGGAGTACGCCGAGAACGCGGCGGTCCCGCACCGGGGCACCGCGGAGGACGTCGCCCGGGCGGTGCTCTACCTCGCCGACTCGCCATGGATGACGGGGGAGGACCTGGCCGTCGACGGCGGCGCCCAGCTGCGCCGCTATCCGGACGTGCTCGGTCTGGCCACCAAGGCGTTCTCGTGAGGCCGGGTCGCGGCCGCCGCGGGGACGGCCGGGGTCCCGCGGGGCTGTCCGGGCGGTCCGCGATCGTCACCGGCGGCGGTTCGGGGATCGGCGCCGCGCTGTCCCGCGCCCTGGTGGCGGCAGGGGCCCACGTCGTGGTGACGGACATCGACCTCGGCGCAGCACGGCGGGTGGCGGAGGAGATCACCGCGGGCCCCGGAACCGCTCGGGCGGTCGGGCTCGATGTCACCGACGCCCGGGCGGTGTCCGACCTGGTCGGCGAGGTGGTCGCCGAGCACGGTGGCCTGGACCTGATGTTCGCCAACGCCGGCATCACCTGGGGCGGGGACACCGAGCAGCTCACCCTCGGGCAGTGGGACGCGATCGTCGACGTGAACATCCGCGGGGTCGTGCACTGCGTCCACGCCGCGTACCCGGAGATGATCCGCCGGGGAACGGGATCGCTCGTGCTCACCGCCTCGATGGGCGGGTTGTGCCCGGCGGGCCTGATTACCAGCTACGCCATGACCAAGCACGCCGTGGTGGGGCTCGGGCTCTCGCTACGCGCTGAGGCGGCCGGTCACGGCGTCGGTGTGACCGTGGTGTGCCCGGCGGCGGTGGACACCGCGATCCTCGACAAGGGTGAGCTCGACGGGTTCGACGGCCGTCACTACTACCTCGAGGGTCAGGGCGTACGGGAGCCGCTGGACCCTGACCTCTTGGCGGAAAGCGTCCTGCGTGGGGTCGCCCGGAACCGGGCGCTGGTGATCGAACCCGCGCGGGCCCGGGCGACGTGGCGGCTGCAGCGCCTGTCGCCCGCGCTGATGGACCGGATGCTCACGCGGTACGTGCGGGCGACGAGGCGCCGGCGGGACGAGGGTCCTGCCGGCGCCTGACCTCGGGGCGGCGCCGGGCGTTCGGCGATTCAGTGCTCGTCGGCGTCCGACTCGGCCTTGGTCGCGTGGACTGTGCCGTGCTCGTGCTCCGGCGGGGCGTAGATCGAGTAGACCTTGAGCGGCTCGTCGCCGATGTTGGTGACGTTGTGCCACGACCCGGCGGGCACGAGGATCACCCAGTCGTCGCCGACCTCCTCGTCGAACTCCAGGCGGTCCTCGGCCGGCCCCATCTGGACCCGGCCCCGACCCTGCTCGACCCGCAGGAACTGGTCGTGGTCCTCGTGTACCTCGAGTCCGATGTCGTCCCCGGGGGCGATCGCCATGACCGTCATCTGCAGGTGCTTACCGGTCCACAGCGTGGTGCGGTAGTTGGTGTTGGCCAGGGTCGCGTCCTCGATGTTGACGACGTAGGGGTGGGGTCCGTGATCGGTGGCGGTCATGGTGTGGTCCTCTCGCTCTCGTGCACGTCGGCTCGCGCCCGGTCGTCTCCATCATGCCGGGCGCGGTCGGCTCGCGATCCGGCTCCCTTCTGCCACGGCCACCGCCCGGAGATCTCGAGCTCGAGAGACCAGCTCAGGAACGTCCTGATGAGCACGACGAGCGCGAGCAAACCCACCGAGTCGTAGCTCGGCGAGATCGCGACGGTCCGGATGATGTCCGCGGCCACCAGGAGTTCGAGGCCCAGCAGGATCGCGCGGCCGAGTCGGCGACGGAACGCGGTGTAGACGTCGCCCTCGTGACCGGACCGTCGACGCGGGTCCAGGGCGAACATGGCCGCCACCAACGCCCCCACCACGATGGCGGCCACGCCGGCCGCATCCATCGTCTTGCCGACCAGTTCCACGCCTTCTGTGAACGTCATGAACGAACTCTAGACCCGTCCGGTCGGGGCAACAGGGGTGTCCGGGGACCCTATGGTTGACAGATCAACTAATGTGGGGTCATGACTCAGCACACCACCTCCGCCATGACCCCCTCGTCGTCACAGTCCGTCGCCTTTGGCCTGGACACCTTCGGTGACACCACAGTTGATCAGCAAGGCGCGCGCGTCCACCACGCCCAGGTGATCCGGGACGTCGTCGAGCAGGCGGTGCTGGCCGACCAGGTGGGCGTCGACGCGTTCGGGGTGGGGGAGCACCACCGGCCCGACTACGCCGTCTCGGCCCCGGACGTCGTGCTCGCGGGCATCGCGACCCGGACGCAGCGCATCACCCTCGGTTCGGCGGTCACCGTCCTGTCCAGCGACGACCCGATCCGCGTGTTCCAGCGCTTCTCCACGATCGACGCCATGTCGAACGGGCGCGCCGAGGTGGTGCTGGGGCGCGGGTCCTTCACCGAGTCGTTCCCCCTGTTCGGCCTCGACCTCCAGCAGTACGAGCAGCTGTTCAGCGAGAAGCTGGACCTGTTCTCCGCGCTGCTGCCCGAGACGCCGGTCACGTGGTCCGGGGAGCTGCGGCGCCCCCTGGTCGACCAGCGCGTGTACCCCGAGACCGAGGGCGGGCTCTCCGCGTGGATCGCCGTGGGCGGCAGCCCCGAGTCCGTGGTGCGCGCGGCCCGCTACCGCATGCCCCTGATGCTGGCCGTCATCGGCGGGCCCGCCGGGAGGTTCGCCCCGTTCGCCGACCTGTACCGCCAGGCCAACGCCCAGCTGTCGGGCGCAGATTCGCCGCGATTGCCGATCGCCGTGCACTCGCCGGGCTTCGTCGCGGAGACCGACGAGAAGGCCGCCGCCCTGGCCATGCCGCACTGGCTGGTCAACCGAAACCACATCGGCCGCGAGCGCGGATGGGGGGACGCGGTGGAGGCCGACTTCCACCGCGAGGTGCGGTCCGGGGCGATGTACGTGGGCTCACCCGAGACCGTCGCGCAGAAGATCGCCGCGACCGTCCGCACGCTGGGCCTGGACCGCTTCGACCTCAAGTACGCCAGCGGCCCCACCCCGCACGAGCACCTCATGAACTCGGTCGACCTCTACGGTCGCAAGGTCATCCCGCGCGTCCGGGAACTGCTGACCGGGGCCGGGTACGAGCCCGGAGTGCCGCAGCAGGTGTCCCGCACCTGACGGTCGGTCCCATGCTGGGGAATCGACGTGCGAGGGCGCCCGTCTGCGCGGGGCCGGGGAGAGGTTTACCGTGGGGTCATGCTCTTCGCGTTCTCCGTCGCACCCACCACGACCGCGGACGAGTCGGCGTCCATGAGCGAGGCCGTGGCCGAAGCGGTGCGGGTGGTCCGCGCGTCCGGACTGCCCCACGAGACCACCTCGATGTTCACCACCATCGAGGGCGACTGGGATGAGGTCATGCCCGTCATCCGCGCCGCCACCGATGCGGTCCTGGCGGTGTCCCCGCGCGTGAGTCTGGTGCTCAAGGCCGACCTGCGGCCCGGCCGAACAGGCGAGCTGCGCGGGAAGGTGGACCGGGTGGAGCACCGCTTGCAACACGGCCTGGCGGCGGACCCCGGCGGAGGGGAGAAGGGCGACGACGACGAGGTGGTCGCCCCGTGACCTCCCGCACCCCCTCAGATCACACCGTGAACGACTCCGGATCCGCCGGCCGGCACGGCGCGGACGGCCCGGGCCCGCGCGGTATGCAGACGGTCGCGTACGTGGCGGCCACCGCACTCGGCGGGATCGGCGCGCTGGTGGTGGCGGCCGTGGAACTGACCTCCCCCGAGGCCGGCACCCTGGACGTCCTGCTGTGGAGCGCGCTGGCCGTCCTGCTCCTCGCCGCGGCCGCCCGCCGGTGGTGGTTCGGGGCCAGCGGCGAGGACCGCTCGCACTGCATCGCCGCCGAGCTCGGGGCGGCCGAGGTCGCCGAGGCGGTGCAGGCCTCGTCCGGTGAGGTCGACGCGGTCCGCCGACTCAGGGTCGCGTACCCGGGTCTCGGGCTCCGGGACGCGTACCAGCTGGTGCAGCGCCACAGCGGCGACGATCGGCACGTGGAGGGTCGCAGCAGCGGGGACGGCTGACCCTCCCCGGGCCATCGAGGCAGACGCGACCTCAGGGTGTGATCGTGACGCAGCCGGAGAGGTTCTTGTCGAGGGAGTCGACGAAGGCCGCTCTAGTTGGGCCTCTCACTAACGAATGGGTCGCCCCCCAGCGTATTTAGGTCGCCGAGAATTGTCGTTATGACAAGTAGACAGGCATTTCCGCATACCCGCGCCTACTCACGCAACCTCGATACCGGTGGATCAAGGGTAAGTGGCCTCGCCCCCAGCGGCGGGTTGACTGCGCCCCAGCCGGCGGCCACTGGCCTCGCTCAGACCATTTCGGTGCTGGCCTGATCAACCCAACGTGCCAACAAGCTGAAAGCGGCGAGTTGCTCCAAGGCCAGCTGCTCTTCACCTCCGTCATCTTCCTGAGGCAGGTGCATTCCGGGGTTACGGATCGCGGCGTAGAGGCCTTCTGCGAAGGCGCGGGCACCCCGGTGCAGGTTCTCGTACGTCTTTCCGCCGTCATTCTTGGCTAGACGGAGTCTTGCCACTCCAGCCTTGGGCGCACTAAGCGAGAATGCTTCATTGAACAGAGCTGTTTCGGAAACGTCCATGCGCTCGAGCTTGGATTGGGTTTCCGCGTTGATCCGAATCGCAGCCTGCATTACGGCCTGGTGGTAGTGGCCGGTGTTCCAGTATGACCGTCCGTTTTCCCAGGCCCAGGGGTGGAGGTTGGCCGCATCCATGTCCGGCGCGTTGTCGCCGAGCTTCTCGGCGAGTTCAGCCTCGCGCTCCAGAGCCGCTTTCGCTCTCGACGCCTGATCTCGAAGCCATGAGTACTTGGCGTCCGTCTCCGGTCGCTCTCTAGACCAACCTGGCAGCACTCGGTCAAGGATTTGCTCCACGACATGCGCCCTCTGCGATGCTTCGGTCTTCGATCCGCGCATGACTGACCCAACAAATACTACGCCGCCGCCACTGGCGCTCGGACTCACCTGGTCTGTGACATGCAGAAATTCGTCGATCTCAGAAGTCGCCCATTCGGTGTCTAGTTTCGCCATACGCAAAGTATGGGCGAACGTGTCGACATTTGAAGTGCCTTGGTCCTAGTGAGAGGCGCTGTCGGCTCGCCTTGCCTTGGGTGCTGGCGCGGAGCACTACCGTTCTAACCATGGAAACAGAGTCCGTTGCACTGCTCATCTCTGCGCTCTCCATCCTCTTGGCAGCGCTGTCTATCGGTTGGCAGATTGCGCAGTACCTGCTCTCAGCAGGTCGGCCTAAGGCCACGCTTCTGCATGGTCTCGTATCGCATTCCGAGGCACTCTCGGGGCCTGTCCCCGCCAACGGAAAGGGACTCGACCTTCGTCGGCTACGAGAGCAGGCATTGGGCGGCTTTGAGGCCGTGGGGATCCAGGTGACAAACCATGGCCGTGCTCCAGTCATCATCGAGAGCGTCAAATTGCGCCCTCGGGGCGGGGTTATGACGCTCATCCCCATCAGCGAGCGGGTCGGCCCGGATCTTCCGCACAAGCTGGAACCGGGCGCGAATGCCAGTTGGTTCCTCGGCTACGACCACGCGGTGAGGTTGGCAGAAGCCTCACGCGAGGTCCTTAAAGAGAACGTCAGTGGCGTCTACATGACTGCCCAGCTCGGAACGGGAAAGACGATCAAGACCCGGCGGACACTTCGAGCGTGATCGCGTCGCGCAAACTTCGCGGGCGCCTCGAACTCGTATGGACAAACGATTGGCGTCCGCCAGCGCGCCGCTGCTAGCTCTGCTGCAGGAACGCGAAGGCGCGACCGGGTCAACCCAGTCTAGGTTGCGCAGCATCTTGCAGCCAGCGCGGCCAAGATATTGCAGACCCGGGCCGCCTCCCGGCACCGAGATCGTGCACCAGACATACTTGAGTCATGACTGAATCGTTCTACCTGGGCCCAGGGAATATCCGCTTCGCACCGTCCTCCTTTCAAGATGTCGTTGCGGCGGCGGAGAGCGGGCTCTTAAACGAGGGGCACTGGGTAGAACTCAAAAAAGCGGTCCCGCCCAAAAGTCCGGGCGCAAACCTGGAACTCGCTAAGGACTTGGCGTCACTGAGCGTCGATGGCGGTATTATGGTCATTGGAATAGAGGACAAAAAGGGCGCGGCGGGAGCCGTCACCGGAACGCCCATAGATGGCTTAGCTTCGCGGATCGACGCTACAGCACTGGCAAAGGTGCATCCACCGCTTACCGTGGTTACTACAATTCTCCCACACGCCGACAATCTAGACACCGGTGTTATTCTGGTGAATGTCCCAGCGTCCGTGTCAGCTCCCCATATGGTCGATGGAACCTATTGGGGGCGTGGAGACGAGGGCAAACGGCCCTTGAGCGATGTTGAAGTCCGCAGATTGCTAACGCTGGAGCAAGGTCGAAGTGAGAAGTTCGAAAAGCGACTTTACGATGTTGCGAAGGTCATTGGCGGCGAACAACTTCAACATACTGGCCCCGCCTTCAACTTCCTAGCGGAACCGGCGTCCACCACGTACGGCGCGCCGATCACGGAAACCCTTGGTCAGGGCCACCTTCTGCAGTGGTTCTCTGAGGCAGTCCCCCATCAGGCGAAATGGTCGCCCAGTTTGCTATCACTCCAGCACCGCGTCCCTCATCCGGACGGCGTATCAGCAGCATCCTTCAATCTCAGCGCGAGAAGCGCGTACTACTGGGACCAGCTTTCAGTGTTAATCGGCGACGACGGATGCTGGTACGCCCGTGGGGGGTCGGCAGTTTCTCCGATTGGCTCAATGAGCGATCCAAACGACGGAATAGCGGTCTTCCGCGCGGGGGCAGCAATCGAGCTTACGCATGCTTTGTTGATATCGATTGCCCACTTCGCCAACAACAAGATCCCGTTCCAGGGACAATGGACTATCGGGGTGCATATAAATCAATTATCCGGGATAGAGCCAGTCGAGAAGCACATCGGGAGGTTCCCCGGGGAATTTTCGGCGTATCCGCGCGAACAGTACATCGGAAAAACTATTGCGACTACCGATGAGATGACAAGTAATCCTGCCCAGGTTGCTATGCGATTATTGCGGCGCCTTTTGCGCGCCATGAGCGTGGAGCAATACTATTTCCCATACTCCGATTTCAAAGACATCGGAAAAAATCGACATTAGGACAGTTCGCCGGCCCTACACTGTCCAGTCGTTTAGGATGGGAGTGTGCAGAAGCAGCAGGTCGAAACGCGTGTAGCCGACCAAGTCGCTCGGGTGCTCGCGGGCGGACAGGCCGAAGACGACTACGTCGAGTGCAAAGGCGAGTGGTACGGCGACCACCGCAAGTCAGCCCGCCAGATTGCTGGATTGTGTAACGCTGCTCGCGGCGACGAAGCGATGTGGATTGTCGGTGTCGACGAGGACGACCACCAGCTACGACCACTGCCGACCACCGAACATTCGACCTGGTGGGCGCAAGTCAGGAAGCACTTCGCTGGCGGGGTTGCTCCCGAACTGGACACCCTCGTTGTCCCAGTAACCGGCGGATCGGTGGTCGCACTTGTCTTCACCACTGACCGCGCGCCGTATGCTGTCAAAGTCGCAGAGCATCAGGTGTCGCTGGAGGTCCCGTGGCGGGAAGCGAATAGCACCACCACCGCCACCCGGTCGCAGCTCCTCAGGCTGCTCGTCGCAAACGCAGGGACGCCTGCGCTTGAGTTGATCGATCCCGTGGTGTCGTGCATTTCGTCTGACACAGCGACATTCGAGGCCGACCTTTTCGTGTCTGCCACCGAGCGCGCGATGCTCCCGAACCACCGATGGTCGCTCAGCATCTTCTCCGACGAATGGGACGCAGAAGGGTGGGGCCCGCTGCGCCCAACGCTGGAGGTTCACCGGATCGGCATCGACGGGGAAGGCCCCGGTGTGCGGGTGCTCGATCACTCTGGAATCTACGTCGATGGATCAGGCCGGGTTAGCCTGCGCGCCGAGCTCGGCCCCAACGATGCTTGGACGGTCGACCATCGTCGTACCCTGCGGCATCAACCGTTCTTGCGCGTGGTGCTGGACATGCCAACCGACCGGCACGGCCGATCGGCACGTGCCACTGCCACTCTGCGCGACACCCCCACCAACACAATCGAGAAACGCTGGCGCGAAAGGTGACCGTTGGTATGAAGCCCCGCACTCCGCGGCCAACAGCGGTGTCGCGTTTGACGATCCTCTGACGCGACAGCTGACGGGCATGAAGCGATCTGCGGTTTCCCCAGCTCGCGCCATGGGGCCTGCCTCGGGTTCATGTCGCGTATGAGTGTCGTCCAGAACCTGAGCGTTTATCAGGGGTATACGGGACGCTGGCCGGCTCGTCCCCGAGTCCGAGCGAGTGCGTGGCCTGCGCCGCAAACGGTCGAGTCGAAGCGGGAGCTCCTCGACCGGGAGGTGGTCGAAGCGCGCGGTGCCAGACGCGCCGAATCTCAAAGCTAGAGTGGTTTGCTCCATCTCCGGGAAACCTGACAGAAGTACTGCAACTACGCTGCAAGCGTTTCCTACAAAGGTCCAGCGCAACGAAAGCCGGTAGACGTTCCCGATCATCACCCGTGCTGGTGAGGACGCGGCCGGAGAGGTCCGTGGCCGGGACAATGGCCGGTTCCTCGGCGCGTCCCCGGTCGCAGAAGCCACGACCTCCTCAGAGTTCTCTGCGCATGCAAGCGCGCGGCCACCGGTCAAGGCCGCGGGCGATCTCCGCAGCCCGGATCTCCTTGAGGCCGGGGGTCTCCTCGTTCTCGGCGAGGTACCGGAACCCATGACGCTCGTAATATGGCCCGTTCCACGGGACGTCGGTGTAGGTGGTCAGAGTGACCGCGGGAAGGCTGCACTCCCGCGCCCAACCGATCATGTGATTCAACAGAGCCGTCCCGATCCCACGGTGCATGAAATCGCGGTGCACCGAGACCTGGTCGAGGTGAGCATTGGCGTCGACCACATCCGCCAGCAGGTACGCCACCGGCCGATCGGATCCGTCGGTGCTTACCCACGCCCGCCCGTTCTGCACGAACTCTCGTAGCGAGTCGATCGACGGCGGGTCGTCCTCGGCCACCACGGACATTCCGATCTCTGCAAAGGGTGCACCGGCCGACCGTTCTATGTCCTGCACAAGGACTAGATCACTGTCCCTGGCTGGCCGGATACTGTGCGTGGTCACCGAATTTCCTCGCTCTCGTCGACCCGCGCAACGCGGTCTGGGCACTACATCCCCGGCGTCCTGCCCTGGTATCGGTACAGCTCGGGCCCGGATGTATCAGCAGGCGCCCGCGCCGCCGAGCGCCCGGGCGACCATCGAGTGTGTCCGCGGGTCGAGCGCCATCCCGCCGTGGGAGGTCGGGCCGCCGCCGCAGGCCTCCTCCGGAACCCGCCACCCGACGCCGGGCCCCGGCACGAAGCTCCGCTGTGGTGGCAGGAGATGGTCGCCGCCGGTGGCGATGAGCGTGTACGCGACGCCGGGCAGGAACGGGGTGCGGTCCAGGCCGTACCAGGCGGTGAGCATCGGGCTGCCGGGTGACAGTTCGGCCAGACCCCGCAGGTTGGCGGCCCACAGCGCTGCGCCTGCGAGCCCTGGTGGCAGCTGGTGGGGGATCAGCCCGCTGTTGTCCGCGCCCCAGTACCCGCCCACCGAGACCACCCGGCCCACCGCGCCGGGGCGCAACACCTTGGTGGTGTATCCCGCGATCGAGGCGCCCTGGGAGTAGCCCACCAGGTCGACCTGCGCGGCGCCGGTGACCGCGCGCACGTGGTCGATCACCCCGGCGAGCTGCGGACCGGACGCGCCGACGATCGAGTCGAGACCACCCCGGGCAGGGTTGCCCGCGTACGCGCCGAGGGTCGGGGCGATCACACAGAATCCCTGCCTGCGCAGTGGCTCGCCCAGTCGTGGCACGGTGTTGGGGCCGTTGTCGAACGTCCCGTGCACCAGGATCACCGGCCGCGGGTGGGCCGGGGTCGGACGGCACGTGACCGGGGTGTCCACGGCGGCCGGCGGGCCGGGGGCGCCGATGGGCCCGTTGATGCCGTTGAGTGCCTCGGTCACGTACGGCCCGAGCTCACCGGTGGGATCCAGGTCCCCGACGAGGCCGGTGAGCGCGTCCTCCACTGGCCCGGCGGCGGCCTGCGGGACGAGTGTGGGAGCAGCGGTGGTGGTCGTGATCGCTGCGGCGACGGGTAGGGCCAGCGCGCCGGCGACGAGAGCGCCAGCCAGTCGGGAGCGCAGACGGCGTGGGGTGCGGGGACCGAGCATGGTGACTCCCAAAGAGTGTGAGGTCACACAAGTATGCGGTGCTGAGCGGGATCGGGTACCGCACGGACCTCACGTTCTCGTCGCGCGGGACGACCACTGCGGACGCCGTCGGCCAGGGCGGGTGCCCGGGGCTGGTCGACCTCAGGTCGCGGACGCCAAGGTGACCTCTGCTCTCAACAAGGCTCAGTTCTCAATAAGGCTCAGTGCAACGCTCGAAAGGTGCCCCACGATCAGCTCGAAGTGAGGCCTTACTGGGCCAGGACCTTGTTGACCAGGCGCGTCGCGAAATTGGGCGAGAACTTGGAGATGTTCGCGAGCACGGTCGTCTGCTCACCGACGGAGTAGGACGTTCGATGAAGGCGGCGGTCAAGGGTCGTCGGATGAACGGACTGCCAGACCTTGTCCGCCACCTGCTCGGGCGTGATCTTGATGCCGAGCGTCCTGGTCGTCTTGGCCTTGGGGTCCGCGAGAGCGGTCTTGGCCCACAGCGGCCAGATCCCCACCACGCGCACGCCGTGCGGTGCCCACTCGAGCTCTAACGCCTCGGTCAGCCCGGCGACGTAGAACTTTGCGGCGCTGTACGTGGCAATCCCGGGCTGACCGTAGATCGCCGACGCGGACGCGATGTTGACCAGGTGCGACCCCGGCGTGGCCTTGAGGTACGGGAACGCGGCTTTGGCGCCGAGCGTCACGCCCAGCACATCAATGTCGATCTGGGCCTTGACCGCGTCAGCCGAGATCTCCGACAGGTCGCCGGCGACGAGAACGCCCGCATTGTTGTCCAGGACGTCGAGCATCCCACCGGTGTGCGAGGTGAACTCGCTCAGCGCCCTCTCCCACTGCTGCATGTCGCGGACGTCGAGCTCTCCGGTGATCCAGTCGGGATGCCTCGACTGCACCGCGGCCAGGGCGTCCTTGTCGACGTCATACACCCCGACAGTCCATCCCTCGCGGCCGAAACGCTCCGCCGTTGCCAGACCGATTCCAGCCGCCCCGCCCGAGATGAAGATCGATGCCATTGCCTGTCCTCCACACGCAAGTCCGATGCGGCGTCCCGCCCGGAGATATCCGACACTCGACAGTACCGAGCACCGGACGGGCGAGGGAAAGCTCTACCTGTGCGCGACTAAGGGAATGCAGGCGACCGTAGGGACGAGGCCCGGGAAGTGAGAATGATCCGGGCACCGCGCGCAGCGGTGGTCTCCACCACTACCACGCAGCTCACCTCCGTAGACAGCCACTCACCAGTGGTGTTGGTGGTCCGAAGAGAGCACCCGCCGCGGGCGTCGCCGTCATGTAGCGGTCCCAATTCTCGCCTCCTACCGCACGGACCTCACGTTCTCGCGGCGCGGAACGACTACCTCCTGAGACCGGTGGCCGGGGTGATCGGCCGGGGTGAGTGGGCGGGGCGTGTGAACCAGCCGGCGGAGACGAGGGGAGGATCTGATCTATGAGGGCAGCCTTCGACGGCGCGGTGGTCCGGCACGGGCCGACCGTCCTGCGGGTGTGCCGCGCGGTCCTGGGCCCCGGCCCCGATGCCGATGACGCCTGGTCCGAGACGTTCCTGTCCGCGCTGCGGGCCTGGCCGGACCTGCCGGAGGAGACCAATGTGGAGGCGTGGCTGGTCAGGGTCGCCCACCGCCGCGCCGTGGACGTGGTGCGCAGATCGGCGCGCATCGCAGCCCCGGCGGGAGGTGTGGACGACGTCGCCCTGCTCGAGGAGTGGGCGGGCGGTGGCCGCGGGAGGAGTAGCGGCGGGTGGAGTGGCAGCCGTGCGGGCGACGACGACGAGCTCGGCGAACACCCGATCTGGGGCGCGGTCGCCGCATTGCCCACCCGGCAGCGGCTCTGCGTGGCCTACCGATATCTGGGCGGGCTGCCGTACGCCGAGATCGCCGCGCTCACCGGTGGGAGCGAGTCGGCAGCCAGGCGTGCGGCGGCCGACGGGGTGGCGGCCCTGAGGCAGACCGTGGAGCGAGAGACCGTGCCCGACCGGACCGTGCAGACGACACCAACGATGGAGGGGCCATGACCGAGGACGACGTCATCGACACACTCCGCGGCGCTCCCGCGGACACCGGCCGATTGCGCGACCGCCTGGCGCGGGAGGCGCAACAGGAGGGACTGGTGGACGTCCTGGTCCGATCCGTTGACTCGCCGATCGGCGGGTTGCTCCTGGCAGCGACCCCGCGGGGCCTGGCGTACGTGGCGTTCGAGGGAGAGCCCCGGGACGAGGTCCTGCAGATGCTCGCCGCGAAGATCGGGCCCCGGGTCGTGCAGTCGGGTGCCTCCGCATCGCCGGTCGAGGCTACCGGTGGCGGCGATGGCACAGGAGTTCTCGACGACGCCACCGCGCAGATCCACGACTACCTCGCGGGTCGTCGCCGGGAGTTCTCCCTGCCGCTGGACACGGTCATGGCAACAGGATTCCGCGGTCTCGTTCAGCACCGGCTCTCGGAGGTGGGATACGGACACACGGCGACGTATCGAGAGATCGCCACCGCCCTCGACAAGCCCGGGGCGGTCCGCGCGGTGGGGTCGGCGTGCGCCACCAACCCGCTGCCGCTGGTGTGGCCGTGCCACCGGATCCTGCGGTCGGACGGCGGACTCGGCGGGTACCGGGGCGGACTCGAGGCCAAGCGGCGGCTCCTGGCCATGGAGTCGGCTGCGTGACCGCGGGACAGTTCGCCGCGCTGTACGGCATCTGGGTAATCGCGGTGATCTCGCCGGGGCCCGACCTCGTCGTCGTCCTCCACCGCTCGCTCGTCGGGCGACGCCACGGTGTCGCCACCGCGGTCGGGGTGGTCACCGGCATCGCGGTCTGGCTCGCGGCCGCGTTCGCCGGACTCGCCGCACTGGTGCGCGTGTACCCGCAGGTCATGACAGGGCTGCAGGTGGCCGGCGGACTCCTGCTGGCGAGCCTTGGAGTGCTCGGGCTGCGGGGTTGGTGGCGAGCGCGGTCAGCGGCAGGGGCCAGCCCCGACGTGATCCCCGACTCACCCTCCGACGCGGGAGTAGCGGATCTGGTGCCGCGGACAGACTTCGCCCGGGGTCTGGCCACCAACCTGGCCAACCCCAAGGCACTGGTGTTCTTCGGCGCCGTCCTGACCCCGTTCCTGAGCGGCGAGGTCCCGCCCGGGCAGTCGGTCGTGCTGGTGGCGGGGATGATCGCCGTGGCACTGGTGTGGTTCTGCGCCCTCGCGGTGGCGGCGTCCCACCGTCGTGTCAACGAGCGGGTCGGGCGGATCCTGCCGACGGTGGACGTGGTGGTGAGCGGGCTTTTCGTGGCGGTGGGGGTGGCGTTCGTGATCGAGGCGCTGACCTGACGATCGGGCGATAGGTTCTGCCACATGACAAGTCCGCCTACCGATCGCGCATGGCTGCGCGCCGCGCTCGCGGTGTTCGCCGTGGGGTGGGGCGCCAACCAGTTCGCGCCGCTGCTCTTCCTCTACCGCGAGGAGCAGGGCCTCGGACAGTCCGACGTCACCGCGATGTTCAGTGTGTACATCGTCGGGTTGCTGCCGACGCTCCTCGTGGCGGGCCGGTGGTCCGACGCCCACGGTCGGCGCGTGCTCATGCGACCGGTCCTCGTCCTGTCCCTGGTCGCCACTGTGCTGATGCTGTTCGGCCCGCAGGACCCGCTGTGGCTGTACCTCGGCCGTTTTCTGGCCGGGCTCGCGTCGGGCGCCGCGTTCGGTGCGGGAAGCGCCTGGGTTCGTGAACTCTCCGCGGGCGCCCCGCCCGGGACCGGCGCGCGACGGGCCGCGATCGCCCTGACCGGCGGATTCGGGCTTGGCGGTCTGGTCGGGGGACTGGTGGGCGAGTTCGCTCCCGCTCCCATGCTGTCCCCCTACCTGCCCCACCTGGTGCTCGGGACGATCGCGCTGGTGGCGGCCTGGAACGCCGCCGACCCGTACCGGCCGCACGGAGGCTCCGCCTCGGCCGGGCTCATCCCCGCCAGTGCGGGCACCCGCAGGTTCGTACTCGGCGTCGCCCCCTGGGCGCCGCTGGTGTTCGGCTGCGCCAGCATGTCGTTCGCGGTACTGGCGGATCTGCTCGGTGGGGACGCCGGAGGGCTGCCCACCGCGTACGCCGGGGTGATGGTGGGCGTCACCCTGGGGGCCGGGGTGCTGGTCCAGCCCACCGTGCGCCGGCTCGCCGCTGCCTCGCCGCCGTCCCGGCCCCCGGTGATGGGACTGTCGGCGGCCGCGTTGGGCATGGCCGCCGGGGCCGCGCTCGCGGCATCGCCCGACCTTCCGGGCCGTGCGTTGTGGCTCCTGCCCGTCGCGGTCCTGCTGGGTGCGGGGTACGCGACACTACTGGTCGCCGGACTTGTCGAGGTGGAGCTCCAGTCCGGGCCCCGCGACCACGCCGGGCTCGTGGCCGTGTTCTACGTCCTGGCCTACCTCGGGATGGCGACGCCGTACGTGCTCGCGGTGCTCTCCCGCCTCGGCGGCCCGGTGCCCTGGATCGCGGCCCTCGCGGTGGTGTGCGTGCTGCTCATCCCGCTCACGCAGCGGCAACTGCGGTAGGAACGCCGGGCTGAGCGGCGAGCCGCCGCTCAGCCCGAGTTGCGCAAGGCGGTGGCCAGGCCGTTCATCGTCAGCTGGATGCCCGTCCGCACGTCCGGGTCCCGGTCTCCCGCACGGTAGCGCCGCAGCAACTCCACCTGCAGTACGTTGAGCGGTTCGAGGTAGGGGAACCGGTTACGAACCGAGCGGGCGAGCGCCGGGTTGTCGTCCAGCATGGTCTCCTGCCCGGTCACGGCCAACAGCATCTCGCGGGTGAGCTCGAACTCGTCGGAGATCACCCCGTGGATCCTCCTGCCCACCTCGGCGTCCGGCACCAACTCGGCGTACCGGGCGGCCAGGCCCATGTCGGCCTTGGCCATGACCTGCGCCATGTTGGACAGCGTGGTGCGCAGGAACGGCCAGTCCCGGTAGAGGCGCCGGAGGGTGGACAACCGCTCCTCACTGTTCGTCCCCCCGGCGGCGGCGTCGCCGTCACCGTGCGCGTGACCGCTGGCGTCACCAGCGCCGTCGTCGACCCATCGCCGCAGCGCGGTGCCGACGCCGAACCAACCGGGCAGCATGACGCGGGACTGCGACCACGACAGCACCCACGGGATCGCACGCAGATCGTCGACCGTGGAGGTCTGCTTGCGCGAGGTGGGTCGCGATCCGATGTTGAGCTCGCCGATCTCGCTGAGCGGGGTGGAGGTGGTGAAGTACTCGATGAAACCCGGGTCCTCGTGCACCAACTCGGCGTAGGCCTCGCGGCCGAGTCGGGCCAGCGCGGCCATCACCGCATAGGCCTGCTCCGCGTCGTCACCCAGGCCCTCGACGTCGAGTAGTGAGACCTCGAGCGTGGCCGCCACCAGCGCCTCGAGGTTGCGGCGGGCGCGGACGGGCTCCGAGTACTTGGCGGAGATGATCTCGCCCTGTTCGGTGATCCGCAACGCCCCCTGCACCGCGCCCGGCGGTTGCGCGAGGATCGCGTCGTAGGAGTTGCCGCCTCCGCGTCCCACGGCGCCGCCGCGACCGTGGAAGAAGCGCAGGTGCACGTCGGCACGGGCGGCCGTGTCGACGAGCGCGAGCTCGGCCTCGTACAGCGACCAGTTGGCGGCGAGGTAGCCGCCGTCCTTGTTGGAATCCGAGTACCCGAGCATGATCTCGAGTACGTCGCCCTGGGAACGGACCAGCGCGCGGAACTGTGGAAGCGACAGCACCGCGTCGAGCATCCGGGCACCGCCAGCGAGGTCGTCAATGGTCTCCAACAACGGGATGAGGCGCACGGTCGACCGGGGTTCGTCCGGGCTACCGGAGAACAGACCGACCTCCTTGAGGAGCACGGCGGGTTCGAGCAGATCGGAGACCGACCCGCACATCGACACGATGTAGTGCGGCACCACGTCGGGACCGAGTCCGGACACCGCCTCCGCGGCGGCCTGCAGCACGCCCATCTCTTTGGCCGCGAACTCCGAGAGCTCGGCCCGGGCGCCCAACAGCGGCCGGTCGTGGGAGAGTTCCCCGAGCAGGAGCTCGACGCGAGCGTCCTCGTCGAGCGCCGCGTAGTCCCCGGTCACCCCGGCGATGGCGAACATCTCGGTGAGCAGATCCTCGTGTGATTCCGAGTTCTGGCGCATGTCCAGTGACTGCAGGTGGAACCCGAACGAGTTCAGCGCCCACCGCAGGTCCCGGAGTCTCGGCTCGCGCAGCAGGTCGGACCCCACCGCGGAGAGCCCGGCGTCGATCGTCTCCAGGTCCGCCGCCATCTCCTCCGGACCGGCGTACGGGGGGTCGTCGTCCAGACCGATCAGTCGCCCGGCGGACAGCAGCACCGAGCGGGGCAGCGACGACCCGGTCGCGCGGGCCCGCGCGGCGAGCCGGCGACGGACCACCCGGACCGCCTGGCGGAAGGGCACGTCCTCCCGCGCCGGGCTTCCCTCCACCTCGGTGTCCGTGAGGGAGTCGGCCAGCTCGGCGATGCCGGAGTCGACCTCCACGATGCGGGCAGACATGGACAACTCGCGTTCGAGTAGACGCAGCTGCTCGGCGTAGTGGCCGTGGAGCAGCTCGGCCGCCCGGTCGGTGGCGAATCGCACCACGTCGCCGGTGACGTACGGGTTGCCGTCGCGATCGCCACCGATCCACGAACCGGGACGCACCACCGCGCGGCCCCCGCACCCGAGCCGTTCGTCGATCTGGGCGTTGAGCGGCGGGATCACCTCGAGCAACGTGGCCTCGTAGTACTGGAGACCGGCCATCACCTCGTCCTCGATATGGGGACGTTCGTTGCGGATGAGGGCGGTCTGCCACAGCGCGAGGACCAGCCTGCGCAGCTCGAGCTCGAGCTCGGCGAGTTCGGCCTCCGTCACGGGGTCCTGCTCCCCCGATCGAAGCACGTCCCGGCGGCCCATGAGGACGTGCACCCGGCGGGTGGCCTCGAACACCATCCGGCGGCGGGTCTCCGTGGGGTGCGCGGTGAGGACCGGGGACACGCGCGCTGTGGCGCGCACGGCGGCGAGCCGCTCGTCGCCGTCCCCCTCCAGCAGCTCCGCCAACCGGGTCCACGTGACCTCGAGGTCCCCGTCGGGTGGCGTCCTGCCGGCTGCCCGGTGCATCCGCCTGCGGCGCTCCTGGTGCAGGTCCTCCGCCACGTTGGCCAGCAATGCGAAGAGGGAGAACGCCCGGATCACCGGAATGGCGTCGGCGGCGTCGATGTCCTTGAACAGAGCCGACACCTCGTCCCGGTCGGCCTCCGAGCGGCGGACCGCGAACGCCGTCCGACGGGCCGTCTCGACGAGATCGAACACCCGGTGCCCCGCGTGCTCCCGGATCGTGTCGCCGAGCAGGGAGCCGAGGAACCGGACGTCCTCCCGCAGCGGGGCCACAGCCCGGGCGAGAGGATCGGTCCCCGAGTCGGCGGCCGTGTGATCCTGTGGGGTGTCTGCCATGGTCGCCAGGGTAGGCGGGGCATGTGACAGGCGGGTGAAACGTGGGATAGCGGGGGATCGGATGTGCCCGGCGACACGATCAGTCCCGGAACCGGACGACACGGGGGATTTCCCTGATGCCCGGGCGTCCCGGGAGGAGCACACTGGGGGCATGACCCAGCAGCCCGGATTCCAGCAGTACGGCGACCCCCGGTTCGGACAACAGCCCGTCGCCGGACCCGACGACCGCACCCCCGCAGCCCTGGCGCACGCGTCCAGCCTCATCGCCATGGCGCTGTCCGCCGGGTGGCTCTCCTTCGTCGGACCGCTCGTCATGTGGCTGATCTACAAGGACCGCAGTCCGTTCGTCCGGCAGGCCGCCGCGGGCTCGTTCAACTTCAACCTCGGCCTGTGGATCATGAGCATCGTCGGCTGGATCTTCATCATCACCGTGATCGGCATCCCGATCGGCCTGATCCTGCTGGCGGTCTCCTTCGTCCTCCAGATCGTCGGCCACCTGATCGGCACGGTGCGGGCGACCCAGGGCAGGACCATCAACTACCCGTTCCAGTTGCGCATCCTTCGCTGAACCTGCCGCTACTCACACCCTGCCGCTGCTCACACCCCGGACGGTCGCCGACCGTGGAGACGGTACTGGGCGAGTAGTGAATCGCGGACCGCGCTGGTCAGCGGCTGGAACTCGTCGTCGTCGCCGTTTCCTCCCACCAGCGCGGCGCCGCCCCGCACGTACACCTCGCCCCGTACGTACACCTCGCCGGGCTCGGTCCACGACTGCCGGCGCAGGCTGGGCTTGGCGATCTTGCGGGTGGCGGTGACCGGCATGGTCTCCATGATCCGCACGAAGCGCGGCGCCCACTTGGTCCCCATGTCGGGTTGGCTCCTGCAGAACCCGGAGAACGCCGCCGGGTCGAACACCGCGCCCGGTTGGAGCTGGATGGCCGCCATGACCTGGTCGCCCGTGCGGGGATCCGGCACGGGGTAGACGGCCACCACCAGGACGCCGGGAAAGCGGTCGAGGATTCGCTCGACCGGGCCGGCGGAGAAGTTCTCGCTGTCCACGCGGATCTTGTCCCCGGAGCGGCCGGCGAAGTAGAAGAACCCGTCGGCGTCCCGGTAGCCCAGGTCGCCGGAGTGGTAGACCTCGCCGATGTTGCGCTCGGCGGTGGCCTCGGGGTTGCGGTAGTACCCCTCGAACATCGCGGCTCCGGTGAGGTTGCAGATCTCGCCGATCGCCTCGCCCGCGTTGGCCAGGCCACCGTCGGAGTCGAACTCCGCACGTGGGCACTCCCGGCCGTCCTCGTCGAGGATCGCGACGTTCATGTAGGCGCCCGCGACGCCGAGGGCGTTCGGCGGGGTGTCGGAGGTGCGGCCGATCACGACCCCGCCCTCGCTGGAGCCGTACGACTCACCCGGTTCGACGCCGAACCGGCGCGCGAACTCGGCGCGGTCATGCGTCGAGGCCTCGGTCCCGAACACGGTCCGCAGCCGGGTCTGTTTCTCCTCCGGGCGCTCGGGCCGGGCGAGTATGTAGGAGAGCGAGCGACCCACGTAGTTGACGTAGGTGGCCCCGAAGCGCAGCACGTCGGGCAGGAAGCCCGAGGCCGAGAACCTCCGGCGCATCGCGAACGTGCACCCGACGAACGCGGCCGGGGCGAACGCGGCGAACATCGCGTTTCCGTGGAACATCGGCATCGCGCTGTAGGCGACGTCGTCCACCACCAGGTTGCGGTAGTTGATCGTGCCGAGCATCGCGAGCCGGCCGGTCGAGCACATGACCGCCTTGGGGGCACCGGTGGAGCCCGAAGTGAACAGCAGCGCGAGCAGGGTGTGGGGATCGCGGGCCGCGTCGTGGAGCCGGGGCTCCGCCCCTGAGTGGGCGGCCAGCAGGTCCTGCCACCCGGCCGAGTCCACCTCGTGCACGGCCACGACGCCTCCCGTTCCGTCGGAGAGGGCGAGGCCCTCGAGCAGCCCTGCGCCGTCGGAGTCGGTGACGATCACGTCGCAGTCCACCCCGCGGATGTCGGAGGCCAACTCGGCACCGCGACGGGTGGGGTTGATGCCGATGATGGTCACGCCGACCATGGACGCCCCGGACAGGAGGAACAGGTACTCGGGGACGTTCTCCAACAGGATGCCGACGTGCAGGTGACGGAAGCGTTCGGGCCGGCCGGAGTACGCGTCGGCGTGGGTGGCGGACCAGTCGGACAGGATCGCGGCGCGGACCGCGCTCTCCTTGACGAACTCCCGCCAGGTCCAGCTCGAGTCCTCGAAGAGCAGCCCGGGGTTGTCGTCGGTGGACCGCTCGAGGAGGATGTCGCCGAAGGTCTCGTGACGCATCTCGTGGCCGGGGTTGAACTCGGGCGTGGTCATGGAGTTAAGTTAGCGCATTAGATGTGATCCATCTGACAATGAGGAGGGCGATCCCGAGCGCGCGGACCCCACTCGCGCGACGATGGACACCCCATCCCCCGCCCGGTAGGACTATTCCCCCCGTGACCAGCCCCTCAGCGCACGTCTCCCGCCCGCCGTGGGGTACCCGCATGCTCGGGCTCGAGCGGGAGGCGCCCCCTCGCCGGAAGAAGCGGGTCCAGCGGGTGCTCACCCGGATGCTGGTGGTCACCCACGGACTCGGAGTGGTGGGCGTCTGGATCGTGATCGGCCTGCTGCTGCCGCTGGACCAGGTCGTCTCCGGACGGTTCAGCCCGGCAGCCCTCGTGGTGACACCGGTGACCGCCCTCATCGGGATCGGCTTCGGGTCGTGGTGGCTCCTTCGGGTGGTGACCGGCTGGATGAGGTGGGCTGACGAGAGCCGGCCACCGACCGCCGCGGAACAGGCTCGGTGCCTGTCGGCGCCACTCGGCATCACCCTGCGGACCGGGGGGCTCTGGGCGGTGGGCGGGACGGTCGTCGCGGTGGCGTTCGCGATAGAGGACGTCCAGGCACTGTGGGTCGTCGCGGGCGCGGTCGTGGTGATCGGATCCCTGAGCTGTGGAACGGCCTACATCGTCGCCGAGATCGCGCTGCGCCCCCTCGCCGCACTCGCGCTTGAGGCCGGGCCGAACCTGCACACCCCGGTCATCGGCCTGCGCGGACGGCTCCAGGCCTTCTGGGTGGTGAGCTCCGGGCTCCCACTCATCGGCCTCGTGCTGTTGAGCGCCTACGCCGCGGCGAACAACCAGTTCCCGGTCTCGCGGCTCGTGACCATCGTCGGGATCCTCGGTCTGGGGGCACTCGCGGCCGGTTTCTCCGCGACCTGGTTGCTCGTCTCCGCCCTGCTGGCGCCGGTGTACTCCGTCCGCTGGGCCATGGAGGACCTCGCCGGTGGTGACCTCGACGCGCGCGTGGAGGTGTTCGACGGAACCGAGCTAGGGCAGCTGCAACGGGGGTTCAACCGGATGGCCGAGATGATCCGCGAGCGTCAACGTCTGCGCGAGTTGTTCGTCCGCCACGTGGGCAGCCAGGTCGCGCAGGCCGCCGAGATCCAGGAACCCCATCTCGGCGGCGACACCACGTACGTCGGCGTGCTGTTCGTCGACCTCATCGGCTCCACCCGGCTGGCCTCCACGCTGCCCGCGAGCGAGGTGGTCGAGACCCTCAACGCCTTCTTCGAAGTGGTCGTCGACCGGGTCGAGTCGCACGGCGGGTTGCTCGACAAGTTCCAGGGCGACGCGGCACTGGCGGTGTTCGGTGCCCCCGCGCCCATCGCCGACCCCGCGACGGCGGTCCTCGCCTCGGCCCGGGACCTGGCGGAGGCGCTGCCCGAGCTCGTCCCCGACTGCTCTGCCGGAATCGGGGTCTCCTACGGCGAGGTGGTGGCCGGTTACGTCGGGTCCGCGACCCGGTTCGAGTACACGGTGATCGGGGACGCCGTCAACGAGGCCGCGCGGCTGTGCGAGATGGCCAAGGAACACCCCACCCGGGTGCTGGCCTCGGAGACCGCCCTCCGGGCGGCGGCCGACGTCGAGACCGATCACTGGACGGCGGGCGGGACGGTCGAGCTGAGGGGTCGTTCCACGCCGACCACTCTGGCCTGGCCGACCGGGTCCCCTCCGGGGAACACCGCGTCGGGTGCCGGGTCGCGGGTGGGACAGGAACGGAAGTGACATCCGGTTCTGCGGTGGCCGCCTCGCACGGGTTCCCGCGATCCGGTAGGAACGGAGGGGCGGCGCGTCATCCGGGCGCGCGGGAGCCGAAGGGGACGCGGGATGGGCGCAGACGCGCGCATGAACACCGAGGTCGACACCGAGGTCGATGCGGAGGTGGGCGGATACGGATCGGCTTCCGGTGATGTCCGACTCACGAGCGTGCACAACTTTCGTGATGTCGCCGGCCCCGGTTACGCGCTTCACCCGTCGGGGACGATGGCCCGCGGTCTGGTCTACCGTTCCACCACCTTGTCGGTGGGGGAGGACGACCTCGGGGTGCTCGAACGGCTCGGGGTGAGCACCATCGTTGACCTGCGAACCGGCGACGAGATAACCAGGCAGCCCGACGTGGTCCCGGCCGGCGCCGACTACCTGGCCATCGACGTACTCGCCGGAAACACCTCCGCCGCCACCTTCACCGGCGCGGGGACCTTCAGCGTGGAGGACGCGCGCCGTGAGATGGCGACGACCTACGACCGGTTCGTCCTCGGTGACCAGGAGCGGATCGCGTTCGGCCGTGCCGTCCACGCGGTGGCGCTCTCGTCAGGCCCGGCGATCGTCCACTGCACGGCGGGCAAGGACCGGACGGGCTGGATCTCCGCCGTGCTGCAGTTGCTCGCGGGGGTCAGGGACGAGGACGTGATCGCGGACTATCTGCTCACCCGCGAGCTGTCAGCGGACTTCGTCACCGCCATCCGGACCTATGTCCGAGCCGAGATGCCGGACAATCTCGAGGCGATCGACGTGCTCATCGGAGTCGAGGAGAGCAACATCCGGCGTTCGCTGACCGCGTTGGACACGGAGTTCGGCGACATTCGTCGATACCTCGTGGAGGGCGCCGGGCTGGAGAACGACCTGGTGGAGGAGCTGGGGGCCCGGCTCAGAACAGGACGATGACGGCGCCGAGCAGACCACCGAAGGCGATCGCCTCGAGGACCACCGCGACGGTGCGACCCACCTCGGACCGGGCCACGGCGTGCACCCTGGGGCCGGCCATCGACAACGCGAACACCAACACGATGACCGCCACCCCGACCAGCGTGTCGGCGAGTCGCGCCGCCACGCCGTAGACAGCCCCGACTCCGATCAACCCACCGATCGCCGCGGCCGAGATCGTGGTCAGAGGCGCTGGGAAGACCGCGGCCGGGAAGACCGCGGTCGGGGTCGCCTCGCGCGTCCCCGCGACGTCGTGGCCGCGCAGGGCCTGCGCCGGGGCGCCCTCAGCCGGAGGCGCCGGGGTGGACTGTCTCCGGTCCCGGTCCTCAAGCATCGATTGTCGGCTCATGGTCGCTGACCCTACGTCCCGTTTTCGAGAGAATCCTTCGCCCTCCCTGTGGAACTGCTGGAAAACTGGAAAGTCCTGGTCAGCGTCGTGTGACCGCCGGAGAGATCGGTCACAACCGCCCGTGTGCCCGCGGCCGAGGGCCGTGTGGCTGCATGCCCATGAGAGGGTCGGCGGGCGTAGGATTCGCGTGGATCCGGTGGGGGCCGGGTCTGTTCTGTTGTACGGAAGGTCGGGGGTCTGGGGTGGTCGCTACGGGTGCGGTCGGAGGCTGGTTCGAGCCTGGGGACGATGCCGGGAGGGCATGGGACGAGGCCGAGGCGGTACTCCTGGCGTGCGAGGACCTCGATGCCGTGATGGAGACGATCCGGCGGGCGGAATCACCTGTCGACGCACGACGTGCCCTCAAGCTGGGGTTCGGTTTCTCCGGCAGGCAGGCCGCGTTGCTTCTCACCCTTCCGGTCTTGTCGTTCACGCGGTCCGAGCGTGATCGGATGCGTGACAGCCGCCGCGCACGGCTGGATCTCCTCGCCGACGTCACCGGGGCGATCCCGGCGACGCGGGAGGACGGGGCCGGATCGACGGCGGAATCGACGGCGGAACAGCCGGCGCGAGCGCTGGTACCGGAGTCTGCGGTGCCGACGTGTCGGCACTCCGTCTCGTCCTCGACCCGGGCGGAGTGGGGCGCCGAGTTCGACGGCGCCCTCGACCGGATCCGGTCGGTGATGGACGGTGAGCGGGGTGGCGGACCGACCGGGCCGCCGTCAGTGGTCACCGGGGCTCCCGCATCCGCCGACCAGATGACCCGACGTTCGAGGTCGGGCCGGTCCGAGGAGGCGGCGGTCGTACTCGACGAACAGGTCGGGGAGTTGTGCGATGCGATCGCCGTCCTCTTGCAGGTCGAGAGCGTGCCCGGCGCGTGGCTGGACGATCCCCGCGTGTCCGACAGCCGGACCGGAGGTCTCCTCGACAGCTGCGGCATCGATGATTCGGTGGGGATCCGGACTCTGCTCTGGCATCTGCGCCGGACGGGCCTGGAATCGGTCGAGGGTCTGCTGCCGTTCGCGGAACCGTTGGGTGCTGCCGAGGGGTTCGATGTGCAGGCGATGCGGTTCGAGCACGCGATGGCCATCGGTGGACTCGGTACGGAACCGGGGGCCGGAGCGACCTGGGCCGGACGCCTGTGGCCGATAGCTGAGCGGCGCGGGTACGGGTACGCCGTCTCCTACCGGGGTGGCCTGGGCGCGGGTGCGGTGTGGGCGTACGGCGGGGACGAGCCGCTGTACCGGGTGTGGGATTCCGTCGTAGACCTCCTGGTCGAGCTGTACCAGGCGTTGACCACCGGCGAACCCTGCGACGCGGCCATCGCTGCTGCGGCGAACGGCCGGGTCGTGTGGACGAACCTCAGCTGAGATCCCGTCCGATGACGGTGGCCCGGCTGCCGCGGCAGAACACGAGCTCGATGCGCGACACCGTCCGGCCGGTGGTCGCGCCCAGGAGTTCGGCGTACGCGCACAACTGGAGCAGATACTCGTCGACCGTCCCGCTGGTGACGGCCACATCGGTCTTGTAGTCGATGACGGACAGCGAACCGTCGGGTTCGTCCACGACCAGGTCGACCACCCCGTCGACCGCCACCGTCGTCCCGTCGGCGGTGGCGAGCGGCCCCGCGACCGGCAACTCCACCCAGTGTGGGCGGGTGGCCGCCCTCCTGACGGGGTCCGAGGTGAGGGCGGTACGGGCCACGGCGACCATCTCGTCGACGGCCTCGGGAGTCCGGGTGCCGCGGAACCCGCCGCCCAGGCCGAGCGCCGTGAGTTGACCCGCGGCCCACAGCTCCCACTCCCCGGTCGCCGCCGACGGGTCCGTCGCGAGCTCGGCGAGATCGGTGTGCTCGGCGAGGTGGTGGACCGCGGTGCCGACATCGGGGCCGGAGGCCAGGGGGACGCTCCGCGGAGCGGGCGGCAGTTCCTCCTCGCGCGCTGGAGCTGGTGCGAACCGGTCCCGGAGAGCAGCGGCCAGCTGCTCGGGGAGCGAGAGAGCGGCCTCGGTGACGTTCGGGTGAACGATGCGGGTTGCCGACCACCCGGCTCGCACGGCGGAGCGGGTAGTGATGGCGCTGCTGCGCTCCTCCCAGTCGCGCTGCTCGGGAACATCGACCGGCGGTACGACGGTGGGATCGAGCAATCCCTCGCCGTAGGGCAGGAGGTCCGGGGTGTCAGGTTCCTCCATCACCGAGCCGAAGAGTGACCCCCACAGCTTCTTGGGCTTGTGCGGCTTCGCCTTGGTCCTGACGAACCCGTGGCCGGAGACGGCGAGCCGACTCTCCGCGCGCGTGGCGGCCACGTACAGCAGCCTGATCCGCTCCGCCAGTGAGTGCTCCGCCTCCCGCTCCGCTGCCCGTGCGAAACCGGGATCACGCACCGCGGTGGAGAACGAGGCCACGGGGCGGGGTGGTTCCTCGTGGGTCCACAACAGCCTGTCGCGGTCGCCGGGCCAACCGCGGCTCATCCCGGCGAGTACGACCATCGGGTACTCGAGTCCCTTCGCGGCGTGGATGGTGGTGATCCGCACCGCGTCGACTCCGATCTCCGGGATCGCCGCCTCCGGGACGCGGGCGTCCTCGGCGGTGAGGGCCAGCGCCCAGTCGGCGTACTCCCGCAGGTCGGCGCGGGCGGGGTCGGCGGCGGACTCCTCCCACTGCCAGGCGTGCTCGATCACGAAGCGGACGCGCCGCCACAGGTCGCGGCGGCGCGGGGACTCGGCGGCTGACTCGAAGACCATCCGGTCGTGCACGAGCTTCTCCAGGAGTTCGCCCGGTCTCCGGGGCTCCCGGCCCAGAGCGAAGAGGTAGCTGATCCCCCCGGCGACGGGGGAGTCCGCCAGGTCGGCCGGTGCCGGGGCCCCGGGAGCCCACGCCCCACCGGCGGCGCGCCACCGGAGCAGGTCATCGTCGCCGCAACCGAACAGCGGGGAACGGAGCGCGCCGACGAGCGACGCCTCGTCGGCGGTGTTGGCCACAGCCCGGACCGCGAGGAGCAGGTCGCGGATCTCCGGGGTGCCGTAGACGATCGACGACGCCTCGGTCCGGTAGTCGATCCCGGCGTGGTCGAGGCACTTCTCGATCATGGGTAGAGAGCCGCGGGAGGGCAGGAGGATCGCGATGTCCCCCAGTCGGAGCGGGGTGTGGTCCCCGTTCTTGGACTCGTGCGTCCACTGCTCGCGGATCGCGGTCGCTATCACCCGGGCCACGTCGGAGGCCTCGGTCCAGTGGCGCTTCTGATCGTCGGTCGCGTCGGGCGGGCAGTGGTCGGGGTACTCGGGGACGTCCTGGGTGCGGAAGACGAACGGGCGGGGGCCGTGAGCGGGGTCGTACGGCGGCCGACCGGGGCCCGGTTCGAGTTCCTGGTACTCGGGCTGTACGCCCTCCGATGCGAGCAGTACCTCCGAGAACACCGTGTTGACCCAGTCGAGCACCGCCCGCGAACACCGGAAGTTGGTGCTCAAGCGCTCGATCTCGACTCCGTTCCCGCCCTGCGCTCGCAGGTAGGTGGAGATGTCGGCCCGCCGGAAGCGGTAGACGGACTGCTTGGGGTCGCCGACGGTGAAGAGCCTCCCGGACCCGGACCCGGACCCAGCGCCGTCTCCCGGCTCGTCGGCGGTGAGAAGCATCGCGAGGTCGAGCTGGATGGGATCGGTGTCCTGGAACTCGTCGATGAGGATCCGCGTGTATCGGGTCCTGACCCGGTCCCGGACCGCCCTGTCCTGCAGCAACTCGCGGGCCAGAACGAGCTGGTCGTGGAACTGCAGAGTGCCGTGTCTGCGCCGGTCGTCCGCATGTTTACGGATCACGGGTACGAGGGCGTCCAGGACGATGGCGATGCGTGGCCGCCAGTGTGCGGACAGGACCTCGGTGCAGATCGAGGGCAGCCTCTTGATCTCCTCCTTGATCTCCTTGACGGTGTCCGCGCCTCCCCAGTTGGGCCCTTTCCCCCCGCTACCGGGGCCGAGGGGCTTGGCGAGGAGTTCGACCCAGGTCGGTGACGCCGTCTGATCCGTGGTGGCCGACTGCAGGTCGGTCAGCCACGCCTCGTGGCGGGAGAGGGTCTCGTACAGCTTGTCCGTCTCGTCCTGACAGGACTCGCGCCACCCGGTGATCGATCCGATGGCGGCGGCGATCTCGGCCAGGTCGGGGGAGGTGGGCAGTTCGGCGCCCGGAGATCCGGCGGAGTGCAGTGGACTGGTGGGCAGGCGGTCCCAGTCGCGGTGCAGCGCCTCGACCATCTCGCGGAAGGCGAGCGTGCCGACGCCGGCGTCGAGCATGTCGTCGACGGCCTGGGCCAGGACGCCGGAGCGCGAACCGTCCCGGTCGCCGCCGAACAGGACGGTCGCACATTCCTGCCACATGGCCTCCACGGCCGTTGCTTCGGCGGTGTCCTGCTGGGCTGTGACCCTCGGGGGAATTCCGGCCTCGAGCGGGTTCTCCGAGAGCAGGCGCAGTGCGAACGAGTGCAGGGTGCCGATGGCCGCGGTGTCGAGCCCGGCGAGAGCACCATCCGCGCGCGAGTCTCCGCGGTCTCGCTGATCCACCAGGTGGACGCGGAGCCGATCACGCAACTCGGCGGCCGCCTTCTCGGTGAAGGTGATCGCGGCTATCCGGTCCACGGGTACACCGTCGGCGAGCAGCAGGGTGCTGAGCCGGCTGACCAGGGCGTGGGTCTTGCCCGTTCCCGCCCCGGCTTCGACGAACAGGGTGGCGGCGGTGTCGCCCTCGACCCGGTCCCGGGCGGGTTGGTCGTGGAGCAGGCTCATGGGGTCGATTCCGATCCGGTCTCAGTCTGGTCGCCGTTGACGATGCCGGCGAACGCGGGATGGGACGCCAGTGGTTCCTGCCTGGACAGCCGCTCCCACGTGCGGTCCAGATCCGTTCCCCCGAGGAGATCGGCCAGGTCCCGGGAGGACCCCCGCCCGCCCTTGAGGGGGAACCATCCCCGTTGGATGGCGTCGACCAGGTGCCCGACGTCCGAGCGGACGCGGTCCATCAGGGTGTCCGAGACGGCGAGGGAGATCTGTTCGAATTCACCGCGTTCGGTGCAGTACCAGTAGCGGACCTCGCCCACCGGCATGTCCCGGGCGGTGGCGGCGGCCGCGGCGTACAGGGGCAACTGGAACCGGGTGCCGAGCACGGTGGGGTCGTCCTGGCTCGGTCGCTGCTCCGGACCTGGCGGTCTCCCGGTCTTGTAGTCGGTGACGCGTTGTACGCCGCCCCGAACATCGAGCCGGTCGATCGATCCGGCCAACAGCAGGGTCTCCGGTCCGCGGGAGGTGACCACCTCGAAGGGGATCTCGATCGTCGGTTCCCCGGGTACCTCGCGTCCGAACCCGAGCTCGGTGGCGGTGGGCCGCCACCCCGCGTCCGCATCGGCGCTGTCCTCGTCGAACCACCGGCCGAGCTCGGCGGCCAGGAGCATCTGCCGACGGCGCCACAGCGGGGCGAGCAGCCCGGGGGCCGCGGCGACGGCATCCTCACACTCTTGGTGGAGTGCGGTCATCAAGAGGGCGCGGTCGGGGCCGACACCGTTCTCGAGGCGACTGGAGACGTATCGCTGCAGGATCGCGTGGACCAGGTCGCCGTAGTCCCGGAGGTCCATCTCGATGTCGGCCGCGGGGTCGTCGAGCACGCGGACCCTGAGCACGGTGCCGAGGAAGAACAGGTAGGGACTCTGGGCCCAGTCTTCCAGTCGGGTCGGCGAGACCGGAGCATCGAGTACCGTCACCAGGTCGTTCACCGACGACACGTCGCCGGTGAACCGCGAGAACACGCCGTGCCTCCGGTCGCGGCGCATCTCGTGGGCCCGGGCGAGTAACTCCGGCGCCTCCGGACCCACCCGCCACCGGCGGGCCGCGAGTTCGCGGAGGCGCAGTTCTGTAGCCGTAGCCGGGTCGGGACCCAGGAGCTCCGGAGGGGAGAGGATGCCGTCGAGGAACGACGGGATCGCGACGATGGAGGCGCATCCTGCGACGTCCTCCTGCCACCGGGTGGCGTGGACCTGCACCCCGGTGAGTCGGGACAGCGTGGGGAGAAGCCACCGGGACGGGATGCGGTTCCCCCCGCCGCGCATGGAGCCGCGGGGGAACGAGCACAGTCGTCGGTCAGAGCCCGCGGACAGTGCGAGCTGGAGCACCCGGTACCGCTCGTCGAGCAGTTCGGAGGCCGAGGGGTCGACCGCACCTTCGGGGAGCAAAGGGTCGGGTCGGTGGAGGACGGGCAACAGGCCTTCGGCCATACCCACGACACATATCGTGTCGAGGTCCCGGCCGACCGCGTCGTCGATCGGTCCCAGGGTCACGCCGGCGCCCTCCTCGCCGACCCGATCGTCGATCGAATCCAACCGCGTGGTCACGGCGCCGACGATCCGCTCGCGGGTGATCTCGGGGGAGATGGTGTCGAGGTCTGCGAGTGACCCGACCGCGGCCTGCACGGCCGCGCGGTCGAGGTTCTGCCGGAACAGCGAGGTGAGCGCTGTGGTGACCGTCGCGGCGACCTCGGTCCAGGTCCGGGCGGACTCGAGGGCGCCGAGGGCGGTGCGGACCTGATCGACCAGTCGCAGCAGAGCCGCGGCGGCCGCACTGTCGGCGTCGGTGAGCCCGGAGGTCAGCCCGGCGGCGGACCCGGACCGCGACGGGTCCGGCCGGTTCTCGAGGTGTTCGGCCAGGCGGCTCCAGTCCCCGCCGCCGATCACGGGGAATCGCGTGCGGGTGAGCAGCTCGAGACGCCGGGAGGAGACCGGTGCACCCTCGTCGTCGAGGAGTGTCACGGCCCCCTCCGCCACGATCGAGAGCAGCTCGGCCCGCGGCATGAGGTCCTGGTCGATCCCGAGCAGCCGGGTGAGGGATCGTCCGGCGGGCGTGCGGCCGAGATCGGTGACGGAGGGTCCGTTGACGACGATCCCCGCTTCCGCGAACGCGCGGTGGAGGAGTCGGAGGTAGGGGTCGGGAGACGGGTAGTAGACGCCGATCCGGTGCCCGGGAATACCGTCCGCGATGCGGGATCGAACGAAGCGGACCACGGCGCGGACCTCGTCGTCCGAATCCGACGCGTGCAGCACGTGGGTTCCCGTGACAGCACCCTCACCGTCGGGCTCTGCCGCTGACGCCAGGTGGTCGGCGCCCGTCCCGGGGACCGGCGTGATCCCCCGTCCCTCCAGGGCGACGCGTAGTCGGCGCTCGGCGCGGGTGCCCCGGAGCGGTGCGGCCAGGATGATCTGTCCGAGGTCGTCCAGCCTGTCCAGCGCGGCGTCCACCGCCTCCACCTGGGTGTAGTAGGCGTGTCCGGTCAGCGAGTGGGCCCGGTCCGTCAATCGCAGGACCTCCGCGTGCAACGGAGTCTCCGGAGTCACCGAACCCGCCTCGACCGTGCCCAACCGCAGGGATGCCTGGGCCACCGCCTGGCCGGTGACCGGTTCTGTGGCCACCGAGCGCAGGTCGCCGGGGTCGGAGTCCAGGGCCTTTTCCACCGCCGCCTCCAGGAGGGGGAACGGCAGTGCGGCGCGAGGAGCCAGTGTCGGCGCGGACAACTCGCTGATCACCTGGGCGGCCGTCCGCACCGCGACGTTGACCGCGCCCCCCGACAGCGCCAACGCCCGGACGAGGTCTCTCGCGGCGCCGAACGACGCGACGATGACGGTGAGTCGACCCAGGGCGTCGGAATCGCGCAGTCGACGGACCTCGGCGACGACGGGGGAGTCGGATGGAGAAATGGGGGCCGGGGAGGTGCGGGTCTGGGTTCCGGTCACCTCGCCATCGTGCCCCACGGGTACGACAGGACGACTCAACCGATGCCGATCACGCGGGTCGCCGCCGCCGCCCACTGCGCGGCGTCGATGGCGACCCCCGGGTGGTCCTGCCGGTGTGGGATCACCGATTCGACCACCCGGAAAGGCAGATCCAGGGCCGGATCTCCGGGATCGAGGTCGGGGCGACAGAGCGCGACGAGGTGACGGTAGATGCCCCTCAGCTCGGAGCGTGCGGCCCGGAACTCCTCGAAGTCCTCCCCGGCCACCTCCGGGAGCACGTACAGCATCCCGATGTTCCACCGGGAGGCGAGGAGTCCCTCGACGTCGATCGTCGCCAGTGCAAGGAGGATCTCCCGCGGGTCCCGGCTCCCGTCGTGGAGCCGACGGGCCTGTTCGAGGGTCGGCCCCACCGTCGCGTCGAGGAGGGCGATGAGCATCGCGGCCTTGGTGGGGAAGTGTGTGTAGAGCGAGGCCTGGCGTATCCCCACGGCGTCGGCGATGGCCCGAGTGGAGGTGGCCGTGTATCCGCGGGTGGTGAACAACTCCGCCGCCGCATCGAGGATCTCGTCCGCCGGGGTGGCCCCGGGACGCCGCCGGTCGACGAGGCGGGGTCGTCCGGGTGAGGACACGGTGCTCCCTTCGGGTGGCGGCCAGGCGGTGCCGGTGGTCAGGTGTCGTGCGTGGGGGCGCACCGGTCCATCGTGACACGGAGGAATTCGAACCGGTGTGCCGTCGGGTCGACGCTACGGCGAGGGGGCACCGGCATGGAGGAGACGGCGGCCTGTACCCACGACTCCCGATCGGTCCGGGTGAAGTCGAGATCCACCCCGTGGGCGCGCGCGGCGAGGAGTGCGGCGACGGCGGCGGCGCGGCCGTTCCCTTCGCGGAAGGGGTGCACGTAGTTGAACCGCGCATACCAGTTGGCCAGGGCGACGGCCACGGTCGTCGCACGGGTGGCGGGACCGGATGCCGAGGCCAGGGCGTCGGCGACGAGTTCCGTGGGGTTCTCGAGCGGAGTGGCCATCATGGCGACACGAGCTGCGGGCGCGAACGCGGAACCCTGCTTGGTGAGGCCGACGATCCGTGTCAGTCCGGCCCAGGCGTACACCTCGCCGAACAGCGCCGCGTGGACACCGGACACCGTCGCCGGGGCATTGGCGGGATCGCGGAGGAGGCGTGCCCCTCCGGCGACGGCAAGGAGGGCCTCCGCGCGGTCGAGGGTCCTGGCGGAGGTGATGCCGAGGGAGTTCTCGAGGACCTGCGTCCCGCGGATCAGGTACGGCGTGCGACGGGACAGCATCCCGGGCCGGGGGCGCCGCGTGGCCTCCGGTGGGAGGGATGTCAGGACGCGGAGGCGGATCAGCCGCCCGGGTGCGCCCAGGTCGACGAGGTCGAGCACCTCGTCGTCGTCCTCCTCCGGTCGCCATCCCTCCAACGCCGAGACGGCGAGCATCGCGGCGGTGGCCGGGTGGCGGGTCACCCCGGCTCCCGTAGCTCGCCGGAGGACCGGAGGTAGTCGAGGGTGCGCTGCACCCCGGCGATCTCGCGTGCCGCGGACCGGAGTCCGGCACGCTCGACCGTGGTGAGTCCGGAGAGCGGGAAC
This sequence comes from Dietzia sp., assembly GCA_046292305.1. Lineage (GTDB taxonomy): Bacteria > Actinomycetota > Actinomycetes > Mycobacteriales > Mycobacteriaceae > Dietzia. Next base: position 2,665 of record JBKBRA010000004.1, on the reverse strand, counting down.
CGGTCGGTACCGGGGCCGTCGGATCCCGCCCGGAGACGGACGTCCCACCGCAGGCGCGCGAGGAAGCGGGCGGCAGCACGCAGGGACTCCCACTGCTCCGCCGGCAGGACCCGCGGGTCGGCGGCGAGCTCGAGTCGTGAATCGGTGGCGGTGGACGTCACCCCGACGCGCAGGGCGGCCCACCGCGCGAGTTTGACGACCGGGGTGAGGACCGTCGCCTTGAGGTCGACGACCGGGTCCGAACGGAGGGTGCGGGTGAGTCGGGACGGGACGGAGGCCCGGGTGGAGAGCGCGTCGGTGAGGATGTCGGTGAGGATCGCCGGGTGGGTGCGCACGGATCGTGCGGCCAGGCGGGGCAGGAGTTCCGGGTCGCCGTGGCCGTCGGTCAGGGGTCGGGCGTCGGCGAGGAGCCCCAGGTGGACGACGCCCAGGTCCCGGGCGGGGGCGTCGGCCCAGGCTTCGGCGGCGGTCGACCAGCCGGCCGGGGTCCGGATCAGGCGGGGATCGGCGGCCGAGGCGGGGGAGGTCTCGGCGAACCACGGCGCGCGCGAGAGGTCGGTGGAGGCGACGGCGCGACGTACCGCACGGTCGTCAGGGTCGCGGGGGTCACCGGAATCCCCGACGACGGCGAGGGATTCCAGGTCGCTACCCGGGACGGCCTCTCCCCGGCCCACCGATCCGGTGACCCACACCGCGTGCGCCACCGCCGGGCCGAGTCGCGCGGCGAGTTCACGTCGCAACCCGTCGGACCAGGCCCGCGCGCGCTCGTCGTGTGGATCACGGGGGGGTGCCATGAGGGCATTCGATCACGGGGTCGGACCGCCCGGGGATCGGGGAGCAGCGGCGTGAGGCCCTGTTAATCGGATCGAAACATCCTGCAACCCGTGGGTCACACGCGGTAGGAAAACTGTCAACAGACAGGAACTGGTCCTGCTGCAACCCGGGTCCACCGACCCCCGCCCCGAGAGGAGTGCCGGACATGAGCGACCCATCCGGTCTCAGCACCCCGGTTCCCGAACGTCGGGGTGATCACGACGACCTCGCCGACCTCGGCTATGACCAACAACTCCACCGGAGCCTCGGCACGTTCGCGTCGTTCGCCGCCGGGTTCTCGTTCGTCTCCATCCTCACGACGATCTTCCAGCTGTTCGGCCTCGGCTACGGGTTCGGCGGTCCGGCGTTCTTCTGGACCTGGCCGATCGTGTTCGCCGGCCAGTTCCTGGTGGCACTGTGCTTCGCCGAGCTCGCGGCCCGGTACCCGATCTCGGGAGCGATCTACCAGTGGTCCCGGCGGATGGGTGGGGAGATCGTCGGGTGGTTCGGCGGTTGGTTCATGATCCTCGCCCAGATCGTCACCGCCTCGGCCGCAGCCATCGCGCTGCAGGTCGTGTTGCCGAACATCTGGTCCGGATTCCAGGTCATCGGAGACGACCCGGCCCTCACCTCGTCATCCGGCGCGGCGAACGCCGTTCTGCTCGGATCGGTGCTGCTCGTCATCACCACCACCATCAACTCGCTCGGCATCAGGTGGATGGCCTACGTCAACAACATCGGCGTGACGTGCGAGATCGTCGGCGTCATCGCCGTGATCCTGGCACTGTTCACCCACGCTGTCCGCGGGCCGCAGGTCGTCTTCGACACCGCGGGCATGGGGGATCAGCCCGGGTACATCTGGGCCTGGGTCGTCTCCGGACTCATGGCCGCCTACGTGATGGTGGGATTCGGTTCCGCCGGCGAACTCGCCGAGGAGACCGTCAACCCGCGCCGGGTCGCTCCCCGGACCATCCGCATGGCACTGACCGCCTCGGCGATCGGCGGCGGACTCATGATCCTGGGGGCGCTCATGGCCGCGCCCAGCCTCACCGACGGCCGGCTGGCCACCGAGGGCCTGCCCTACGTCCTCAACTCGGTCCTCGGGAACTTCTGGGGCAAGGTGCTCCTCGTGGTGGTGGTGGTGGCGATCTTCATCTGCACCCTCGCCATCCAGACCGCGGCCACCCGGTTGATGTTCTCGATGGCCCGCGACGGCCGCCTGCCCTTCTCCTCGACCCTGTCCCGCGTCAACCCCCGCACCGGCACCCCGATCGCCCCGGCCGTGCTCATCGGCCTGTCGTGCATCGCGATCCTGCTGGTCAACATGGGCAACGCCGCGATCTTCGCCACCCTCGCCTCGGTGTGCATCATCCTCATCTACCTCGCCTACCTCTGCGTGACCGGCCCGCTGCTCTGGCGTCGACTCAAGGGCTGGCCGAACGGCCCCAGGCTCACCGACGCCGAGGGCAAGCCGCTGTTCTCGCTCGGCCGCTGGGGGATCCCCGTCAACGTCCTCGCCGTGGGGTACGGCCTGCTCATGACCGTCAACCTCGCCTGGCCGCGGGCCGAGATCTTCGACCCCTCCGGCGAGACCCCGTGGCTCCGGTGGGCGGGCGTCCTGACCGTCCTCGCCGTCGTGGGCCTCGGCATCCTGTGCTTCCCCCGCGGCAAGACCCATCCCAAGCCCGTCAAGATCGGAGAGTGACCTGAGATGACCAGCACCACAGAGAGCACGTCCACCACCACGGGTGCCCGCGAGCACGCCCGCGCCCAGGCCGGGACGATCACCGACGCGATGCCGGTGGTCCCCGCGACCGACTGGCCCCACCCGCCGGCGGACGTCCCGACCGAC
>JBKBRA010000003.1:54760-114089 GCA_046292305.1 Dietzia sp. | reverse complement strand
GCGCCCCGGCCAGTGTCCGGATCACCTCGTCCTTGCTGCTGCCGAGATCGGCGTCGAGCCGCACCGTGGCGGTCTCGATGATCGGTTGGCTCATGGCCTTCCTCCGTGTTTTCTCAAGGGTCTGAACTCAAGGGTCGGAACGTGCGGGTCGGGACAGGTGGTTCGGGACAGGTGGTTCGGGACAGGTGGTGTGAGGAGCGCTGGTCGGTATCAGTCGAGGCGGCGGACGGTCGCCCGGAACGTGTCCGGATCGAGCCCCAGCGGTAGTCCGGTGCCGGCGAGAGAGGCCGCCACGCTGCCGTGGGAGACGGCCCACGCGAGTCGCTCCCCGGGTGGCGCTCCCCGGGCGTCGGCCAACAGGTAGCCGGCGAGTGCGGAGTCGCCAGCCCCGACCGTGGATCGGACACGGACGGGCGGGGTGGTGGCGAACCATGCCTCGTCGTGATCGTCATCACCGCCGCCGACCAGGACCGCTCCGGCGCCGCCCAGGGTGACCAGCACCGCCCCCACGCCCGTGGCGCGCAGTGTGCGGGCGGTCTCCACGACCGGGGCCAGGTCCCCGTCCGCGGCGCGGCGTTCCAACTCCACGCCGTCGACCCCGGCGAGCTGGCCGAGCTCCTCGCCGTTGGGTTTGACCAGGTCCGGGGCGGCGGCGGGGAATCGGGCGGCGAGGGCGGCCAGCGGTGCGTCGGAGGTGTCGACGGCGAGGCGGGCCCCCGTCGCGCGCAGTTCCGCGACCAGGTCCGCGTAGAACTCGGCGGGCACGCCCCGCGGCAGCGAACCGCTCAGCACCACCCACGTGGCCTCCCTCGCGAGCCCGGCCACGTCCGCGAGCACCCGGTCGAGCATCTCGGCGGTGGCGACGGGGCCCGGGGCGTTGATCTTGGTGGTGGTGCCGTCGGGGTCGGCCAGGGTGAGGTTGACCCGGACCGGGCCCTCGGCGGGGGCCACGGTGGCGGGCACGCCCGACTCGGCGCACATGGCGACGAACGGGTCGTGCGGCGGTGCGGGGAACACCGCCCTCGCCTCGATCCCGCCCGCGGCCAGGACCCGGGCCACGTTGACGCCCTTGCCGCCGGGGGAGTCGTGGGACTCGGCGATGCGGTTGACCCCGCCGAGCGCCAGCGGCGCGGTCAGCACCGCCGACCGGTCCACGGACGGGTTCATCGTGAGGGTGACGATCATGGCAGGACGACCTCGATTCCCCGGTCTCTGAGGGCGGCGGCGAGAGCGCCGGTGGGCTGGGAGTCGGTGACCAGGACGTCGACCCGATCCAGTTCCGCGAAGGTGACCAGGAACTCGTGGCCGAACTTGCTGGAGTCGGCGAGTACGGCCACCCGCCGCGCCGCGCGGCACATGGCGTTCTTGACGGCAGCCTCGTCGGGGTCCTGGGTGGTCAGGCCCCGCTCGGTGTTCAGGCCGTTGGTGCCGAGGAAGGCGATGTCCACCCGGATCGTGTCCAGCGCGCGCAGCACCGGCGCGCCCACGCAGGCCCCGGTCAGTCCGCGGACGGCGCCGCCGAGGAGGTGGAGCTGGGTGGCACCGGAGCGGTGGAGGGTGTCCGCGACGGGAACCGAGTTGGTGATCAGTGACAACCCGTGTCCCTCGGCGAGAGGCTCCGCCAGCGCCTCGGCCAGGCAGGCGGTCGTGGACCCCGCGTCCAGCAACACGCTGCCGCCCGGCGCCGGGAGCAGGCCGAGTGCGGCGCGGGCGATCGCGGATTTGGCGGTGACGTTCTCCGCGCGACGGGAGGCCAGCGTCCGCTCCACACGTCCACCCGGGACGGCGGGGACGGCCCCGCCGTGCGTGCGCTCGAGGAACCCCTCGGTCTCGAGCAGGGACAGGTCCCGGCGGATGGTCTCGGCGCTGACGTCCAGACCGGAGGCGAGATCGGCCACGGTGACGCGGCCGGACGCGGCCAGCACCTCCGTGATGTGTCGTCGCCGTTCACTGCCGTACATCGGGGGTCCACCCTTTCTTCAAGTGACCGAATATGTTGGATTCTGCCCGATACGGTTGGAAAGTCAAGACAAATTAGTTATTCTCGTCACAATTCACACTGCACCACCGGGCCGACGAACCCGATCCGCTAAGGAGCTCCCATGTCGCAGGAATCGCATACCGGGCCGACCATCCGAGGAACCGGCGTGGTGGCCGGTCTCGCCTACGGGGCCGCTCGGTGGGTGGGGCGACCCGAGCAGGCCGCCGCCGGTGGCGCGACCGACGACGTCCCGGCGGGCCCGCCGCCGGGACAGGAGCAGCTCGACCGGGACCGGGAGCGCTTCGTCACCGCCGCCACGACCGTGGCCGGGCGGATGGACCAGCGGGCCTCGCTGGCCACCGGGGTGAGCGCCGAGGTGCTCTCCGCCAACGCGGTGCTCGCGCGCGACCGCGGCTGGGCCAAGGCCGTGGTCAAGGAGTTGAAGAACGGACTGGGAGTCGAGGCGGCCACGATCGCGGCAACGGAGACGTTCGTCGCGATGTTCACCAGGGTCGGCGGCCGTCAGGCCGAGCGCATCACCGATCTACGCGACATCTGCGCTCGTGTGGTGGCCGAACTCCGTGGGCTGCCCGAACCCGGGATCCCCGAGTTCGACGAGCCGGGCGTGCTGCTGGCAGACGACCTCGCCCCCGCCGACACCGCCGGCCTCGATCCGGCGATGGTCCTGGGGATCGTGATCGAGCGCGGGGGCCCCACCTCGCACACCGCGATCATCGCCCGACAGCTGGGGATCCCTTGCGTAGTGGCGGCGGCGGGGCTCACCGCGGTCGCCGACGGTGCACGAGTGCTGGTCGACGCCGGTGCCGGGACGGTGACAGTCGATCCCGACGAGGGGTCCGCGCTCGAGGCCGCCGCAGCGGACAGGCGGTTGCGCGACCTGGCCGCCGGGTGGACCGGACCCGCCGTCCTGGCCGACGGCCACACGGTGAGCCTGTTGGCCAACGTGCAGGACGCCGCAGGTGCCGAGGCCGCGGCGAGGGGACCGGCCGGTGGGATCGGGTTGTTCCGCACCGAGTTGGCGTTCCTCGACCGCCCCACCGAGCCGACCGTCGACGAGCAGGCGCAGCTCTACGCCAGGGTGCTCGCCGCGTTCCCCGACGCCAAGGTGGTCACCCGGACCCTGGACGCCGGGTCGGACAAGCCGCTCGCCTTCGCGGGAATGGCGGAGGAGGACAACCCCGCGCTCGGCGTGCGCGGCATCAGGGTGGACCTGATCGACCGGGGACTGCTCGACCGTCAGCTCGACGCCCTGGCCGAGGCCGGCCGCCGGGTGGGTGGCGCGCATTCCTCCCCGTGGGTGATGGCGCCCATGATCTCCACCGTCGACGAGGCCCGCGACTTCGGCGGCCGGTGCCGGGAGCGTGGCCTGACCCCGGGGATCATGGTGGAGGTGCCCTCGGTGGCCGTGGCGGTGGACCGCTTCCTGCCCTTCGTGGACTTCCTGTCGATCGGCACCAACGACCTCACCCAGTACGTCATGGCCGCCGACCGGATGTCCTCCGATCTGGCCGCGCTCACCGATCCGTGGCAGCCCGCCGTGCTTCGGCTGATCCGGTCCGTGGCCGAGGCGGCGGCCCGGGCGCCCGGCGGGCGGATCGTGCCGGTCGGCGTGTGCGGTGAGGCCGCCGCCGACCCGCACCTGGCCTGCGTCCTGCTGGGGCTGGGAGTCAGCTCGCTCTCGGTGGCGACGGCTGCGCTGCCGTTCGTCGGCGCGGCCCTGGGGGAGGTGACTCTCGAGCAGTGTCGCGAGCAGGCGGTGCTGGCACTGGACTGCGACACCGCCCGCGAGGCCCGTGCGGCGGTCATGGCCGCCAGCGCCTGAGCTGCAGACGGAGGTTGTGTCCCGTCCGGGCGGGCCCCGGGGCGACTGACCTACGCGTCGATGGTCTCCGATGTGCCCGACCTGGCCAGCGCCGCGAGCTGGCGGGTCGTCGCACCCGGCAGGTACGCGCGGCCGATCGCCATCCCGATCCGCGGCAGGTCGGCCTCGTCGCGGAAGCACAGGAACACGGGCTCGATCCGTGGGTTGAACTTGCTCTTGAAGTGGTGGAGCGACCGGAACCCGTAGTACGGCTCGAGTGCCTGGCCGAGCAGATCCAGTCCGCGGTCGAGGACGGCCACCTCGTCGTCGTCGCCACTTCTCGCCAACGGGGCCCCGGACAACGAGACGAAATCGGCCCCCTCGTCCTTGAACTCCAGCGCGGAGCGGGCGATGAGGAACTCGACCATGTTGTTGGCACCGGGCCCGTTGCGCTTGCGCATCACGTCCAGGGTCCAGCCGCGCACGCCGCCGGTGGGCCCGCCGCGGTAGACGGGCAGCCAGGAGAGCGCGGCCTGGACGGTCCCCTCGGAGTCGACGGCCAGGGCGATGCGCACGTCGTCGTCGAGCGCCTCCTCGACCGTGCCCAGGGTGAAGCCCATCTCGGGCAGTTCCTTGTCCCCGACCCACTGTTCGGAGATCTGCCGCACCTGCCCGAGGATCGCGGACGTCTGCTCCCGCAGCAGCCCCGAGACATAGCTGGTGCCGCTCTTCTCGGCCTTGTTCATGGCGCTGCGGATCTTCTGCCACTTCTTCCCGGCGAACGCCAGGTCGGGAAGGTCCATCAGTGTGTCCTCGGCGATCTGGAGCGTCCGCCAGCCCTGCGCCCGCATGGTCTCGGCGGTCTCGGCCGAGACCGAGAACAGGCACGGCACCGCGGCCTGTGTCTCGGCGAACTCGACGAACTCGGCAAGGAGCCGGCTGCGGTCCTGGGGCGCGGCAACCGGGTCGGCCAGTGCGATGACGGTGCCGACATGCAGCCGGTATCCCACCACGCCGGGGGCGCTGCCCGTCTCCGAGCCGGGTGCGTCGTCGGTCGCGGCCGGCCCGAAGAAGTAGTTCATCGGTTGCCACGTGATCATCCACGACATTGTGCTTCCGCCGTGACGGCGGATCAGTTCGCGGACGCGGTCGATCACGTCGTCGGAGTGGACCGAGGAGCCGGTGATTCGTCGCCGGATCCGGACCCCGAAGGCGCCCCGGCCGGCCACCAGCAGGACGGCCTCACCCGCCCACAACAGGCCGGTGCCCGCGGTGACGGCGCCCAGGCTCTCGAAGTTCGCGGTGACGACCAGCACGGTGACGACGAGGGTGACCACCGCTGTGAGGAGCGCGTAGACGAGGGCGACGAGCCACGCCGCCCGGTACCCGCGGCGGAGTAACTCCGCGGTCACCGCGGCGATCAGGACGGACACGAGCATGCCGGCCAGGCTCACGTCGTCGGCCTCGGTCGGGCCGAGGGGACCTTCCGCGGGGACGAAGTAGACCACCACGTGCACGGCGGCGAGGAACCACATCCCGGCCGAGACGACCAGCCTGGTCTCGCGCCGAGTGCGGGGTCGGAGCCCCCGCTCGGTGCGGGAGAAGAACCGTTCGCCGACGGCCAGGAACACCGCGAAGGCGATGAGATGGGTGAGGTCGGCCAGACGCCCGAGGAACAGGAACGAAACGATCACATAGCCGTAGAGGACGGCCCGCGCGCGCAGCCGCCACGGCGAGACCAGCGTGGCGGTGGTGGCGGCGAGGACCGCGATCACCGCGGTCGAGCACCCCACGTCGAGGACCACCGACAGCTCGGTGGCCCACTCCCAGCCGACCGCGTCGCCGGGGACGAGCACGCCGAACGCCCCGAGGACACCGATCAGTTGACCGCCGATCGCGACCAGCGCCGTACGTGCGGACCCCAGCCGCCATTCGCCCACCCCGATCCCCGCCGCGACCAGCACGAGCAGCGACACGTGCTGGAGAGGGGTCATCCCGAACCACGGGCCGGCGAACACGGTCCACCACCGGCCGCCCTCGAGCGCGGGGACGCCGTAGGCCACGCCCTCGAACCACGGGGCCGAGTGCGCGGAACGCCACAGCGTCTCGAACACCACGCCGGTCACGAGCAGCGCGGCCAGCACGATCGCGGTGACCGGGAGGCGGCGGGCGGCCCGCGCGACCATCCCGGCAGCGGTGGCGAGCGGGGACGGCTCCCCGGGTTCGTCGGTCTTCTCGGCGATCTGATCGGTGCTCATGGTGCTCCCGTGGGCGGCGCGCGTGACGGAGCCGCCGGAGCCGGAGAGGCGACGCCGGTGGCGAACGGGTCAAGTATGCGCTCGTCCCCCCGGGGTGAGAACGTCTTTCGTGGACTGACCCGCCGTTGTCAGCTGACGCGCTGGCGCCTCGTTCCGTTGTGCTCGGCATGCGACGCCTGGGCGCTGCGTGCTCCGGCGGCGCCGGCGAACCCCGCGACCAGTGCGCCCACGAGCAGGCCACCCACGGCCCACCAGGTGCCCTCGGCGATCTCGTCCTGGTTCTCTGCGAGGGTGTCCTGGGCGTCCTGTGCGGTCGCTTCGGCCTCCTGCTGCGCCTGGTCCATGTCCTGCTGATCGACCTCGGCCTGCTCTGCCACCTCGCTGGTCTCGGTCGCCTGCGCGGCGGTCTCGGCGATGGTGCCGACCGCACCGCCGACGGCGGACAGGACTCCAGAGCCGAGCCAGCCGACCAACAGCACTATCCCGACCAGCGAGGTGGCCCAGGTCACCAGTCCGTGGATGAACCCGCCGCGGACGGCCAGGGCTCCGGCGATGTACCCGGCCGCGGCCAGCGCCAGCAGGATCGCGACGACGCTCCAGATGCCCACCGCGGTAGCGCTGGCGTCGGACAGGCCCAGGGCCGCACTGATCAGTGCGAAGACCAACATGACGGCGAAGAACGTCACCGCTCCCGCGAATATCGCACCCCAGGAGGCGTTGTGGACGCGGTCGCGGTGATCGGTGCCGATGAACGACTCCCGCGCGGGGTGATCGTCCCTTCTGCTCCCGGCCGTGTCCGGAGCGTCGCGGGTCGGTGTGCGGGCGGGGCCGTGGGTGACGGGGTCGTTCCCGGCGTCGGCGCGGGGCTCGTCCTTCGGGGGGACTCTGTCGTTGCCGGGTCGATCATTCGAACGGGTCATGAGTGTGTCCTTCCTCATATGCACTTGCTCGGAAGGTGATTTTATGTTAGCTCCACGGCCTGCGCGACCGCAGCCGTGGGGGGGACGGAACAGTGAGACCGGTTGCCTCTGAGGGCCGGTGCGGGCGGTTCCCTTGTCAGGTCCGCGCCGACAGGTCCGCGCCGACCCAGATCCGGGTGTCGGGGTGAACCCGGGTGTTTAGGCACCGATCGACATGAGCATCATTAACATCGCCAGGGTTCTCGTGCGATCCCGTGTAGTACCGGTTCCGAGACCGGACGTGAGGAGGCTGTTCCGAGTATGTCCTTTCGTGGCCACCGCGGCCCCGGTTGCGCCGGACCTCGCCAGGGTCACCCACGTTCCGGCGATGGTCACCGCGGACCGCCGACCGCGCCGATTCCCGACCATGTGCAGCGCGCCCACCCGGGGTCGGTGATCCCCCCGCGTACCCGACTGATGTCCCAATTCTCGGGTCCCGAGCGTCTGGTGGTCGTGCACGGTCCCCGGTGGTCGGGCAAGACCACCGTGCTCAGGCAGTGGCTGTCCGCGGACTCGGTGCCCGACGGGACCACCGCCGCCACGATCGACCCCGATCCCGGCCTCACCGGGGACCGCTACTGGCAGCTGGTCGCGAACTCGCTGCGGTCGGAGCAGGGCCCCGGTGACCGCGCGATCCCGGAGGCGGAGTCGGCGCCCGGCCCCGCCGACTCACCCGGTGACCCCTATCGCGAGGTGAGGGACCTGGTTCGATCGTGGCCCGGTCCCCTCACCCTGGTTCTCGACGATCTCCACCTCGTGGGGGATCCGGAGGCCCACGTCCGCGATCTGCTCCAGCAGGCCCCACCCGCCGGGGTGCGTGTCCTCGCCACCACGCGCACCGCGATGCGGTGGCACCGGTCTTCCGGTGTGCCCGCGGACAGTGTGCTCGTGACCCCGGCGGACCTCCTCCTCACGGATTCCGAACTCTCCGCCGTGGTCGAGCTCGCGGGCATCACCACTCTGAACCGGGTCCCTCTGGGTTCGATCGCCGCCGAGACCGGCCGGGTCGCTGGTCTCGTGGATGTCGGGGTGAACGCCCTCGCCGCAGCCTCCTCGTCGCGTGGCGACCCGACCGGCCGAATCCGCGACGAGATAGACCGCGCCGTCATCCGGGTTTTCGCCGGTGATCCGGAGCTGGTCAGGTATCGCGGGGACATCGTCCGGACCGCGGCGGCCATGCCACTGACCTCGTCGGCGGCGGCGGTCGTGATCGAAGGAGTCGGAGAGGGGGAGACCGCGGTCGTCGACCGGCTCGCCGTGTTCGAACGCCACGGTCTCACCGTCCGGGACCCCGAGGCATCCGAGCCGACCTGGTCGTACCCGGACCCGGTCAGGCAGTCGATCCTCCGCCTGGCGGCGACCGAGAGCCCGGACGTGCTGCGCGACGCCCGGCTCGCGCTGTCGGATCACTGGCTCCAGGAAGGGCGACCTCACGCCGCGTTCGTCCACGCGATCGACGCCGAGCGTTGGGACCGCGTCATCGAGATCCTGCGGGACCACTGGAGGACCCTCTACACGACGAACTTCCTGCAGATGGATGGAGAACTCAGGCGCATACCCGCCGAGGTTCTTGAGAGCGAACCACTATTCGACACGCTGCGGAGGATGCACAGCCAGTTCTCGGCACCGAAGGACAGCCCGGCGCCGGCACCGGACATCGTGACGCCGTCCGGCGAGCCGGACAACGCCGAGCGGGTGATGCGGATGATCTCGCTACGTATGGACGGCCGTTTCGAGGCCGCCGCATCGGAGTACGGCCAGCTCAGCCGGCTCCCGGTCCCGGACCCCGATTCGTCGACCCAGGCCGAACGGGATGGTCCCGCGTTCGTGTTACTCCACCTGGGCCTGAGCCTGCTCCTGGTCGGTCGGCTCGACGACGCCAACCGGATGCTCCGTCGAGCCCATCGGCTCGGGGCCGGCACCTTCGTCGAACGGGATGCGGCCGGCAAGCTGACATTGACACACGCCGTTCTGGGGCACCTGGCGGACGCCGACTCCTGGTGGGATGAGGAACGGCGGCATCCACAGCTGCCGCCCGACTCGGAGCTGGTCGTTCGGCCGGCCGGGATGATCGGGGCCGCCCTTGCCCGCCTGGACCGTCTGGACATCGATTCGGCAATCGGTTTGATCACCGACCTGGGGGCCCCGGCGGACCGCGAGGAGCTATGGGGCTTCGCTCTCTACGTGTACGGCCAGATCGCCCTGACCACCGGTACCGCCGCCGACGGGCTCCGGTACCTCGACCACCATATGAAGAGATTCCCGGGGTTGTGCGAGCACGGTGCGGTGGTGGGGCCACTGCTCGACGCGGTCCGTGCCGACCTCCACCTGGCGCTGGGCCGGTCTGATCTGTCCGCCGAGTTGGTCGGTGACTCCTCCCACCCGCTCACCGCGACGGTCCGGGCCCGCACCAGGTTGTTCGACGGCGATCACCAGGGAGCGCTGGAGATCGTCCGGCTCCACTACGGGGATCTCCGCTGTACACAGCGGGACTCCTTGGAATTGTCCCTGGTCGGCGCCGCCGCATCGATCGGACTCTCCGCGCGGGAGGAGGCGGTGCAGTATCTGGAGCGCGCCGTCACCAAGTCCACGCTCACCGGATTGGTCCGCCCCTTCACCACGCTCCCCCGCGGGACGATGGCGAGGTTGGCACGACTGGGCCCGGAGCTCCCGGTAGTCGCCCACGGGACAGACTCCGGTGCTCCTTCGTCTCCACACGCGGCCACCGAGGTCACCGAACGCGAGCACGCCATTCTTCGCAGCCTCGAGACCGGGGACTCCATCACCGCCATCGCCGACCGACACTTCGTCAGTGTGAACACTGTCAAGACGCAACTCCGCTCGGTGTATCGCAAACTCGGTGCCCGGTCCCGGGGTGCGGCGGTCGACGAGGCCCGGAGGCTCGGTCTGCTCTGAGCGCTCCCTGCCGTCGGGCGTTGGAGTGGTCGAATACGAGCTGCCGGAAACGGTGTCGTGGGTCACAGTCTTTGCTATAGTCCCCGGTCAGGTGTCCGGCGGCGGCTCATCTAAGTTGCTTGTTCAGCTCGTAATCCGACCGGGTTGCAGGGATTCACGTCCGCGGCTAATCGCTCCTCACCTGCGGGTTCACCCCGCTTTTCACCCGGGTGAAAAGCCCGTCGCGGTGACGGCGACCTGACCAATGTGAACTAGCGTTTATTCCGATCGTGATCGCATCTGTGACCACCGTCGTCGATACCCGGGCCGACTCTGAGCCCGCTGGTCCCTCATGCACCCAGGCGGGGCGACTCTCTTCAGAAGGGAGATGTCCCGCTCACCAGTGTGTGCCGGGACGACGGGTACGTCGGCGGGGTCCACCATCGGAAGGACCACCCATGAGGCGCCAGAGGTTCGTACGGAAGAACGGAGACGAGGTGGCCCTCTGGGCCACTCTGGCGGTTCTGTGCGCCGTCATCGCCCTCGTTCTGTCCACTCTGGCACTCACACCCACGGCGTCGGCGGACGAGCCGGAGACGCCGACCACCGCGGCCACCACGAGCGCGCGGGCGGAGTCGGCCGGGTCGACGTCACGAGCAGCGACGCCGGCGAACGATGCGGTGCCGGCCCGGACGGTCGCGCAGCCCCCTGTGACCGCGTCGCCCACTGCCGTCCAGGCGGACCCCCAGCCCTCCGCTCCGGTTACCTCGCCGTCCTCGGACGTCCGGGTGGCGCCGAGCCGGGCCGCCGAGAGGGCCGTCGCCCCATATGCCATCAACTCCGGGATCACCGTGGCGATCACAGAGATCCGCGTCGAGGGTGGCGGGCCGGACCAGCCACTCAAGGTAGGCGACAGCGTCTCGGTGTCGGGCACCTGGGACGCCACCACCGGCGACCGGGCGCCGCTTCCCGGTGACGAGTTCAGCGTGGCGTTCCCTGCAGAACTCGAGATCCCGAACGGGCAGACTCTGCAGCTTCTCGGCGACGACGCCGTCTGGGGCAACTGCGTGGTCAGCCAGAACACGATGAACTGCACTCTCACCGACGCGGTGACCGAACGACCCGAGGACGTCAAGGGAACCTTCCACCTCTTCTCGACGGCGGTCGCCTACACCACCGCAGCGGAGCTGCCCTTCCGGGTGAACGGGCAGGTGACCGTGGACGGCCGACTGCCCGGCGGTGGAGGGATCTCCGATGGACAGGACCTCGGACCGGCAACCAAGTCCGGTGCGCTGCAGCCCGACAAGGCCGCGGTCCGCTGGACCATCGACATCCCCGGCCGCGCACTGATGGCCCTCGACACCGGGGGCACGGGTCAGGTGTCCCTGCCCGACACGCTGTCCGCGAACATGCAGCTGTGTGAGGCGGGCCGCCTCAACGCGACGCTGCAGTCCGGGCGTCCCGGCGCTCTGAGCGCGGTCCCGAACGGCGCCTCCGTCACACAGCCGGGCGGCGCCGGAACCCCCATCTCCATCGGCATCGACAACGGCGGCGCGTTCCGCGCCGACCAGCTGTACCGGATCCAGTACACGACCTGCACCACCAGCGGCGAGGTGGACCTGCCCGTGGAGGGCGGCCCCCCGATCGTCTACGACAACTCCGTGACCATCGGTGACACCGTGGTCGGCGCGATCGGCGTCGGCCAGGACTGGCGCCCCACCACGTCTCCGTCCAAGTCGGGCTCCCTCCCCGGCGGCAACTCCCGCTACGGAACCCTGAACTGGACGATCCTGGTCCCGGGCACGTTCATCGCGGCAGACGCCGACTACCGGGTGACCATCCAGGAGAGCCTCCAGGGCGACCACGCCGTCTGCACCCAGGGCCTCACTCCGACCATCACCCGCAGCAACTACCTGCCGGGCGCGAACGGTCAGGCTCCCGCCCGGACCAACGTGACGAGTCAGTTCACCGTTGAGCACGACGCCGACGCCGGGGCGACCGAATTCGGGGTGACGTTCACCCCGGTCGACATCGAGGGTTTCGACCCGGAGAAGTACTACTACGTCAACTACAGCACCTGCATCACCACGGGCCAGATTCCGGACAACTCCAACACCTTCGGTAACACCGCGATGGTGAACAGCTCGCCCGTCGGCGCCACCGTGAGAGGGCCGTCGTTCAACGCGAGCAAGAACGGAACGCTCAACACCACACTCCGCGAGCTGGCCGGTCAGACCCAACCCGCCGGAACGACCATCGACTGGGCGGTCGAGATCCCGGGTCGTCACCTCGAGGACGTCGATGTACCCGCCGTGATCACGGATACGTTCTCCGACACACTCGCGGTGTGCGACGCGGGCGACGATCTCAAGGCGAACCTCGGACTCCGCGTCATCGCACGGGACTTCCTCAACGCGGGTGGAGTCAACCCCGAGCGGGACCTCACCGCCGACACCACGGTGGTCCGCGACGGGAACCAGCTGACGATCACGCTGCCGAGGGATGCCGAGGCGGGTGACTACAGCCGAGAGATCCGGTATCGCATGGAGTACACCCTGTGCACCGCCAGCGGTGGTCTCGATGCCCGTAACACCACCTACGGCAACACCGTCGGCTACCACGGCAGGGAGTTGACCCAGAACGTCCGGCAGACCTGGGGCGGCGGAGGCACCGGCCAGGGCGTGGATCGCGGGTCCTTCTCGCTGACCAAGTCCCTGGACCGACGGTCCGAGGACGTTCCCGAGGACACGACCTACTCCGTCCGCGTCGAGGAGTTCGCGCCCGGCATCGATCCCGCGACCGGGACACCCGAGGCGTCGTACACCGTGCAGGTCCGAGCCGATGACACCGCGGTCTCCGGACGGAACAGCCGTGGGGCGGGGTGGACGGTCCGGCTCACCGAGATCGTGCCCCCGGCCGTCGACGGCGTCTACTTCGGACCGGGGAGGTTCTCGCCGGCAGAGGGAGTCACCCTCAGTGAGGACCGGACCCAGGCGATGATCACCCTGCAACCGCGCACCAACGTGGCGGTCGAGCTGGTCAACCGGGCCTTCTTCGGCTCCGCCACCGTCACCAAGCGCGTCGTGGGCGACGCCGCCGGTGAACTCACGGGAACCGAGTCCTACGTCGTGCACGCGGCCATCGACCTCGACGGAGACGGGCCCGCAGGCGCCGAGATCCGGCCGTTCACCCTGACCGACGGTGGATTCTACGAACTGACAGACCTGCCGATCGGTGCGCATGTCAGCTTCACCGAGGTCGCACCCGCGAACACCGACCGGGTCACCTGGGCCGCTCCCGTATTCGAACCACAGAGCCTGGTGATCGGGGCTGACGCGAGCGCGAACGCCGTGACGGTGACCAACACCGCCACCATCACCCAGGGCACCCTCTCCCTGAGGAAGGAACTCGTCGGCCCCGAGGCCTTCAACGCCGCCGTGCCGGCCACCTTCGACGTGCTCGCCACCTGGACAGATGCGGACGGGGCGGCACAGGAGAAGACCCTGGCCCTGCCGGCTGACGGCACAACGGTCGGACTCGGGGAGGACCTCCCCGGAGGAACCGAGGTCACCCTCACCGAGACGGTCCCCGCCAACGGGAACGGTCTGGCATGGAGCGTGCCCGCGTTCAGCGGGGACGTCACGATAGAGGCACCGGGTTCGGCCGTGGTCACGATCGGCCACGAGCCCCGCGTGGCCACGGTGCGGAACGTCGTCGACACCAATGACGGCACCCTCCGGGTGACCAAGCAGCTCAGCGGGGAGGCCGCCGAGGCGGCCGAGGGCGCCGAGTTCCGAATCGAGGCACGCTGGCGGGACGGTACGGTCTTCCGGACCGAGCAGCTCACCGTCAGCGACGGCGCGGTCACCCCGCTGGGCGTCGATCTACCCGTCGGCACGGAGGTCACCTTCCGCGAACTGGACCGCCCGGAGATCGACGGCGTCGACTGGGGCTCGATCAGCTGGGGTACCAATCCCAGTGGTGAGCAGTGGTTGGCCACCAATCCCGACGGCACCGCCACGGGCATCGTCTCTGATGATCCGAACGAGGGTCGTCTCGTCACCCTGACCAACGAGGCGCTGTGGCAGCCGGGTTCGGTGGAGTTCGCGAAGTTCGTCTTCGACGGTTCCGACCCGGTCGCCGCCTCCGAGGCGGACCTGCCGCAGGCGGCTGAGTTCCTAGTGCGCATCGACGGGATCGATCCGCCGCTGCCCGAGGGCACGGACTTCCCCGCCGTGGGAGAGGTCCTCACCCTCGACGCCGCGAACGACTGGGTCTGGCGGTCCGAGGCGGTTCTGCCGCGGGGCACCGTGATCACCTTCTCGGAGATCGACCCCGAAGCCCTGCCCGGTATCGACTGGGCCCGGCCGTTCTACTACGTCACCGCTGATGCGGGGGAGCCGGGGGACCGGGACACCGTCGAGATCGCCGCAGGTGGCGAGGCCGTCGTGGAGATCCGCAACCGCCCCGTTGCGACCACGGAGGTCGACGTGGTCAAGACCGTCACCGGGCCCAAGGGCGCACGGGTGTCGCGGGACGCCTCGACGAGCTTCCAGGTCACAGCCACGTGGACGGATGCCGATGACGTGGAGCGGTCCTGCATCCTGGACGTCGTCCCCGGCGAGCAGGCCGTCCCCACCGCCGCGTGTGACGCCACCGTGATCGACGGGAGAATCTACTTCCCGCGGGACACGAGGATCGAGTTCGTCGAGACGGGTGCACATACGGATGTTCCCAACGTGTCCTGGGGAGAAGTCCTGTGGGGGGTCGACTCCGGAAGCGCTGATGTCGCGGGCCTCGACGGGGAACCGACCGGCACGACGGTGACCCTCACCGGAGACTCTGGCGATCTGGTGGTGCTGGACCTGGAGAACAGGACCAGTTCGCGCGGGTTGATCATCCTCCCGCTCCCGATTCCACTACCGCCGTTCGACGGCGGGTCGGTGACCGGCCCGAATCCCGGGTCCGATGATCCGGGGACGCCCGGGGGGCCGACCGATCCCGGTACCCCCGGGGGGCCGATCAATCCCGGAATGCCCGGTGATCCCAACCGTCCGCTGGACCCGTCGACGCCGGCTGACCCGACGGGCCCCGGGAACGCATCACAGGTCGGGCACGCCGGAGAACCCGGTGTGCCGACACCTCGGACCAAGGCCACCGGAGCTGCGCTGGCGAACACCGGAGCGGACGTCCGATGGCTGGCCGGTGCGGCGGCGGTGCTGATCCTCGGCGGCGCCCTGGCGCTGCTGAGAAGCCGGCGGATCCGCGACCCACACACCCCGGAGCAGTGAGTAGCTCCACGCGCGTCATGTCCTACCGAAAACCCTGAGGAGAGAAGATGTTCAGTATTCCGATTCCCATCATCATCGACGAGGTCGGCACCACAGGTTCGGTGGTGGTGGACCTGGTGGGCAGGTTGTCCGTTCTACTGTTCGACCTCTCGGCCTCGTGAACGGGAGCGCGTGGGCGGACTACGTCGAGTGGTCGGGCCTGGACGAGGCTCGACTGGCCCAGATCATGGGTGACCGCGACTCGGGTGTGGGTACCGGGCCGGATGCCAGTGTCCATGCGGACCGGTCCACCCGGTGCGGTGCGGCGTCAGCGGCGGCGGGATCCCGCCATCGCGGGGCCGGAGAACAGGGCGATTCCTAGGACGAATCCGAAGTTGTACCAGTTGCCGTTGTTACCCACCTCGTAGATGGTCACGGTGTCGGTGAACAGGGAGATGATGAAGGTCA
Source organism: Dietzia sp. (assembly GCA_046292305.1). Lineage (GTDB taxonomy): Bacteria > Actinomycetota > Actinomycetes > Mycobacteriales > Mycobacteriaceae > Dietzia. The sequence continues at coordinate 98,436 of JBKBRA010000003.1, read as the reverse complement.
CCGGGAGGATGAGCCCGTGCCACAGTCCCCACCAGAAGCCGAGGCCCTCCGGGGAGACGTCGACGTTGGGCCCCGCGGCGCACGCGCCGAGGGTCAGGACGACGAAGAGGAGGACGCCGGCACCCACCCGGGCCCGTCCCCGGGAGTTCACCTCTGCCGTCCCCGCCAGAAATACAGGGCGGGCCCGATGAAGTTGACCGCGATGATGGCGGCCCACCTGCCCTTGCTGCCGCGCACCTGCTCGGCGGGGCGGAACGCGAGATCGGTCCAGGCCGAGACCGCCAGCGACACCTGAACGGACATCAGGGTCAGGATCGCGGTCTTCTGGGCGTCGGACAGTTCCTTCCACGACTTCTTCTTCATGGGTCCTCCTCGTATAGATCCGGCTCGTGCAGATCCGGCTCGTGCAGATCCGGACGTGGATATTCCTTAATTCTAGTGGCTCGCGCGAGGGGTGGGATCGGTTGTGCTCACGGGGGCGTCTGCTCGCGGGAGGGGTTGCGGGGGAGGTATCGGCTCCGACCTCTCGAGCCGGGGTACCACCCGGTGAAGAGCAGGACGAGCAGGGCGAGGTCGATGATCTCGCCGCCGTAGAACATGAGCTGGGCCCCGACCCGGGCGTCGGCCGGGTCGACGCCGACCGGGGGATGGGCGTACAGCCACCGGCCGAGGACCGAGTGGGCGGCGATGAACAGCACGAGCACCACCGCGCGGGTCCGGAAGCTCGCACGGTGCGGGTTGGGGTCCGGTCCGATCATCGCCACGGTGAACAGCAGGCCGGCGAGGAACACGTGCGCGTGGACGATGACGTGGACGGCCTGCGACGCGTGCATCAGCGCGAAGAGTCCGGTGGTGTAGAGCACCCACAGCCCCCCGGCGTTGAGTACGGCGGCGACGACGGGATGGGTGAGCACCCGCACCGGCGGGGACCGGAGCGCACGGGATACGGTTCGCGCGTGCCGTGGCGGGAGTGTCCGCAGCGCGAGGGTCCCCGGGGCCGCGAGCACCAGCAGTAGCGGCGCGAGCATCCCCAGGAGCAGGTGGACGCCCATGTGGGCGGTGAATCCCGAGTGGGCTGCCGAGGCCAGGGGGCCGATCCACGCGGCGCCGAGGCAGATCAGGCCCGCGATCCACAGCACGGTGCGATACCGGGGCCACGAGCCCCTGGCGCGGTGTCGTTTGACGCCGACCAGGTACGTGGTGAGCGCCGACGCGAGCAGGAACACCCCCAGCGCCTCGGGGATCCACCAGGTGTCGGGCCCGGGATGTGCGTGGTCGTGCGGCACTCCACTCAATCCCGGGACCGCGGGGATGCGGGAGCCCGCAGTGGGGTGCCCGCGGTCCGCCACAGGATCAGCAGCCCGATCGCCAGCAGGAGGACCGCCGAGGCGAGCCACACCAGGTCGTAGACGAACAGGTCGACGCCGTACCGGATCTGGTGGATCCGCAGGAGTTTGTGGAAGACGATCCCGTCGAACAGTTGGAAGAAGCCGATGCCGACGAGCACCGCGCCGGACCACCGCCACCACGGCACGACCACGCGATGCCGGACATCCCCCAGCATGAACAGTCCCCACACCGTCACGAGCCAGGTCGCACCATGGAACAACCCGTCCGTCAGGAGCGCGATGTTCGGGGTGGACAGGTCGTAGAAGTGGTGCCACTGCAGGAGCAGGTGGAAGACGAACAGATCGATCACGGACCCGGCGATGCCGCAGCCGAAGAGGAACCCCGACACGACCAGTCGCCGGTCCACCTCGGGATCGGCGGTGGCGGCGTCAGTCCGGCCTCTCGACACAGTGAACTCTTCTCACTCAGGGGTGACCGCCAGGACTCACTCAGGCGCGGGTTGCTCCGTGCCGGCCTTCTCTTTCTCCTTCTCCCACTCCGCCCGATCCCGCATCTCCCTGGGTCGGAAGTAGAACAACCCGGAGAGAACGGCCACGAGGAATACCGCGAGCATCACGAAGAACAGGGGCCACACGCCGGTGAGGAAGATGATGGGCACCGCCATGGCGGTGATGAGCCCACCACCGAAGAACGGCTCGAAGACCAGCTGCTTGTAGCCGAACGCCTCGAACGCCGGGCTCTCGGCCTGCGGGTCGACCACGCGCATGAGGATGAGACCCGTGGCGGTGACTCCCATCGATTGTCCGAAGTCACCGATACCGCGCTCGAACCAGTAGCGCCCGATGATCCGGGGCGCCAACAGCAGGAAGACGGCGACGTTGAAGACGATCCCGGCCACCGCGAGGATCGCGAAGACGCCGATGTTCTCGCCGATGGCCTGCAGGGACAGTGTGCCGATGGCGGCGACGATGAGGAAGTCGAGCGCCCACCCCTGGATGCGCAGCATGATCTGCGCGTCGATCACGTGGGCGAACCCGGCCTTGGTGGCCACGTACTGGACGATCACACCACCGAGGAGCGCGATGGGGAAGAGCGGGACGTAGGCGAAGATCTCCAGCGGGGTGTTCTCGTCGAGCATGACCGACGCATAGGTGGCCTGCTCGATCCAGCGCAGGCCCTCGAGGATCACGAGCCCGACGAGGATCGCCACCGTGACGATCGCGATGTGGAGTGACAACGGCTCGACCGAGGAGGGGCGGGAGGTCATCTTGCCGGCGGAGTAGTACTCGTCCTCGCGGAAGAGGCCCTTCTGCTCCTCGATGGACATCTTGGCGCTCCCGGTGATGATCTCCGTCCTGCCGGTGCGCACGGCCCAGTTGATCAACGCGATGCCGATCACGATCCCGCCCACGATGCCCACCGTGGCGAGGCCGACCGCGAGATCGGCGCCCTCGCCGAAGCCCAGTTCGTCGAACACCGGGCGCATACCCGCGGCGGTACCGTGGCCACCCTCGAACCCGATCTCGATGAGTGCACCGGTCATCGGCGCCGCCGCGAACGTCGGCACGAGGATGAGGGCGGCGAGCAGCAGACCCACGACGTACTGCCCGGAGGCGAGGGACACGCCGAGCGAGAGCTGGGGTCCGACGAGCTTCACGGCCCGCTTCGCGGTCGGCAGTTTGTGCCCGAGGAACATCGTGGCGAAGATGACGCTGATCAGCAGGCCCGGTAGTGAGGACCACACTTCGACCATCGGTTCGGTGAACAGTCCGTACTCGCCCCACGGCCCCCCGATCCGGCCCAGTACCTCGGGGCCCAACAAGAGCAGCAGCGCTCCGGCGACGATCGAGCTGGGCAGGAACAGGGATTGGACTATCCCCACCTTCACGCGGATGATCTTGCCGATCAGCAGCGCCAGTCCCAGGATGAGCAGGGCGAGTCCCACCGCATTGGCCGTCATGGTGCAACCTCGGTTTCGGTCGGTGACGCATGGCGTGGATACCGACCCGTCTCTCTACACCTGCCGATCAACGGGGCGACTCCTCGATTGTCTGGAATGTACGCCGGGTTCTCGCTGAAAAGAACCTGATCGGCCGATCGGTAACCATGCCGTCACGTTGCACGCTTCCGGGCCCGGAGTCGGCCATCATCGGGCGGTGACGGAAAAACGGTGGGCGGAACTGACCGAGTGGCCGTTGATGGCGGCCGCGCTGGCCTTCCTCGTGGCCTACGCGGCAACGGTCCTCGTGCGGCCGGTCGGCGCGGCGGCCGTGGCCACCGAGGTCGTAATCTGGGGGACCTGGCTGCTCTTCGCCGTGGACTTCGGGGTGCGCCTGGCGTTGGCGAAGCCGCGGGGTCGGTGGTTGTTCGTGCACTGGTACGAGGTGGCGGTGATCGCCCTGCCCATGCTCCGCCCACTGCGCCTGCTGCGGCTCGTGATGATGCTGAGCGTCATGCACCGCTCGGCGGGAACGGCCGTGCGCGGCCAGGTGATCGCGTATGCGGCGGGGTCGACGGCGGTCCTGTTGGTCGTGGCGTCCCTGGCGATGCTGGACGCCGAGCGCGGGGCCCCCGGTGCGTCGATCGAGACCTACGGTGAGGCGCTGTGGTGGTCGGTGGTGACGGTCACGACGGTGGGGTACGGAGACGTCGCACCGGTGACCCCGGTGGGCCGGGTGATCGCGGCGGGTCTGATGCTCGCCGGGATCGCTCTGCTGGGCGTCGTCACGGCCACCCTCGCCTCGTGGATCGTCGACCGGGTCAGCGAGCTGGACGAGGCCAACCAGACGGCCACGCAGTCTCAGGTCAGCCGGCTGTCGGCGGACATCGCGGCGTTGCGCGAGGAACTCGGCCGCCTCGGTCCCGTGGCGGAACCCCGGACCGAGGGGACGGACCACCCCGCGACGGATACGTACCGTTGACGGCATGACCTCACACGAGCGGTCCGGCGTCCGGTTGACCGACGGCTTCGCCCGCGACTTCCCCGATCTCGGCGTGCCGTGGAAGGCGGCCGAGGCCCCGACGCCGCGCCTGCTCGCCCTCAACGAGCCGCTGGCAGACGAGCTGGGCATCGACCCGGCCTACCTCCGCGGAGACGAGGGCCTGGGCCTGCTGACCGGTACCCACGTCCCGTCCGGCGCCACCCCGGTCGCGCAGGCGTACGCGGGACACCAGTTCGGTGGCTACTCCCCTCGACTGGGTGACGGGCGGGCCCTGCTGATGGGTGAGCTCCCAGACGGTCGCGACCTGCACCTCAAGGGTTCCGGACGGACGCCGTTCGCCCGCGGTGGAGACGGGTTGGCAGCCGTCGGGCCGATGCTCCGCGAGTACCTGATCAGCGAGGCCATGCACGCGTTGGGCGTGCCCACCACCCGGGCGCTGGCGGTGGTCGGTACCGGGATCGCCGTGCACCGCGAACAACCACTGCCGGGCGCCGTGCTGGCCCGTGTCGCGGCCAGCCACCTGCGGGTGGGTACCTTCCAGTTCGCCCGCTCGACCGGGGACGCGGAGCTGGTGCGCAGGCTCGCCGACCACGCCATCGCTCGCCATCACCCGCAGGCGGCCGAGGCGGAGAACACGTACCTCGCGCTGTTCACCGCGGTACTCGACGCCCAGGCCTCCCTCGTGGCGCAATGGATGTCGGTGGGGTTCATCCACGGCGTGATGAACACGGACAACACCACGATCTCCGGCGAGACCATCGACTACGGCCCGTGTGCGTTCATGGAGCAGTTCGACCCCGCCACGGTGTTCAGCTCGATAGACACCCAGGGCCGCTACGCCTACGGCAACCAGCCGCCCATCGTGCAGTGGAACCTGGCGAGGTTCGCCGAGACCCTGGTCCCGTTGGTAGACGACGACGAGAACGCGGCCGTCGAGACGTTGACAGCGGCCCTGGGTACGTTCCCCGCCCGCTATCAGGCGGCGTGGTCGGAGGGGATGCGCACCAAGCTCGGCCTGCCCGCTGCGCTGGGCCGACCGGCCGGGTCGGGCGACGTGGCGGCCGAGTCGGAGGCGGTCGAGCCTCTCCTGGAGGAACTCTCGCGGCTGCTCACCGCGACCCGCGTCGACTTCACGTCGTTCTTCCGCGCGCTCATCCCGGCCGCGGCGGGCGACACCTCGTCGGTACGCGAGCTGGTGGGGGAACTGGCCGACGGGTGGCTGGCGAGGTGGCGTGCCCTGGATCCCTCGGTCGAGGTGATGGCGACGGCCAATCCCGCGTACATCCCGCGCAACCACCTGGTGGAGGAGGCCCTGGACGCGGCCACGGCGGGCGATCTCGGGCCGTTCGAGGAACTCCTCGTCGTCGTCGCCGATCCCTACACCGAGCGTCCCGGGCTGGAGCGGTACGCCAGCCCGGCCCCGCCCGACGCCTCCCCGCACGTCACCTTCTGCGGCACCTAGGGGAGGCGCTCTCGCGCGGACCCTCTCCGACGCGACGAGTTATCAACGAAAACTTATTGACACGGCTACATTCCCGTCGTACTTTGGAGACAGGCGCGCGCCGCATCAGATCACCCGTCCCGGGCCGCGGCGCGCCAGAGGGGGTGTGGCCATCATGAGGGTTCTCATCGCCGACGGCGACGGAGGCTATCGCCACTCCACCGGGATCATGGACGCCTTCGTCGACGACCTCGTGTCCCGCCTCGGCGCCCGCGCGTCGGTCCGGGTGCAGTGGCCGGAGCCGGAGCAGATTCGCCTCCACCGCCCGAGGACATGGGATGCGGCCTCGGCCGCCGGCGTGGCGGACCTGGCCCGGCTCGTGGGGCTCCACCCGTCCGACGGGATTGTCCTGCTCGGGTATAGCTGCGGGTGCCGCGTGATCCACGACTGGTTGGACGCGTACCCCGAGCAACTGGACAGGGTGCTCGCGGTGGGACTGCTCGCGGACCCGTTGCGACCGCGCGACAGGTGGCTGCCGGGCACTGACGATCCGGGCGGCCAGGGGGTGGCGGGCAGACGCGTGGGCCCCGTTCCGGAGCAGACGTTCTGGGTCTCGGTCCCCGGGGACCCCCTGAGCGGGATCGAGAGGGACAGCCTCCTGCGCACAGCGGTCCGCGACTCCCCGCTGACTCCGGATCAGGTCTACCGCGGATTCCTCGACGACTTCCCCGAGTCCCGCACCCAGTTGGCCACGCGTCTGCAGGTGCTCCAGCACCCGTCCGAGTGGCCGATGGTGTTCGGCCGCCGACTGGACGAGGCCCGCGCGGCGCTGGTCAGGTACGGCGACCGCGGGTACGTCGCCCAGTACACCGACCCGGGTCCAGGCGGCAGGTCCCCGCTGGATCTCCTGGGCGACTCGATGGTCGCCGAGGTGCGCGCCCGACAGCAGTCGGCTCAGGACCTGCCGGGGAGACTGGCGTCCTGACCGGGGCGCGTGGTCCGGCGGAGCCGGAGCCAGTTGAGGACGGCCACCGACAGGACGACGGCTGAGGCTGTAGCCGCGGTCCACACCAGTTCGATGGCCTCGAACCGGCCCTCGGTGCGACCCGCGGCGACCCATGCCAGTCCCCAGGAGGTGGCCAGGGCGGGGGCCACCCGGCCGCGGCTGAGCAGTGCCGTGGCCACGCCGATGCCCGCGGCGGCGACGATGCCGACGATCCCGAGCGGGATCCCGGTCACCGGGTCGACTCCCTCGGCCGCGAGCCACGCGAACGTGTTGGCCAGCGTGGCGACGGACACCCAGCCCAGGTAGAGGCCGAACGTGCCGTCGGTGACCACCAGCTCCACCACGCCGCCGGTCCGCGGTGCGCCGAGCATGTACATGATGCGGATCAGCACGGCGAGCAAGACGGTGATCACCAGGACCGACATCGCGATCTGGTCGAGCTGCACGGTCCAGATCCACGCGGCGTTGAGCAGTACCGAGGCCAGCGCCCACGGCCGCAGCGCCCGCTGCCGGGCCGACCGGCGCGCGGTGGGCGTCAACTGCCAGAGGGCATAGGCGACCAGGCCCAGGTAGATGACGCTCCAGATGCCGAACGCGGACCCGGCGGGAGCCACCGGAGTGGCGTCCGCGGACAGCGCCCCGCCGGCGGCCTCGGCAATCGGGGTGCCACCGAGGGCCCCGCTGCCGACGAACGCCGCCACGACGGCGGCTGCCACCCCCAGCAGCGTGATCACGGGCATGGCCCACCCCGTGCCTCGGGTCGGGTGCGCCTCGGTCTCGTGCGGTGTGGTCTGGCTCATGTTTACGACCGTAGCCGCAGGACAGGAAGCCTGCGACCGAGCTCGAGCCGCGGCGACCGGATGCACGACGCGGCGTCGACGTGCACGGTGGAGGGCATGAGTACATTTACGAACGTCACCGTCGAGCGCGTGATCGACCACTCGGCGGCCGAGATCTTCGACATCCTCACCAATCCGGAGAACCACGCCCGGTTGGACGGTTCCGGCTTCGTCCGCGGCGACTACAAGTCCGACCGGATTCAGCAGGTCGGCGACGTGTTCTCCATGGACATGGAGGGCGAGCACATGGGTGGCGAGTACCGAACCGAGAACCATGTCACCGGGTACGGCAAGGACAAGATCCTGGCGTGGCAGACCGCCCCCGCCGGCACCGAGCCCCCCGGCTGGGAGTGGGTCTGGGAACTCGAGAGCCGTGGGCCCGAGTCGACACTCGTTCGCCTGACCTACGACTGGGGCAAGGTCACCGACAAGGAGATCCTCAAGAAGGTCTCCTTCCCGCTGGTCTCGGAGCAGCAGCTCGAGGACTCGCTGTCCAACCTCGCCGCCGCGGTCGCCGGCTGAGGCCACTCCATCGCGGGATCGTGTCGGCTGGTCACCCCGGCGAGGTCAGTGCCCGGAGCATCTCGCCCCAGTGGTCCAGCGGCAGCAGGTGGCCCTCTCCCTCGTAGACCGTCAGGTCGGCCTCGCCCAAGTGCTCGGCGAGCCATCGCCCGTTGACGGGTGGAGCCATCTCGTCGTCGTCGCCGTACCAGAGGTGCACGGGCGCACGGACGTCCTCGACCCGGAATCCCCACGGCCCCACAAAGGCCACGTTGTCCCACGCGATCGCCCCGGCCCCCTGCCGTAGCGCCTCGTGGAAGTTCACGAACAACGCCCGCCGGGACGCGGGGTCGGCGATCACCGTTGCATCGCTGTCCGCCCACATCCAGTCGATCCACGGCGCCGTCTCGTCGTCCCTCACCGACAGCATCGCGTCGAGGAACCCGGAGTTGCCGGACAGGAACAGCTCGGCCGCGCGGGAGGGGTCCGCCGGCAGGTGCGAGAGCGCCTCGAGATCGCCCGCGGTCAGCGTCTCGCGCGCGCCGGGCATCCGATCGAACGGGGCCAACCCGCCCGCGACCCCGACCCGCGTGACGCGATCGGGCGCCGCGGCCGCTGTCGCCAGGGCGAACGCCCCTCCACCCGACCAGGCGGAGACGGCGAACCGCGCCACTCCGAGGTGGTCGGCGACCGTCAGCACGTCCCGCGTCACCCCGCCCAGGCTGATCGGCCCGGGGTCGGACCGGCCGTAGCCGGGGCGGTCGACGCCGAGCAACCGTACGCCCGCCCGTTCGGCGAGGTCAGAACCGAAGTCCACCTCGAGACGCGACCCCGGGGTCCCGTGGAAGTGGATCACCGGTACGCCGGCAGGGTCGCCGCACTCGTGTACGGCAACGCGCCGCTCACCGACGCGCACAATGTGTCCGGTCATGGCGAGAAGCCTATGGGGTGGACGAGGGTGGCGAGTACACCCCGACCGCCGGCCAGGCCACCTGCGCGCACCATTCGCTGCCGCAGCCGACAGCGGCGAACCGCGGCGATTAAACTCTCCAGACCGTGACCGCCGCCGACACCGTCTACTCCGCCCTCGTGACGCGGGAGCACTCCCGCGAGGGCGACCTGCCGGAGCGGGTGGAGCGCGACATCCCCCGCAACGGCCTGCGGTTGGTGGCGGCCAACACCCTCCAGTCCTCGGGCGACCAGACGGTCAACGCCTCCACCGTGCTGCCGTGGCTGTTCCATGCCCTCGGGGTGCCGGCGGCGTTCGTCGGCCTGCTGGTGCCCATCCGCGAGTCCGGCTCGATGCTGCCCCAGGTGCTGCTCACCCCGCTCGTCCTCCGCGTCACCCACCGCAAATGGGTCTTCGTGGCGGGTGCCGGGGTGCAGGCCGCCTCGGTCGCGGTGATGGCCGGGATCGCGGCGCTCGGTAGCGGCACGGCCGCGGGGGTGGGGATCCTGGTCGCGCTCGTGGTGTTCTCCCTGGGGCGATGCCTCTGCTCGATCGCGTCCAAGGACGTCCAGGGCCGCACCATCCCGTCCGGCGAGCGGGGACAGATCATCGGGCTCGCCACCTCCGCGGCCGGGATCGTGGCCGTCACGTTGGGCCTCGCGATCCGTGCGTTCGGCGGCGACGATCTGGGCCCCGGCGACCTCGCCCTGCTGCTGGCCGGTGGCGCTGTGCTGTGGGTGCTCTCGGCGCTGGTCTACGCGCGGGTGACCGAGCCGGCCGGGGAGGCCGCCGCCGATGATGCCGGCGACCGTGACGGTTCCTGGTTCGCCGAGGCGGCCCGGATGTTCCGCGAGGACCAGACGTTCCGCAGGTTCGTGACCGTGCGGGGTCTGATCCTCGTGTCGTCGCTGAGTCCACCGTTCATCGTGTCGATGTCCGTCGCGGCGGGCACCGGGGCCCTGGCCGGGCTCGGCGGCTTCATCCTCGCCTCCGGGGTCGCATCCCTCATCGGCGGGCGGATCTTCGGTCGGCTCGCAGACCGGTCGAGTCGCCGGCTCATGGCGTGGGCGGCCGCGGCCGCCTCCATCGTGGCACTGGGGTTCGTCGTGGCCGTCTCGATGCCCGGGTTCGACGGCTCATCCGCCCTGGGCACTGTGTTCTTCGTGGGCGGCTACTTCCTGCTCACCCTGTTGCACTCCGGGGTCCGCGTGGGCCGCAAGACCTACGTCGTGGACGTGGCCGATGGCGACCTGCGGACGACCTACGTCGCGGTCTCCAACTCGGCGATGGGGGTCATCCTGCTCGTGGTGGGCGGAATCAGCTCGGTCGTCGCGCTGGCAGGGGTCGAGTGGGCGCTGGTGTTCCTCGCGGTGCTCGGGTTGATCGGAGCGGTCTCGGGGCTGAGGATGCCCGAGGCGTCGGCGGCGCGGCGATAGCAGGTGCGTACCCGGCCCTGAGTGTGGAAACCTCGGAACGGACGGCGGGTGTCGCCCGCCGGTCATGACGACGACGAGGAGACGCGCCGTGCCCGCTGACAACTTCACTCTCACCGATTTCCGAGCAGGCCTGGTCGACGGGAGCGAGAAGGACCTCGCCGACTATGCCGGCCAGGTCGTCCTGGTGGTCAACACCGCCAGCAAGTGTGGATTCACCCCGCAGTACAAGGGCCTGCAGAAGCTGTACGAGGAGTACCGCGATCAGGGCTTCGTGGTGCTGGGCTTCCCGTGTGATCAGTTCGCGCACCAGGAGCCGGGCTCGGACGAGGAGATCGAGTCGTTCTGCGAGCGCAACTTCGGTGTGGAGTTCCCGCTGTTCTCCAAGATCGAGGTCAACGGATCGGGCACACACCCGCTGTACCGCTGGCTCAAGTCGCAGGAATCGGGACTGCTGGGTGGCCGGATCTCGTGGAACTTCACCAAGTTCCTCATCGGTCGTGACGGCACCGTGGTGGGCCGATTTGGCCCCAACAAGAAGCCGGAGGACCTGCGGAAGGCCGTGGAGGAGGCCCTGCGGGGAGACTGAGTCCCGACTACGCCGCGCCGGCACCACAAACATCCTCAAGAGCGTTCCGCGCACTCCCTTCTCGGGCGATGTGTGCGGGACGCTCTTATCGTTGGGGCGGGACGGGGCTCACGCGGCCGAACCCAGCCCCCGTTCGAACCCAGACCCCGGCCGAGCCCAGCCCCCGGCCTGGGTCCGCTACCCGATCGCGGACAGCGCGCCTCGCGTCGCGGATCCGGATTCCAGATGGAGCCTGGCACGCCGCTCGAGGTACCCGGCGATTCTGCCGATCGCGCTCTCGAGCACCGCGGCGTCGGGTAGGCACACGATCCGGAAGTGGTCGGGTTCGGGCCAGTTGAAGCCGGTGCCGTGGGTGACCAGGACGTGCTCGGAGCGCAGCAGGTCCAGCACCAGTTCCTCGTCACTGTGGATGCCGAACCGCTTGGTGTCCAGCCGGGGGAAGCAGTAGAGCGCGCCGCGGGGCGCCACACAGCTCACGCCCGGGATGTCGTTCAGGCGCGCGGTCGCCAGCGATAGCTGCCGCTCGATCCGGCCGTCGGGGTCTACCACTTCGGCGCCCCACGGCGAGTTCTCGGCCAATGCGACCGGGATCGCGTACTGACCGGGGACATTGGGGCACACCCGCATGTTGGCGAGCAGGGTGAGCCCTTCGAGCAGGTCCTGCGCCCGATCGAGAGGCCCCGTCGCGGCCACCCAGCCGGCCCGGTATCCGCACACGCGGTACGCCTTGGACAGACCGCCGAAGGTCAGGCAGAGTACGTCGTCGCCGGCGGCCACCGCCGCGTGGTGGTGGCGGGCATCGCCGAAGATCAGCTTTTCGTAGATCTCGTCGCTGAGCAGGACGAGCCCGTGCCGGCGGGCGATGTCGGCCATCCCCCGGACGGTCTCGGCACTGTAGACGGCGCCTGTCGGGTTGTTGGGGTTGATCAGCACGAGCGCGGTCGTCCGCGGCGTGACCTTGGACTCGATGTCCGCCAGCGACGGGTTCCAACCGTCGGACTCGTCGGCCAGGTAGTGCACGGGCACGCCGCCGGTGAGGTTCACCGCGCCGGTCCACGTGGGGTAGTCCGGCGCCGGGACCAGGATCTCGTCACCCGGGTCGACCAGCGCCTGCAGGACGAGGGTGATGAGCTCGCTGACGCCGTTGCCCAGGAACACGTCTTCGGCGCGGATCCCGGGCACGCCGCAGCGGCGGTAGTGCTCGGCCACGGCCGCCCGGGCCTCGGGGATCCCCCGCGAATCCGAGTAGGCCTGGCCGCTGCCGAGCTCGCGGGCCACGGCGTCGACGATCTCGGGCCGCGCCTCGAGGCCGAACGGGTGCATGTTCCCCAGGTTCAGCCGCAGGATGTCGTGGCCCTCGGACTCCAGCCGAATGGCCTCGGTGAGGATGGGACCGCGGACGTCGTAGCGCACGTCGCGGAGGCGTCGAGATTGGCGATAGATCTGCATGGGGATCATCCCACCGCGTAAGTGGACGGGCAGGAAGGTCCACTTTTGGCACTCGCGTGAGACCACTTCGCCTCGAGACTCGCCTACGCTGAACCCATGGCCCGCACCGCCCGTCCCGGATCCCTGGTCCTGGAGCAGGTGACGGGAACCGCGGACCTGGTGGACGCCATCATCGACCTGGTCGCCGACGGTTCGCTGGCCGACGGCGACAGGCTGCCCTCAACGCGCGCGCTCGCGGAGCAGACCGGCCTCTCCCGCGGCACCGTGGTCCGGGCGTTCGACGAACTCTCGGCGGCCGGCTTCGTCGACTCCATCCACGGCTCGGGCACCCGGGTCGCTGCCGGGGGTGGTCCGGCGGCACGGGCCGGGGCGCGGACGCGCGGAGGGGGCGATGCCGCGTCGTCGTCACAATCCTCGTCGTCACGGTCCTCCACGACACGGTCGTCGCCGGTTCCCGAACCCCGTCGGGGCAGGTCGGCGCGCGATCTCCGTCCCGGGATCCCGGACGTCGCGCTGGTGGCCGAGCGGGCCTGGCGCTCCGCGGTGCGGGCGGCCGCGGCACAGGGGTTGGCGGGCCTCAACCCGTGGGAGGAGCCGAGTCCCACGCTGCGTGCCGCGCTGGCCGACCACCTGCGCCGGCACCGGGGCATCGCTGCGGCGGACCCGCTGCTGTTCGACAGCTCGCGCTCGGCGATCGCCGCCCTGTGTTCGGCGTTCGTCGCCGCGCACGGCCGGGTGCCGTTCCACCTGGAGGATCCCGGTTACCGGGGCGCGCTGCTGATGGCCCGCGAGCAGGACCTCGAGGTGCGGTTCCATCCCGCGGAGCCCGGAGGTCTGGACGCGGCACGCCTGGGCTCGGAGCGCGCGATCGTCTTCACCACCCCCGCACATCAGTTCCCGCTGGGGCATCGCATGAGCGTGGACCGGCGGGTGGCGCTGGTCGACTGGGCGCAGCGGACGGGGTCGCTGGTGATCGAGGACGACTACGACGGCGAGTTCCGGTACGGCGTCGCCCCGCTGCCGGCGCTGGCCACCCTGCCCGCCGCGGCCGGTCACGTGGCGTACGTGGGGACGTCGTCCAAGTCCGTGGCACCCGACCTGCGCGTGGCGTGGTGCCTGCCGCCGCCCGCGTTGCGGCGCGAGGTCGAGCGTTGGCTCGTCGTGCACCGGCGGGGCCCGTCGACTCTGCCCGCGGAGGCATTGGGCGCGTTCATCGCCTCCGGCGCGATGGACAGGCACCTGGCGCGGGCGGCGCGGGTGTACAGCGACCGGCGCCATCGCCTGGTGGCCGCGCTCGCGCGGGAGTGCCCCGACCTCGATGTGACGGGTGTAGAGGCCGGGTTGCACCTCTGTGTGTTGCTGCCCGGATATGACGACGACGAGGTGGTGCGCGAGCTGGAGCGGGCCGGCTGGCGCACGCGGTCCCTGAGCGGGCAGTCCGCGCAGTACGCGGTGCCGGGGCTGGTGCTGAGCTACTCGCGGCTCCTGGCGCGCGACGCGGGAGAGTTCGCCGAAGAACTGCGCAGCGTGATCGACAGGGTCGGACCCGCGGCAGGTGTGTCCTCAGGGGGTCACGCCCCGGCCACACAGCCTCGTCTCACGCCGAGGTCGTAGTCCGGAGCGGGTGCGATTCGGGGTGAGCCGCCTTACAGTGGCCGCGCGAGGTTCGTACCGAGCTCAGAGGAGACGCACGATGGGCACATCATTCTGGCGACGCACGACGATCGATCCCCCGGTGGCGGAGTTCCCCGAGGGTGAGCACGTGGACATCGTGGTGGTGGGAGCGGGTTTCACCGGCCTGATCACCGCACTGATCGCGGCCGCACGGGGCAGTTCGGTGGTGGTGTTGGAGGCCCACACGGTGGGCGCGGGGGCCAGCGGCGCGACCACGGCCAAGGTGTCGGTACTGCAGGGCACCCGACTGTCCACCATCCGCTCGCACCACGGGCTCGAGACCGCCCGCGCGTACGCGGAGGCCAACCAGTACGGCCTGGACTGGTGGGCGGAGTTCTGCGGGTCCCACGGGGTGGACGTGCAACGGCCCCGCGCGGTGACCTTCTCCCGCGGTCTCAAGGGGACCAAGACCCTGCGTTCGGAGAAGCGCACGCTCGACGCTCTCGGCTTCCCGGCTCGGTGGTACGACCGGATCGATGTCCCGTTTCCCGCCCGGGCCGCCGTGGAGCTACCCGACCAGATGCAACTCGATCCCGTCGAGGCCCTGGCGGCACTGGTCCGCGCGACGTCAGCGCTCGGGGTCCGGATCGTCGAGCACTCCCGTGTGACGGGCCTGGACGTGCGCGGACTCAACGAGGACGCCCACGTGGAGGTGCGCAGTGACGGCGGCACCTGCACGGCGCGGGACGTCGTCCTGGCCACCGCGTCGCCGGCACTGGACCGCGGCCCGACCGTGGCGTCGATGGAGGCCGAGCGGTCCTACCTCTGCGCGTTCGACTACCCCGGTGGTCTGCAGGAGGGGATGTACGGGTCGGTCGAGAGCCCGGTCCGCTCGCTGCGGACCGTGCCCGTGGGTGACCGCGAGGTCCTCCTCGTGGGCGGCAACGGCCACCGCACCGGCACGGCCGTGGGCACCGAATCCAAGATCGACTCGCTGCGCGAGTACGCCGCGAAGCACTTTCCCGGAGCCGAGTTCACCCACGGCTGGTCCGCGCAGGACTTCCACCCGGTCACGCTGCTGCCCAAGTCCGGCCCGATGCCGTGGGGTAAAGGCCGGGTGCACTTCGCCGGCGGGTACAGCAAGTGGGGTCTCACGGGCGCGCCGGCCGCGGCGGGCATCATGGTGGACCGGCTCAGCGGCCGCGAGCCGCGGGTCTCCTTTGGCAAGCCCTCGGTCACCGGCATGCTGCGCACGTCGGTCTCTCTGTACGCGGACCTCCCGGTGCAGCTCGCGGCGACCGCCGTGCAGGCGGCCGTGCGTCCACCCCGGCCCACCGTCCGGCCGATCGGCGAGGCGACCGGAGACGACGGCCAGACCTGCCGGGTCGGGTTGCTGTGCCCGCACATGGGCGCCGCGCTGAGTTGGAACGAAGCCGAGCGGTCGTGGGACTGCCCGTGGCACGGGTCGCGGTTCTCGGCGTGTGGGGAGCTGCTCGAGGGGCCGGCGACCCGGGATCTCAAGCGCTACGACGAGAACTGACCTGATCGCACAGTAGGACGGTCGTCCAGGACCCGGGCGGGTCACTAACGGGCGTCCGACAGCGAGAACACCTCGGCCGAACCCGTGAACGAGGAACGCCCCGGCCGAACCCGTGAGGGGCCGAGCCGGGGCGTTTCCCTTGTCGTGATTATCAGGCGGGGGGCATCATGACCCCGTCGATGGCGTGGATGACGCCATTGGTGGCAGGCACGTCGGTCTGGATGACGGTGATGCGGTTGCCGGCACCGTCCACCAGGGTGACGGTCTCACCCTCCACCTCGACGGTGAACTCGGTGCCCTGGAGGGTCTGGACCATCTCGCCGTCCATCTCGAGGACGTCCGCGGCCATGACCTCACCGTCGATCACATGGAACTGCAGGATCTGCGCCAGGTCACCCGTGGGGTCGGCGAGGAGCTCGTCGAGCTGGCCGTCCGGCAGCGCCTCGAAGGCCTCATCGGTCGGAGCGAACACAGTGAAGGGGCCGGGACCCTCGAGGGTCTCCACCAGGCCCGCGGCCTCGAGCGCCTGGGTCAGGGTGGTGAAGTCGCCCGCGGCCATCGCGGTCTCGACGATGTTGCCGGTGGCCGCCGCCTCCTGGTCGGTCTCTTCCTGCCCGGTCTCCTCCTCGGCGACCTCTTCCGTGGTCATCACGGTTTCTTCAGCCGTGGTGGTGTCGTCGGCGGCGTCGTCCGTGCCGCACGCTCCCATGAACACTGCGAGGCCAATGGCTCCCGTTACTGCGATCGTCCGCTTCATGAGCAACCTTTCGTTAGGGGTCGGGGTTGACCCCAGTGTGGGGGGATGCCGAGGCCGGGGGAAACCGGTGAGACACGATTGTTGTATTCCCGTTAACTCTGGTGACACCTTCCCGATCACTCCGGGGCATCTCGTCGGGGCGCGCGGCCGCGGCTCTCCGTGACACCCTGAGACCGTGAAGACCCCGGTACCTGACTATCTACTCGAGATCCGCGACCTCTGTTCGACCGGCGCGGACGGCCGGCTCGCCGATTACATCCCCGAGCTCGCCTCCGTGGACCCGGATCGGTTCGCCGTGGCCGCGTGCACCATGGACGGCGTCGTCTACACCGCCGGTGACGCCGACGCCGAGTTCACCATCCAGTCGATGAGCAAGCCGTTCGCTTACGCACTGGCCCTGCGCGACCGCGGTATCGAGGCGGTTCTGGAGAAGGTGGCCGTGGAGCCGTCCGGGGACGCGTTCAACCAGATCTCTCTGGAGAGGATCAGCGGCAGGCCCCGTAACCCGATGATCAACATCGGAGCCATCACAACCCACACCCTCGTCGGGCCGGTCGGCGCGAGCGAGGACGAGCGTGACGAGGCGCTGGCCACCGGGTTGTCCTCGTTCGCGGGCCGGCGCCTGGAGGTGGACACCGCCGTCATGAACTCGGAGCTGCGCACGGCGTTCCGGAACCGGGCCATGGCCAACCTCGTCCGAGCCGGCGGGATCATCGACGACGACCCCGACGAGGCGGTGCGTGGTTACACCCGCCAGTGTGCCTACCGGGTGACCGTCCGCGACCTGGCGGTGATGGCGGTGACACTGGCGACCGGCGGGGTCAACCCCGTCACCCGCGAGCGTGTCATCTCGGCGCCCGTGGCCCGGCAGGTTCTCGCCATCATGACCACGTGCGGGATGTACGACGCCGCCGGCGACTGGATGTCCACCGTCGGAATCCCCGCGAAGAGCGGGGTCTCCGGCGGGATCTTCGGTGCCCTGCCCGGCCAGGTGGGACTCGGCGTCTTCTCGCCGCGGCTCGACGAGCACGGCCACAGCGTCGAGGGGGTGCGGACGTTCGAGCGGCTCTCCAGCGATCTGGAACTGCACCTGATGAACACCACCGTGACCGAGGTGGAGGCGGTCCGCTCGGTGCGGTTCGACGAGATCACCGGCAGGCGTACCTTCCGTCTGCAGGGGCCGATGACCTTCGCGAGCGCCGAGCAGGTGCTGCGTCGGTTGGCTGAGATCCCGCCGGGGGAGGGGGAGGTGACCCTCGACCTGAGTCGGGTGTCCTCGGTCAACTCGAGCGCGCGCCGGATGCTGCTCGAGTCCATGCGGCGGTTGTCGTTGGACGGGCACCTGGTGGGACTGGCGGATCCCGGCCGCCGTCTCCCCGACCCGGACTTCGGTGACGGGTCCCGGCCGGTCACCCGGCGGGCGGCTCGCTGACGCTCCGTCGGGCCGGGTTCACGCGCCGATCCCGGCCTCGCACAGCGCGGCACGGACCGTCTCCGGAGCGGTCGTCATGGAGTGCTCGAACGCCGCTACTCGATGGGATGAGCTCATGAAGTGGGCGCCCAGGCCCGCGAGGTCGCGGGCCGTGGGCAGGATCGGGACGACGGTGGTCCCGCGCGCTCGGACCGCGGCGATCTCGGCTGCCAGGCCCCGGGACATCGGGCGCCGGATCAGTCGATTCTCGATCAGGCCACCGGGACCGGGAATACGGAGGCCGGACGCCGAGGCCATGGGGGCGAGGACGTAGATCAGATCCGCGTCCTCGGCCGCGAGCAGGTCCACCGATGCGGTCGACCCCATACCTCCGTCGACGAAGATCCGGTCTCCGATCGGGACCGGCGGCATCCACCCGGGTGTCGACCAGGACGCGCGCAGCGCCTCCCCGACGGTCGCGATCGGGGAACCCGGCGCGCCGAACACGACCCGTTCACCGGCCAGGACGTCGTAGGCCACCATCCGGGCGTCGGGGTGGGGTAGCCAGGCCCCGACCTCGAAGCCCTCGGCCAGCCGTTGCAACCACTCCATGTCGCCGCGCCCGGTAGGCGCGATGCCGGTGAAGGCGGCCAGACCGGATCGCGTGCGCAGAAGCCCCGGATTGAGCAGGGGCAGCCGGGGTATCGGCGGCCTACCGGGCGGGGTTGACTCGATGTGTTCCCGCAGCCGGGGGTCCTGCGCCCGGCCGCGCTCCATGTCCACCAGCTCGTCGATTCCGGCGCCGCTCAGCATGGTCACCAACTCGGCCCCCGCCGAGGTACCCAGCAGGACATCCGCCTCGCGGGGATCGACGCCGGTCTGCTCGGCGAGTGCGTGCAGGGCCGCGATCATCCAGGCACTACCGATCGTGCCGCCGCATCCGAGGACGATGGCGGTTCGGCTCATGCGGGGCCTCCTGAGGTGAGGGGGTACCGGGCTCAGCGAGCCGGTTACGCGAGCGTCCGGTCCTGCGGCTCGAGCACGAACACGGGGATGATCCGTTCTGTGTTCTCCTGGTAGTCGCGGTATTCGGGGTACACCTCGACCGCCCGATCCCACCACAGGTCGCGTTCCTCGCCACTCAACTCACGGGCGGTGAAGTCGCCGACCCGGTCCTTGTCCCGGAGCTCCACGCGCGGGTCGGCTTTGATGTTCCAGTACCAGACCGGATGGGTCGGCGCGCCGCCCAGCGAGGCCACGGCGGCGTAGGAGCCCTCGTGCTCGACCCGCATCAGGGGGGTCTTGCGCAGCTTCCCCGACTTCCTGCCCACCGTGGTGACGATGACCACGGGCCTGCCCGACAACTCGGAGCCCGCAGCCCCGTTGCTCTTCTCGTACCGCTCGACATGCTCCCGCACCCACGTGCTGGGGCTGGGTTCGTACTCACCGGTCAACGGCATGGCGGAGCCTCTCTTCGGTGTGATGCTGCTCGGTGGGTCAACACCGTGGCGACGTTACGCCCGACCCGGCGAGTGGTGCGGTGAACCTCGCGATCGCCGCCACCACCGCGAGGTAGCGGGCCGACTGCACCGCGTCGAACCCGTGTTGGGCGCCGGGCAGCTCGGCGTAGACCACGGGGTTCGACGACCCGGCCCGCAGGTGCCGCACCAGCCTGCGCGAACCCTTGACCGGGGTGTACATGTCAGCGGTGCCGTGGATGACCGCGATCGGAGGGGCTCCCTGCGCCGGGTGGCGGACCGGGTCGGAGACCTCCTTGGTGCCCACGCCCAGGCGACCGTAGTAGCCGTAGAGCCCGATCGCGCCCGCCAGCGTGGTGTCGAGGCCCTCGAAACCGGGTTGGAACTGCGGGTCGCCGGCGGTCAGCGCGGTCATCATGGCGATGTGGGCGCCGGCCGAACTGCCCGCCACCACGATCGGTGCGTCCTCCGGGATGCCGTGGAGCGGTCCCTCGGTGCGGATCCAGTGGATCAGGCGTTTGATGTCCACCAGATGCTGCGGGAAGCCTGACTCGGGTGTGGGCGACAGGTGATAGGTGGTGCTGATCGCGGCCCAGCCCCGGAGCGCGTGTTCGAACAGCATCGCCCGCGACTCCCGGCTCGGCCCGCCGGCTCGGAAGTGCCCGCCGTGGATGTGGATCAGGACGCCCCGCACCTGACCGGAGTCTTTACCGGTGTAGAGGTCGAACCGGGTCGCGCGTGCATCGGGACCGTAGGCGAGGCGCGTGCGGGCCTCGACGCCGCGCGGCCGGACGGGCCACGGCTGGAAAAGCACCTTGGGCCACGGCGTCCGGCGGCGGGCGGCCGACCTCGTCGTCGTCGTACTCCCGGCGTCTTCCGACCCGGCCCGGTCGATGGGTGCCGGTCCGGTGTGGACAGTGGGTTCGGCACAAACAGTGGGTTCCGCGTGGTCGGTGGGCTCGGCGTCCCGGCGCGCGGACTCGTCGAACGCGCGGTCCAGGGCGCGGATCGCGGCGAGCTGCCGGGCCTGCACCACGGCCAGGCCGGCGCAGGTCAGGGCCGCCAGCCCTGCTCCAGCGAGGTCGGCGCCGGTGACCGGGCGGCGGGCCAACCTCCGCGCCGTCACCCCGACGACTCCGATACCCACGTGCAGCGGCAACTCCAGCGCCGGGAGGCCGAGCACCCAGCCGGCGGCCGCCGCGGGGAACGGCGCGCGGACCGGGGTCAGCGCCAGAACCGTCGAGAGTGCGGGCGGGACGAGGAGCAACGGCAGCACGGGTCAGGCCTCCGGGTGCGGTGAGCGTTCCCAGGCCGCGACCGGGCCCGGGACGAGATCGAACATCGGGTGGGGCCGCGGCGTCGTGAGTCCGCCGAGCCAGGCAGGGTCGCGCACCCCGACCTTGTCGCGCAGGTGCCGCCACTCCAGGGCGAGTTGCCCGTCGGTCAGGTCGATTCGACCGGCGCCCGCCGGCAGCGCGATCCGGGTGCGGTCGAAGCGGTAGCCGCGCGCGTCGGCGGCGTCCGCCAGCCCGTGGAGCCAGGTGGCGATACCGGCGTCCGGATCACGCAGTGTGCGGAACCGCTCCAGCTGCGGGTGATGGCGATAGCCCTTGGTGAGCCCGCGGAGTACCTTCTGAGCCAGCAACCCCTCGCGCCACCCGGCGACCAGCGCGGCGCGGTCGAGCAGGTCGGGATGGATGCTCCACAGGCGCATCCGGCGAGTATAGGGCGGCGGGCGCGGGGCGGTGCGGAGGAGGAGACCGATATGACGACGACGACAACGCCGGCGCTCGCGGACGTGATGGCCGAGCTCGCTGCACTCGAGGACCCCGCGATCAGAGCGGTCAACGAGCGGCACGGGGACGACCACGCGGTCAACCTGACCAAGCTCCGCGCGGTGGCCAAGCGGATCAAGAAGAACCAGCCCTTCGCGGTGGAGCTGTGGGCCACGGGCGATTCGGCGGCGCGCCTGCTCGCGCTGCTGATCTGCCGGCCCAGGGAGTTCTCGCCCGGCCGGCTGGACGAGATGCTGCGCGAGGCCCGTACCCGCAAGGTGCACGACTGGCTGGTCGGCTACGTGGTGATGAAGGGCCCGCACGCAGAGCAACTGCGCCGGGAGTGGCTGGGCGATCCCGATCCGGTGGTCGCCGCCGCCGGCTGGGCGCTGACCGCCGACAGGGTGGTCAAGGAGCCCGAGGGGTTGGACCTGCCGGGACTGCTCAGCGTGATCGAGGCCGGGATGGCCGGGGCGCACGAGCGGTTGCAGTGGGAGATGAACACCTGCCTGGCGCAGATCGGGATCCAGCACCCGGAGCTACGCGGGCGCGCCCTGGAGATCGGTGAGCGACTCGGGGTGCTGCGGGACTATCCGACGCCTGCGGGCTGCACCTCGCCGTACGCGCCCGAGTGGATCGGCGAGATGGTCCGCCGCAGAGAGGGCTGACGCCGACTCCGCGCGGGCACCCGCGCGCGGAGCTGCCCACTCGCGCCTTCGTTCCGGCCTCGCGCGCCCGGCCCTCGGCGAGTGGTCACAAACGTGCGCGATCCGCGTCAGTTCTCTGGGAAAACGCGATCGGGTGTGACTACTCGATGAGGGGGGACGGCGGCGCGGGCAACGGCTCGGTAGAGCGCCGCGTGGGCTGCGGCGACCGCGCTGTCCTCGGAGTCCGCGGCGCGCACGGGGACCGGGGGGCCGTCGAGTGCGGTCTGCATCGCCCCGCGCATCGTCTCGACGGTGGGATGCTCCGGGTCGTAGGAGCCCGCCGGCGAACCCCACTGCTCGACCAGGCACCCGACATCCGGGACGACCGGCGGCAGGCCCAGGTCGCGGCACAGCTCCAGCCACCCGGAGTGCGTCCCGTGGCGGTGCGGCAGGACGAGGGCATGGAACTCGGCGAGGGAGCGGCACAGCTCGTCGTCGGTCAGCAGGTCGTGCGGGCGGACCTCGACGTCCGGGCGCGCGGAGAGCCGGTCCAGCGTGAGAGCCGCCTCGTGCCGGGCGTGATCGGGAGCGTGGGCGGCGTCCAGGGCGGCCGTGCGCACCATCACCACCAGACCGGCCCCGTCGGGGAGCGCGTCGGCCAGGTGTGGGAGCAGCCCCTCGGCGGCGACCCCGGCGCGCAGTGACCCCACGACGACGCCCACGGTCCGCCGGTCGGATGAGCGGTGTCGGCCGAGATGGCCCTCGTCGGGTCTGCTCGGGTCGGTGCGGCGCAGTCGATGCGGCTCGGTGATGGCGGCCGGCATGAGTCGTGGATGGGGGATTACCTGCGAATCGACCCCCCAGCGCCGCCGGATCTCCTCCGCCGCGCCCTCGGTCAGCGTGATGACCGCGTCGGCTCCGCGCACCAGGTGCCCCGTCCGTTCCAGGTGCGCGGCCGGGTCCGCCTCGTGTGGATTCCGCAGATCGTGCACGGTCACCACCAAGGGCAGGCCACGGCCCCGGACCGCGGAGACGAACCCGGCCACCTGCTCCGGGGAGCGGTGCTCGTAGCCGAAGTGCACGTGCACGAGGTCGGCGCCGTCCAGCACCTCGGGGCGTTCTGCCGCGTCGAGAGCCGGGTGCGGCCACCACCGGCCCGGGTCGGCGGGATCGAGCAGGGGGTCGTCGAGCACCAGGACCCCCGCCGCCGAGCCGACGGAGTGGCGCACGTAGTCGTGGCCGGCGGGGATCGACCGGACCCGGAGCGGGGCCGGGGTCGGGGAATCGCTGGGGTTCACCCCGTCACCCTGCCACTCGAGCCGTGGCGCTCACACCCCTGCCGCCCGCACCCCTGGCGCCCACACTGTTCTGGCGCGTCGCTGTTCTGGAGATGCACCGGTCCCGCGCGGGCCGGTTGCCGCCACCTGGGGGCCTGCATACGCTCGGCGCGGTGAGCACCCCCGCCCAGCCGTCCGTCATGGTGATCGGCAATTGCCAGGCCGACGTCTACCGTGACCTGCTGCGCTCCGCGGACGGGGTGGATGTGACGGACGTGCGACCGGTGTACGAGATGACGGCCCGCGACGTGCCGGGTCTGCACGCGGACCTCGCGCGCACCGACGTGTTGATCGTCCAACCCGTCCGTGACGACTACCGCGACCTGCCGCTCGGCCACCGCCAGCTCGCCGCGCAGCTGCCGGCCTCGGCGACGGTGGTGCTGGTGCCGGTCCTGCGATACGCCGGGCTGCACCCCTACCAG
Source organism: Dietzia sp. (assembly GCA_046292305.1). GTDB lineage: Bacteria > Actinomycetota > Actinomycetes > Mycobacteriales > Mycobacteriaceae > Dietzia. The sequence goes on along the minus strand of JBKBRA010000003.1, from coordinate 74,956 downwards.
GTGCTGATCCGGCCCCCGCACGACCGCTCCCTCGTCCCGCCGATCGCCCCCTACCACGACCTCCGGGCGATCGTGGCCGCCGCGACCGGGGACCGGGGCGTGCTCACGGCCGCGCCCGATCCCGCCCAGGCGCGGGCGTCGGCACGGGAATCCGTCGAGGCGCTCCGGGCCCGCGAGCAGGCCCACGGCACCCTGACCGCCTCGGACCTGCTCGAGGGCGTCCCGCGCTGGCACACCATCAACCACCCGGACCGCCACACCCTGGCAGAGGTCTTCGACCGCATCCTCGCCGCACTGCCCCCGGGCCTGATCGATCCCCCGCCCCGGATCGGTGACCGCGAACCGCTCGGCGCCACGAGGGCGCCCGTGGACCCGGCGGTCGAACGCGCCCTCGGCCTCCCGGAGACCGGTCCGCGCGACTGGCTGGTCGACGGGGCCTCCGTCCCTGTCGGCGAGGTCGTGGACGCCCATCTGGCCTGGTACGCGTCCTCTCCGGGGGTGGTCGAGGAGGGCCTGCGGCGCCACGCCGACCGCATCGAGCTGCTGGGGCTGAGGTGACCGCATCGTCGACCCTGCCGCTGACCGTCGCCCTCGGCCCACCGGGGCACGGGGTGACCCGGTTCGCCGCCGACTGCGCTCACGCCGCCGGGACCCCGCTCCTCGAGGTGGCGGACATCGCGCAGCTGGCCGACGGCCTGGCCGTCGCCCCGGCCGCTGGGCCCGGCAGCGCAGTGCACCTGCACGTCACAGACGCGCTCTTCGGTGCGACACCGGACGAGGCCGCCGAGGCCCTCGAGACGCTGGCCCGGGACCACCCGATCGGCGTGACGCTTCACGACGTCCCGCAGCCGGCCGAGGGCACCGAGCGGTGCCTGCGTCGGACGCGGGCCTACCGGCGGATCGCGGCGGCCTCCGGCCTGGTCGTGGTGAGTTCCGAGCACGAGCGCCGTCTCTGCGCGTCGGCGGGGATCGCCGTCGACGCCGTCATCCCCCTGCCCGTGCCCGACCTCGGCCGCGCCGCGTCGCCGACCGACGAGCTCCGGCCGGACGAGCGGTCGGTGGGGGTCTTCGGCTTCCTGCACCCCGGCAAGGCGGTCGACCTCGTGGCGGACGCGGTCGCCGAGCTCGCGGCCGCCGGCGACCGCGCGATCACCCTGCGCCTCCTCGGCGCGCCCGCCGACGGCCACGAGGTCTACGTGCGGGCCGCGATGGAGACCGTCCGGGCGGCGGGCGGCCGCGCCGAGGTGACCGGGCGTATCCACGACGACGAGCTCGCCCGCGTCCTCGGCGAGGTGACCGTGCCCGTCGCCCTGTTCCGCAACGTGTCGGCGTCGGGCTCGATCAACACCTGGGCCGCCGCCGGCCGCCGCCCTCTCGTCAGCGCCTCGGACTACACCCGCGAGATGGAGCAGAGGCGCCCCGGATCCCTGCTGCTCACCGACGCCACCGACCTCCCGGAAGAGCTGCGGCGACTGCTCGACGACCCGGCACCGACCCGCGTCGACCCGCCCGAACCCGGTCTGGCGGAGCTAGGCCGGTCATACCTTCGGGCGTGGGAGCGGTGGTCGGCGTGACCGCTCGACCCGTGGATGCGGAGGCGGTCGGCGCGGACAGGGCGAGCGTGGGCAGGGCGAGTTCGGGCAGGGCGAGTTCGGGCAGCGCGAGCGTGGACGTGGTGATCCCGTACTACCGTGAACAGCGGATGCTCGACCGGATCCTCGCCGCCCTGCGCCGCCAGACCGGCCTCGCCCGTCCGCCACGGGTGATCGTCGCCGACGACGGTTCGCCCACCCCGCCGACCGTCCCGCCCGAGGTCACGGTGGTCAGGCAGGAGGACCGCGGCTTCCGGGCCTCTGCCGCACGCCACCTGGGGGCAGGGGCCGGGGACGGCGAGCTGATCCTGTTCCTCGACGGCGACACCGTACCCGGGCCCGACTACGTGGCCACCCTGCTCGCGGCGCTCGAGCACAACCCGGACCTGCTGGTGGTGGGCCGGCGCCGGTACGGGCGGTTCGCCGACAACGCTGAGCCCGATCGTGCCGGTCCCAACCGTGCCGACCTCGATCGTGTCGACCTCGAACCGGCCGAGGTCCTCCCCGACCCGGCCTGGCCCGCCTCGTTCTACGCCGAGACCGACGACCTCACCCGCGACGAGGGCGGGTGGCGCGCGGGGCTGTGGCGAGGGGTCCTCTCCGCGGTGTTCGGCCTCCACCGACGCCTCTACGACCTGTCCGGCGGATTCGATCCCGGCATCGTCGGCTACGGCGGCGAGGACTGGGATCTGGCCTGGCGCTGCGAGCAGGTCGGCGGCCGACTGCGCCATGTCCCCGACGCCGTGGCCTGGCACGACGGCCCGGACTGGGGCGGACGAGCGGAGGACGACCCCGGCCACCTCGCCCAGAAGAACGCCGAGACCGCCCGCCTGGCCCCGCTCATCGTCTCCCCGCTCACCCGGCCGGCCGGCGGCATCTTCGAGGTCCCGCTCATCGCCGCGCACGTCCACGCCAGGCACGCCGGGAGCGGCACCGGGAACGCGGGGAGCGGGGCCGACGCGGCGACGTGCGCCTCGCTCCTGCGCTGGGCCGACGTGGCGGCGACAGCCGACCCGTCCACCACCGATGCCGCCGAGATCGCCGAGCTCTTCGCCGCCGACCCCCGGGTCCGGCTCGCCGCGCGCGGCCCGTGGTGGGAACCGGGGACGCAGGGGCCGGGTCCTCGTCGTCGTCCCGAGGTCCTGGTCGACATCCTCCGTCCCTGCGCGCTCGGCGCGCTCGACCCGGATCGGTTGCGGGCCCTGTGCCCACCCGGGGGGAGCGTCACCCTCGACGACGACGAGGGCCGCGTCCTGGCGCAGGTCCGGACCTCGCGCGCCCTGGCCCGGGAGCAGCACTGGGATGAGCGCTCCGGCGCGCCGGCCTCGATCCCGGCGGCGGAGGTGGGGGTCAGACCCTTCGGAGCAGACGGCGCGGGGGTGCGGCTCGAGCGGATCCTCGGCGGCTGGTGACCACGCTGTTGAGCTGCGTCTGACCTGCGTTGGACCGGCGGGTCCCGGGCCGTCCACCCCGCGACTGCCCCTGCGGTGGCGGCAGGCCCCCCGGGGGGCCACCATCTGAGAACAGGGAAAACCGACCGTGATCGGGAATGCCCAGAGCAGCAGGGACAGCCGGATCTGCCGGCACGACCGAGGCGAGAGGGGGCCCGTGGACGCCCAGATCGACGACCCGATGAACATCGCGGTGATCGGACCTTCGCGGTTCCCCATCAGGGAGCCGTACGCCGGTGGCCTCGAGGTGGTGGTGGCCAAGGAGGTCCCCGCCCTGCGTCAGCGTGGGCACCGCGTGACGCTGTTCGCCGCCGCCGGGAGCGAGGGCCACGATCCCCGGTTCGAGTTCACCTCGATGTCCGGCGTGGCCGGTTTCGGGGACAGCTTCTACCCGCCCGGCGGATACGAGGCGGACGCCGGCGAGTTCCACCGGTTGATGGACAATCTGGCCGGTTCCGGGTTCGACGTGGTCCTCAACCACAGTCTCAGCCACGTCCCCCTGGCCCGGGCCGCGGACCTGGACGCCCGCATGATCACCACGTTGCACTGCCCGCGGCTCGGCCCGATGCAGGACGCCTTCGACCGGTTCGGTGAGTCGACCGGACGCGTCCAGGCCGTCAGCCGCTCGGTGCTCAGTTCGTGGCGGGTTCCCCAGGGCGCGGTGGTGGTCCCCAACGGAGTGGACACGCGGATCTGGCGGCCCCGCGCCTCGGCCGCGACCCCGCGGCGCGCCGTGTGGTGCGGGCGCATCGTGCCGGAGAAGGCGCCGCACCTGGCGGTCGACGCCGCACTGCGTGCCGGGATGACGCTCGACCTGGCCGGCCGGATCGGCGACGAACGATACATGCGTAGAGTCCTCGCCCCGCGCCTGCGGGACGCGGGGAGCGCGGTCCGCTACCACGGCGCGCTCGGCCGCGACGCGTTGGTGCCGCTCGTCGCGCGGGCCTCGGTGGCCCTGGTGACCCCGTGCTGGGAGGAGCCGTTCGGGTTGACCGCAGTCGAGGCGCTGGCCTGCGGGACCCCGGTGGTCGCACTCGCCCGCGGCGGGATCCGCGAGATCCTCAGCGGGCAGCCCGGCGTTGTACTGGTCGATCCGGGCCGCGATCCGGCCTCCGCACTGTCCGCGGCCATCCCCGCGGCCCTGACCCTCGACCGGGTGGCCACCGCGCGCGCCGCCGCCGCCGCGTTCTCCCACGAGAGGCGGATCGACCGGGTCGAGGCGCAGTTGAGAGGGCTTCCGGTCGGAGCCGCCACGTGATCGGGGTGTACGCCCACCATCACGGGAACGGGCACCTGCAGCGCGCATTCGCCGTGGCAGCCGCCATGGACGACGAGGTCACCATCCTGACCTCCGCGGACGTCGGGGACGGGGTGAACCCGGATCCCGCGCGAATCCGGATACTGCCGCTGCCCCTGGACCACGACGGGCCGGGAGCGGTGGCCGGGACCATCGACCCGGACAACGAGCCGACCGCTGGTGGCCGCCTGCACTGGGCGCCGCTGGGCCAACCGGGTCTGAGGCGGCGGACGGCGATGCTGACCGGGTGGATCGACGCCCACCGGCCGGCCGTGATGTGGACCGACATCTCGGTCGAGGTCACGCTGGCAGCCCGGTTGACCGGCACGCCCGTGGTCTCCACCGTGCTCCCCGGCCGGCGCGACGACGCCCCGCACGCACTGGCACACGGCGTGTGCTCGGCGTTGGTCGCCGGCTGGCCGCGCTCGGCGGGGGCTCCCGTGCCCGCCGGGGCGACCGATCCGCTGATCCCGGTGGGCGGGGTCTCGCGGTTCGCCGGCCGCCACCCCGATCCGGCCGGCAGAGGCCACGGTCGACCCCGCGTACTGCACCTCCGGGGTAGCGGGGGGGACGGCCGTGACCAGGGTTGGGACGCCGTCCGCGAGGAGCTCGGCGAGGCGGAGTGGGTGGAACTCGGCGGCCCCGGTGGTCGCTGGGTCTCCGACCCGTGGGCTGAGCTGTGCCGCGCGGACGTGGTGATCAGCGCGGCCGGCCAGAGTTCGGTGGCCGACCTGGCCGCCGCCGACGCCCACGTGGTCGCGGTGCCCGAGGAGCGGCCCTTCGCCGAGCAGGACGACACGGCGGCGAAGCTCGAGGGCCTCGGCCACGGCGCCGTCGTCGGTCGTGACTCCTCCGTCGAGCACCGTGTCCGCGCGGTGCGGCGGACTCTGGAACGGTCGCGGTCGACGCCGGGGGCCGGCTCGGGACTGCGGGAGGCGTGGGAGATCGACGGCGCGGCCGAGCGGTTGGCGGCGGTGCTGGAGACGGTGTCGGCGGACTCGGGAGCCGGTGCCCGGTGATGTCCGATCCCGCCCCGTCGTCGGTTGCCGTGGTGACCGTGTGTACCCCGGCGCGGGCCGAGCACCTGCGGTCCCAGCGCCGGGCGCTGTCTGCACACCTGCCCGACGCCCGCCACGTGGTGGTGCTCCCCGAACGGCCCGGTAGCGCGGATCTGGCGGCCGAACTCGCCGCGGACGGTGCGGACCCTCTGGAACTGCCGGCGGGACCGGACCTGCCGGTGGCCCGGTGCCGGAACGCGGGCGGGGACCGGGCGGTCGAGGCCGGCGCCGATCTGATCATCTTCCTGGACGTGGACTGCATGCCCGGCCCCGAACTGGGCTCCCGCTACGCGGAGCTCCCGCCCGACGTGGTGGGGATGGGCCCGGTCACCTACCTCCCCGCCGCCGCCGGGGCACCGGACCCCGCCGAACTGGCGGTCCTCACCGACCCGCATCCGGCGCGGCCGTTCCCCGAGCAGGGCATGCGGCGACTCGAGGCGGAGGAGTTCTGGATGTTCTGGTCGCTGTCCTTCGCCCTGCACGCCGACCTCTGGACGCGGCTCCGCACGGACTTCGGTGGGTTCGACGAGCAGTACACGGGCTACGGCGCGGAGGACACCGACTTCGGTCGCCGACTGCTGTACCGGCGGGTCCCGGTGGTGCTGGTGTCGGGCGCCCACGCCTATCACCGGTGGCATCCCGTGTCCGACCCGCCGGTGGAACACCTGGAGGACCTGCTGCGCAACGGCGCCCACTACGTCGAACGCTGGGGCGAGTGGCCGGCCCCGGGCTGGTTCGCCGAATTCGAGCGGAGGGGGCTGGTCCGCCGCCGCGGCGACGGGTGGGAGGCCGCGGACGGCGACACCGGCCCCGCGACCGAGGACGGGTAGGGCCTCAGCCCAGGAACGCCTTGTCGGACAGCGTCGCGCCCTTGATGTTGGCGAACTCCTTGAGCAGGTCCTGCACGGTGAGCGACGCCTTCTTCTGGTCGTCCGCCTCGTAGACGATCCGGCCCTCGTGCATCATGATCAGCCGGTTGCCCAGCCGGATGGCCTGCTCCATGTTGTGCGTGACCATGAGAGTGGTGAGCCCGCCCTCGTGGACGATCCGCTCGGTGATCGTGGTGACCAGCTCGGCCCGCTGCGGGTCCAGTGCCGCGGTGTGCTCGTCGAGCAGCATGATCCGCGGCTGGGTGAACCCGGCCATGAGCAGTGACAGCGCCTGCCGCTGCCCGCCCGAGAGCAGCCCGACCTTGGCGGTGAGCCGGTCCTCGAGTCCCAGCTCGAGCATGGAGAGTTGCTCGACGAACTGCGCCCGACGCTTCTTGCTCAGGCCCGGCCCGAGCCCACGCCGGCTGCCGCGCAGGAACGCGAGCGACAAGTTCTCCTCGATGGTGAGGTTGGGCGCGGTCCCGGCCAGCGGGTCCTGGAAGACGCGGCCCACATACTTGGCGCGCTTGTGGTCGGGAAGCCGGGTGACGTTCTTCCCGTCGATCTCGATGCTGCCACTGTCCGCGATCAGCCTCCCGGACACGGCGTTGAGCAGCGTCGACTTGCCGGCGCCGTTGGAGCCGATCACGGTGACGAAGTCGCCCTCGGCCATCGTGAGGCTGAGGTCGTGCAGCGCCCGGCGCTCGTTGACGGTGCCCGGGAAGAAGGTCTTGGACACATCGTTGACGGTCAGCATCGTCACGTCTCCTTGGCGCCGGTCGCGGCGGCGTCGGCGGATTCGGGGCCTGCGTCGACGGCGGTCCCGGTGCCCGCCACCGCGCGCTCGGTGGCGGCGACCGCGGTGGTGGGTGTGCGTCCGAACCGCCCGCCCGCGCCCGTCCACCGGGCCGCTTTCCACCTGGGCACGAGCAGTGCGATCACCACGAGGATCGCCGTGATGGCCTTCATGTCGTTGGGGTTCAGGCCCACCTGCAGGGCCGCGAAGATGATGAGGCGGTAGAGCACCGCGCCTACGATCACGGCGAACACGGCGAACACCAGCCTGCGCTGGCCGAGGATCGCCTGACCGAGGATCACCGACGCCAGGCCCACCAGGATCAGGCCGATACCCATCGAGATGTCGGCGAAGCCGCTGTACTGCGCGACCAGTGCGCCGCACATCCCCACCAGCCCGTTGGACAGGGCGAGGGTGAGGGTCTTGGTGAAGTCGGTGGAGACGCCGAACGAGGCGATCATGGGGCCGTTGTCGCCGGTGGCGCGGATGGACAGACCCAGGTCGGTGGTGAGGAACCAGACGACGACGAGGCCGAGCAGGACCACGGCCAGCGCGAGGACGGCGACGCCACCCCAGGTGCCGAGGATCCCCGCCTCGCGAAGCGGGGTGAAGGCGGTGTCCCGGCGCAGCAGGGGGACGTTCGCGCCGTCCATGATCCGCAGGTTGACCGACCACAGGGCGATCATGGTGAGGATGCCGGCCAGCAGGCCGTCGATCTTGCCCTTGGTGTGCAACAGGCCGGTGACGATGCCGGCCAGGAACCCGGTGACGAAACCCGCGAGGGTCGCGAGCACCGGGTTCCAGCCGGCGAGGATTGCCATCGCCGCGGTGGCCGCGCCGGTGGTGAAGCTGCCGTCGACGGTGAGGTCGGGGAAGTTGAGCACACGGAAGGTCAGGTAGACCCCGAGCGCCATGACCCCGTAGATGAGGCCTACCTCGACGGCGCCGATCACTTCTTCTCAGCCTCGGCGAGGATGTCCTCCGGGATGGTGACGCCCTGGCGCTCGGCGGCGGCCTCGTTGACCACGTAGGTGAACTCGGTCGCGGTCTCGACCGGCATGGTGGCCGGGTCCTCGCCGTCACGCAGGATGCGCAGTGCCATCTCGCCGGTCTGGCGGCCCAGCTCGGTGTAGTCGATGCCCAGCGTGGCGACGGCCCCGCCCTCGACGGTGCCCTCCTCCGCGGCGATCACGGGGATCTGCTTGGTCTCGGCGACCTGGACGAGCGAGGAGATACCGGAGACGACCATGTTGTCGGTCGGGACGTAGATCGCGTCGACGTCACCGAGTGCCTCGACGGCCTGCTGGATCTCGTTGACCGTGGTGACGGTCTGGGTGACGATCTCCAGGTCGAGCGGGCCGGCGGCCTCCTCGGCCTGGTCCACCTGGACCTGCGAGTTGACCTCGCCGGAGGCGTAGACGATGCCGACGCGCTCGGCCCCGGGGACGATCTCCTTGAGCAGTTCGAGCTGCTCGTCGATCGGCGCGGCGTCCGAGGTGCCGGTGACGTTGGCGCCCGGCGCCTCCATCGAGTCGACGAGCTCGGCCGAGACCGGGTCGGTGACCGCGGTGAACAGCAGCGGGATGTTGATGATGTTCTGGGCCATCGCCTGGGCGGCCGGGGTCGCCACGGCCAGGGTGAGGTCCAGGTCGTCGGCGGCGAACTGTTGCGCGATGGTCAGCGCGGTGGCCTGCTCACCGTTGGCGTTCTGCTCGTTGAACTCCACCTCGACGCCGGCCTCGGAGAAGGCCTCCTTGAAGCCCGCGGTGGCCGCGTCGAGCGCGGGGTGCTGGACGAGCTGGTTGATGCCGATCTTGTAGGACTCGGCGCCGCCGTCGGCGGCGTCATCGTCCGAACCGCCGGTGCAGCCGGCGAGGACGAGCGCCGAGGTGGCCACCAGTCCGGTGAAGAGCTTCGCGCGTGAGAATGCCATGTGCCATGCCTTGTCTACGGTCACGGGTGAGCGTGAGGGGCCGGATGCGTTAACAGTGCTGGCACATGAGGGTACCGGGTCACACCGACCGCGTACCCCGGGACTCACCTGACGGGTTGCTGATCCGGCTCCGATTCCGCCAGTTGGCGTTTCCAGGTGCGGAAACCCTCCTCGGTGCGGCCCCGCCGCCAGTATCCGGAGATCGAGGCCCGACCGGCCGGGACGCCGCGTTCGGATCGTAGGAAGGGGCGGAGGTGCTTCATCACGGTCTCGGCCTCGCCGTGCACGAACACCTGCACGTCACCGCCGGGCCACGGCAGCTCCCGGACCGCGGTCACGAGCGGGGCATCGCCGTCGATCACACCGTGGCCGACCTCGGCCGAGGAGGCGCCGCGGTGCAGCCAGGTGATCTGCACCCCCGCCGGAGCGGTGAGTGCCACCTCGTCGTCGTCGTCCCCCACCTCCAGGAACACCGCACCGACGGCGCCCGACGGCAGGGTCTCCAGGGCGGCGGAGATCGCGGGGACCGCGGTCTCGTCCCCGGCGAAGAGGTGGAAATCGGCCTCGGGGTCGGGTCGGTACCCCCCGCCCGGGCCCCGGACGGCGACGTCGGTCCCCGGCGCGACCGTCCGCGCCCACGGCCCCGCCACCCCGTCGTCTCCGTGGACGACGAAGTCGATCCAGATCTCCCGGGCCCGGGGGTCCACGCGTCGCACGGTGTAGGTGCGCACCACGGTGCCGTCCCCGGAGGGGAGTTCGAGTTTGACGTAACTGTCGGTCTCCGCGCGGGGGGCGAAGGCGTCGAACCCCACGCCTCCGAGGACCACGCGCACCATATGGGCGCTCACGGTCTCGGTCCGGAGCACGGTGAGGGTGGTCGGGGTGGGGCTCTGTCGTTCGCGTGCCACGCGGGTCTCCTTTAGTTAGGTAACCCTATCCTGCCAGTCCGGGCCGCGAGCGGCACGATGCCGGGGTCAGGACGCGCGGAGGAACTCCATGGGGGCCGACTCCTCGAAGTGTGCGCTGACCTCTCCGACCAGTCCCCCCTCGAGGCCGGTGTCGGCGACGAGGTCCAGCTTGCGGACCGGCGCGCCCTCGGAGAGGTCGAGGCCGTCCAGCCGGACCCAGACGATGTTGGGCCGCCCGGTGTTCTCGAAGACGTACACACCGTCGACGTGGTCGGTGATGGTCCGCCACAGGGTGGTGGAGGCGTTCGGCTGGTCCGGATCCGGCATGCGGAACGGTTGCGACGCGTTGCGCATCACGCTCAGCAACTCCGCGACGGCCCCCGTCCGGTCGGTGGGAGCCGGGAGTCGGTCCAGGTAGAAGGCTGCGCGGGCGAACCGCTCGTCGGCGTCCGTACCGCCGGGAAGCGGGCGGTCACCGCCGAAGCCCTCGATCTCGCGGAGGCGTTCGAGTTGCTCGGCGAACGGCGGGGAATTGGTCATCACCGTGTACTGCCGGTCGTGCCAGATGTGGGGTTCGCCGTCGATGTACTCGATGATCGCCGAGTCGCCGCTGCGGTCGTCGAGCGCCAGGTGGACGGTCACGGTCTGGCCGGTGACCGGATCGCCCGAGGTCCTCACCTGGACCCGCGAGTGCCTCATCCAGTCCACGGCCTCGGCGACGGTCGCGAAGTTGTCCAGCATGTACTGCACCCATTCCGAGGCGCTCAACGCCGGACGGGCGGGATCGCGATCGCCGTACTCGGACTCCGCGAGCCACAGCAGATGCCCGGCCAGGCCCGCCTCGTTGATCCCGTCCGTGCTCGCCACGTCGTAGGCGGCGGCCACGACGCTGCCGTACGTCGAGGTCCAGCTCAGGGTGTCATCGACCCCGTTGTCGCGGGCCATCCCCCTGGGAAATGCCCACAGGTTGGTCCGCACATCGACCCCGTAGTCCATGGTGCGGCCGGCCAGGACGAGGTCCTCGCCCGGAGACCAGAGAGTTCGCGTGCACATAGGTTGCCTTCCCGCGCCGTTGACCGAAGATGAAGGAAAAAATATCACCTCGGGACCGGAGTGGGTCTCGAACACGGGATGCGCCCGCGAGCGGGGAACCCGGCGCGCGTCGCCTAGAGTCCCATCGCGTTCATGCGGGCCGAGATCCTGGCGTCCGTGCTCACCACCGGCGCCTCCTTGTCCACCCAGGAGTCCCCGCCGAAGTACAGCTGGAAGATCTTCTCCGCCGTACGGGTGGCGAGCGCCTGCGTGGTCAGGGTCGGATTGGGGCCACCGAGCGCGTTGGCGAGCGCCGAGTTGTCGGCGATGAACAGTCGTTTGACCCATCGGGCCTCGGCGTTGGCGTCGAGCACCGAATCGAGGTCGGACTCCCCCATCCGCATGGACGAGTGCACGTGCAGCAGTAGGGGCGCCCAGTCGAGCCGGTAGACCTTCTTGGCGCCGGCTGCCCGCATGATCTCTGCGGATTTGCGCACCATGAACTCGCGGTTCTCCTGCGTTCGCGGGGAGCGGTTCCGCAGCGTGATGTCGAGCTTGGCCGGCGCGCCGTTCTCGTCGGCGGGGAAGAGGGACGGGGTGATCCGGTTGGTCGACTGCACGTGATCGTCGGTGATCACGAGGAAGTTGAGCAGGTTGTCGATCCCGCCCATCATGAGGTCCTTGAGTTCGTTGCCCACCAGGCGGCCCGACGGCCCGTCCCACGGTCCGTACAGGCCCCGGCCGTTGTCGTACACCCCACGGACCCCGGAGTCGGAGAGGGACAGCGTGAACGCCTGGATCGCGGGACCCAGCCCCACGTTCTCCATGCCGCCGCGGCCCGGCCAGTCCATCCGTGCGGCCGAGTTGGCGCCCTTGGAATTGCCGGTGTACTCGTCGAAGCTGCCCACCACCCAGTCGAAATGATGGTCGGTGTGCCCGCGGCCGACCCAGTCGTTGGGATTGGGAAGGCCGCTGTTGAACCACAGGCGGGGACTCTCGGTGACCCCACCGGCCAGGACCACCACACGGGCGTCCTCCGAGAAGGTCGCGCCGGTGGTGTTGTTCCGCCACGTCACCCCCCTGGCCACGGTGTTCGGGCCCTCCTGCTCGTGACGGATCGACAGCACGAAGCTGTCCGCGAGCAGCTCGAAGGCGCGGCCACCGGGGTGGACGGCGTCGGCGGCAAGCCCCAGCGGGACGTAGCTGTTGTCGGTGGAGCGTTTGGCGTACTGGTTCCTCGGGGCCTGCCGGGGTACGTAACACCCCTGGAAGCAGTGGCCGCAGAAGGTGCAGCCGGTGGCCTGCGGGTAGGTGAGCAGGTTGGCGTCGTCCGTCCGTCCCGAGTTCCCCCCGGGCTGGAGGATCGCGTTCTGCTGGGGCCGGAACGCGGGCCTGGTGATATTGCGGGAGGTCTGGACCGGGAGTCCGACGCCCTCGCAGCCCCGGAAGGTGATCTCCTCCTTGGTGCCCATCGCCGCGGTCTCCACCGGGAGGGTGGCCTCGACCCACTCCAGGTAGGGGACCAGTTCCTCGTAGCTGAACGGGAAGAGGTGGGCGGTGTCGTACTCCGCCGCGTCGGCACCCGTGTACCCACGGAACGCGCCGGGCATCGGTCGGGGACTGTTGCCGTAGTAGTGCTGGGTGGTGCCACCCACACCGGACAGTTGCCAGACGAAGAAGTTGTCGGTCCATTCCCGGAACCACGCGGGCTTGTCGCGGTCCTCCGGGCCGAAACGCAGGAACCCGTCGTTCGGGTTGTTGGCGTCGTTCTCCGCGTGCGACCACTGGCTCTCCGGATCGGCGTGCCGGGGGCCGCCCTCCAGGACGAGCACGTCCAACCCACGTCCGGCCAGTTCGGCGGCGACGACGGGGCCACCCCCTCCCGCTCCGATGACGATGACATCACGCATCTGCAGGCACCTCCGTGCGGTTCTGGTAGTAGCCGATGAATTCGGGATGGCCGTCGACCAGGCCGGTGGGCCGGAACCCGGTGAGGTCCCAGGGGACGGGCCGAGGGGTCACGGTCCGGGTCGCCCGGTCGAAAGAGTTCTGTTCGGAGTAGACGCCGAAGGCGGTGCCCTGGAGGAGGATCCCGCCGGCGAAGCGGAGGAATCCCGACGCCGAGCCGCGTAGTGGGACCGGCAACGCCCCGTCGATGATCGAGATGAGCTGGGGGACGGGTCCCTCGATCCCCTCGAGCACCCGGCACTTGTCCCCGAGCGACAGGCGGGAGAACGGCGACCCGAGGGGGCCGACGAGCGACCCGGGGTTGACCAGCAGCGCGCCCGTGTTGAGCAGCAGTGCCACGGGAAGGGACAGCGGGAGGACCCGGTCGCTGTAGACGTAGCCGAGCACCTGGTCGATGCGGCGCCCGTCGGGTTCGCTCAGCCCCAGGAAGGGCTCCGTGGGGATCCCCATGTCGGACAGCGCCTCGCCGATCCCCAGAGCGAGCGGGCGTGCCAGCTGATCGCCCATCGCGAGATAGTTGTCGAACAGGTCCTTCATGAACTCGCCGCCGCCGACCTCGATGGGTCCCGGGTCCTCGCGGGGCGTGCCCTGCTGCCTCGACCACTCGTCGGGTCCGGGCATGACCATCACGCACAACGCCCGCATGGTGTCGAGCGAGAACTCCTCGACGGCGTCGAGGACGGCACTCCCGGTTCCCTGGGCGTTCGCTCGTCCCACAGGTCCGAGCGAGTCGTTCAGGGCGCCCGGGAACGCGACGCCCGCGCTGACGAATGCGCCGAACAGGGACGCCCGCGCGAGGAACGCCCTCCGGTTGAACTGATCCATGACCCCGCCTTCCGTGTGAACAGTGGGGTCACCGTAACGATGTGATATTCCTCACGCCACCGGTGCGGGATGATTCTTTTACCCCTCGTTGTCCCGTATGTCGGATCGACCGGTGAACGGCAGCAGGCTCGAGGCGTCACCCAGGTCGTCGCGACCGATCACCCCCAGGCTGCCGTCCTGTTGGAGGATCACCGCGGCGACCTGCTCGAGCGACCCCTTCCCGGACTGCCGGGCCGCGGTGTGGACATCGTCCTCGACGAGGCGGTGGCTCCGCAGTGACCGCTCCTGCATCCGGCCCTGGTAATAGAGGAGCACCGGAGGGCTGTCGAGCACGGAGCGGATCCGGGGTGACCGGGCACGGGCAGCGGCGAACAGCCACTGGATGCCGACCAGCAGCGCCAGCACGAGGACCGTCTGGGCGAGGGGCACCTCGGTCGCGGTGAGTGTGCGACCGAAGGCAGAACCTATGGTCACGGCCACGATGAAGTCCAGAGGGGTCATCTTGGCCATCGTGCGTGGGCCGGACACCCGAAGGATGACGACCAGGGCGACGAAGCCGCAGACGACCATGACGACGGAGTGGACGACCGGCTCCCAGCCGTCCCAGAGCAATGTGGAATCCATGACGCGAATGGTGCGCGACCTGCGGGCGGAGGACAACCGGCCTCGGGGTCAGGCGGTGGAGCGCAGGGGGCAGCGGGCCCCGGCGGCGAGGAGACAGGTCGCCGCGGCCGTGGCCAGGACGGCGACAGTGCTGAGGATGATCGGCGCGGCGGGGAAGGGCAGCTCCTGGGACAGGACGAAAGCGCCCATGAGAAGGACGAAGTACCCGAAGCCCTTCCGCAGCGCCTTCTCCGGCACGACGGAGGTGAGCCGGACGCCGATGAACGAACCGGCGACGGCGGCCGCGGTGACCGCGGCGACGAGCGACCAGTCCAGGCTCACGGTGGTCAGGTACCCGCCCAGGCCGGCGAAGGATTTCATGGCGATCACCAGGAGCGACGTCCCCACCGCGGCGGCCATCGGCAGGCCGGCCAGGAGAACGAGTGCCGGGACCACGAGGAATCCGCCTCCGGCGCCCACCAATCCTGTCGCGGCGCCCACGACGAGCCCGTCCAGCAGGGTCCGCCACAGCGGGTGGTGGTGTGTCCGGGTCTCGCCACCGCTGTCCTTGCGTCCCCGGATCATCGCGCCCGCGGTGGCGATCATCATCACCGCGAAGGCGATCATCAGGACGGTGCCGGGGATCCGGCCGCCGGCCAGGCCGCCGAGGAACGCGCCGACCATCCCGGCCGCACCGAAGATCAGTCCCGTCCGCCACCGGACCCTGCCCTTGCGGGCGTGGCCCGCGAGGCTGGCCAGCGAGGTGGCACCGACCACGAACAGGGAGGTCGCGATCGCCTCCTTGGGGTCGAGACCGCCGACGTACGTCAGCAGCGGGACGACCAGGATGGAACCGCCCCCGCCGAGCAGGCCCAGGGACAGCCCGACCAGGACGGCCAGTGCCACGACGATGATCGTGGTGAGTTCCATGAGGGTGCCTTTCCCCGGCGGGGGCGCCGGTATCGCGAGTGGGGTCGGTCAGGGACGGTCGGGCAGCGAGTCCAGGACGGTGCCGAGTGCCGGCTCCGAGGCCGAGCGGTTCCACGGCATCCGGGACAGGGCCGCCGCCATGGCGCAGGAGTTGCTCGCCGCCGAGTAGGTCAGACCTGCGCCGATCGCTCCGGCGAGGTAGACGAACTTCGGCGAGACGACCTTCGAGGCCGTGACGCCCGCCAGGACCAGCGAACCCGCGGCCATGCGGACCTGCCGGTCCATCGCCCAGGGCCCGCGTCCGCGGACGACCTCACCGCCGGCGGACTCGAACGCGGCGATTCCGCCGTCGAGCACCGTGACCGAGTCGGGGTGTACGCCGACGGCCTCGAGCCGCTCGTTCGCCTGGCGGGCACGGTTGCCCGACTGGCAGATGAGGACGACCTGCCCAGGCAGGCGGGAGGCGAACTCCTCGCCGTGCTCGGCCAGGAGCGGGAGCGGGACGTTGTAGGAACCGCGGACGTGGACCGACGAGTACTCGACCGGTGACCGCACGTCGACGACGGTGGGCGGGGTGTCGCCGGTCAGCGCGTCGCGCAGGTCGGTGGGGGAGATGGTGGGGGCGTTGGTGAGGGTTGAGAGCATGGGTGTGGGGAGGACTTTCTGTTGTCGGGTCTGGTCAGACGGTCGCGAGGTTGCGCTCGGACCAGGCGGCGTAGCTGCCCTCGAGCTCGACGACCCGGTATCCGGCGCGGCGCAGGGCGCTGGCCGCGACCGAGTTGCGGACCCCGCTCTGGCAGTAGGTGACGATCGGGCCGTCGGCCGGGAGCCGGTCGAGGTTCCAGAGCACCCGGCCGCCGCTGAGCTGCTCGGAGCCCGGGATGTGGCCGTCGGAGTGCTCCGTCTTGTTCCGCACGTCCAGGACCATCGCCGCATCGAACGAGGCGAGCTCGTCGGGTCCGATCATCTCGGGGGTCGTCATGGGCAGGCCCTCGAGGCCGGTGGTGAACCCGGTGACCGTGTCGATACCGACGCGCAGCAGGTGGTCACGCAGCTCGTCGGCGACCTCGCGGTCCTCAGCGAGGATCACCAGGGGGGTGTCCTCCCGCTCCGGGTCGTACACCCAGGCGCCGAAGGAGGCGGACTTGTCGACGCCGGGGATGTTGAGCGCCCCGGGGACCGTGCCGGCGTGGACCTCGTCCTGGCCGCGGGTGTCGACGACGACGATCTGCTCGGACCCGAGAGCGGCGGCGAGCTCGGTCGAGTCGTACTGGCGCAGTGGGGCCAGCGGTCCGAGGACGGCCGGGCCGTCTCGGTTCTGTCGCTTCATCCGGCCGAAGTAGGCGTGCGCGTCCGGTTGACCGTCGAGTAGTTCGTCGACGAAGCCCTGCTCGTCGTCACGCTCGAGATACCCGCCCCACCAGGCGTAGCGGCGTTCGTAGCCGACGCTGGTCGAAGGGAGGGCGCCCAGCGCCTTGCCGCACGCGCTGCCCGAGCCGTGGCCGGGGAAGACCTGGACGTGGTCCGGCAGCGTGAGGAAGGACTTCTTCAGGCTCTGGAAGATCTGCTTGGCGCCCCCGAAGCGGGTGTCGACCCCGCCGGCGGCCTCGTCGAGCAGATCGGGCCGGCCCAGGTCGCCGGAGAAGACGAAGTCACCGGTCAGCATGTACCCGGGGGTGTCGGCGAAAGCGCCGTCGGTGATGAGGAAGGACAGGTGCTCCGGGGTGTGCCCGGGCGTGTGCACGGCTTCGACGGTGATGTTGCCCAGCGTGAGCTGGTCACCGTGGTGGAGGCGATCGGCCTCGAAGCCGTACTGCCAGTCGTCGCCGCCCTCGCCGGAGACGTAGACGCGCGCGCCCGTGGCCTCGGCCAGTTCGCGGGTGCCCGACAGGTAGTCGGCGTGGATGTGGGTCTCGGTCACGGCGGTGATGGTCATGCCGTGCTGCGCCGCGAGGTCGAGGTACTGGCGGACGTCACGGCGGGCGTCGACGACCACGGCCTCGCCCTTGGCCTGGCAGCCGATGAAGTAACCGGCCTGGGCCAGGTCCTCGTCGTAGATGCGTTCGAGAAGCATCGAGATCTCCTTGTCGATCGGGGTTCCCTGCGATGGGTGTGCCACGACTGTACATACCCCGGGGGGTATATACAAGGCGCGTCGTTCGGGCCCCGAGGGTGGCGTGCGCCACAACTAGTTGCACTGGCTGTGCAATGGTGCAGTCGCCGTGCAAAACTGCGGGGGTTCGCTAACCGCACCTACGCACCAGGAGCCAGCGCATGGCGTCATTCCTCTACCGCATCGGGCGGTCCGCCTATCTGTTCAGATGGCGGTTCATCGCAGCCTGGATGCTGTTGATCGTCGGCGTCGGCACCGCTGCGGCCACGCTGTCCCAGCAGACCAGCACCACCTTCTCGATCCCGGGTCTGGAGTCGATCGAGACCCAGGAGGAGATGCAGGAGAGATTCGCCGGGGCCGGGAACCAGCTCGACGCCCCGACGGGCACCGTCGTCATCCGCGCTCCGGAGGGCAGCACCCTCACCGATCCGGCGGTGACGGAAGACGTCGACGCCTTCCTCGCCGAGGTGCGGGAGCTGGACTTCCTCACGGCGACCGACACCCTGGTCAACCCGGTGATCGCGGCCGAGGGCATGACGGAGCAGCTCACCGCGGCCAAGGCCGAGCAGGACATGCCGCCCGAGCAGATCGAGGCGGACATCGCGGCCCTGAGCCCGATGAGCGCGGATGAGACGACCGGCACGGTCCAGATCCAGTTCGCGGCCGAGACCGCCACGGATGTCCAGACCGAGGACCGTGAGGCCTTCGCGGACGTCGTCGCCGACCACGACGGCGCCCTCACGATCGCGTACTCCGGCAACGCCTTCCAGATGTCCGAGATCAGCGCCATCGGCGAGCTCATCGGCATCGCGGTCGCCGCCGTGATCCTCGTCATCACCTTCGGTTCGCTGATCGCCGCGGGCATGCCGCTGCTCACCGGCGTCATCGGGGTCGGTATCGGCATCGGTGGCATCTTCGCCGCCACCTCGTTCACGGACACCATCAACACGATGACGCCGACCCTGGCGTCCATGATCGGCCTCGCCGTGGGGATCGACTACGCGCTGTTCATCGTCTCCCGCTTCCGGACGGAGCTGGTCAAACATATCGGCGGCAACGATCTCGAACCGGCGGAGCTGGCGGTCAAGCTGAAGGAGATCGACATCCGGCAGCGGGCGCACCTCGCCGGACTCGCGGTCGGCAAGGCCGGCTCCGCCGTCGTCTTCGCAGGCCTGACGGTGTTCATCGCGCTCGCCGCGCTGTCGATCATCAACATCCCGTTCCTCACCGCGATGGCGCTGTCCGCCGCGGCGACCGTCGCGATCGCGGTCCTCGTCGCGATCACGCTGCTCCCGGCCATCCTCGGTGCCGTCGGCACCAGGGTCTTCGCCGCGCGCGTCCGGGGGGTCAAGGCGCCCGACCCGGAGGACGAGAAGCCGACGATGGGACTGCAGTGGGTGCGCCGCATCCGTGCGCGCCCGGTGATCTTCGCGACCGCGGGTGTCCTGTTGCTCATCCTGCTGGCGCTGCCGGCGGTGCAGCTTCGGCTGGCCATGCCGTCCGACGGGACGATGGCACCGGACACCCCGAACCGCGTGGCGTACGACATGACGGACGAGGCGTTCGGCCCCGGCCGCAACGCGCCGATGATCGCGCTCATCGACACTCTCGGAGTCCCCGAGGAGGAGCGTCCGGCCGCGTGGGGTACCGCCGTGGAGGACATCCAGTCCCTCGACGGGGTGCAGAACGCCCAGATCATCGAGACCAACGAGGCGGGCGACGCCGCCCAGGTCCTCGTCACGCCCGAGTACGGGGCCACCGACGAGCGGGCCGGGGACGTCCTCGAGGACATCAGGTCCGGTGCCGCGGACTTCGAGCGGCAGACCGGGGGGACCTACTCCGTCACCGGCGTCACCCCGATCTACGAGGACATCTCCGAGCGCCTCACCGAGGTCCTGCTGCCGTACGTCGGCATCGTCCTCGCGCTCGCGTTCGTCCTGCTCATGCTGGTCTTCCGGTCGATCTGGGTGCCGTTGATCGCCGCGCTGGGCTTCGGCCTGTCCGTCGCGGCGACCTTCGGGCTCACCGTCGCGATCTGGCAGGAGGGATGGGGCGGGATCGTCTCCGACCCGCAGCCGATCATCAGCTTCCTGCCGATCATGCTCATCGGCATCGTGTTCGGCCTCGCCATGGACTACCAGGTCTTCCTCGTGACGAGGATGCGCGAGGGCTGGGTGCACGGCAAGACCGCACACAACGCGGTCGCCAACGGCTTCAAGCACGGAGCCCGGGTCGTCACCGCCGCCGCGTTGATCATGATCAGCGTCTTCGCCGCCTTCATGACGATCGACGAGCAGTTCATCAAGGTGATGGGCTTCGCGTTGGCGGTCGCCGTGCTCTTCGACGCCTTCGTCGTACGCATGACTATCATCCCGGCGGTGATGTTCCTCCTCGGCGAGCGGGCCTGGGGCCTGCCGCGCTGGCTGGACAGGATCCTGCCCACCGTCGACGTCGAGGGATCGGCCCTCGAGGCCGCCCAGGGGTCCGCGCACAGTGGGCCGGGCCCCGACACAGACGGCCACAGCGACGCCGCTGCTGACGCCGCCGCCGGCACCGACCGCGAAGCGGCACTCGTCGGTGGCCGGCACTCCGCTGACACCGTCGCCGAGCAGTCCCCGGGTGCGGGCAGGCACGAGCTGCGCGGTGACTCAGACGGCGGTGGTACCGGGACGCGGAACGATGACTAACCTCCGTGAGCGGAAGAAGGCCGACACCCGCACGCGCCTCTCGGTGGCCGCCGTCGAACTCCTGGTCGCCGAGGGTGCGGAGGGGGCGACGGTCTCGGCCATCGCCGACCGGGCCGGGGTCTCCACCCGCACGT
>JBKBRA010000003.1:0-54750 GCA_046292305.1 Dietzia sp. | reverse complement strand
CAACTACTTCGCCCACCGCGAGGACGCGTTCGTGCACTTCCTCCGCGAGCAGGTCGCCGAATGGGTCCGTCGGGTGGAACAGGCGCCGGCGGGGATGTCGCCGCTCGACGTCCTGCACTCCCTGTTCCGGGAGTCCTTCGGCCGCTCGGTGGACGACATCGTCGCGGCGGAGAACCTCCTCGTGGTTGGTGAGCAGATCGGGTTGCTGCTCGGCTCGGAGGCGCGGCCCTGCGCCGAGCACATCCTCGACCCGCTGTACGAGGTGGTCCGCCGCCGGGCCCCGCGGTTGAGCCCGTTCCGGGTCCGCGTGGTGGTGGACCTCGGTCTCGCGGTCGGGGCGTCGGTGCTCAGACATCAGCCGCCCGCGGGGGCGCCGGGTCAGGACGCGGGACACGACCCGACGGTCTTCCTCGACGAGGCCTTCGACCTCCTCGAACGCGGGACCGGGCAGGAGTTCCGGGACGGTTCGGACCAGCGGGGTTCCGACTAGGGCGGGCCGACGGCGCCGCAGGTGACGAGCTCGCCGTCCGCGCCCGGTCGGGCCCCGTGCTCGCGCAACCGCGGGACAAGCCGGTCGAGTGGCGGGTTGTGGTGGCCGAGGTGCACGGCCACGACGTCGGTGTGGTGGTCGACGGCCCCGGCGGACCGCAGCGACCGGACCATGCGACCGAACCCCGTCAGTCCGAGATGGGCGTCCGAGATGTCCTCGCGGTCGCCCAGGGTCTCCTCGAGGAACACCGCGTCGAATCCGGCCCCCCGCACGGCCGCGAACCACCCGGCGGGCCACGGGCCGGTGTCGGTGGCCCACAGGACGCGCGCGCCGTCGGGTCCGGTCACGTCGTAGAGGACCGCGTCGCCGTCGTCGAACACGCGGTGTCGGGCGGGCAGGACACGCACGTCATAGCGGCCGACGGCGATCCGGTCCCCGGCCGCGACCGGCACGAACCGCACCGGGTCCCCGGGGCCGACCCAGGGCCTGCACACCTCGAGCGCGCCGGAGGGGCCCACCACCTCGAGCTCGCCGGTCCCCCCGACCCAGGAGCGGGAGAGCAGGGCCTGGGGGCCGAGGTGGTCGGAATGGGCGTGGGTGATGAGCAGATGTCTGACTCCCGCGAGGGTCCGGCCGTGACGTAGCGCGGCACCCGGCACCTCGGGCCCGCAGTCGATCAGCAGCTCGTCGTCGACCAGTGCCGCGGTCTGGCCGCGCACCTCCCCGCGCCGCCGGGCGTCGAGGCAGGACTCGCACCGGCAGAACGGGTTGGGCCACCCGTCGGCGGCGCCGGTGCCCAGCAGGACGATCTCCATCAGACACTCGCTCCCGGCATCACACCCGCGCCCCCCGGCATCAGGACGGCGCTCCGGGCTCGCGCAGTGGCAGGACGGCGCGGCCGTCGCGTCGGTCGAGGACCTCGACGCGGGCGTCGTACACCTCGGCCACCCGCTCGACGGTCAGCACGTCCTCTGGGGTGCCGTCGGCGACGATGCGGCCGGCGTCCAGGAGGACCAGGCGTTCGCCGTAGTGCGCGGCCGAGGTGAGGTCGTGCATGGCGGCCACGACGGTGAGCCCGCTCTCGCGGCGCATCGAGTCGACCAGGTCGAGCACCTGCTGCTGGTGTCCGATGTCGAGCGCGCTCGTCGGCTCGTCCAGCAGCAACACGCGGGGCTCCTGGGCCAGGGCCCGGCCCAGGACCACCCTCTGGAGCTCGCCCCCGGACAGCGTGGTGGCGATGCGTGGGGCCAGGTCGTCCAACGCGAGTCGCCCGATCACGCTCTCGACGACCTCGTGGTCGTGCGGCGACTCGGTGCCGAACCGGGGGATGTGGGGAGTGCGGCCCAGCAGGATCAGCTCCCGCGCGCTCACCCCCTCCGGCACCACCGGGCGCTGCGGCATCAGGGCCACCGTCCGGGCCACCTTCCGGCGACCGGCCCGACGCGGTGCCAGGCCCATGACTTCGACCTCCCCGCGGGACGGGATGAGCCCGGCCAGGGCGTAGAGCAGGGTGGTCTTGCCCGAGCCGTTCGGCCCGACGAGCGAGATCCAGGACCCGGTCGGTACGTCCAGGTCGATCCCGTGGAGGACGGGGACGGCGTCCCGGGCCACGTGGAGTCCGTGGCAGGACAGGGCCGTGGGCACTACAGGAGCGGAGGTCATATGACTCCTCGGCTCCGGCGCAGGACGAACAGGAAGAACGGGGCGCCGATCGCGGCGGTCACCACACCGATCGGCAGCTCGGCCGGGCTCATCGCGGTGCGGGCCACGATGTCGGCGAGGATGAGGAAGCTGGCCCCGACCAGCAGCGACAGCGGCAGGAGCAGCCGGTGACCCGGGCCGATCACCATCCGGACGGCGTGGGGGATCACGATGCCGACGAACCCGATCAGGCCGCTCACGGAGACGACCGCGGCGGTGCCCAGCGTGGCGACGCTGATCAGCACCAGTCGCACCCGGGCCGGGGCGATGCCGAGGGTCGAGGCCTCGACGTCGCCCACGGCCATCACGTCGAGGGTGCGCCGGAACAGCGCGATCACCGCGACCGAGACGATGACGTACGGCAGCACGGTCGTCACCTCGGACCAGCCGCTGGTCGTGAGTCGGCCGAGCATCCACGAGTACACCTGCCGCAGGGTCTCGTCGTTGCGCTGCATGAAGAAGGTCTGGATGGCGCTGGCGAACGCAGCGACGGCGACGCCGGCGAGGATGATGACGACCTCGGTCCGCCCGCCGCCGACGCTGCGGCCGAGAGCGTAGGTGGCCATCACGGCGATCATGCCGCCGACGAAGGCCGCCGGGGGCACCATCGCCGAACCCATGGCCCCGCCCACGACGATCGCCAGTGTCGCGCCCAGCCCGGCGCCGCTGGACACGCCCAGGAGATACGGGTCGGCGAGTGGATTACGGAACACGCCCTGGTAGGTCGCCCCGGCGATCGCCAGCATCGCGCCGACGATCCCGCCCAACAGGACCCGCGGGATCCGGATCTCCCACAGGATCACCTGCTGGCGCGGCGAGAACCCCGAGTCGACGTGCACTAACGGCAGCTGGCCGACCAGCTCGAGCAGGACCCCGCGCGGGGTGAGCCCGGCCGGTCCGACCAGCGTTCCCGCCAGCATTGCCAGGAGGAAGAGCAGTGTCGCTCCGCCCAACACCAGGGCGTGGCGGGGCGACGCACGGATCACGAGGCAGGTTCCCTCTCGGGCTGTGGCTCGTTCACCGGCAGTGTCGAGATGATCCCGGCCACCTCGCGCATGAAGTCCACCACGCGCGGGCCCCACCGGCTGGCCAGGTCC
This sequence comes from Dietzia sp., assembly GCA_046292305.1. Classification (GTDB taxonomy): domain Bacteria; phylum Actinomycetota; class Actinomycetes; order Mycobacteriales; family Mycobacteriaceae; genus Dietzia. Next base: position 51,462 of record JBKBRA010000003.1, on the reverse strand, counting down.
TCGTCGACCACGAAGACGCGGTCCTGCCTGACCGCGGTGAGCTCGCTCCACCCGGGCCGCTCGGCCACGACCTCCGGCGTGATCCCGCAGCACTGTCCGTCGGCGAGCATCACCAGGTCCGGGTCCGCCTCGAGGATCAGTTCCTCGGACAGCTGCGGGTAGGTGTCGTCACCGGTCGCGATCGAGGTCATCCCGAGCAGGGAGTACACCTCGCCGATGTAGGTGTCGTCGGTGACGGTGTAGAAGGTGTCGTCGAGTTCGTGGAAGTACGTCAGCGGGGTCTCGCGCTCCGGGACCGATGCCACGATCTCGTCGATCTCGCCCCGCATCCGCGAGACGAGTTCGGCCGCCTCGCCGATCGTCCCGGTGGCCGCGCCGACCTGCTCGAGCTGGGAGTACGTGTCGTCCAGGGTCCGGGCGGCGGGGAGCAGCAGGACCTCGACCCCGGATCGCTCGAGACCGGACACGATGTCGCCGGTGTCGTCAGTGGCCACGACCAGGTCCGGCTGGTAGCCCAGGATCGCCTCGAGGTTCGGGGTGTACCCCGACAGGTCGGTGACCGGCGCGTCCTCCGGGAAATTCGAGCGTTCGTCCACTGCGACCACCCGGTCGCCGGCGCCCACGGCGTACAGCATCTCGGTGGTGGTGGGGCTGAGCGAGATGATCGCCCGGGGCTCGCCGGAGGCGGAGGCATCGGTGCCGTCGGCCCGGTCGGCCCCTTGGTCGTCGGCTCCGGAACACGCCGAGGCCACGAGGGCGACGGCGGTGAGGGTGGCGACGAGCAGGGAGCGGGATCGTGGCGTGGTCCGGGCTCGAGACTGGTGCATGACATCCTCCGGGGATCGCCAGGACGAAAGCAGCTCGGCAGCGACGCGGACGCCGCAGCACGCAACCGTCCTTCGTGCGAGGTCAGTTCGTACGGCGCCGCGGTACCGGCCGACCTGGCTCGCCCGCTCGGGGCGGGATCACAGTTGCGCCGACAGCGTCGGATTCACACCGACTTCCGCCGGGTACCACGGGTGTCCGGCGCGGGAGCCGGACCATCCGAGAGTAGCCGACCCCCGGGCAGGCGGCAGGATGGGCCGTGACCGCCGGGTGACGGGCACGACAGGAAGGACCACCAGATGACGACGACCAACGGTTCGGGCGAGGGGCCTTCGGCCGGGGATCTGCGGTCGCAGGGTTTCGCGACCAGGCGAGAGGTGATGAGTGACGCCTTCGTGGACCGCGCGATGGGTCGGGCCGAGGGCACCGCCTCCGAGGCCATCCAGTACGTGGTCACCGAGAACGTGTGGGGCAACATCTGGAACCGCCCGGGGCTCGGGCGGCGGGACCGGAGCCTGTTGAACATCGGAATGCTCGTGGCGCTGCGGGCGAACGCGGAGTTGGCGGGGCACGTGCGCGGCGGTCTGACCAACGGCCTCACCCGCGAGGAGATCACCGAGGCCGTCATCCACGCCTCGGGGTACTGCGGAGCGCCGGCCGCCCTCTCGGCCATGAAGACGGTCCAGGAGATCTTCGACGATCTCGACGGCGGGTAGGGTCGGGGGCCAGGCGTGACCCCCGACACCCCTCAGTAAGGAGCTCCCCGCATGCGCAGCACCATGCAGCCGGAACAGCTGAACATCAGCACGATCCTGCAGTTCGGCGCGACCGTCCACTCCGACGCCGTCGTCACCACCTGGACCGATCAGGGACCGCGGAAGGTGACGTTCGGCGAGCTGGGCAAGCGCGCCGCGCAGCTCGCCCACGCACTGCGCACCCTGGGGATCGACGACGACCAGCGCGTCGCGACGTTCCAGTGGAACAACTCCGAGCACATGGAGGCGTACCTGGCGATCCCGTCGATGGGCGCGGTGCTCCACCCCCTGAACATCCGGCTGTTCCCGGACCAGCTCGAGTTCGTGGCCAACCACGCCGAGGACAAGGTCGTGATCGTCGATCCGAGCCTGATCCCGCTCTTCCAGCCGCTCCTGCCCCGGTTCTCGACGGTCGAGCACGTGATCGTCACCGGCGGCGGCGCCGCGGGCCTCGAGGCGCCCGAGGGTGTGCAGGTCCACGACTACGAGGAGCTCCTCGCCGGCCAGCCGACCGAGTTCGACTGGCCCGAGGTCGACGAGAACTCCGGCGCCGCGATGTGTTACACCTCGGGCACCACCGGTGACCCGAAGGGCGTCGTCTACTCGCACCGGTCGATCTACCTGCACTCGATGCAGGTGTGCATGTCGGACGGCATGGACATCTCGCTGGACGACAACGTGCTGGCGATCGTCCCGATGTTCCACGCCATGTCGTGGGGCCTGCCGTACGCGTCGTTCCTGGTGGGTGCGTCCCTGCTCATGCCGGAGCGCTTCCTGCAGCCCGAGCCGCTGGCCGCGATGATCGCCTCCGAGCGGCCGACCCTGGCCGCCGCCGTTCCCACGATCTGGCAGGCCGTGGACGCGTACAGCGTCGAGAACCCCATCGACATGTCGAGCTTCCGTGCCGTCGTCGTGGGTGGCAGCTCCTGTCCGCCGGCGCTGATCCGCAAGTTCAAGGAGAACTACGGGATCAACATCATCCACGCGTGGGGCATGACGGAGACCTCGCCCATCGGCACGCTGTCGCGGCCTAAGGCGGACCTGCCGGAGGAGACGCAGTTCGACCTGCGCACCACGCAGGGTCGCTTCATCGCGGGGGTCAAGGCCCGGATCGTCGACGACGCCGGTGAGGTCCTGCCCTGGGACGGCGAGTCCGTGGGTGAGCTCCAGGTCCGCGGTCCGTGGATCACCGGTAGCTACTACAAGGTCGAGAACTCGGACCAGTTCGACGACGGCTGGCTGCGCACCGGCGATGTCGGCTACGTCCGCCCGGAGGCCTTCCTGCAGCTCACCGACCGGGCCAAGGACATCATCAAGTCCGGCGGTGAGTGGATCTCCTCGGTCGAGGTGGAGAACCATCTCCTCGAGCACCCGGCCGTGGCCGAGGCGGCCGTGATCGGCATCCCCGATCCCAAGTGGGACGAGCGTCCGCTGGCCACCATCGTGGTCAAGGAAGGCGTGGCCGATCCTGACGTCGCGGACCTTCGCGCGCACCTGGAGACCCGGATGGCCAAGTGGCAGGTGCCCGAGCGCTTCGCCTTCGTCGACGAGATCCCCAAGACCAGCGTCGGCAAGCTGGACAAGAAGCGCATCCGCGTCTCGCACTCCGACGGCGAACTCACCGTGGTCAACGCCCTGGAGAATTAGGCCCTCGCGTGCGCGGACCCTATCCCTGGTGGGGCCGCGCACGAGTGAGGTGGAGCGAGGTCGCTACCTGATCGATGAGGAGATGGCGAGGAGAGCCGGTTCGCAGCTGGACCGGGCCGTCGTTAGTTCGCGTACGCACTTTCGGCCGAAGGAAACGACGTCCTCCGAGCCCGGTTCGAACATTAACTCGTACCTCCAGATCCAGCGATCATCCGAAATGGGAGGACTGGCTAGCCGGGTCTGTAGTTCGCTGACCTGAACGTGAGTCGCCTCCTGGATAGGCGCTTTGGGCGATCTGTGGGTTCGGTTGCTCATCATGAGGCCGAAGGTCGGCCAGGTATGTTTGTGGTTCCAGCTGAACAGGTGGCCTTGATGCCACAAGAGTTCGAAGTGGACCCCGAGGCCTCGTTTCCCCGGCTCGTCCGGGTGGATCTGAGCCCACCGCCAGTTGCCGTTCTCTCCAAAATTCAGGCGGTCATCGCCGCGGTAGGCTGTCGCAAACTGTGTGAACGCGTCTCTTAGTGCGGCGTCAGTGGCAGCGGCAGCCCGTTCACGGATCGAGGCCCACTCCTCGATCAGTTCGCGATGGGAAAGATAGAACTCGAGTTTTGAGTCGAGTGGCATGGCGCTATCCTCCGTAGATCTTGATCGTCCGAATAAAGTCCACCTCACCAGTTTCCGGGGAGGTGCCCGCACCAAGGGCGCTCTCCGCCAGAGCGGAGATCTCGCGCCAGCTGATCGCATGCCACTCGTCGTACGATCTGATCGCGCTGACTGGCGAGAGGCCAGCGGGTGACAGGAACAGAAGTTCGGGGTCCTCGTCTCGCCACGCCTCGGCGATGCGATCGCATTGTTCTGGCGCTTCGGGTGCCGAGACCTTCGCTTCGATCACGACAGTCGCCTTGCTCGTCCTAATGACGATGTCGGCACGCGTTCCTCCGCGCACCTCTTCGATAGAGATTTGCGCTTGGTCCGCGTCTTCAGCTGATAGTCCAAGGCGGAGGAGAAGTCCCCGCACGAACCTGTCCCCCAGACTGTGCCACGCGTCCGGCGTAAGAATCCACGCGAGAGCTCGGCAGAGCATTAACTCGTTCTGGTGTAGCCCGAGTTGACGAAGAAGTGTTCTGGGTCCGGAACGCCACGCCCCCGCTGCCTTGAGCGTGCCCATCTCTTTCCGCATGGTTTCGAGTTGGGCCTCCCATTGCTGGACGTTGCTGATTTCTCGCACGGCCGTCCTTCTCATGTTCGAGAGCGCGCGGTCAGTTGGCGGCGACGCGGGCCAGCGGCCGGAGGGACACCGGGAGCCCGTCCCCGGGGAACGGCAGCGAGTCGTTCTTCATGGGCGGGGTGTAGTCGAGCGGCACGGACCACTCGAAGTGTCGCAGCAGCGCGCTGAGCACGAGCTTCGATTCGAGGTTCGCGAAGATCATGCCGAGGCACTTGTGCACCCCGCCACCGAAGGGTTCCCACGCATAGCGGTGCGACTTGTCCTCGCGCCGGCCCTCGGTGAACCGCTCGGGATCGAAGAGTTCCGGGTCCGTCCAGTACTCGGGCATGTGGTGCGACATCAGCAGCATCACCGAGACGAGCCGACCGGCCGGGATCTTGACGCCCAGTACCTCGGTGTCCTTGACCGCCCTGCGGGCCAACACCGGTACCGGGGGATGCAGTCGAAGCGTCTCCTTCATCACCAGGTCCAGATCGGTAAGTCCCTCCAACTCGGCGAGGGTCGGCGAGGGGCCCAGCTCCAGACACTGCCGGCGGCACCGCTCCTGCCACTCGCGATCGCGCCCGAGCTCGTACACCATCGAGGTGACGGTGCTGGTCGTGGTGTCGTGTGCGGCCATCAACAGGAAGATCATCTGGTTGATGATGTCGTCGTCGTCGATCCCGCCGGAGGCGTCGGCCACCTGGCACAGGGCGGAGAACAGGTCCTCGCCGGGGTTCGCGCGGCGGGCGGGCAAGTGGCGCCGGAGGAACTCCTCCAACATCCGACGACCGCGGGTGGCGCGCCCCCACTTGGTGAACGGCAGTGGCGCGGTGGAGCGGATGTAGCCGTTGGCGGCCTGCACGCAGTCCACGAACGCGGTGTTGACCCGCTCGATCTCCCCGGGGCGGGCGTACTCGGCGCCGCCCATGAACACCTCGGTGGCCAGATCGAGCGTGTGCGACTTGAGCGCGGGGTAGATCTCGAACGCGCTATCCGGGGTCCAGCCCGAGATCCCGCTCTCGACCAGTGGGGCCAGCGTGCGGGCGTAGCCCTCGAGACGGGGGCGGGTGAACGCCTCCTGCATGAGGTGTCGGTAGTGATGGTGTTCGGCGAAGTCCAGGAGCATCAGGCCGCGATCGAAGAACGGCCCCACGAGGTATCCCCACCCGGGCCCGTTGGCGAAGGCCTTGTCGGCGTTCTGGAGGGCGATCTGGCACGCGTCGGGGCCGAGGAGTGCGGTCCAGGTGGAGCCGAGGAAGCTCAGTTCGGATACCGGGCCGTGGTCGCGGTACCGACGGGTCATGGTCGCCAGGGGGTTCTCGACGTACTCGAGTGTCCCGCCAAGGATCGGCAGGTGGGAGCGGAGGGGGGCCGGGCCCGGTCGGTAGACCGGGTCGCGCGGATCGCCATCGATGGACATACAACACCTCTTTGTCGGGTAGTCCTAGTGTGTGACAGCACTCGCAGCCTGTCAGCGCATTTGCGAAACCGACGGTGTCGTTTCTCTGGAGGCCGGGGTCAGGCGCGGGCGACGAGCGCGGCGACGTCCACGCCGTCGGGGAGTGCGCCGTACTCCGCTGAGCGTTCCTCTCCGAGCCTGGCCAGGCAGAACGCGTCCGCGACCGGCGCCGGGGCGTGCGCGAGCAGGACCGCACCTTGCTGGGCGAGGGCCATGGCCTCGACGAGTCGACGCGCGATCGACGGGGCCGACGGGGGATCGGACGCCGCGCGCCCGATCAGTCCGCGGACCCGCTCCACGTGCCGGTCGAACAGTTCGTGGGTGCCCAGCCGGGCCGCGAGTTCGGCATCGAACGCGGCCACCGACTCGGGTTCGCGGGCCATCGCGCGCAGGACGTCGAGCGCGATGACATTGCCCGAGCCCTCCCACACCGCCAGCACCGGCTGCTCCCGGTAGCGGCGGGCCAGGGGGAACGCCTCGGTGTAGCCGTTGCCGCCCAGGCACTCCAGCGACTCGTAGGCATGGTTGGGCCCGCGCTTGCACGTCCAGTACTTGGCGACGGCGGTCGCGAGCCGGCGGTACGCGGCGGATTCGTCGTCGTCGTAGGCGGCGGCGAGTCGGGTGGCGGTCCACGTGGCGGCCTCCGCCTCGAGCTGCAGGTCCGCGAGGACGGCGGCCATGGCGGGTTGGTCCACCAGGGTCGCGCCGAAAGCGGCCCGGTGACGGGCGTGCCATGCGGCCTCGGCCACGCCCTGGCGCATTCCCGCCGTCGCTCCCAGTACGCAGTCCAGGCGGGTGCGGCCGACCATCTCGATGATCGTGCGGACTCCGCGGCCGGGGTCACCGACCATCCAGCCCAGGGTGCCGTCGAACTCCACCTCGGATGAGGCGTTGGACTTGTTGCCGAGCTTGTCCTTGAGGCGCTGGACCAGGAAGGGGTTGCGCTCGCCGCCCGGCAGGACACGCGGGACGAGGAAGCAGCTCAGGCCCTCGGGTGCCTGCGCCAGCACCAGGAAGGCGTCCGACTGCGGTGCCGAGCAGAACCACTTGTGGCCGCGCAGCATGTGCAGGCCGTCGCCCACCGGGGTGGCCGTGGTGGTGTTGGCCCGGACGTCCGAGCCGCCCTGCTTCTCGGTCATGGCCATGCCGAACAACACGCCCGACTTGGTGGCGGGGTCCCGCAGCTCCGGGTCGTAGATCGTGGACAACAGTGCCGGCTCCCACTCCGCGGCCAGCTCCGGGCTGAGTCGCAGGGACGGGACCACGGCATGCGTCATGGACAGGGGGCAACCGTGACCCGCCTCGATCTGCGAGACGAGCATGAATCCGGCCGCCCGCTCCACGTTGGCGCCGGGTCCCGGATCAGCCCAGGCGGAGGTGTGCAGTCCGCGGGACACCGAGTACTCCATGATCCGGTGATAGGAGGGGTGGAACTCGATCTGGTCCACCCGGTTGCCCCACCGGTCGTGGGCGTGGTGCACCGGGGTCAGGGTGTTGGCCAGCTCGGCGTCGTGCTGGAACTGCTCCGTCCCCACGTGTCGGCCGATCTCGTGGAACCGCTCGGTCGCGGCACCCGCCGCGCCGGGAGCGAAGACGCCCACGGCCTCCCGGAGTGCGGGATTGAGGGCGTACTCGTCCACGTCCACGCGCGGCGGCGCCTGGTTGAGGACCTCGTGGGTGGTGTGGTTGCGCGTCGTCGACATGTCCGGAATCTCTCTGTCGGGGTTCCTTCTACGGGGCCGCGTGCGTCAGGACTTGAAGTACATCAACTGGTGGCTCGTGGCGAGGAGCGTGCCGTCCCGGCCCCACAGGCGAGCGGACTCGTCGTGATAATTGCCGTGGAAACGATGGGCGTGGACGCTGCCCAGGATGAATTCGGAGCCCTGGGCCGCGATCTCGTCCGTGGTGGCCAGGTAGTGGATCGTCAACGTGACCGTGCCCGCGGGGACCGGTCGGCCGAGCCGGAGGAACGACCTCGGGAAGAACGAATCGCACATCGCCGTGAGTGCGACATGGTCGAGGGGGCGGGGCGGGGTGTCGCGGATCCACATCGTCGTCGTCGAATCCTGGCTCGTCTCCCCGTCCTCGACCGACTGCCACGCACCCGTCACGAACCGCATGTCGTAGTTGTCCACCCACCTGACCCCGCGGTCCGCCGCGGCCGGGGTCAGGTCCTCCGGAGCCGGGACCTCGGGCGGACCGGCCTCGGTCTCCGACCACGTCTCGCGGCGCAGTGCGGTGATCGCAGTGGCAGTGGTGACCACCTGTTCCCCCTGGCGCATCTCGAGCCACCAGTGCTGGTTGGAGCGGTTGGTGCGGGTCGGTCGCACCTCGATCTCGAACTCCCCCTCGGCCACCGGGCCCGCGTAGTTCAGCGTCAGCGCCAGCGGGTCACCGTGTCGCTCCGGGTGCTGCAGGATCGACTGCAGCATCGTCGCCGCGGTCGTCCCGCCGAACGGGCCGACCATGTTGGCCCACGCGTCAACGGTGCGGCCGCGGACCAGGTTCTCGCCGACGCGCTCGAGGGCGACGGCCTGATCAAGCGTATGGGCGGGGGTGTTCTGACCGGTCACGGCATTCTCCTGGTCGGGCGGCGTGAGGGGTGCGCCGCCGAGTGGTCCCACCGTACCGAGGGGGCGAGAAAGGCAAGCCACAACTGACAGTGACCCCTTAGTGTGAGCCATGTCACCATAGGGGTGGTAGAAGCTCAGAAGGAAAGGGCGACGGGGTGGCGAGGTGAACGTTCCGGACGCACCTGACGGCGGTGGGGGAGCCAGGCGCTCGTGGGTCTTCCCGGCCCTCGCGGTGGTCGTTGTGGTCGGGGTCCTCGTCGTCGTCGCCACCACTGTCGCCCTGAATCGAGCGCCCGATGACACCCCTCTGGAAACGGTGGCCACCCCGACCAGCCAGAACACCACCACGACCTCGACCCGGGCCCCGCGGACCACCACCACCACTGCGCCGGGCACCACGGTCGTCGCGGTACCGGCAGCGGTATGCGACGCCGGGGTGATCAACGCCGACCTCGGGTACCCGGGCAGCGGATCGCGCGTCATCGACTGCGGTGGGGGTTGGGCGGTCATGGCCAGCGAGATCTCGGGGGACCCGTACTGGGTGGTGTTCCGGAACGGTCGATGGCGGCACGCCGACGGAGTGTCCATCTACACCATGACCTGCCCGGATGAAGCCATCGCGATGGGTGCGCCCGCGTGGCTGGCGCGCAAGTACCTGGTCACCTGCCGCACCTCGGACTGGTCCGTGGTCTCATCCGGCCCGCGGCAGGTGCCGTCGACCCGGCCGACCGCAACCCTGCCCGTGACAACCCTGCCCGTGACAACCCTGCCGACGACGGCCCCTCCGCCGACTACCCGAGCGCAGTCGTCGGCACCGACCTCTGTGCCCGCGACCTCGCAGGCGCCGGCGGAGGCCCCGTCGGACACCTCGACGTCGACGGGGGGTTCAGCGACGGCCGCGTCCCCTGGCGCCGCGGTCGGCGGGTAGCCCTGACGATCCGCCCCTCGCATGCCGGTTCGCCCCCGGAGGTCGGCGGGCGGATCGTGATCCGAGGGGCAGATCGGTGGAAGGCGGCGCGAGTGGTTGGCGGCGCGGGCGTGAGTCGGCGCAGACCCGTCGACGCCTCCGAACAGCGGGCCCGTGGGGTCAACCGCGGGTCATGAACTCCTCGAGCGCCGCCCACGTCTCCTCGGGCGCCTCCTCCACGAGATAGTGCCCGGCGTCGATCGCGCGACCCTCGGCCCGGGGGAGCCGGCCGCGCCAGACTTCGAGCGGGTCCACCTCCGCGCCCACCTTGCCCCGGGATCCCCACAGCACCAGCGTGGGCAGGGCCGGGCGGAGGTCCCGGTCCGCCTCGTCGTGCTCGAGATCCACGGTGGCGCCCGCCTGATAGTCACCGCAGATCGCGTGGATTACTCCGGGTCGACGGATGGCCTCCTCGTATTCGGCCAGGGCCTCCGGGTGGAACGCTTCCCGCGGGGAGTAGAGGCCGGCGAGCGCTGAGTGGAGAAATCGCACCGGGTCGTCGGCGATCATGGGCTCCGCGATCTCGGGCCGGGCCAGAAAACCCCAGTGGTAGTAGGCGCGGATCATCTCCGGTGACATCAGTCGCCACACCTCGGTGGTGGGCAGGATGTCGAGCAGTGCCACGCGCTCGACGAGCCCGGGCCGGTCGAGTACCAGCCGATGCGCGGTGCGGGCACCCCGGTCGTGGCCGATGACGATCGCGACCGCGTCGGTGGAGTCGTCGTCATCCCCGCCGCTTCCCGAACCGGACCCGCCTCCCCCGATCTCGCTGATCAGCGCGGCCACATCGGCGGCCATGGCGCGGAAGGAGAAGTCGTCGTCGAGGCACTCCGAGGCGCCGTATCCGCGCAGGTCGGGTATGGCGACGGTGTGCCGGGCGGCCAACTTCGCAGCGATCTGGTGCCACATCGCTCCGGTCTGCGGGTACCCGTGCAGCAGCACCACCAGCGGTCCCGATCCGCCGACGCGGACCCGGATCCGGGCGCCGGGAGTGACGACGACGACGTCAGCAAAACCCGGGAAGAGTTCAAATGTGGGGGCCACCCGTCGCGCTCCTTCCGCCAGGGCCGACGCTATCAGCGCCCGCTCCACAGCGCCCGGGCCCGATTACGTACGCCCACACCACCTGTCCGACTTACCGTTTTGCACTATCTCTTGACATATGCTAAGAGCCGAGAATACTTGCAGCTACCCATCATGGGGCTGATCGACGAAGGGTGCGGCCATGACTGAACAACCGCCGGCTACGGGGTCGGTTCTGCACCCTGCAGAGGGCACCGCGTACTGGTTCTCCGGGAGCTTGGTCACGGTCAAGGTCGCCGGCGCCCAGACCAGAGGCCGGTTGACGGTGATCGACTTCCTGAATCCCCCCGGATTCGCGCCCCCTGTTCACCGACACCTCAAAGAGGACGAGTGCTTCTATGTGCTGTCAGGGGCGGCCCGGTTCCGTTGCGATGACGAGGTCTTCGAGGCCAACGAGGGCGACGTCGTGTTTCTGCCCGTCGGATCGGCGCACACCTTCGTAGTGCTGGGCGATGAGCCGCTGCGGACCCTGCAGATAACCGTTCCGGCCGGTTTCGAGGAGTTCACCGCCGAGGCGGGTGAACCCGCCCGTGAACGGGTGCTGCCCGAACCAGGGCCCATCGACCCCGCCGCGCTCCAGGCGGCGGCCGCCCGTCACGACATCGAGATCCTGGGCCCACCGCCGACGGATCTCTGAACGGTCCCGGTCTACGTCGGCCGGGGCCGAACAGCCGGAGTGCTGCCGGACCGCGGCAGGAGTGTCATCAAAGTCGGTCCACGGCCAACGTCGGCAGGCACAATCGGTCCCATGCAGCAATCCCAGCGAGCGACATTCGTAGAGCTGACCGAGGGCAAGCCCTTCCCACCGATGTCCGGGCGCGCGGCCCCCGACCTGGCGGCAGCCGGGTTCGGTGAGTCGGAGTGGGCCGTGTCCGGCGTGGCCACCTCCTACGACCCGGTGGCGACCCCGGGCGACGGTCGCTTCGAGCTCACCGAGGCCGATTCCGCCCCGTTCGCGACCCGCGTGCTGGTGCGGCGGCCACAACCCGAGGCGTTCAGCGGTGTGGTTCTGGTGGAATGGCTCAACGTCAGTGGAGGCCAGGATGCGGCGCCGGACTACACCTACCTCGCCGACGAGATCCTGCGGGCTGGGCACGCATGGATCGGGGTGTCGGCGCAGTTCATCGCTGTCGAGGGCGGGGACGCGGCGGTGGGCATCGGCGGTCAGACCACGGGACTCCGCGCCCAACGTCCCGAGCGCTACGGCGACCTGCACCACCCCGGCGACGCGTACGCCTACGACATCGTCACGCAGGTGGGCCGTTACGTCCGTGAGCCGGATGGTGGCGGTCCGCTCGCGGACCTGCGTGCACGGACCGTGATCGCGGTGGGTGAGTCGCAGTCGGCGTTCGCGTTGACCTCCTACGTCAACGGGGTCCATCCCCGCGTCGGGGTGTTCGACGCGTTTCTCCTCCACAGCCGTGGAGCCGGGTATCTGCCGTTCGACGACCGCGGCCGCGGGAGCGACATCGTCGCAGCGCTCGGTCGCGGGCCGGCCAGGCTCCGCGAGGACGTGGGCGCTCCGGTGGTGGTGGTGCAGGCGGAGGGCGACCTGTTGGGCAGGATCGCCTCGCTTCCCGCCCGCCAGCCCGATTCCGACTCGGTGATGACCTGGGAGATCGCGGGCCAGGCACATGCGGATCTCTACCAGCTGGGGGAGTTCGCGCAGTTCGTCGACTGCCACGGCCCGGTCAACAGTGGCCAGCAGGTCTTCGTCCTCCGCGCCTTACTGCGCCACCTGGTGTCGTGGGTCGCCGGGGGTGCGCGCCCGCCGGCGGCCCCGCCGGTGGAGATCGACGACGACGAGGTGATCACCGACCAGCTGGGCAACGGCCGGGGCGGCGTGAGGACCCCTGTCGTGGAGGCCCCGGTCGAACACCTCACCGCCGTGCCCCACCCCGAGGCGCAGCCCATGTGCATGCTGTTCGGGCGGACCGTTGAGCTGCCCGAACAGACGCTGCGGGACCGGTGGCCGGGTGGTGGGCGGACCGGGCGTGAGCAGTACCTCGACGCCTATCGCGAGGCCACGAACCGGCTGATCGCCGAGGGGTTCCTCCTGCCCGAGGACCGCGAGGAGATCCTTGCCGACGCACGCCCGGAGCGCATCACCTGGTGAGTCGCCCCAGCCGGGGCTGCCGGGCCGGGGGAGCGGTCAGGGGTTGGCGGGGGCGCGGGTGCCGCGGCGGGGTGCGCGGCCGAAGGTCCGGTCCGGGGACCGTGTGAGCAGGATGACCGTCACGAACAGCGCTTGGGCCGCGATATAAGTGGCCATCACCGCCAGGTCGCGGTTCGCCCAGTCCACCAGATCGGGCCGGAACGCCCCCAGCGCGATGAGGCCGTCGGACAGGACGAACATGGCGGCGCCGAGCGCGCCAACCCAGCCGTGGCTGGACGCGAGCCACGCGACGGCGAGCAGGAGCAACCCGTAGACCACCACGGCCGGGGCGAGCATCCCGGCCTCCGGAACAGTCACCGCCAGTAGCGCGACCGCCACCGCGATGAGCAGCAGCGTCCACGCGAAGGGCGACCGGCCCCGGTCCACGCGGGTGAACGCGACGATCCACAGCACCTGGGCCACGGCGAACCCGCCGATCATCGCCACGAACTGCGCGTCGTGGGGGACGACCTTCGGCAGCGAGTCCCCCACCCAGCTGGCGGCCAGTGCACCCAGTGCCCAGGGCCAGGCGGGACCGCGGTCGCCCCGCGGGAGGGCCAGCAGCACCACCGCCAGCGCGGGCATCAGCAGGACCTGCGACCACGCTGCCACGGCTCCCGCGTCGGCTGTCAGCGCGATCAGGTGCACGAGGGTCACCGCGGCGACGGGGATCAGGCTCAGGGCGCGCATGCCCAGGACGCTATCGCCTGTCACCGCACGGCGTCCCGGGGTGCGCCGCCTCGTCGTCGTCGTCCCGTGACGGCGTGCCACGTCAACGCCACCATCACCGCGGCGCAGCACAGCACACCCACGCCGAACGCCATGGTGATGCCCAGGTCGGTGGAGTAGGTCGAGTCTGACGGGTGCGCGGCGAGCACTGCTGCGGACAGCGCGGCACCGACCGCCCCGCCGACCGTGCGCAGGACCTGGTTGAAGCTCACCGCACTGCCGAGCTGGTCCACCGCCACGCTCCGGGCGATCAGCGCGGGCATGGCGGCGTATCCCGATCCGATCCCCGCCCCGAACAGGAACATGCCGACCGCGAGGGTGAGAAAGTCGCTGTGAGCCAGCCACAGCAGCACCGACGCCGCGGTCATCACGGCCGCGCCGACGGGAAGGAAGACCGCCATGTCGACACGGCGGGCCAGTGCGCGGACCGCGCGGTTGGCCAGGAGGCTGCCCAGGGAGAGCGGAGCCATCATGAAGCCCGCCCACATCAGGGGGACGGCGAGCCCGAAGCCGGTGTCGGTGGGGGCCTGAGCCACCAGGCTCGCGATCGACAGGCCGATGTACAGCGCGGTTCCGAGTCCGATCGCGGTGGCGTTGGCCAGCAGCACCTCGGGTCGGCGCACCACCCGGAGGTTGACCAGCGGGTACCGGGTCCGCACGCTGTGCACGCCCCACGCGGTGAGGGAGGCCAGGGCCACCGCGAGTGTGACCAGGGCACGCGGCGAGGCCCAACCCCAGCCCTGGGCCTCGGAGATCCACAGCAGCAGCGTGGCCAGGCCGGCGCCCAACAGAACCGCCCCACGCAGGTCGAGGGGTGTGCGAGGGGCGAGGGGGTCCGGCCCGGCGGGCACGAACCGCCACACCCCGGCTGCCGCAGTGGCTACGAACAGCGCGGCGAAGGCGAACGCGGAGCGGTGGCCGAACCCCGCGGCGAGCAGACCGGTGAGCGGGTAGCCCAGCCCCATGCCCACGGAGACCGTGACCGACAGGGTGGAGATCGCCGGCTGGGAATCGGAGTAGCTCAGGTGCCGGCGGGCCAGGGCGATGGTGACGGGGACGGTTCCGTAGAGCAGGCCCTGCAGAGCCCGGCCGATCAGGAAGACGGTGAAGTCCGTGGCGACGGTGGCGATGACCGACCCTGCGAAGATCACGGCCAGCGACGCCAGGAGCAGCCGCCTGGTGTGGGGGCCGTCCGCGAGGCGCCCCATGATCGGCGTGGCCACTGCGCCCACCAGCAGGTTGACGGTGAGCATCCACTGGGCGGTGCTGACGGGGATGTCGAATTCCTGGGCCACCGACGGCACGAGCAGCATGCCCAGTGAGCTGACGATCGCGCTGGTGAGCCCGGCGTAGACCAGCGCCTGGAGAAACCAGCGGGGCGCGGGTGCCCGGTCGGTCGTGGTCACCTCGGTCCCTCGGCGTCCAACCGGGTCAGCAGCGGCACGGCTACGGCGAGGATGGCGCGTTCGGCCTCGCTGAGTCCCTCGGTGACCGCGTGGACCAGCCACTCCTGGCCGGCCGAGCGCTCGCTGGCCAGGCGTGCCCGACCCGCCTCGGTGAGGATGACCAGGACCCGCCGGCCGTCACCGGGGTCGGGACTGCGGGAGACCAGGCCCATCTCCTCGAGTTCGCGGACCGCGCCCGCCACCGCCTGATGGCTGATGCGCTCGAGCGCGGCCAGGTCGGTCGCGGTCAGGGCGCCGTGGTGCTCGAGTCGGAACAGGATCCCGGACTTGCCCATGGACAGCGTCCGGTGCGCGTTGAACCGCCGCCACAACGGGCGCAGGGCGTCGCGGAGGTCGGCGGCCAGCGCGGTCGGGTCGGTCGGGTCACTCGGGTCGCTCGGGTCGCTCGGGTCGCTCGGGTCGGTCACGCGAACAATTGTACAAGCCGATTGCGCAATCTACTTGCGGGACTGGAACCCGGGCGGCTCAGTACGTCCCGCAGTTGACCGGCGCCGGGACGCCGTCGATCCGGTCGGCCAGGTACTGCACGGTCCCGCCGAGGCCGGCGAGCATCGGCACGGCGTGGTTGATGACCAGACCGGTGGCCACGGGCGGGGTGTGGTCGATGACCATGTCGACGGCCGCACCCTGCGCGCACCAGTCCCGGCCGAGTTGCTGCGACTGGTGGCCGGGCACCACGTCGTCGTTCACCGGGGAGAGGATCCGCACCGGCGTCGAGGGCGCCAGTCGGCCGATGCGCTGCCGCTCCAGATAGTCCATGATCGCCGGATCCTGCCTGGCGATCTCCCCGGCCGACTGGCCGGACTGCGTGAAGTTGTGGGTGCGCTGCTGGAAGAACTGGATCGCGGTCTCGCCGATGCACTGGTCGGAGGTGGCGGCGAGCATCATCCGGCCGTGGTCGTTGAGGTAGGCGTCGAGTATCTGATCCATCTCCGGGTAGGCGTCCACGAGGCTGTTGAGGGAGTACCCGATCACGCCGGCGATCGCCGACCCGTCCGCCATCTCGAGAGTGGCCAGCAGGTCGGCGGGCGGTGAACCGGCCGCCGTGCCGACCAGGTTCACCTCGGCCGCGTACTGCGGGTGCATCTCGGCTGCCGCCGCCACCGCGCCGCCGCCCTGCGAGTAGCCCGCGAACACGGTGCGCGGTGAGGGGCCGACGTCCGACCCCGGGATCCGGGGCGCGGCGCGGGCGATGTCCAGCACGGCGCGGGCGGAGGACTCGCGGTGGACATACGGGTGGATGCCGGGCGTGCCCAGTCCCTCGTAGTCGGTCATCGCGACCGCGTAACCGCGGGCCAGCAACGCGTAGGCCTGGATGATCTCGTAGCCGAAGCCCACGCCGGGCGGGTCCGTGCGGACGGTGGCCAGGTTCTGGAAGGTCTTGGACGGCGCGCAGTGGTCGGCCTGGCCCTGGGTGCCCGGTGCGAGCACCGCGAGCGGCCGCGTCCCCGGACCCGTCCACGGGGCGCGGGGCTGGAGGTAGGTCCCCGTCACGGCGATCTGTTGGTTTCTCGAGCCGACGGAGGTGTACATGATCCGCTGTGCGTCGGTCGAGATCGGACCGGCGCCATCGGAGACGAACTCCGCCCCCGGGATCGGTGGGATCGCACCGGCGAGTGGGAAGGCCTCGGTCTTGATGAGAGCGCCTGCACCCGCGGGCAGGTCGGCCGGCGGCTGGTAGAACGCCGGAGCCGGGTCGTTGGACGACCCCTGCGCGGTGGCGGCAGGGGCGAGCATCGCCCCTCCGCCGATGGTGGTCGCTACAGCTGTGGCGAGTGCGGCAGCGCGCATCGCGGTTCGACGAAGTAACACGGTCCCCCCGGACTGAATGTGTCGTGGATCACTATTGAACGGAGTCTAAACCGCTGCCCTCCTTCGCGGTTCACGCACCCTGCGGCACTAACGTCGTGGACATGACGGATCACATGACCGGCCGGGCCTATTCCTCTGACGGCGACTCCCGATGGGCGGAGGTCGACGCGTTCTTCGACGAGGCGCTGGGCCTCGAGGACGAGGTACTCCGGGAGGTGCGTGAGGCCACCGCGGCGGCGGACCTGCCCGGGATCGAGGTCTCCACCGCCCAGGCGCGGTTCCTGTCGATGCTGTGCCGGATGATCGGCGCGCGGCGCGTCCTGGAGTTCGGCACCCTCGGCGGGTACAGCGCGACGAGCTTCGCCCGCGCACTTGGTGACGACGGCGAGGTGGTCACCTTGGAGATCGACCCGCGTCATGCCGAGGTTGCGCGCGAGAACCTCGAACGGGCCGGGGTGGCCGAACGCGTGGAGGTGCTCGTGGGCCCGGCTGCGGACTCGGCGCAGGAGCTCATCGCCTCCCGTGCCGAGCCGTTCGATCTGGTGTTCATCGACGCCGACAAGCCGGGAAATCCGCGCTACGTGGAGCTCGCGTTGCAGCTCACGCGTCCGGGCAGCGTGATCGTGGTGGACAACGTCGTCCGCCGGGGTGGGGTCGCGGACGCGGACTCCGACGATCCCGGGGTGCTCGGCAGCCGCGCGGTTCTGGAGCTGCTCGGCGGCCACGCGCGACTCGACGCGACCGCCCTGCAGACCGTGGGCGCCAAGGGCTGGGACGGCTTCGCTGTGGCTCGCGTTCTCTGAGTTCCGGTAGGTCATCGTTGCCGGCGGTTCAGGCGCAGGGCGTGGACTGCCGATCGCCGAAAGGTCCCATACGATCGCATTTCCCCAGGAGACTCTCGTCGATTTCGGACGTTTGCGACCACTCGGCGCGATGCCGGAGCAGACCGAGGCCCCGCTCCCGGTGGACCACCCGGAACGGGGCCGTGACCCTGTGTCAGATCAGCGGATGAAGGGCAACGGAGGCAGCATGACACCGGGGGGCAGTGGCAGCTCGTAGTCACCCATCGAGCCGGTCATCAGGACGACGGTGTTGGTGGTCACCGCACCGTTGGTGCCGCCCGCGGCGCCGGGCTCTCCGCCGCGGCCGTTGGGGGACTCGGGGCCCGGTGCCATCGGTGCGGGGGCGACGGGTTGGACCGGAGCCGGTCCCGGCATGGCCGACCCTGCCAACGGCGGGAACTCCGGAAGGGCGGGCAACGGGAAGCCCAGGTCCGCGAGGGACTGTCCGATCATCGGCCCGATGATCGGTGCGGCCGCGACCGAGCCTCCGATCAGGATGGCCGGGATCAGGATCGGGATGATGGGAACGCCGTTGGTGGCAGTGGTGGTCGGCGTGGTCGGGGTCGTCGGCTCGGTGGGCGTGGTCGGGGTGGTGGGCGTGGTGGGCGTCGTCGGAGTCGTGGGCTCGGTCGGAGTGGTGGGGGTGGTCGGCGTCGTCGGCTCGGTGGGCGTGGTCGGGGTTGTGGGTGTCGTGGGCTCGGTGGTCGGGGTTGTGGGAGTGGTGGGCTCGGTGGTGGGAGTCGTGGGCGTGGTAGTCGGTTCAGTGTCACAGTCCGGCACGTTGATCACATTGTTGTCCAGGGTGACGGCGCTGGTGCGTGCGAGGAGGCGTCCCTGCACAGTCGAGCCGGTGTTGACCGTGATCGATTCCTGTGCCATGACGGTGCCGACGAATATGGTGTTGGTGTCCAGCGTCGCGGAGCTTCCGACCTGCCAGAACACGTTGCAAGGGTCGGCTTCATTGATGAGTGCCACGGTGCTGTTCGGCGCGGTGATCAACGTGGACCCCGCCTGGAAGATGAAGACCGCATCCGGGTTCCCCTGGGCGTCGAGGGTCACTGTCCCGGTCAGTGACATCGCGCTCGCAGCGGTGTAGGTGCCGTCGACCAGTGTCTGGCCTCCGAGATCGGCCGACACCGTACCGGTCGAGGGCCGTCCGGCCGCGTCGTTGTAGGCCGTCGTCAGGTCTGCCTTGGCTTGGAGTGCGACCGCGTCGGTGACGTGTTGAGTGCCATTCACGGTTCCCGCTGGAAGGCCATCGAAACCGGTGACTTCGGTGCCCGGATGCAGCCCTAGGTCCCCGTTGACGACCGACGGACCAGTATTGGTGATTTCCGAACCCGCCAGGACTCCGAAGGACTCAGCTGTTCCCAGTCCGACCGTGGGGTGCGCAGCCGTTGCCACACCGCCGAAGGTCAGCATCGCCACCACGGTCGCCATGGCGACTCCGATCAGTGGCCAACGACGCGTTCGCGTCTGCGTTGAATCATGCGTCTGTGTCATGACTTCCTCCACTTGCTCCGCAGTTGTGTCGGTGGTGGGGAATCACTCCAGCGCGATCGTGACATGGGTCACAAACCCAATTCCTCGGTTCTCAGTGTGGACTCATATTCTCGGGGTTCCCATTGGCAATACCCTCTAGTGAAATCTGCCCAAAACTGTTCTCTCCGACATGACTTGGGGCAATACATTGGAAAGACTTTTATTTAGTTGGACTAAGCTGAACGTTGCCTGGGGAGATCGGGGATCTGTAGAGAAAAAGTTCATGTTCTCAGCGTCGAGTGATTCTTGTTGTGGAGTCCGTGGCTCGGTCGCCCCGCTCGCTCGGGACGCCGATCGGGGGAATCCCTCATGCGTCGGGGGATGTCCATGGGGTGTCGAACGGAGGCCGGGTCCTGACGAAGCAGGGCCCCGGAGGCCTGTCATATCGACCTGACGCGAAGGTGCGCTGATCGGCGCCCGGCGGCGCGGGCACGGTTCCGCTGCTCTGCGTGCCGTGGAGTGAATCCGTCGATCATTCCGATCCGACGGTTCGGCCCGACCGGTGCGCTTTGGGCCCGGCCTGTTTCTGTTCCTGCGCTCGGAGATGCATAGCCGCCCAATAGGTCGCCAGAACAGCTGTGCTGAACCCGAACACCACCCACGTGAGCGCCGCAGCAACCGGTCCTGCTACGAAGAAGCCGAGCATCAGTGCAATGACCCAGTTGACGATGGACAGCACTGCTATCCACAAGTATCCGAGCAGGGCCCGACCGGGCGAGTACGTGACAGTACGGAACGCGGTCGTCCTCGGCTCCACCGCCAGGGCCGACAGCAGAGGCAACGCAACCGCCGCAACGACTATCGGCAGAATCGGCGAGAGAACCCCGGTGAGCGCTCCGATGACGACTGCTGCCGTCACGCCTGTCAGCAACCTGATCGACGGCATCGAGAAACGCGCGTCGACCTTGACTGCGGTGGCCGCCGCCCCCACGATCAGCCAGAGGGCACCGATCAGCGCCAGTCCCGACATCACCACGCGTAGTGCGAAACCCCACGCACCCTCTGGGGTCGGATCGCCCACCACCAGTAGCGACTGAACGAGTGCGCCGACGATCACCACCGGAGCCACTACACGGGCACCCCGCACAAGCCCCCGCCACGTCCCGATCACCGCGCGCCCTCTGTTCCATTGCGGTCGAGAACGGCCTGCACGGGTCCTGAGTAGATGAGGCGCTCTCCGACAGTGAGGTCGAAGGACGCCCCGTCCTCAGAGTTCACCGTCGCGGTGATGGTCTCGCTCCCCACGGTTTCTCCCACACAGCGGAGATCCGCCCCGTGACCATCGCATACCGGCGCGACGAGAACATCGACATCCTGCTCCAGGAGAACCTCGTTGGTCGCGTACCGCAGATCCGCGATCTCCGCTCCCCCGACGGGTGCGAGCGCATCGATCTGCGTGCATCCCGTCAGGGCAAGCGTGAGGACCATTCCTCCGATCGCGCGCTTCATCGCTGCGCTCGCTGCTGGTAGGCCAGGAGGCGAGCGCGTTCTCGCAGGTGCTGCCGTTCCAGCGACGCGTCCGTGATGGCATCGACGTCGAACGGGGCGGGCAGCAGGAGTTCGGTGTTTCGATCCAGTGCCGAGCCCCTTCTCATCAGAGGATTCTCGGCCCAATCGTTCGCCGCCAGTTCTCGACTCCGCGACGCGAGGTCCAGGTATCCCCCGGACGAGCCAGGGGTCACCGGCGACGCATGATCCAGCACCGTCGTGAACAGCGACAGCGTTCCATCCCGGTTGTCGACGATCTCGACGGTCTGCTGTTGCTGCGGAAAATCGATGCAGGACGCGGTCGTGATTTCCCAGAAGCCGCCGCCGCCTCTGCGGTGGGCGAGGATCTGATTCTGATGCGTGTGCCCGTTCAGCCAACCGATCACCACTGGATAGGCCAGGAGAAGGTCGACGAACTCGTCGGCGCCGTAGAGCTTCTTGTTCGATCCTGGTCGCTGCGCCCGATTCTCCAGGGTCATGCTGTTGTGGTGCGTCAGAACAAGGACGAGCTTGTTCTCGGAGTTCGCCCGATCCAAATGGCCTCTGAGCCACTCGAACTGGTCTGCCGGGACCGCACCGTCGGCTCCCGCAACGGCGTTGCAGGTATCGAGTCCGAACAACCGCACGTGGGGCGTCACGTCCGTGGTCCACCAGGTCTCCCCGGAATCGAGGTTGTGTTGGGTGAAACCGTGCCCGACGGGACCGGGTGTCTCCGTGGTGTTGAAGTGCTCGGCCATGAACTCGCGTTGGTCGAACAGGTAGCGCCGCGGATCCGCGGTGACTCCACGGAATCCCGGCCTGGTTCCTGCCTGGACGCCCCACGCGTCGACCAGTCGTTGCAGTGGACTCGCGGTCGACGCGTAACCGGCCAGCACCGACGTCGCGGTGGCGCTCAGCGTATGCGCTTTCTCCGACCCGACGGCCAGGGAATGCAGTTGAGGGGAGAGGCCGAACGTGCCGAGCAGGAGCGTGTCGTGGTTGCCGTACACCGAGTACCACGGCACCGGTAGCCCCACCGACTCGACGGGTCGGGCAATGGCTTCGGTCAGCAACCTGGACAGTCGGGGAAACCCGTAGTCGCCGAACGCTCCGCCCGAGGGGTCATCCGGTCGGTAGGCCCATTGCGCGTCCTGCCATGCCTGAACCCCCTCGAACACGGTGGGAGATCCACTGTTCGGGGTCACCGCAACTCCGTCGAGAACGTCGATGTACCACCGCAGCTCGAGATGAGAATGCATGTCCGCGCTGTCTCCGGTGACGATTGCCGCGCCGAGCGGCGCTCCGGTCACCGGACTGGTCGAGTTGTCGGCGAACGACTTGACCATCGCTGCGGTCACGTGAACGGTGAGTGGATCCTGGGGATGGAACGCGGACCCCCACGTCGCGTGGTCCTGAACGATCATCGGTTCGATGCGGCAGGGCGATTGGGCATCGATGACGTGCATATCGGACAGGTGACCGAGGTAGAGGATCGACCGGCGCGCGTTCACGCGCGCCGGAGTCGGTGACGAGCGCAGGATGTCCAACCGCGGCAGATAGTCCTCACCCGGACCCGCAGTCAGTGTGCGGTACGAGTTCGGGGCACCCGCTTTCCTCAGAATCGTCCCCGACAATGTCGACAAGGGTGATTCGGGAGATGTCTGAGCGGCCGCGAGCCGGACGCCCAGCGCACCCGGAGCCATTCCCCACAACGCGGCCAGAGCGCCCACGCGGCTCACGAACTGGCGACGGGACAATCCGGGCATGGGGCTCCTCGGGCCTGCTTAAGCCGAAGAATAGCGCCAGAACGGACGAGATGGAATGGGGTGCCGGAGTGATCGTCACGGTTCCCTGATGGCCAACGTGGCGGTGAATCCAACTCGCGGCCGAGCACAGGTGTGCCGCAGTGCTTCTGTGCCCCGCGGGCGAAGCCGACGTGGTCGAAATGGCCGTGGGTCAGGACCAACGCCCTGTTGCCAATCGGGTCGACGGGCCGGGCTCCGGCGCCGGCAAGGATGCCGTGTTGGACATCCGAGCCACCGATAAGGCACCAAATGGGATTCGGCCCGTCCGGCCTGAAGGGAAAGA
Organism: Dietzia sp.; assembly: GCA_046292305.1. Lineage (GTDB taxonomy): Bacteria > Actinomycetota > Actinomycetes > Mycobacteriales > Mycobacteriaceae > Dietzia. The sequence goes on along the minus strand of JBKBRA010000003.1, from coordinate 28,842 downwards.
GGCTCTTCGTGACTACCGGGCGTCAGGTCAGCCGGTGCGGAGTCGTCCCGCGAATTTGTGCCGTTCCAGTTCGGTCATGCCGCCCCAGACTCCGTAGAGCTCTTTTTCTTCAACGGCGTAGCGTCGGCACTGGTCGAGAACCGGGCACACCTCGCACAATTGTTTGGCGAGTTGTTCGTTCTTGCGTCGCTCGCCCTTGAGGTCGTGGTCGTCGTTGTAGAACAAGTCCTGGTGGCCCACGCAGTTGCCGCGGTCGGCCCATGCCCATCGGTTGTCCACAGCGGTCAGTGCGGTCCCAGTCAAACGTTCTCCCACTTTCGGGTCGGCGACGATGCGTAAGTTGTTGGTGGAGCAACAACCCATCATTCGCTGTATGAAAGCGGCCCAACTACACCCCCAGGGGTGTGAAGACAGTTCCTGGTGGTCCAGCGGCTGTTGCTATGGTCTGGCCATGCCGGTGAGAGTGACAGTGGTCAACGACTACCTCGTCGTCGTGGCCGGGGTGAACGCCATTCTCGCGACGTACGCCGATCGCATCGAGGTCGTGGAGAAGCACACGGTCTCCAAGGGGTCGGTAAAGGTGGACGTGGCTCTGTACGACACGTTCGCCGCCCCGGTGGGCAAGCACGCCCGCCTGGCGGCGCTGCGCGACGACCCGTTAATCGGTGCGGTCGCCGTCTACTCCTTCGCCGCCGACCAGGAAGCCGTCGACGACAGCCTGTCGATGGGGGCGAACGGGTTCCTGTCCAAGTCCTTGTCCGCCCCTGAACTGGTCCGCGGCATTGAGGAGATCGCGGCGGGACACCGTGTGACGATGGTGGGGCCGGGGCTGTCGGCGATCGGCGACAATCAGTGGCCCGCCAAGGATGCGGGTCTGTCCGTCCGTGAGGCCGAGATGATCGGGTTGATCGTGCAGGGCATGTCGAATCAGGACATCGCCGAGAGATGTTATTTGTCGACGAACACCGTCAAGACCTACATCCGCGCGGCCTACCGGAAGATGGGCGTGAACACGCGCGCCCAGGCCGTGGCATGGGGAATCGAGCACGGATTGAAGCCCGACCGGCAACCGTGAGGTGATGCGGCCGTGAGGCTGCCGGCGCGTCTGTGTTGTAGGAGTGGTCATTGTGTTGCGGTGTACTCTGCCTTGAAATAGATACCCTAGGGGGGTACCGTATCGATCATGGCTGAGCACGGATACACCCCGCACAAAGAGGACCACCTCAAGCGGCTGCGCCGCATCGAGGGTCAGGCCCGGGGCCTGCAGCGGATGGTCGAGGAGGACAAGTACTGCATCGACATCCTCACCCAGGTCTCCGCCATGACCCGGGCCCTGCAGTCGCTCTCGCTCAACCTGCTCGAGGAGCACCTGGGCCACTGCGTGGCCGGCGCCATCGAGAACGGAGGTCCCGAGGCCGAGGCCAAGCTCAAGGAGGCCAACGCCGCCATCGCGCGCCTGGTCAAGTCCTGATCGCCCACGCCCTGATCTGCACGAACCGTCGACCGCACGAGGAGAACACCATGTCCGCCACCGCGACCTTCACCGTCTCCGGCATGACCTGCAACCACTGCGTCGCCTCCGTCAAGGAGGAGGTCTCCGAGATCCCCGGCGTCCAGGCGGTCGAGGTCGACCTGGAGTCGGGCCGCCTCGTCGTCGTCGCCCCCGACCCCGTCGACCCCGCGCTCGTCCGCGCGGCCGTGGACGAGGCCGGGTACACACTCGACGCCGCGGAATGAGGTGAGCACGCCATGACCGACACAGACACAGGCACCGATATCGCCAGCCAACCGGCGACCACCTTCGTCGACCTCCAGATCGAGGGCATGACCTGCGCGTCGTGCGCCAACCGGATCGAGCGCAAGCTCAACAAGCTGGACGGCGTGACGGCCGAGGTCAACTACGCCACCGAGAAAGCGCGCGTGGAGTACGCCCCGGGCGTGGAGTCGCAACTGCTGCTGGACACCGTGGAGCAGGCAGGTTACTCGGCGCGGCTGCCACGTCCTCGGCACAACCGGCCGAACACGCCCGCTCGCGACGCCGCCGGGACGCCCGCCGAGACGCCCGGCAACGCGGGCAACGCCACGCACAACAGTGCCACTGATGACAGCACCACCGATGACAGCGCGGCCCCCGACAGGGTCGAGAGCCTGCGCCAGCGAGTGATTATCTCCGCCGCACTGTCGGTGCCGGTGATCGCAATGGCCATGATCCCGGCCTGGCAGTTCACCTACTGGCAGTGGCTCTCGCTCACGCTCGCCGCGCCGGTCGTGGTGTGGGGTGGGTGGCCGTTCCACCGGGCGGCCTGGATCAACATCCGGCACGGCGCGTTCACCATGGACACCCTCGTGTCGATCGGCACGTCCGCCGCCTTCATCTGGTCGCTGTACGCGCTGTTCTTCGGTCACGCCGGCATGCCGGGGATGTCGCACGGGTTCGAGTTCACGCTCTCGCCCAGTGACGGTGCGGGCGACATCTATCTCGAAGCCGCGGCCGGCGTCACCACGTTCGTGTTGCTCGGGCGCTACATCGAGGCGCGGTCGAAGCGATCGGCGGGCGCGGCGCTGCGAGCGCTCCTCGAGCTCGGCGCCAAGGACGTGGCGGTGTTGCGCGGTGGTGTCGAGACCCGGATCCCGGTGGAGGACCTGCAGGTCGGCGACGAGTTCGTCGTGCGGCCCGGCGAGAAGATCGCCACCGACGGCCAGATCGTCGACGGCGCTTCCGCGATAGACACCGCCATGGTCACCGGCGAGTCCGTGCCGACCGAGGTCTCCACCGGTGACGCCGTGGTGGGCGGGACCGTCAACACCAGCGGCCGGCTGGTCGTGCGCGCCACCCGCGTCGGCTCAGACACCCAGCTCGCGCAGATGGCGCAGATGGTCACCGACGCCCAGTCCGGCAAGGCCGCGGCGCAGCGTCTGGCGGACCGCATCTCCGGGGTCTTCGTCCCCGCGGTACTGGTGCTGGCGGTGGCCACCTTCGCGTACTGGATGATCACCGGAGCCGGCGCCTCCATGGCGTTCACGGCCGCGGTCGCGGTGCTGATCATCGCCTGCCCGTGCGCGCTGGGCCTGGCCACGCCGATGGCACTGATGGTGGGGACGGGCCGGGGCGCGCAGCTGGGCATCCTCATCAAGGGTCCCGAGGTCCTGGAGTCCACCCGCCGAGTGGACACGATCGTGTTGGACAAGACGGGCACCGTCACCACCGGTTCGCACGCGCTCGTCTCCGTGACGGCCGCCGACGGCGAGGACGATTCGCAGCTGCTGCGCCTGGCCGGAGCTGTCGAGGACGCCTCCGAGCACCCCATCGCCCGGGCGATCGCCGCAGGCGCCCGCGAGCGAGTCGGCGATCTGCCTGCCGTGCGCGGCTTCCGCAACACCGAGGGTCTGGGGGTGTCGGGAGAGGTCGCTGCTGACGACGACGACCGTGACGACGACGAGGTGGTAGTGGTGGGCCGTCCGGCCCTGCTCGCGGAACGTTCCATGCCGCTGCCCCCCGAGCTCTCGCTGGCCGTCGACCGGGCCTCCGAACGCGGCCAGACCGCGGTCGCCGTGGGCTGGGGCGGCCGGGCCCGCGGGGTCCTGGTGGTGGCCGATCAGATCAAGGAGTCCTCCGCCGAGGCGGTCCGCCGGTTCCGCGACCTGGGTCTGACCCCGGTCCTGCTGACCGGCGACAACGCCAGGGTGGCCGCCTCGGTGGCCGCACAGGTGGGGATCGATCCCGGCCCGGACTCGGTGATCTCCGAGGTGATGCCGGCCGACAAGGTCGAGGTGATCCGCCGACTGCAGTCCGAGGGTCGGGTCGTGGCCATGGTCGGCGACGGCGTCAACGACGCGGCCGCGCTGGCCACCGCCGACCTCGGCCTGGCGATCGGCACGGGCACCGATGCGGCGATCGAGGCCTCCGACCTGACGCTGGTCCGCGGTGACCTGCGTGCGGCAGCCGACGCCATCCGGTTGTCCCGTCGGACGCTGGGCACGATCAAGGGCAACCTGTTCTGGGCGTTCGCCTACAACGTCTCCGCGCTCCCGCTGGCCGCGGCGGGGATGCTCAGCCCGATGATCGCGGGCGCGGCCATGGCGTTCTCCTCGGTGTTCGTGGTGGCCAACAGCCTGCGACTGCGTCGCTTTCGCGCCGCGGCCTGACCCGCCGGCCTCCACCCCGGAACTCCAGCCCCGGAACTCCAGCCCCGGAACTCCAACCTCGGTAATCCAACCCCGGTAACCGCTACCCCCCTGCGCGATCTGCTACCCGAATCGGCTAGCGAACTGCACAGGGGAGTAGCGGATTTCGGGGATTTGGCCGTGACGCAGGTAGCGGGGAGAAGCCGCGGTTGCACCTCCGATGAGCCTGGGTACGGTGACGGCCACAACGCCGACAAGGAGGTCTCCTGATGACCGCACAGAACGCGCCCATCCAGAACGCGCCCACACGGACCGCGCCCACACTGACCACCCCGATACGCGGCCGCGCGCGCAGGAGCAGCACGTTCGTCGCTCTGACCGCGGCCGCCCTGTTGGCCGCTGCGTGCGGGACCGGGGATGACTCGCCCGCCGCCGAGGGGGGTACCACCCCCCAGGAGGACACCGCCACCACCGCCGCCGCGGGAACCGAGGGTGAGGAGCAGGACGGCCAGGCGTTCGCCACCGCCGAGCTCACCGATCCGGAGGGCGGACCGCTCGGCACGGTGGAGTTCGTCGAGGCCGACGGCGGCACCCTGGTCACGGTCGAGGCCACCGGACTGCCGCCCGGTTTCCACGGCCTGCACATCCACACGACCGGCCTGTGCGAGCCGGACAGTGTCAACCCCAACGACCCGGAGGAGCGTGGGGCGTTCCTCTCGGCCGGCGGGCACCTGGCCGGGCCGGACGGCGGGGCCGGCCATCCCGAGCACGCGGGGGACCTGCCGCCGCTGTACGTCGCCGGCGACGGGACCGCTCGCATCACCACCCTCACCGACCGGTTGGACCGGGAGCTGCTGCTGGACGACGACGGCTCCGCCGTGATGATCCACGAGGACTCGGACAACCTGGCCAACATCCCGGAGCGCTACGCGCCGGAGGGACCCGACGAGGACACGCTGATGGCAGGCGACGGTGGCAGCCGCATCGCCTGCGGGGTCGTACTCGGCTGAGCGAGCCGGGACACTTGATCGGACAGCTGTCCGGTCAAGTGTCCGGTAAGCCCCCGACCAGGCGGCACGCTCTGGTAGCGTCCGCCGCGAACGGGCGCGCACCACCACGTGACGCCTCAGGTCGGGAGGGGACACATGGCCATCCGGGTCGCACAGATCGCCACGGGAAACGCCGGGGCGATCGCCCTGCGCCAGCTCATCGAGGACCCGCGCTTCGAGCTGGTGGGCGTCTGGGTGCACTCCGCGGAGAAGTCGGGGAAGGACGCGGGTGAACTCGCCGGTCTCGAGGTGACCACCGGTGTCACGGCCACCACGAGTTCGGCGGACATCATCGCCGCGAAGCCCGACTGCGTGGTCTACTGCGCGATGAGCGACAACCGGCCGGTGGAGGCCGCGCGCGACATTCGCGAGTACCTCTCCGCCGGGATCAACGTGGCCGGCACCGCGCCCACCCCGCTCATCAACCCCGCCGCCGGGATCCCCGACAGTGCCCGCGCCAAGCTCGAGGCCGCGGCCGCGGAAGGCGGGGCCACGCTCTTCGTCACCGGCGTGGACCCGGGCTTCACCAACGATCTCCTGCCGCTCGCGATCACCGGGACCTGCCGCGAGGTGCGTCAGGTCCGCTGCACCGAGTTCTCCGACTACGCCACCTACGACTCCACCGAGTCGATGGTCGACGTGATGGGGTTCGGCACCCCGCTCGACCAGACCCCGTTGCTGTTCCTGCCCGGTGTGTTGACCGCGGGCTGGGGTGCATCGATCCACCTGCTCGCCGCCGGGCTGGGGGTGGAGGTGGACGAGATCACCGAACATGTCGAGCGTGAACCCGCGCCGGAGACCTACGAGGTCGCGGCCTGCACCATCGCCGAGGGCACGCAGGCAGGGTTCCGCTTCCAGATCACCGGGATGGTGGCGGGCGAGCCCGTCATCGTCGTCGAACACGTCACCCGCACCCGGGACGACCTGCGGCCGGACTGGCCGTACGCGGTCCAGGAGGGGCACTCGTACCGTGTCGAGGTCATCGGCGAGCCGTCGTACGTCCTCGATCTGGCCGCGCAGAGCGCGGACGGCGACCACAACTACTCGGCGATCCTCGCCGGGGTCGGCAGGGTCGTCAACGCCGTTCCTGCCGTGGTGGCCGCCGCGCCGGGGTTGACCACAACGCTGGATCTGCCGCTCACCGGAGCGCCGGGCGTCGTCGGCACGCGCTGACGCATCGATCCCACAATCACCACAGTTGTTCACGAGTAGAGGGAGTCGTCATGGGTCGGGTCGAGGGCAAGGTCGCCATCATCACGGGCGCCGCACGGGGGATGGGCGAGGGTGATGCGCGCCGGCTCGTCGAGGAGGGCGCCAGAGTCGTGCTCACCGACGTGCTCGACGAGCAGGGCGAGGCCGTGGCAGCCGAGCTGGGCGCGAACGCGCGATACCGCCACCTCGACGTGTCCGCGCCCGAGCAGTGGAAGGCCGTCGTCGAGGAGACGGTCGCCGACTGGGGCGGGGTCGACGTCCTGGTCAACAACGCCGGGATCGCCAATGGTGCCGAGTTGCACAAGTTCCGTCACGACAAGTGGCAGCAGATCCTCGACGTGAACCTCACGGGGACCTTCTACGGGTGCCAGGCGGTCACCGAGACGATGATCGCCGCCGGCCGCGGATCGATCATCAACGTGTCCTCGATCGAGGGCATGCGCGGCACCCCGTGGGCGCACGGATACGTGGCCGCCAAATGGGCGGTCCGCGGACTCACCAAATCGGTCGCGCTCGAACTCGCGCCGCACGGCATCCGCTGCAACTCACTGCACCCGGGGCTCGTCCGCACCCCCATCACCGAGGGCATCCCGGACGACATGATCCCCATCCCCCTGGGCCGCCTCGGCACGGTCGAGGACGTGGCCAACTTCGTCCTGTTCCTGGCCTCGGACGAGTCCTCCTACGCCACCGCCACCGAGTTCGTCGTGGACGGCGGCACCATCAACGGGATCCCTCACAAGCAGCTGTAGAGCTGCGTCACCCGCGGCAACCTACGTCGACCGCGGCAGCCGGCCCATCGTGTAGAACTCCGGGTTCGGCCGCATGTCGGTGGCGTTGGCCAGCCGGTTGCTCAGCCCGAACAGCGCGGTGATCGCGGCGATGTCCCACGCGTCCTCGTCGTCGAGGCCGTGCTCGTGCAGCGCGGCGAAGTCGGCGTCGCCCAGCTCGTCCGAGTTGCGGTTGACCTTGGTGGCGAAGTCGCAGATCGCGCGTTCGCGCGGGGTCAGATCTGCCTTGTGGTGGCTCACGGCCAGCTGGTCGGAGATGTACGGGTCCTTCTTGACGATCCGCAGGATCGCCCCGTGCGCCACCACGCAGAACTGGCAGTTGTTCTGCCCGGAGATGGTCACGATGATCATCTCCTTGTCCGCCTTGGACATGTTCGAGCCCTCGCGGTCCATCAGCGCGTCGTGGTAGGCGAAGAACGCCCGCCACTCTGCGGGGCGGCGCCCGAACATCAGGAAAACCTCGGGGACGAACCCGGCCTTCTCCTGCTCCGCGAGGATGCGTTCCCGCAGGTCGTCGGGCAGATCGGTGAGGTCGGCGAGGGGGAAACGATCAGACATGTGCATCTCCGTGGGCGCGGGGCACCCAGGTGGGGTGCCGGTCTGAGGGGCTGAAGGTCTGAGGGGCTGAAGGTCTGCCCAGAGGCTATGCCGCGGCGCCCGCAGCCGGATCAGGATCGCGCCGCGGACCCCCACGTGTGTACGCGCTCGATCTCCACCCAGGCGTCCACCCGGGGACGATCGCGAACGTGGTACTCATTGCCCGTGTAGTGCCGGGACAGCGCGTCGATGCCGGACAGATCCGGGTCCTCGGTGATCTCGGTGATCCGTCCCTGGATGCTCACGTGCGAGTACCAGTCGTCGGCGTCCAGTACGGACAGAGCGACCCGCGGGTCGCGCCGCAGGTGCTGCAGCCGGACGCGGCCGGCGTCCAGGTTGAGGTGGATCCGGTCGTCGACCAGCCGATACCAGGTGGGCACGGTCACCGGCGAGCCGTCCTTGCGGAGTGTGGCCATGACGCAGGGGTTCGGCGCGGCGAGCAGGCGGCGCAGGTCGTCGGTCAACGGGGAATCGTTCTGGGGGGAGTCGGACACGGGTGAATCGGACACGGGTGAATCGGACACGGCGGGGGGTCCTCTCGTCGGGGGCGGGGTGTGCCTATCCAGTGTGCGTGTCATCGGCGGCGAGCGGTGGCGCTATACCCCCGAGGGTTTTACGGTGCGAGGTGTACCTGCTTCCCACGGAAACGGACACACGCCATGCTCCTCGAACGCATCTATGACACCGACCTCGCGCAGGCCAGTTACTTCATCGGCTGCCAGAGCAGCGGGGAGGCGATCGTCGTGGATCCACGTCGTGACCTCGAGCCGTACTTCGAGATGGCCGAGCAGCACAACATGAAGATCGTCAAGGTCACCGAGACGCACATCCACGCCGACTACCTGTCCGGCACCCGCGAGCTGGCCGCCGCCACCGGCGCGACCACCTACCTCTCGGGCGAGGGCGGCGAGGACTGGAGCTACGGCTTCGGCGGGAAACTGCTCCGAGACGGCGACACCATCGAGCTGGGCAACATCGCGATCAAGGCCGTGCACACCCCGGGACACACGCCCGAGCACCTGATGTTCCTCGTCACCGACGGCGCGTTCGCCGACGAACCCGGATACGCCCTCACCGGCGACTTCGTCTTCTGCGGCGACCTGGGCCGACCGGACCTGCTCGACGAGGCGGCCGGCGGCGAGGACACCCGCCACGAGGGCGCGGCGCAGCTCTTTGCCAGCCTGCGCGACCACTTCCTCACCCTGCCGGACCACGTCCAGGTGTTCCCGGCGCACGGCGCGGGGTCGGCCTGCGGCAAGTCCCTCGGCGCCCTGCCCTCCAGCTCGGTGGGCTACGAGCGGAAGTTCGCCTGGTGGCCGGAGTACGTGCAGAACGACGACGAGGAGGGCTTCGTCTCCGAGCTACTCGACGGCCAGCCCGACGCCCCGGCCTACTTCGGGCGGATGAAGCGCGAGAACCGGGACGGCCCCTCCGTCCTCGGATATCCGCTCGCGGAGCTGCCCGAGCTGCCGGCGGAGAAGGTGGCCTCCGGTATCGAGGCCGACCGGCTCGTCGTCGTCGACCCCCGCTCCGCCGACGAGATTCACGAGGGCACCGTCACGGGCGCCATCAACCTCCCCGCCGGTCAGGCGGGGACCTACGCGGGCTGGGCGATCGACCCCGAGCAGGACACCCGCGGGCTCGTCATGCTGGCCTCCGACCGCGAGGCGGCGGAGGAACTGCGCCGACACGTCATGCGGGTCGGGATCGACAACACCGCCGGGTACGTCACCTCGCGCGACGGCCTGCCGGCGTTCGTCCCGGAGACGGTCGAACCGGGGGGACTCGACGGCCGTGAGCCCGCGATGGTGCTCGACGTCCGCGCCGCAACGGAGTACGACGAGGGCCATGTCCCCGGCGCCACGCAGGTGCACGGCGGTCAGGTGATGTGGGAGCGCGACCGGCTGCCCGACTCCGGGACCATCGTCGCCTACTGCCAGTCGGGAGCCCGCAGCTCGGTGGTGGCCAGCTCGATGCGCAGCGCCGGGTACACCGTGGTCGAGCTCGAGGGCAGCTTCCAGGCATGGGAGGACGCCGGACTGCCGACGGAGTGAGGCGAGGAGCCGGCGCAGGGATTCTGTTCCGCTAGGCGTCGGCCCTGTTCCCGGACAAGTCGTCACCGGACAGGTCGTCACCGGACAGTGCGGCGCGGACGGTTCCGGGCGCGGTCGTCATAGCCGCCTCGAACGCCGCCGCGCGGTGGGAGCGGCGCATGAAGTCGGCGCCGAGGCCCGCGAGGTCCCGTGCCGTGGGACGGATGGGGACGACGGTGGTCCCGCGCGCGCGGACGGCGGCGATCTCGGCGTCGAGACCCGTCGACATCGGGCGCCGGAGCAGGCGGTGTTCCAGCACGCCGCCGGGCCCGGGTGCGCGGGCGCCGGGCGCCGAGGCCATCGGGGCGATCACGTAGACCAGGTCCGCGTCCTGCGGCGCGAGAAGGTCCACCGACGCGGTCGACGCCGCACCCCCGTCGACGAAGAGGCGGTCGCCCACGGGGACCGGCGGCATCCAGCCGGGGATCGCCCACGACGCGCGCAGGGCCTCGCCGACGGCCACGGTGGGGGATCCCGGCGCACCGAACGCGACCCTCTCGCCCGACCGGACGTCGTAGGCCACCATCCGCGTGTCCCGGTGCGGGAGCCGGTCTACGGCGCTGAAACCGTCGGCGAGACGCTGCAGCCAGTCGGCGTCGGCACGACCAGTGGGCGCGATGCCGGTGACGGCCGCGAGTCCCGACCGCGACCGCAGCAACCGCGGGTTCAGCAGCGGCGGACGCGGGAGCGGAGGGACTCCGGGAGGGGTGGACGCGAGGTGGCTGCGCAGCCGCGAGTCGTGTGCGTGGCCGCGCTGCATGGACACCAGGTCGTCGACGCCGGCGCCGCCGCCCAGCATGGTCACCAGCTCCGCGCCCGCGGACGTGCCCTGCAGGACGTCGGCGTCACGGGGGTCGAGGCCGGTCTGGTCGGCGAGGGCGTACAGCGCCGCGATCGTCCACGCGCCACCGATCGTGCCGCCGCAGCCCAGCACGATGGCGGTTCGGTTCTTCAGAGTGCGACCTTCGAACTCGTTCGCGGACCCACACTCTCGCCGGAGGGGAGGAACCGTCCCGCGGCGAGCTGGCGGCCGAAGCCCTCGGCGAACTGCCCGTCCTGCCACACCACGTGGCCGCCGATGATCGTGGCGGCCACCGCCCGGTCGTTGCGGTTGACCATGCGACGGATTCCGCCTAGTTCCGGCATCGCCTCCTCGTGGTAACCCAGTGATTCTCCGTTCAGACCGGCCGGGTCGATCACCACCACATCGGCCCGCCTCCCGGGTGCGATCCGTCCGGCGTCCAGCCGGTAGAAGTCGGCGAGCTCGCCGGTGAGCTTGAACACGGCCTCCTCGACGGACAGGAACGGTGTGCCGCGGCGATCCGCCTCGTACACGCGCTCGAGCAGGCGGACGCCGAAGTTGTAGAAGGCCATGTTGCGCAGGTGCGCCCCCGCGTCGGAGAAGCCGATGGTGATGCCCGGTGTCCGCGCGAGCCGGTTGGCGACCTTCTCGCGCGCGTTGGCGATGGTGGTGGTCCACCGCAGGTCGGTGCCGTATTCCACCACCAGGTCGAGGTAGGCGTCGGCCGGGTGCAGCTGCCGGGCCCGGGCCACGTCACCGATGGTCTTGCCCACCAGCGCCTCGTCGGGACAGGCCACGATGAGCGCGTCGTCGAAGTCGCGGTGCCAGACCCGCGGGCTGAACCGCTTCTCGAAGTCCTCCCGGAACCAGCGGCGGTAGCTCTCCTTCCCGAGCAGGTCCGTGCGGGCCATCTCGTCGACCAGGTGCAGGGCCTCGCGTCCGGAGCCGAACTCCTCGAAGACCACCAGGTCGATCCCGTCGGCCCACACCTTGAACGTGGTGGGCAGGTGCTGCCACACGAACCTGCCCTTGCCCAGGGTGTTGGCGATCCAGGCCAGTGGCCGGAAGATCCGGTTGACCCACGGCTCGGCCAGGGTGTCCGCCGCGGCCAGGAGCGTCACCCGCAGCGGTTTGCGGAGGAGCCCGGTGCTGGTGGCCACGTAGAAGGCCACGTCGACCTTGGTGTTGAGGTTGGGCACGCCTTGGAGGACCCGGTCGCGGCGGCGTAGGGCCCGGCTGATGCGCCGGAACTCCTTCCACGAGGCGTGCGTGGAGGGCAGGGTCCGCGAGCGGTAGCGGTCGCCGTCCATCTTGTCCCAGGGATTGGTCATGGTGGACACGCCCAGGAAGCCCTCGTCGAGCGCGGCAGAGACCCGCCGATCGATCTCACGCAACTCGTCCCGGCTGGCGGAGTGCTTGGGGTCGGTCGCCCGGCCGAGCCCCATCACCGAGGCGCGGACGTCGAAGTGGCCGAGGAAGCTCGCCACGTTGGGCCCCAGCGGCAGGGCCTCGATTGCGCGTCGCCACGTCGCCGGATCGGACCAGGACCTCGTCCGCTCGAGTGCCGCCAGGACGGCGTCCCGGGGCAGGGCCTCCACGCGGCTGAACAGGTCGGCCACGTCGACGGTGTCCGAGTACACCCCGGAGAGGGAGCAGTTGCCCACGAGCACGGTGGTGACGCCGTGGCGGACCGACTCACCCAGCCCGGGCGAGACGAGGAGCTCGACGTCGTAGTGGGTGTGGGTGTCGACGAAGCCGGGCGTCACCCACCTGCCGTCGGCCTCGATGACGCGCGTGTCGGGTGATACCGGGAGCGGCTCGGGGCTCACCGCCGCTATGACGCCGGACCGGATTCCGACGTCGGAACGGACGCCCGGCGCACCGGTGCCGTCGAAGACGATCCCGCCGCGGATGACGACGTCGAAGTCGGCCCCGCCCGGGCTTGCGTGATCAGTGGTGTCCATGAGACACGTCCCATCTTGTGATCCAGAACACAGGTTCTTGTAGATTACTCGGACAATGGTCCAAGTCCAGACCCGTGGTGAATTCTCCGTGACCCCACGGCTGCCCTCCCCCGGTGAGACCGTGCCCTCGCGTGGTCACTTCCGATCACGTTTCCCGTGGTGGCGTTGCTGGTCAGGCGCCATCTGCGACCACTCGGCGGAGGGCGCCGTGGGGAACCGGCGGGAGGCTACCGCCTCGCGGTGTCGGCCGTCCCCGCGCGCGTGAGACCCCCGCCGGGCCGGGAGTAGCGTTGTCGCGCATGACCACTCGCACGGAGCGCCTCGACGGCCTGCCGTTCACCCGCAAGCACCGCAAACTGTTGCTCGGATCCGGGGTCGGCTGGGCGCTGGACGCCATGGACGTCGGCCTCATCTCCTTCGTCATGGCCGCGCTGGCCGTGCACTGGGCGCTCACCCCCACCGAGCTGTCCTGGATCGGTTCGATCGGCTTCGTGGGCATGGCCATCGGCGCCGCACTGGGCGGGTTGCTCGCGGACAGGATCGGCCGCCGACAGGTCTTCGCCGCCACGCTGCTGGTCTACGGCCTGGCCACGGGCGCGGCGGCACTGTCGACCGGCATCGCCGTACTGATCGTCCTGCGTTTCATCGTGGGCCTCGGACTGGGTGCCGAGCTGCCGGTCGCCTCCACGCTGGTCAGCGAGTTCGCGCCCCGCCGGATCCGCGGCAGGGTGGTGGTGATCCTCGAGGGGTTCTGGGCCGTCGGCTGGATCATGGCGGCGCTCATCGGGTACTTCGTGGTCCCGACCGGTGATGACGGGTGGCGCTGGGCGCTGGCCGTGGGCCTGGTCCCGGCCGCCTACGCGCTGGTGATCCGGTTCGGCCTTCCGGAGTCGGTGCGATTCCTGGAGTCGAGGGGCCGGGTGGTTGAAGCCGAGCGGATCGTCCGCGAGTTCGAGGCGTCGGCGGGTGTCGAGCCACCCGCTGTGACCACCGCCGTGACGACCGCCGTGACTGCCGCTCCGACGGCACCCGCGCCGGAGCGGGCCGCAGCCGTCGAGGAGGCGACCCGCGAGTCGATCTGGTCCCTGCGCCTGCGCCGGCGGACCGGCGCCCTGTGGATCGTGTGGTTCGGAATAAACTTCTCCTATTACGGTGCGTTTATCTGGCTGCCCAGCCTCCTGGTCTCCCAGGGTTTCGACCTGGTGAGGTCCTTCGGCTACACACTCATCATCACGCTCGCCCAGCTACCGGGGTACGCGGTGGCGGCGTGGCTCATCGAGGTGTGGGGTCGCCGGGTCACCCTCGCGGTGTTCCTGTCCGGTTCGGCGGTGGCCGCGGGCCTGTTCGGCCTCGCGGACACGCCCGCCACGATCATCGCCGCGGGCATGGCGCTGTCGTTCTTCAACCTCGGAGCGTGGGGCGCGCTGTACGCGATCGGCCCCGAGATGTACCCCACCACGACGCGCGGTTCGGGGACCGGCGCGGCGGCGGCGTTCGGGCGGATCGCCTCGATCATCGCTCCGCTGCTCGTCCCGGTGATGTTGGGCGCCGGCGGCACGGCGATGGTCTTCGGTGTGTTCGCTGCGGCCTTCGTCGTCGCCGCCCTGGCCGCCTTCACCCTCCCGGAGCGAAAGGGCGTCGCACTCGAGGAGACCTAGTGGCGCTCCCGGCCGTCGCCCAGTTCGCGGATCCGCTCGTTGGCCGCACGGAGGCGCTCCGCCCGGGCTTCGTCGTCGGCCTCCTTGAGTTCGTCGTAGAGCTCCTCGTCCGAGTCCGTGAACCGCAGGATCGCACGCGGTAGCCCGAGGGTCAGGGCCAGCGAGGGCCACACGATCCACGCGTAGTCCCAGCCCACCACGAACTGGAGGATGAGAAACGCGACGAGGGTGGCGCCCAGGACGAGCCCGTCCAGGGTCTCCACCGTCTGGCCGCGCTTGCGGAGATCGTCCAGTTCGCGGTCCGGGTCCGGGACGGCGGGTGACGACGACGAGGCCGGCACCAGCTCCCCGCCGGTCGTCGATGCGTTCTGCACGATGTGGCCGTCCACCGACCGCAGTGGCACCCCTCCGGGTAGATCGCCGAACGGCTCGCGCAGCTGACCCAGGGTCCGCGCCGCCGCCACGTCGCCCGAACGGGAGTGGAACTCCGGATCGTCGAGGCGGCCCGCCGCGTAGTGGTCGCCGAGTGCGGTGAGTGCGTGCAGGCGTTCGGTGTCGGAGAGCAGTAGGTCGTCGGGGTCGGTCATGCGTCCAGGCTAGGAGGGGACTCCACTGATCGCCATAGGTGATCGCACCTATCCGCTCCGGCTGTCACATTCCCGGTTCCTCGTGCGTCGAGGGGGTATGAGCACACACGAGAACGGACACGGACAACGCAAACAGGTCAGCGCGGGGGCGATGGCGCCCATGCTGGCACTCGAGGCCTACACCCGGGCTCGGGTCACCCGCTCCGACAGCCACCTCATCCGACTCCGTGTCTCGGCGGTGAACGACTGCCGTTTCTGCACCGCCATGCACCGCCGCGACGCGCGCAAGGACGGCTGGGACGACGCCCGGATCCTCGCCGCCGAGGACTGGCCCGCCCACGCCGGGGAACTGTCCGCGGGTGACCTCGCGGTCCTGCGATTCGCTGACGCGATCACGCACATCCACGGCGAGGAGTCGGTCTCCGACGAGCTCTGGGACGACGTGGTCCGTCATCGCGGCGAGGCCGGCACTGGACAGCTGCTGATGGAGGTCGTCACCATCAACGCATGGAACCGGATCGCCGTCGTCACCCGGAAGGACCCGGGGGCGCTGAGGGGCGTCCGCCGGGAGGACATCGATCCCGTGCGCCCGAGGTGACATCGGCCAGCGCCGTCGCCGGGTTGGACCGGGCCGCGATCGACCGGATCCGGGGGCGACTTCTCGGGGTGGGGTACCGCATCACCGGGACGTGGGCCGACGCCGAGGACGCTGCCGACGAGGCCCTGGCCCGCCTGGTCGGGCTCGAACCCGGCTCGGCGCCCGACAACGCCGAGGCGTGGCTCACCACCGTGACCACGCGGTTGTGCCTGGACCGGCTGCGGCGACGAAAGCGGGAGGACTACGTGGGGGCGTGGCTGCCCGAACCCGTCGACACCGCCCTGCTGCCCTTGGAGATGGCGGAGCAGCGCGACGACCTGCGGATCGCCGTCCTGTTGGCCTACGAACAGCTGGGCCCCGACGAACGCGCGGCCTTCGTCCTGCGCGAGGCCTACGCCCTGCCCTACGCCGAGATCGCCGATGCGCTGGACGCGGCCGTGCCCACGGTCCGCCAGTGGGTCAGCCGGGCCCGGCATCGGTTGGACACCGACCTGCGTCCGCCGGAGCGCGCGTCGGAGGCGGTGATCTCACGGTTGGTCGAGGCGGTCCTGGCCGGTGACCTCCAGCAGACGATCGACGTGCTCACCGCGGATGCCCGGGTGGTCTCGGACAGCGACGGCAAGGTCAACGCCGCGCGGCGGGACATCGTGGGAGCGCGCAAGTGTGCGTACTTCCTGATCAAGGCGACCGAGCTGTCCGGCGGCATGATCGCGCCGGTCGAGGTCAACGGGGAGTTCGCGCTGGCAGTGGTCTCCCGCGGGGTCGTGCGGGTGGCCCAGCTCGGTGTGGTCGACGGCCACGTCACGCGGCTCTACTTCCACTCGAACCCGGCCAAGCTCACCCGGTTGACCCTCCCGGAGGGGTTCGAGCCGACCGGATGAGACGGCAGCGACACGGCCGTGCTCAGCTGCCTGAGCAGTGACTACCTGAGCAGTGACTACTCGGGCACCCACATGGACATCTCGTTGCCGCCGGGTTCGCGGAAGTGGAACCGCCGACCGCCGGGGAAGGAGAACGGCTCGAGGGTCACCACGCCGCCCGCGGCCTCGACCCGTCCTCGGGCCTCGGCCAGGTCGTCCACCCGGATCACCATCAGTGGTGCCGGTGACTGCTCGTCGTCGTCGCCCTGGACCCCCACCTCGATCCCGCCGCCGGTGAGGTCGGTGTACGACGTCCCGTACACGGTGGGCGTCCAGCCGCACACGGTCGCGAGGAAGTCGGCGGTCGCTGGCATCGACGTGCTGGGGAATTCGACCATGGTGATCTCGAGTGGGGTGGACGTCGGGGGAGTCTGATCCTGCATGCGGAGAAGAGTACGGACCTCCGCCCTGCCTCCACCCTGCATCCGCCCTTTCCCATCGTGAGCGCGACGAGGAACTCCCGCGGGGTCAGCGGTGGGCCCGGTCCCAGCGGGTGAGCAGATCGGCGGCCGCGGCGCGTGGATCGTTCGCGGTCATCACAGCCGACACCACGCACACGCCGTCGAGCGCGGTGCCGGCGAGCAGGCCGACGTTCGCCGAGGAGATCCCGCCGATGCCCACCGCCGGGACCCCCACCAGGTGAGCCGCGCGGGCAATGCGGTCGGCTCCCTCCGGACCGAGTTCCGCAGCGGTGTCGGTCTTGGTGGTGGTGGCCCAGACCGGGCTCACCCCGATCACGTCGGGCGCGGGTCCGGGTCCGGCCGACGCGACCTCGAGCTGATCGTCGGACTCGATGGACAGCCCGAGCATCAGGTGCGCCGGGAGCTCTGCGCGGGCCCGCGCGAACGGCACGTCCCGATGTCCCACGTGCAGGTGCAGACCCAGCTCCCGCGCCACGTCCAGCCGGTCGTTGACGAACACCGGCACGTCGCGGCCCACCTGTGCTCCGGCCCGTCGGGCGGCGTCGGCGACGGCTGCGGCTCGTGAGGCGAACTCGTCGTCGTCGCACTCATCCCTACCGCACTCATCCCTCCCGCACTCCTTGTCCCGGAACTGGACCACACCCACGCCGCCGAGCACCGCACGGAACACGATGTCGGGAACCGCGTCGCGCCCACCGCCCAGGTGCGGGTCGGTGACCAGGTACAACCGCCAGTCGACGGAGTCTCCCGGACCGCCGTTTCTCCCCGGAGCGGATGCGCGGCGCCCGCGGGCCGGGCGGGTCACGGCGAGGCGTCGAGGAGGGTGACCGAGTCCGCGATCTCCTCGGGCGTGAGGGTGAACAGCGCGTCGAGCCACGCGACCGCGAACAGACCGGGACCCGCGGCGACGCGCCCGGCGGCCGTTCCCGCCGCACCGACGTGGGCGTGGGCGGCCACCACCGCGTCGTGGTCGGGAAGACCGGCGGGCCGGGCCGCACCGAGATAGGCGGCCGTCAGCGCCCCGAGCGCGCAACCGGTCCCGATGACCTTCTGCAGCAGCGGGTGTCCTGAGGTGATCCAGGTGGCGACCGTCAACCCGCCGGAATTGGTGACGACCACGTCCTGTGCACCCGTCACCGCGACCACGCTCCCGGTGCGCTCGGCGAGTATCAACGCAGACGACAGGGCCTCGGCGACGTCATGTGTCGAGTCCACGCCCCGGCCTCCCGCACCGGTGCCGGCCAGCGCGACGATCTCCGAGGCGTTGGCCCGGATCGCGGCGGGGTCGTGGTCTAGCCAGCCGGTGGCGAGCCCGGTGCGCAGCGTCAGACCGCCGACCGCCACCGGATCGAGCACCCACGGTGTGCCGTGCTCCCGCGCCGAGCCGATCGCGGCGTGCATACCCTCCACCTGCTCGGCGGTCGGGTTGCCCACGTTGACCAGCACCCCGGAGGCGACCGCCGCGAAGTCGGCGGCCTCCTCGGGGTGGTCGACCATCGCGGGCGCAGCGCCGGCGGCCAGCAGCACATCGGCCGTGACCTGGCGGACCACCGAGTTGGTCAGGCAGTGGACCAGTGGCTCGGCCCGGCGCATCACGGAGACCAGGTGCGCGATCTCGACGGAGCTGGAACCGGAGCCGGGTGCGGACATACCCCCAGTGTGCCGCCCCCGGCCGGACGCGGGACGGAATAGGCCCCGCGGGGCGCGGGTTGGACCGGTCATGACCCCCTCCCCGATGCCCCTGTCCGTGATCGACTTCGCCTCCGTCCGTCCCGGTCAGTCCGTCGGGGAGGCGCTGCAGGACTCGGTGGCGCTGGCGCAGAAGGCCGAGGAGCTGGGGTACGAGCGGGTCTGGTACTCCGAGCACCACAACATGGGGTCCATCGCGTCGTCGGCACCGGCGGTGCTCATGGCACACATCGCCTCGCAGACCGAGCGGATCCGGCTGGGCTCCGGCGGGGTCATGCTGCCCAACCACTCGCCGATCGTGATCGCCGAGCAGTTCGGCACGCTCGCCGAATTGCACCCGGACCGCATCGACCTGGGCCTCGGCCGGGCCCCCGGCACCGACCCGCAGACCATCCGCGCACTGCGCCGCGAGCCGTCGGCCGCCGAGCACTTCCCCGACGACGTCCGCGAGCTGCAGGCATTCCTGGGAGACTCCCCCTCCGACCTCGCGCGGACCCGCGGGATCACCGCGACCCCGGGCCGGGGTACCAGGGTCCCCCTCTACATCCTCGGATCCTCTTTGTTCGGCGCCCAACTCGCCGCGAAGTTCGGTCTGCCGTACGCGTTCGCCTCGCACTTCGCGCCCGACGCGCTCGAGCAGGCCTCGGCGGTGTACCGCGACCGCTTCGAGCCCAGCGAGCAGCTGGCCGAGCCGTACATGATCGCCGCGGTCAACGTGGTGGCCGACGACGACACAGAGCGCGCCGCCCGCGAGCTCCAGCACTACCGGCGTCAGCGCGTCAAGCTAATGGCTGGCCGCGGGCGGCATTTCTCCGACGAGGAGCTGGACATGGTGATGGAGTCGGCCGCCGGTCGCCAGATCCTCCACATGATCAGCTGCACCGCTGTCGGGGACGGGCCCGCGGTTCGCGACTACGTGCAGGATTTCGCTTCGCGCGCGGGAGCGGACGAGCTGATGATCGCCCCCGTGGGGTCGACCCGCGAGCGGGTTCACGGCACGTTGGAAGTACTGCGCCGGGCCTGGAGTGACTGAAGTCGCCGCATCGTGGTGCGCTTGGTCACGAATTCACGGTCAAGAGGTCCCACAGGTGGTTAAGGTCCACCGGACCGGCCTAGAGTTGATCCATGGCCATTTCTGATGTAGGTGAGTACGCGCATCTCTCTCCCGAGCAGATCGAAGAGCTGGGGCGGGAACTCGACGCGATCAGGGCCGACGTCATCGCCTCGCGCGGGGAGCGGGACTACCGCTATATCCACAGTGTGATCCGGCTGCAGCGCGGGATCGAGCTCGGTGCCCGGGCGGTCCTGTATCTCGGTGCGCGGAACCGCACGGCCTGGGCGCTCGGCACGGGTGCGCTGGCCGTCGCCAAGATCCTCGAGAACATGGAGATCGGGCACAACGTCCTGCACGGGCAGTGGGACTGGATGAACGATCCGGAGATCCACTCCACCACGTGGGAGTGGGACCTCGTCGGCAGCTCCGCGGACTGGAAGCACACCCACAACTACCTGCATCACAAGTTCACGAACATCGTCGGCCTGGACGACGACGTGGGGTTCGGCGTCCTTCGGGTCACGCGTGACGTGCCGTGGGAGCCCAAGTACTCCGCCAACCTCCTGGTCAACACCGTGCTGATGCTCGGGTTCGAATGGGGGATCGGACTGCAGGACGTGCGGTTCCAGGACGCGTTCCCGGGCTCCGGCGCTACGCCCGCCGACCGGCGAACCGCCAAGGCGTTCCTGCGGAAGGCGGGCAAGCAGGTCCTCAAGGACTACATCCTCTTCCCCGTGCTCGCCGGGCCGGCGGGTCGGCAGGCTCTCACCGCCACCGTCACCGCGAACATCATCCGCAACATCTGGACCAACGCGGTGATCTTCTGTGGTCACTTCCCGGACGGGGCGGAGAAGTTCACCCCCAAGGACGTGAAGACCGAGACCCAGGCCGAGTGGTACCTGCGTCAGATGCTCGGAAGCGCCAACCTCGACGGCGGCCCCGTCATGAACCTCATGTCGGGGAACCTGTCCTTCCAGATCGAGCACCACATGTTCCCCGACCTGCCGTCCAACCGGTACTCGGAGATCTCGTTGCGGGTCCGCGACCTGTGCGACCGGTATGACCTGCCGTACGTGAGCGGGCCGCTGTGGAAGCAGTACCTGCAGTCGTGGCGCACCATCGCCCGTCTCTCGCTGCCCGACAGGTACCTCCACCGGACCGCCGACGACGCGGCGGAGACGCGCAGCGAGAAGATGTTCGACCGGATGCCGCCGATGCCCGGTCTGGCGACCGCGCTCGCCGCGTTCCGGCAGAAGGGGCGCGCCCAACTGGTCCACTGAGCGCTTTGGCAGACTGTCCGGCATGTCGCTCAAGAGCATGCTGGAGGCCGCCGCGCTCGGTGGGACCGTCGAGATCACGGACGGCTGGACGCAGGGCCGCGCGATCTACGGCGGGTTGACCGGGGCGCTCCTGCTGGCATCGATCAAGGGCCGCCTGCGGTACGCGGGCGGCGACGACGCCGCGCCTTTACATCCGTTGAGATCGTTCACCGTATCGTTCGTCGGGCCCGCCAGGACCGGTGCCGTCGAGGTCCACGCCGAGGTCCTGCGGATCGGGAAGAACGTGACGCAGTGCCAGGCCACGCTCCGGCAGGACGGCGCGATCGTCGCGACCGCGCTGGCGGCGTTCGGCAAGCACCGCGAGTCGACGATCTCCGTCATCCCGAGCCACCCGATGCCGGAGCTGCCGGATCCGGAGACTATCGAGGCGTTCCCGTACATCGAGAAGGTGACCCCGGAGTTCTATCGGTTCCTCGAGCTGAGGCAGGTGGGGGGCTCGTTGCCGTTCAGTGGCGCGGAGACCGGAGACCTCTCGGGCTGGGCGCAGCTGCGGGAGCCCCCGGAGGAGTTCCACGAGGAGCATCTGCTGGTGCTCGCGGACGCGTGGCCACCGGCGACCATCCAGATGCTCCCGGGGTTCGCACCGGCCAGCAGCCTGACCTGGACGCTGGAGCTGGTGGCGGAGATCGGTCCCGACACGATCCCCCCGGAGGCCGTCTTCGCCTACGAGGCGACCACAGATGCCTCCCGAGACGGCTACGCCCACACCCACGCCATGCTGTGGCGACCGGACGGGGCGTTGACGGCGATCAGCCGCCAGACCATCACCGTGTTCGGGTGACAGCCGGCGGCTGATCGGTCGGAGGCTGAACTCAGCCCGCGGCGCGGCTGGCCTTGCGACGCTCGCCTCCACGCGAATGGCCCGCACTCTGGGCGATCGTGTGGGTGGCAGCGGATCGCTGGCCGCCGGAACCCTGACGGCCCGAGCCCTGGCCGCCGGAACCCTGACGGGTGGAACCGTGGCCACCGGAACCCTGGGTGCCGGCGCTCTGGGGCCGACGGGTACGACGACGGGCGCCGTCCGACCCGGACGACTCCTGCCCGCGGCCCCCGCGCTCCCCGCCGTCGCGACCCTGGCCCTGGCGGTTCTGACCCTGCCCGCCCTGGGCCCGGCCCTGACGCTGCCGGTTCTGGCTCTGGCGGTTCTGGCCCTGACTCGGACGGCCCGCGGGAGCGTCGTCCCCGGGCACGTGTGCGGGGGGCTCGGGAGCGTCGGCCAGCGCGGTGGCGGCGTTCGCGCCCACGGGAAGCACGATCTCGCCCGCGGTCACGCCGGCCGACCGCAGCAGCGAGCGCACCTCGCGGACCTGGTCGGAGGTGGCCACGGTGACGACGGTGCCGACGGCACCGGCGCGTGCGGTGCGACCGGAGCGGTGCACGTACGCCTTGTGCTCGGCGGGCGGATCGGCGTGGACGACCAGCCCGACGTCGTCGACGTGGATGCCGCGTGCTGCGATGTCGGTGGCCACGAGCACGCTGGCCTGACCCGAGGAGAATGCGTCGAGGTTCCGGACGCGTGCGTTCTGCGACAGGTTGCCGTGCAGGTCCACGCTCGTCACGCCGCGCCCGGAGAGCTGCTTGGCCAGTCGCTTGGCGCCGTGCTTTGTGCGGGTGAACATCACGGTCCGCTCGTTCACTCCGGCGAGGTCCGCCAGCGCGCGGACGCGGTCGTCCGGGTCCACGTGGAAGACGTGGTGCGCGGTCGCGCCGGGGGTGGCGGATCCGTCGTCGACCTCGTGGACGACAGGGTTGTCGAGGAACTTCCTGACCAGTTTGTCCACACCCTGGTCGAGGGTCGCGGAGAAGAGCAGACGCTGGGCACCCTGGGGCGTGGCCGCCAGGATCCGGGTGACTCCCGGCAGGAAGCCCAGGTCGGCCATGTGGTCGGCCTCGTCCAGGACGCTGACCTCGATCGAGTCCATACGGCAGTGCTTCTGCCCCATGAGGTCCTCGAGCCGGCCCGGGCAGGCCACCACGATGTCGACGCCCTGGTCGAGAGCGCTGACCTGGCGGCCCTGGGAGACCCCGCCGAAGATGACGGTCGTCTTGAGGCCCATCGCCTTGGCCAGCGGCGCGAGCGTCTCGTCGATCTGACGGGCCAGCTCGCGGGTGGGGGCGAGGATCAGCCCGCGCGGGGAGTTGCGCTTACGTCGACCGCCGGCGGGTGCCGAGGCGGCGAGTCGGGTGACCAGCGGGAGGCAGAACGCGTAGGTCTTGCCGGAGCCGGTGCGGCCCCGGCCCAGGACGTCGCGCCCGGACATCGCGTCGGGCAGCGTGGCCGATTGGATCGGGGTGGGGGTGACGATGTCGACGCCCGTGAGGACGTCGAGCAGGGATGAAGGAACGCCGAGGTCGGCGAAAGAACGTGACAAGGGAGGAATCTCCGTACATAGATGATGGGGCGTCTTGCCCGGCGCGCTCCTGGGTTGCCGCGTCGCTCGGAGGCGACGCGCCCGGTGCGCGACCACGGGAGGTCGACATCCGATTCGGCCCGAGGCAAGAGTGGTGCGGGCCGACTCGTCCACCCTACGCCCCGGAGGGCCTCACCCCCAGTTCCCCGGGATTAGTGTGACGAGGTCGTCACTCCCTGGACCGCGGATGGCACGATGTTGACCGTGCGACTCGACCTGTCTCTGCTGCGACGCCCGGAACTGGGTTCGGTGCTGCTCGGGCGGGAGACGGAGTCGCCGCGTCTGAGATCCCTGCGCGTCCGGATCCTGCTCGTCCTGACGCTGCTGGGCTCCAACCTCGTCGGGGTGGCCGTTGCGGCGGTCCTGATCCTCTTCGTCCTGCCGGGTCCCACCCTGCCCTCCACCGAGTTCCTCATCCCCACCGCGATCGTCGTCCCGGGGTATGTGGCACTGGCGACGATCGTGGGTACGGTCTGGGTGCGTTCTGCCGTCTACCGCCGCGTCCGCTGGTTCCTCGACGGCCGCGAACCCACGGACCGGGAGCGGGTGCGGACCCTCCGGTTGCCCGGCCGCATGACGCTGATCCAGGCCTTCCTGTGGCTGCTGGGCGCGGCCGTGGTCACGCCCGCTTTCGGGGTGATCGACACGGAGGCGATCCCCTCGGTCGGGTTCACGATCGTCTTCTCCGGCATGGTCGTCTGCGGTGTGGCGTTCCTCTTCGCCGACTTCTGTCTGCGCCCCGTGGCCGCGGTCGCCCTGGCCAGCGGTCCGGTACCCCACGCACGGTTCCTGGGTGCGATGACGCGGCTCCGCGTCGCCTGGGCGGTGGGCAGTGGTGTGCCCATCGTGGGGCTGATCATCGTGGCCGTCTACACGCTGGCAGGCCGGGCCCTGTCGCTGGAACGCCTCGCGGTCATCGTGATCGTGCTCGGCGGCACCTCGCTACTCGCCGGCTTCCTGCTCGTCTCCCTGGCCACGGGGTCGATGCTCGGACCGCTGCGGAGCGTCCGCTGGGCCATGGAGGACGTGACGGCGGGCACGCTCTCCCGGCGAGTGGTGGTCTACGACGGCACGGAGCTCGGCGAGCTCCAACGCGGGTTCAACCGCATGGCGGCCGGGCTCCAGGAGCGCGAACGCCTCCGGGACCTGTTCGGCCGGCATGTGGGCCGCGATGTCGCGGAGGCGGCCGAGGAGCGGGACCCGGAGCTGGGCGGCAGCGCCTCGCACGTCGGCGTCGTCTTCGTGGACATCATCGGGTCCACCGAGATGGCGGTCCGGTCCGAGGCGTCGGAGGTGGTCGACGTCCTCAACCAGTTCTTCCGGGTGGTGGTGGAGACGGTCGAGGAGTACGACGGCGTGGTGGACAGCTTCCTCGGCGACGCCGCGCTCGTGGTGTTCGGCGCCCCCCGGACGATGGACGACCCGGCGTCCGCGGCGCTGGCCTGCGCCCGCGTGCTCGGCGAGCGGTTACCGGACCGGGTGCCGGGATGCCGGGCGGGGATCGGGGCGTCCTACGGGGGCGTCGTCGCCGGATACGTCGGCTCCGACGACCGTCTGGAATACACGGTGATCGGCGACGCGGTCAACGAGGCGTCCCGGTTGTGTGAACTGGCCAAGAACCAGTCCGGTCTCGTCCTCGCCTCCGGTACCGCGGTCGCGTCGGCGGGCGGCTCCGAGTCCTCCCGGTGGGACCGGGTGGGATCAGAGGTGGTGCGGGGCAGGTCCGAACCCACGGAACTGTGCGTCCCGACCACCGGGACCGGCCAGCGCCCGGCGGACTAGAGGGTGAGCGCTACCGCAGCGTGACGTCCGAGCCGACCAGGGAGACCTCGAGGCCGTCGGGCACCACGCGGGCGCCGTGGATCGACACCCCCTCGGGGAGAGCGGCGACGGTCGAGTCGACGGTGCCGGTGATGCCGGAGAACAACCCGTCCGGCAGGGGGATCCCGATCAGTTCGGTCTGCTCCGGGGTCAGGGTGAGCCGGCCACCGGAGACCCCCGGGGCCACGCCGATCTCGGCGACACCCCCGATGTCCGCGCGCAGCAACCCGGCCTGCGCGTCGGGACGCACCGACCGGACCTCTGTCAGCCCGGCGACCGGGGAGTCGCCAGCGGGGTTGCCCTCGGCGGCGGCCGCGGCGAGCTGGTCGCCGCTGAGCGTTGCGGTCCCGTCCGCCGTCGCGGCCAGGATCGCACCGTCGACCAGCCGGACCGAGTGGCCGGTCACGTCGATCCGGGGCACGCCTCCGTCACCGGGGGAGGTCATCCGCACCGTGTCGACGGCCTGCGTGGTGGCCAGGTCCCACAGGATCGGGGTCGGCCCGAACCCCACAGACACCGGCGCGCCGAGGCGGGCCGACGCCTCGCGCTCCGCACGGTCCGACAGGTACCACCGGGCACCGAACTCCGCGGCCGCGACCAACCCCACCAACAGGAGCAGGAGCACGAGCAGGGAGCAGCCACATCCGCCTCGCCGGCGGTCGCGCCGTCCTCGTCGGTCGATCGGTTCTCGTCGTCGCATCCACGTATCGTGCCGGACCACCGGGCGGGGGGCCACCGGGAGGGGGCGCTGGCCGTCCGGTTGCGGGCCTGGGGGTTCGGGCCCCACGATCAGGTCATGACCGAGATCCAGGACACCACCACTGACATCAGCACCGTCGCATTCCTCGTGGCCGGCGAGGGGATCGAGCGGGTGGAGCTCACCGAACCGTGGGGGGCCGTGACCGAGGCCGGTCACACCGCGCTCCTCGTCAGCACCTCCGATGGCGAGGTCGAACTGGTCGACCATCTCACCCCGGCCGGCACCCAGGCGGTCGACCGGACGACTGCCGACGTGACCGCCGCCGATATCGACGTCCTGGTCCTGCCGGGCGGCGTGGCAAACCCGGATGCGCTCCGGCAGGACCAGTACGCCGTGACCATGGTCCGCGAGATGGTCGAGGCGGGTAAGCCGGTTTTGGCCATCTGCCACGCGCCGTGGGTCCTGATTGAGGCCGACGTCGTCCGCGGGCGCCGCGTCACCTCCTACCCGAGCCTCCGTACGGATCTGGTCAACGCCGGCGCCGAGTGGGTGGACGAGGAACTGGTCAGCTCGGACGGCGTGTTCACCAGCCGTAACCCCGACGATCTGCCCGCGTTCTGCGACGCACTCCTGGGGGCCATCCGCGGAGCGGACTAGGACTCCGGGGTCTTGTCGGGAGCAGCGGTGGAGGGGAGCGCACCGATGATCGGCATCTACGTTCGTAACCGTGGGCGTGGCCATCTCCACCGGGTCCTCCCTGTGGTGGAGGCGCTGCGGGAGCGTGGGTTCGAGGTGACGATGCTGGTCTCCGGCCCGTTGGACGACTCGATCCGGACACCGGGTACCCGGATAATCCACCTCCCCGTCGAACCCGACTCGGGGGAAGGGTCGGGAGAGCTCACCCTCGCCGCCCGCCGCGTCGCCGTCACCTGGATCGAGCAGGAGCGGCCCCACGCGTTCTGGGTCGATTCCTCGCCCGCGATGTCTCTCGCGGCGCGGATGACCGGCGTCCCGATGGTGAGCACCCTGCCTCCCGGCGTTCGTGAAGACGAGCCACACCGGCTCCGGGTCCTCGCGGCGCAGGGATTGATCGCCGCCTGGCCACCGGGCGTCCACGCGGCCACGCTGGCCCGCACGGAGAACCGGGTGGCGGAGATCGGTGGGGTGTCGCGGTTCGAGCGACGGGAACGCGAACCGCGTGATCCACGACGTCGACCGCGGGTGGTCCATCTCAACGGTTCGGGGACGGGCGGGGACCACAGGTTCTGGCGAGCGGTGAGGACCACTGCGGGCGAACTCGGAGTGTCCGAGTGGCTGGAGATCGGCGGGCCGGACGGATCGTGGCACGAGGACCCGTGGCCTGAGCTGTGCTCTGCGGATGTAGTGGTGACCGGGGCGGGACAGGCGTCCGTGGCGGATGCCGCCTGTGCCGACGTGCCGCTGGTGGTGGTCCCGGGTCGCCGTCCGTACGGGGAGCAGGACGCCACCGCCGGGGCCCTCGACGGGATCCCGGGAGCATCGGTGATGCGTTACGGCAACGGCCCGACGGCGGTCGCCCGGGCGGTCTGGTCTCAGGTCAACCGCTGTCGCGACGGGGAGTCGGCCGGGATCAGGTCGTGGTGGGGTGTCGACGGCGCGGCGTCCCGTGCGGCCGAGGTGATCCGGACGGCGACATTGTCGAGGAATATAGCCTGACGAGGATTAGCCAGCCTGTATGGGAATTGGCCCGCCCGGGCTTTTATGGCGCAATATTCACTTCGCCGCCAAAAGCGCCCACCAGCACTATTGGACAACCGAATTGTGCTGCTCACAGCCGCGATTCGGGCTGCAGTGCAATGAGCGATAGAGCTGCGGGATTTGACGGGGGGGCTAGGGTTGAATTCAGTTGGACACTAGGGCTCGATAGTGAGCACTCCAGCATTTTGGAGTAAGGAGACCCTTGCCTAGATATCGCAACCTCGAGCCCACGGCGGATTTCTGGTCGTGGAGGGATACGGCCGCCTGCATCGGTCGTGAAGACCTTTTCTACAGTGCAGAGGACGAATCCAAAGGGGAGCGTCGCCGCAAGGAGGACGAGGCGAAGACCGTGTGTTCGGTATGCCCCGTGTTCACCGCCTGTAGGCAGTTCGCGATGGAGTCCAAAGAACTCTATGGCGTCTGGGGCGGAACGACCGAGTCCGAACGGCACGCCATGGCGGGCCGCCACCGGACCGGCTGACACCGGCTCCCACCGAGCGATCCCACGGACGGCCTAGTGGTCCTCCCGTGGGGTCGCCTCGTGCCCCGGGTGGCCCACGGACCGGTTCAGCTCCTTGAGTTCGGCCTCCTGGACGTGGCGACGTCCGCCGTTGACCTCGTCCCTGACCGCTTTGCTGACGTCGCGGGCGGTGGTCCAGTAACCGTCGTCGAACTCCTCGACGATCTGGAACGTCCACCGTCCGTGGAGGACGTTGACTCCGACCATCTCTTTGCGGATGAGGTCCGCGAGGTCGGTGCGACCCACCACGTCCAGCTGGTCCGCTGCCTGCTTGTAGAGGATGTCCGCCCGGCCGATCAGCTGATGGAGGTCGTAGAGGTGCCCTCGGGCCCGCTCCACGTACTCCAGCGCCTCGGTGGCGGTACCCACCGCCTCCACCTCGGCATCGGTCACCCCGGGTGGACGCCGGTGGGCCTCATCGACGCTCGCAGTGTGGTCGCCGACCGCGTCACCTGTCGCCGCCCCAGGTTCGGTCACTCCGCTCAGGCCGTCCGGGTCAGCCGCTTGAGCAATTCCGGGTTGTGGTGGCGCAGTGCGGTGACCAGTCCTGACCGTGGGCCATCGTGGTCGGTGTAGGTCCGCGGTTCACCCTCGAACATCCGCTCCGAACGGGTCTCCGGTGCGTCGTCCGTGGTCCCCTTGAGGAAACGGTTCGGCAGGGAGAGCTTGGCGATCGTGCGCCACGACTGCCAGTACTGCTTGTACAGCGGGCCCGTCGTGTACGGCAGATCCCAGCGCCGGCACACGTCCTG
>JBKBRA010000002.1:0-125726 GCA_046292305.1 Dietzia sp. | reverse complement strand
TTCTTCAGCGCGCCCAGCGTCGATGACGTCGTCGGCGTAACTGACGTTAGCGGAGGCGAAGACCTCGAACGGGGCGCCGTTGATGAGCTGTTGCGACAGTTGCCCAGAGGAACCGAATGTGAAGGTGACGGCCTGGCCGGTCTCGGCGGTGAATCTGTCCCCGAGTTCCTCGAACGCCGGCTGCAGATCGGCGGCACCCGCGACCAAGAGAGGTTCCGCCGACTCAGATATCGCGCTCCCGCTGCTGCACGAGGCAACACCCATGACGGTCATTATCCCGATCATCACGGACTTCCATCGGTGCACATGGTTCTTCACGCTGCAGTCCTCACGGTGGGAAATGTGGTCATGGACCCGAGCTGCTGGTCGGTTGGTGTCCGATCTGGCTGATGTCATACCCGCGAATCACACCCAGTCGCGATGTCAGAGCACGGTCACCGAGAAGATCGATGAGGGCGATGACGGCTGGGTGGTCGGCGAATTGTGCTGCGACACAGAGGTAGACGTCGTGTTCGTCGAAACCGGCGAACGCAAGACCTTCGGACAGAGCTGCCGGCTCCGTCGTCACAGCTGCCGGCGCACCGTGCCTGACTCGAGCCACAGCGTCGAGATGCCCCGACGCCACCGGGCCGACAGGTGGGC
The DNA here is from genome assembly GCA_046292305.1 of Dietzia sp. Taxonomy (GTDB): domain Bacteria; phylum Actinomycetota; class Actinomycetes; order Mycobacteriales; family Mycobacteriaceae; genus Dietzia. The sequence goes on along the minus strand of JBKBRA010000002.1, from coordinate 125,084 downwards.
CCTCCGCGCCGACCGCACGAACAGCTCGCTCGTAGGACTTCTCGGTCGCAGCGCCCGAGTCGCGATGAACAACAGGCATATCGCGATCGCAGAGCTCAGCGATCGACGGCACCGAGGAGGTCGGGGAACTCGCGAGCCCTACCTGCCAGCGAGCCAGGAGGTAGCACTGACTGCTGCTCTCAACCGCCGGAATGAAACCGGCAGGACCGTGGATCACCGCGACGTGGACGACGCCCTCGCGCAACCACTGCCCGGCGGTTGCGCTGGTGGCGTGCACCACCACCGCACGATGGCCCGAGCGACGCAACAGCAGAGCAGCGATCATGCCCAGAGCGGGATCACAACCGGCTATCACCACACCTGAACGCTCGGATCCCGGCAGCCACGACACTCCGCCCTCGCCGACCACGGCGTCGACAAGGTCAAGCCAGGGTTGATCGCGACCGGCCCCGACGACCACGGTTCGCTCGCCAACATCCGCGCCCACCACCGTCGACAACGGGGAGTCGTCGAGTCGGTACAGGTCGGTGTGCGCCTCGTCGGCAGCGGCGAAAAGCTCCTCCACCGTCACACCAAGCGCCGACGCCAAACGCAGTGCGGCATCCACACGCGGCGCATGGGCACCCGACTCCACGGTGCCAACGAGCTGCCTAGTCACCTTCGCCCTGCGGGCGAGTTCAGTCTGAGACCAGCCTCGACGCTCGCGCAGAACCGCCACCCGGGCCACCATGCCGGAAAAAGTAGCACAATGCTGAATTCTTGGCACAGCTCGACGCGATTCGACCCAGCAGGTGCGACACGCCCTGGTCCGAAACTGTCGAGCGAGACCGAACAACTCAGATTCAGGTACCGGATCTATACACTCGCTCTTCTCACGATCGTCACCTGTCACCTGACCCCTGTGACCAGGAGCTGGGAGATCACGAAGCCGCCTCACCACGCACAACGGTGGTAGACGCCAAGGAGCCCCGATGGTGCAGTACACACCGACGAATCCGCCTGGGCTCTCCGAGTCCCGGCGGACTGTCTTGGAAAAGCGCGGCCTGCGCCTGGAGTACTCCACCCTGGGGTGGAACGTGGTGGAGATCGGCTTCCTGGTCTCCGCCGCCGTGCACGCCAGTTCGGTGGCCCTGGCCGGGTTCGCCTCGGACTCCTTCATCGAGATCTTCGCCTCCCTGGTGGTGGTCTCCCAACTCCGCCACCGACGCAGCAGTGCCGACCAGCAGGCAGCAGTGCGCCTGATCGGGGTGGCCTTCCTCCTGCTGGCCGTGGCCATCACCGCGCAGATCATCGCGACCCTGGCCCTGGGAATCCGCCCCGACACCTCCCCGGCCGGGATCGCGTGGCTGTCCGCGACATGCGTGGTGATGTTCGCTCTGGCCTGGGGAAAAGCCCGGACCGGGGCCGCGCTGGATCACCCTGTCCTGCGCACCGAAGCGAAGGTCACCTTCATTGACGGCGCCCTGGCCGCAGGCATCCTGGCCGGGCTGGTGCTCAACGCATTGTTCGGATGGTGGTGGGCCGATGTCGCCGCCGGAGTCATCCTCATCGCCTACGGCCTCCACGAAGGCATCACCAGCCTGCGCGGTGACCGGAACGACTGACCCTCCCCAGCCGGGAGCATTCCCCTGATGGACATCAGCTGAGCTATAGCGACAGGGTGGACGCAGATAGGCAAAAAGGCGGTGGGGCATCCTAGGTCACATGAAGCAGAAGATGAGGAAAGGCCTGGCCTCGTGAACGGGGCAATAGATCGGCTCACGTTGGAGCGCCGCCAGGTGTGGATCTACGCCGGAGCCATCGTCGTGGGCCTGGCCCTGGGCAGCACAGCTCCGGGCCTGGGCGCGATCGCCGAAGCGCTGCTGTGGCCGGTCTTGGCCGTACTGCTCTACGCCACGTTCATCCAGGTACCGCTGCTCCACCTACTCACGGCGGTTCGAGACGTCCGCTTCACCGGAGCAACCCTCCTGGGCAACTTCGTGTTGATACCTCTGTTCGTGTGGAGCATTGTCTCGCTCCTTCCCGACGACCCCGCGATCCGCCTGGGCGTCCTGCTGGTCCTGCTCGTGCCATGTACCGACTGGTTCATCAGCTTCACCCAGATCGCCGGCGGCGACGTCCCACGGGCCATCGCGGTCACCCCCGTCAACCTCGCCCTACAACTGCTTCTACTACCCCTCTACCTGCTGGCCATGGCCCGAGAAGAAGTCACCGGCCTGGTCTCGTTCGAGATAGTGGCCCCCGCACTGCTCATCGTGATCGTCCCACTCATCGCTGCAGCACTCACCGAACGGTGGATCGAGGCACACCCACCTCGTCACGTAGTGCGAGACCGATGGTCTTGGGCACCGATCCCTCTCCTAGCCGCCGTCGTGCTCCTCATCGCGACCGCTCAAGTCGACACCGTGCTCGGCGCACTGCACGTACTGCCCGTCATCGTCCCGGTCTTCGTCGCGTTCCTGGCCATGGCCGCGCTGGCCGCCAAACTGCTCGCGGTCACGTTCCGCCTACCCGCCGAACAGGGCCGAACACTCGCGTTCGGACTGGGAACGCGGAACTCCTTCATCGTGCTGCCGCTCGCCCTCTCACTGCCCCAAGGGCTCGAGGTCGCCGCGGTCGTCATCGTGGTGCAATCCCTGGTCGAACTCCTCGGAATGATCTTCTTCGTCTGGTGGATCCCCCGCTTCTTCAGCACCAACCCGCGTACCGCGCCGAGACCATAGAACCCAGTCCGGAGCCCCGGTGACTAGCACTCCCCCAAACTGCTGGCCGAATGAACCATGGTCCGCTCTCGAACGTCTTGTTTGACGATCCCCTACCGAGACACGTCTCCAAGCGGGTCGGGCAACACGTCGGGCAACACTTCGGCTGAGTCGGGGCGTCTTGTAAACGTGTCGCACGAGCGAGTAGCGCAGGGCCCGACTCAATGCAACAGATCGCCACTCATTTCCTTTGAGGTGAGAAAGGTGCTGACACCCCCTGGGGGTAGGTCATCTGTCGAGGGATCCGCGATCACGGCCGATCGCGGAAGTTGATACGCATCAGCCGACTGTCAGCCCATTCTTCGGGTCGAGTCGGACGAATGGTGCCGTGGTCGTGTGGCTGATTGAGATCCGCGACGATCTCCGCAAGCACGGCCTGACGCGGGGCTGGGAGGTGAGCGCCGAACGCGTCACCGAGGTGGTCGACGAAGCCGTCCGCACCATCGCCGCGCGGTACGCCACGACCACAGCAGGGCGTCCGCAAACGACGGAATCTTACTGCCACTAAGTGAGCCAATGCCTAAGCACCGGACGTCGCGCAGACATGTCGTCCAAGCGAGGCGTACGGACCGGGGCGATCGCGACACCTGTAGTTAGGCCTGCGAAACCGGGGTGGCGAGCACCTCAGTCCGGTTGCTCCCCATCCATCGAGCCATAGGGCACCAGAGGGAGCGCTGCTGGCCTCGTCACTACGTTTGTCGTTGCAGGGCCCGGTACAGCGTGGACCGCCCGACTCCGAAATCGCGGGCGATCGCTGATGGCCCCTACCCCGCCTCGATGCGGGCACGGGCCTTGTCGATTTGTTCAGCGGTCAGGACGCGCTTGCGACCCTTGTACTTACCCTTCGCCTTGGCAATGGCGATCCCCTCGGCTTGGCGTTCACGGATGATCGCCCGCTCGAACTCGGCGAACGCCCCCAGCAGCGAGAGCATCAGATCCGCGCGAGGATCCTGGGCGCCAGCGGCATAGGTAGCCCGCTCGTGAACGAACTCCACGCTGGCTCCCTTGGCGGTGATCTCGCCAACAATCTGCTTGAGGTCGACCAGAGATCTGGCAAGCCGGTCCATTGAGGCAACAACAAGCTCGTCACCGTCTCGCAGGTACCTGATGCACTCGGCGAGCTTCACGCGATCAGCACGCGAGCGTGCGGACTGCTTTTCGACATAGACTCGGTCGCACTCCCACGCCGCCTCGAGATGACGCGCCTCGTTCTGATCGGCAGCCGACACCCGCACATACGCCACCCGGCGCCCGCGCGGCCGTGAAGCTCGGTGAGCCAACTTCGGCTTCGGCTCCGGCTCCGGCTCCCCCTCGACGATGTTCTCCGAGTCCGTCGACTCGACTCGCAAACCCCAGTCCAGTTCATCCCGGCGACGGGACCAGGTCCGGACCTTCAACCGTCACGTCGATCGCGGTGGCGTTAACCTTGCGGTCGAAATCTCGCGACGGACTTCGGCTTCAGAAACCACCAATGCAGCCACCGCCAGCCCTCTCCCCCTGGAAAGACACCAACGCCGACCATCGCTATCCGCAGCGATGATCGGCGTCGGTCGTAAAAGCAGGCTCTAGCCCAGCGCGACCGCCATCTCGTTAGGCGCACCCGGGGTCTGCCCGGATGCGACGATCTCACCGGTGGTGAGGTCGACGGCGTAGACGGTGTTCTTCGCCGGCTCGCTCACGTAGGCGATGCCCCCGTTCACCACGATGGACGGGTGCGGGTCCTGCCACTCCGCCGGCCCCTCCCAGGGATCGATCACGTCGTAGGTCTCGGAGATCTCGCCGGTGGCCGGGTCGATCAAGTGGATGGCACCGTCGGTGCCGAGCAGGTACGCGCTGTCGTTCGGGCCGCGCACGACGTCGCGCCAGGTGTACCCGACGCCCTCCGGCAGGTCCACGACCTCGTGGGTGCCCGCCTCGGTGTCGATCAGTGCGATCTTGGTGAGCAGGACGCTCTCGGCGTCCGGGTCGTCCTTGTAGTCACCAACCACGAGCGGGCTGTCCTCGCTCACGTACGCGTTGCCCATGCGGCCGTACTCGTCAGGAGCCGTGATCTTCTCGAACTCCCCGTCCTGGTAGACCAGTGCGCCGTCCTCACAGCCGAAGATCACCGTCTCGCCGGCGGCTGTGCCCTCGCCGTGGATGCCGGGGCACTCCTCGTTGCGGGCGAGCTCCTCGCCGTCGGCGTCGACGGCGAAGGCACCCGTGCGGCCCTCGTCGTCACCGATGGTGGTGAGGAAGGTGCCGTCGGTCAGCACGATCGAGACACCATGGTGGGCCTGGTCTCCGGGGATGGTCTCGAACTCGGGGAGCTCCCCATCGGAGTCGGCGAGTGCCGCGGTGTCAAAGATGAAGGTGTCGCTGGTCCCGTCGTCGTAGAGCACGGTCTTGCCGGCGTGGCGGACGACGTGCGCCGGGGTCTCGGCCTCGATCACCAGGTCGGTGAGCTCGGGCACCGACGTGTCCAGCACCTGGAACCCGTCGGACGTGGTCACCAGCACGGTCTGCCCGTCGCCGAACGCGTTCAGACGGGTGAACTCCTCGGTCTCGAACTCCTCGATGACCTCCAGGGTCTCACCGTCGAGGACCGCGACGCCGTTCTCGTACGCCACGGCCAGGCGGTTCTCCGAGGAGCCCGCCTCCGAGGCTGCCGAGGTGGTGGTGGCGGAGTTCTGTGCCTCGGCGTCGTCCCCGTCGGCATCGCCGCCACCGTTGCCGCACGCGGTGGCGAGCAGCGCTGCCGTCGCGAGGATCGCGACCGCTCCGGCCCCGCGGGTGTGTCGTGTTCTCATCTATCGTCCTTCTTTTTTCGTAGGTGGTCAGGTGGAAAGCCCGTCGACGATGCGCTCGGTGTTCGCGCGCATCATCTCCAGGTAGCTGGGGGCGCCCTGTCCCGGTTCTGTGAGCGACTCGGTGAACAACTCGATCACCCGGGTGTCGATCCCGGCCTCGCTCGCGAGCACCTGCACCAGCCGATCCGGCTGGGAGGACTCGGCGAAGATCGCGGGGACGCCGGCCTCGGTGATCGCCGAGGCGAGCCCGTCGAGGTCGGCGGCGCTGGGGGAGGCGAGGGTGGTCCCGCCGGGGATGGCCGCGCCGAGGACGCGGAAGTCGAAGCGCTCGGCGAGGTAGCCGAAGACGTGGTGGTTGGTCACGAGGGCGCGCCTGTCGGCGGGGATGGTGGCGAAGCCCGCGGTCATCTCGTCGTCGAGCTCGTCGAGTTCCTCCCGGTACCGGTCGGCTCCCGCCTCGACGGCAGCCAGGTCGATCCCCTCGACCTCCACCAACTCCGCCTCGAGCGCGTCGACCACGTCGACCATGCGGGCCGGGTCCGTCCAGAAGTGCGGGTCGGCGGTGCCTCCGGCATCCCCTTCCGAGTAGTCGATGACCTCGATCTGCTCCCCAGCGACGAGCATCGGCACGCCGGTGTCCGCCACCCGGTCGAGGTGCTGCTGGAGCCCCTCCTCGAGCCCCAACCCGTTGGACACCACGAGGTCGGCGCGATCCATCAGGCTCGCCTCCTGGGCGGAGATCTCGAACGAATGCGGATCGGCGTTCGGCTTCATCAGCGTCGTGACGTCAGCTGCTTCGCCCGTCACGTTCTCCACCACGTCGCCGAGGATGTTGGTCGTCACGACAATCGTCGGACGGCCATCCGTGGCGCCGTCGACCACGGCACAGCCGGGCAGTGCCAGTCCCACGGTGACGAGCGCGGCGAACAGTGCCGACCGGCGCCTCATCGCCCGGTCTCCGCGACGAAGTCGGGAGCCGTCGGGGTCTCAAGCGTGCGCGCGACCCGGGCGTCACCGCGGTAGTCGATCTCGTGGACGACCCCCGCGACGGGGTCGTTGACGTAGGCACGCTCCCGGTCGACCGTGAGCTCGATTCCGGCGGCGGTCTCCGGGGTCGCGACCGCGTCGGCCAGCAGTGGATCGGTGGCAGCGATCTCGGTCCCGGCCTCGCCGTCGTAGACGCGGATCCGGCCCTGCCGGTCCACCGCCACCACGTGGGAGTCATCGTCGCTCGCGGCGGAGACCTGCACCAACGGCGCTACTGTCGGCACGAACCGCCACTCGCGCGCGCGGGTGTCGAGCAGCCAGAAGCCCTGGTCCCCGGCGAGCGCGGCCACGGCCGGCCGGCCTTTGCGTCCCCGGAAGTCGGTCGCGCGCGGCGCAGTGCTGCCGTCCGGGTAGGGGATGTGCTCCACGTGCGGTTCATCGCCGTCCCAGGTCGCCAGGAGGGCCCCGTCCGCACACCCGACGACGACCCCGATGCGGGTGGTGATCGCGCCCTCCGCCTCCGGGCAGGACGCCGTGGCACCGTCCACCGGCGCGCCGTCGGCGTTGTGGAATCGCGCCTCGGAGGCCTCTCCCGACTCGTCGGCGGAGGTGACCAGCGCGCCGCCACCGAGCGGGGCGGTCAGTCCCTCATGAGGGGTGGAGTCGAGACGGAAGACCTCGTCTATCCGGCCCTTGGACAGGGCCTCATTACTGAGCAGCACCGATTCTCCCGACTCGGGGAAGAACAACCCGGTACCGCCTGTCGTCGCGTTTCCCGAAGTCACCACGATCGCCGGCCCCTCGCCGGCCACAGTTCCCAGGACGCTCGGGGAGGTCCGGTAGTAGTGGAAGTGGTCGACGTGATCCCACGTCCACACGCCGCTGTCGACGATCTCCACTCCGTTGGCGGTCTCGGCGAACAGATAGCGGCCGTCCGAGGTGACCGCCGACGGTGGAGCGATGCTCCCGGGTTCGGAGAGAGTCCCGTCCAGGAGGTTCATCATTCCGATCGCGCCGTCGGCGTCGATGCTCACCAGGTGTAGCTGGGGCTCGGCCACCTCCTCCGCGCCCGTGATCTCACCGTGCCCGGCGCCGGCATCCGATTCAGACGAGGAGTCCTCGACGGTCGGACCGGCCCCGGACGTCTCGGGGTCCGGGCCGCCGGTCCCGTCCGCGCATCCCGCGAGGGAGAGCGCGACGACGACGAGGGGGGCGATCGTTCTGAGTGTGCGCATGTCCTGCTTTCTCGAGAGCGTGGTCATCGTGTCGGCACCTCCGCTGAGGTCGGGGTGACCGGGGTGACCGTGGCGGCCGGGGCAGCTGGGGTGGCCGGAGTTTCCGGAGCGGCTGAGGCACTGTGGCGGCTCAGCCGGCGGACCTGCAGTTGTTGGCGTGCGACGTGCACCGATGCCGAGAACCCCGCCAGTGCGATCGCGGAGAAGGCGATGGAGGAACCGGCGGCCGTCCCGGCGTGCCATGAGGCGAGGAGGCCGATCACCACCGCCGCGCTCCCGAACACGGCCGCGAGCACCATCGTGGTGTGGATCCGCCTGGTCCACCGGTTCGCGGCGACCACCGGGGCGAGCAACAGCGCCACCACGAGCAGGGTCCCGACGGCCTGATAGGACGCGACCACCGCGAGGGTCACCAGACCGACGAGCGCCACCTGAGCGACTCTCGGACGGAGCCCCAGGGTCTGGGCGACTCGGGGATCGAAGGCCGCGGCGACGAAGGCCCGGGTGAAGTAGGTCGCGACCGCGATCGTCACCGCCAGGGCGATCGCGAGGATGACGAGTTCCGGGGCGCGGATGGCCAGGATGTCTCCGAAGAGGATGGCTGTGGCATCCGTGGCGAAGCTGCCCGAGTGGGACACGATGATGACACCAACCGAGAGCATCGTGACGAACAGCAGGCCGATCGTGGTGTCGTATGACAGCTTCCCGCGCCTCTGCAGTGCCCCGATCGCCGCACTCATCGCCACCGCACTGACGGCCCCGCCCACCAACGCCGGGAATCCGAGAACGGTGGCCAGAGCCACTCCCGGGAGCATTCCGTGCCCGATCGCTTCCCCGAAGAACGCCATTCCTCGGATGACCACCCACGTTCCGACCACTCCGCAGATCGCCGCCACCAGCACTCCCCCCACCAGAGCACGCGCGACGAACGCGGTGCTGAACGGATCGAGGAGAAAGGGCACGAGGACGTACAGTATCCGTAATGACATTCATTATCAACAAGGAGGACCGAGCCATGCCGACACCTGGTCCGGCGATAAGCACCCACGGCTTATGTTTCGGCTACGCGGGGCGCGAGGTGCTCCATGACGTGGCGGTGGAGCTGATGTTCGGGACCGTCACCGCCTTCGCCGGGCCCAACGGTTCGGGAAAGTCCACGCTCGTGGAGCTCCTCGCCGGCGTCCGCACCCCCCTGAGAGGTGAGGTGCGTCGACTCGGCACCGTCTCGCTGGTGGTCCAGCGCCCCGCGGCGCCGGAGGCTCTCCCCCTCACGGTCCGCGACGCTGTCTCCATGGGGACGTGGGGGCGGCGGCTCGGAAGGCGGGAAGCGCGCGACGTCGTCTCCGAGATGATCGACGTGGTCGGCCTGGACGGCCTCGAGTCCAGATCCCTGACCGAGCTGTCCGGTGGTCAGCGGCAACGTGCACTTCTCGCGCAGGCACTCGCGAGCCGCGCGGACATCGTGTTGATGGACGAGCCCGACGCCGGGTTGGATTCGGCCAGTCGGACTCACATCCACGAGCTGCTCGCCGATCAGGCAGCGCGCCGGGGTGTCGCCGTCGGTTGCGCCTCACACGACGACGGGTTCGTCGCCACCGCCGATCAGGTGGTCCGGCTGGAGGCCGGGCACACCACGACGACGGCGGCGTGAGTCCACTTCGCACAGGCCACTACGGGTCTGTTTCCGCGGGTCACTCAGGACTCATCCGGCGGTGTGGCAGGCCCGGCCAGGTCCGCCACAGCACCCGCCCTGCCGCGCGCCCACGCGACGACCCCGCTGGTCTCGCTGAAGAACAGCGCGCGCGACAGTCTGCCGGCAGGCGTCCGGAACCGCTCCTCGTGCATGTTCACCCGCAGGAGCCGGAACCGGTCGGTAGTCACCCGGTTGACCCCTTCGACAGTGGTCACGGCGCTGGAGAACCCGGCGTCGACGACGGTCGCGACGTCGCGCTCGAGGAAGTCACCCGCCCCGCCGTTGGGGTAGGCGAAGTGCCGCGGCGGCGTCCCCACCGCGGCGGCGAGGTGATCCCGCGAGCCGCGGATCTCCGCGGCGGCGGCACGGTCGTCCGCGTTCGCGAGGATCGGGTGGTGGACGGTGTGGGCGCCGATCTCCACGCCCCAGCGGTGCAGTCGCCGCACCTGGTCCCAGGTCAGCATGTCCCCGATGCGTGGGGGCACATCGGCATCCAGTGTGGCCAGGACTCCCGACATGGTGGTCGCGAAGTCCGAGTACGGCACGGTCTTGAGCACCGCCACCAGCCGTTCCAGCGCCTCCTGCCGCCGGCCAGGCGAGTCCAGGTGCACCGTGCCCGGACCGAGGAGCGCAAATTCCAGCGACCGGTGGGGACTGCCCGCTATCGCGTCGGAGAGGACGTACGGCCACAACGTGTCGCCTCCGATATGGCCGGTGGCCACGTACAGAGTGGCCGGCACCGGTGCACCGAGGCAGGCCAGGGGTTCGAGGTTGTCGCGGTAGCCGTCATCGACCGTGATGGCGTACCTCGTCCCCGGCCGACGCTCGTCCAGTGCGCGGAGCCCGCCGTCCAGATCCACCAGGACCCCTCTGGCCCGGCACCATGTCGCGATCCGCTGGAGGGTCACGGGGCGGACGGTGATCGGGTGCGGGTCCGGGATGTCGCTGAAGCGGTGGAACATGAGGAGGACCAGGCCCGGTCCTCCCGCACGTCGGATCAGGGCGTCGACCCCCAGGTAGTGACCGACGACGGCGAGGGCGTACACCAGCCACGGACGCAGCGTCGTCGTCGCGGACTCCCCTGCCGACTCGGCGACGCCCGCTGTCTCCCCCACAGCTGTTGACTCCCCCACAGCTACTGTCTCCCCCACACCGGCGAACAGCCGCGACAGTGCCGCCACGCTGCCGCCGAGTTCGAACTGCGCACAGACCAGGTCGCGTCCGGCCCGGCTCCTGCGCTCGACCCCGTCGGGATCCGCCGCCATCCGCTCGATCGTCCGGGTCAGATCCGCGGCGTCGCCGGGGCGGCACAGCAGACCCGTCTCGCCGTCGACCACGATCTCGCCGATACCGGACAGGCGTGTCGAGACCGTGGGAACGCCGCAGGCAAGTGATTCCATGAGCGCGACGGGCAACCCCTCCATCTGACCATCGGTGGCCACTACGCTGGGCAGGACGAACAGGTCGGCGGCCTCGAGCGCGGCGGCCACCTCCGACTCCGGTAGGGAGCCCCGGAACCGCACGCGGGCCGCGATCCCCAGTTCGACCGCGCGGGCGGACAGGTCAGCGCGGAGCGGACCGTCGCCGATCACGTCGAGCTCGAGTCGCCGCACCGCCGGGCACCCGGACGCCATGGCCTCGAGGAGGAACCGGTGCCCCTTGTACTCCTGCAGCGACGCCACGCAGAGCGCGCGGATCGGGCCGCTCCGCGGTAGCCGACGGGGCCGAAAGGAGTACGCCGCTGTGTCGATGCCGCAGTGGACCAGCTCGACCGGGGTCGCGATCCCGATCCGGTCGCGGAGCAGTTCCGTGTTGTGACGGGAGATTGCCACCACGAACTCCGCCTCGGCACAGCGGCGGGCCAGACCGGAGGTGTCCACGTAGATGTCGTGCGCGTGGGTGGTGACGCTGTACGTCACGCCGGTGAGGCGGTGGCAGGCCCACGCCGCCAGCAGGGGGAAGGTGGCGTAGTGCGCGTGCAGGTGCACATCGGGGGCCCGCGAGAGCTGCCGGGCGTGCGCGGTGGCCACCACGAGGGTCGCCATGGCGCGCAAGAGCATCCGCGGCGAGCGGTGGAAATCCGTCGTGACCTCGGCCAACAACCGAGCGAACCGGGCGGGGTGAGCGCGCAGCGCCCACGCCGCACCTCCCGCCGCCTGACGGATGCCCGGCCGCCAGACGCGGTCGAGCCAACGGGCGGCCACGGGGTGCACCGTGGTGTCCGGGGAGGGGAAGAGCGAACGGATGGTGCCGACGTGGGTACCACCGCGGGCGAGGGCGTCGATCTCGCGGACGATGAACGTCTCCGAGGTGCGCGGGAACCGCGACACCAGGTAGTCGATCCGTGCTGGTGTCACCGCGATACCTCCTGATAGATCTCGCCGAGCCGGGCTACCCACGCTTCGGCGGAGAACCCGCCCCGGATGCGGAACGTCGCCGCCGAGCCGAGGTCGGCGCGTAGCTCCGGGTCCCCGGCCAGGATGAGGATCCGCTCGGCCATCGCGCCCGGGTCGGCGGGCGGGCACAGGAGACCGGTTGCGCCGTCGAGCACGATCTCGGGAATGCCACCCACCGTCGTCGCCACCACCGGACGCCCCACCGCACCGGCCTCGATGAGCACGGTCGGCAGGTTCTCCACCAGCGACGGCAGAAGCACAACGTCCGCGGCGCGGTACACCGCGGGCATGTCGGTGCGGACACCGGCGAAGACCACGGACTCCTCGAGACCGAGTTCGTGGACCGCAGCCCGCAGCACCGGCTCCTCGTCGCCCCCACCCACCAGGGCCAGCACCGCATCGGGGCGACCGGTGACGACCCGCTTCCACGCCGAGATCGCGTGGGGGATGCCCTTCTGCTTCCGGAACGCGGCGGGCAGGACGGCGAGGAATCCGTCCCGCCCGCCGGTCAGTTCACGTCGCACGTCCACGTCGGCCGCCCCGGGGCGAAAGCCGGTCACATCGATCCCGTTGTGCACCACCTGCCAGTTCCCCGGTGCCGCGCCCGAGTAGTGGAGATCGGCGTAGGTGTCGAGGGAGGCTCGGGACGCGAAGAGCACGGCGTCCGACCGTGAGGCGGCGAGGACGGCCAGCCGCTCCCGCAGGCGCGCCCGGCCCTCGTACCGGGGGGCCAGGGTGTGGAAACTGGCCACCACCGGTCGTCTCGTGAGCCGGGCGGCCGGCACCGCCAGCGTGATCGCCATGGCCAGGTGAGCGTGCACCACGTCGTATTCGTGTACCCGGACGTACCGGGCCAGGCGTGGGATCGCGCCGGGTTGGCGCAGGTGCCGGATCCCCAGGGAGTGAACCGCCAGCCCCGCGGACTCGTACTGGTCCAGTACCCCCGGGGCCGCGACCTCCATCGGTGCCACGCTCACCAGGTCCACCTCGAGGCCGGCGTCACGGGCGGCTGCCGCGAAGGGGATGAGCAGGGTCTCCGCACCACCCAGCCGGAAGCCGTCGATCAGGACGAGAATTCTCACCGGTCCTCCTCCGCTAGTAGCTGGAGCCGGTCCCACGGGATCTGCCCGAGCCCGTCGTAGTCCCAGCGCAGTCCGGCGTCCCGGTACACGGCGCCCGGGTACATTCCGTCCGCGTCCGGCGCCAATTCGAAACTGATGCTCAGGGGAGCCCCACCCACGTCCACCACGTATCCGCCGTAGACCTGGAACGCGCGGGCGACCGCGCGCTGCGCGGGGGGCAGGTCGAGCAGATCGAGGTCGAGGGAGGGGTCCAACCGGAGCCTGGACCCCTCCGGGACGCAGTCCGGGCGATCTGAGCGACCGTCCGTCTTGATCGCGGGAGCCCTGAACACCCGGGCGCACGCGTTGTCGGACTGCAGGGCCAACGCGTGGTCGATCACTCCCCGTTCGATCTCGTGCAGGCGCACGATCCCCGCCAGGCGAGAGGCGCCCGAGCCCGTGGCGGCCCCGCCCCAGCCGCTTCCGCCCAGCGGGTTGACTGCACCGAACGAGGTGATCCACCCCGTCCCCTGACGCCTCACCTGCCAGAACTCGTAGGACAGCTGCGCGCGCTCGTCCACCACGACCATCGCCCCGTCGGATCCGGTGTGCGGCCGGGCGTCGTCGGGGATCGGCGTGGGACCGCGGGAGAACGGGCAGGGACCCCACTGCGTCCGGAGGCAGGTCACCTCGTGCCGCGGGGTCTGCTCGTCGGCGGTGTAGACCGGGATCCCGAACTCCACTAGCGAGGCGTAGACGCGTCCCTCCCCGCTCAGGTGGGAGGTGACCGCCGCGCTGGCCGGATCGATCATCGCGCCCGCGGGTACGGGCGTGCGGAACGGACTGTCGGGGTGGAAGGGCACCGCCGCGGTCGCCCAGTGGGCCGGTGGCGGGACCGGCCCCGGTCCGGACTGCGACCCGGACCCCGACTCGGCCCAGACGCGCACCCCCACCGTGAGGGCGAGTCCCAGGGCCACCGCGAGCAGCGCGGACAGGATCAGCGGGGCCCAACGCCGCGCGCGCGTCGTCATCGGTCGTCACCCGGCCCCGGTCGACACCGGTCGAGGGACTCCGACACCCTCCGCGCCGCTTCCTCCCCCGTACCGGCTAGTCCCTCGTACCCGCGGCACCCCAGCCGCTCCGCCAGGGCAGGGTCCAGGAGAAGTCGCGAGATGGCCCCGGCGAGCGCGGAAACGTCCCCCGGGGGGACCACTAGCCCGGTCTCGCCGTCGTCGACCGCCTCGGCGAGGTCACCGACGCCCGTGGTCACCACCGGGCGGCCGTGACTGAACGCCAGGTGGATGACGCCGCTCTGGCTTGCCCGCAGATACGGGGTCACCACCACTCGCGAGCCACGGATCAGTTCCGGCACCTCGGCCGCGTCCACGTACCCGGGCCGCAGGTCGACGTTGCCGACCGACTCGGCGAGTCCGGTGACCGCGTCGGCGTCCAGGTCCGCGCTCACCGCCCCCGCGAGCACCAGCCGGGCGTCGGGGACGGACCGGCGGACCTCACCGAACGCGTGCAGGAGCTGCTCGATCCCCTTGTACCGGGTCCAGGTACCGAAGAACAGGACAGTGCGCTCGGTCCGGGCCGCGGAGGCGGTGCGGTCGAAATCGCCGAACACCGAGACCGGACCGTGTGGAATCACCACCACCTCCCCCCGGGGCTCCCAGTTCTCCAGTACCACCCGCCGAGCGCTCTCCCCCAGGACGTAGACGACGTCCATCCGGCGCCACGCGGCGGAGAATGCCGCCAGGAGCACTCGGCCGCTCCTGGGGGTGCTCGTGTCCCTGGCGTCCGATCGCGGGAGGGGTTCGTGGGAGACGATCCCGAACACCGTGTGCGGGAGCAACCGCGTGATGGCCACCACGAACAGGGGCTCGAACCCGAATCGCCAGTTGGACCACAACACCACGTCGGGGCGCAGCCTGACGAGGTGGGCGGCCAGCACGCACCACGCCGCGACCAGGCGCAACGCCCGGGTGCCGCGTCGACCGATCCGGGCCACCGTGGACGACGAGGATCCCGTCGCCGGATGCCACGTGGGCAGCACCGGCCGGATCTCCATCCCCGGGACGGTCCGCTCGATCTCCGGGTCCGGCCCGGTCAGCAGGATCACCTCCTCGCCGCGTTCGGCCAGGGACGTCCCCAGGCGAACACCGAAGTGGAACAGGCCGCCCGAGGGCGAGAACTCGACCAGGACGATTCGACGTGCCGTCATGGGACACTCCTCGCTGCGTGGGGATCACTCGGTGTCCGGGGTCCCACGGGTGGCTGTCCTCGTGGTCGATCGACCCGCCTCCGCGCGGCGAGCCAGCCCAACGACAGCACGCCCACTCCGGCCACCGCCGAGGCGGCGATCACCGACGGCGGGTGGTCCCGGCCCCGGGTGATGTGAGGGGTCCCGAGGGGCACCACCCGGAAGTCGGATGCCATCCCGAACGAGTCGAGACGGTCCCGCGCGGCGTCCTCCGCCGTCAGGAGCATCGAGCGGGCGGCCAGCGGGTCGGTCGCGGTAACGCGGACCGTCACCACCCCGCGCACCGGGTCTCCGATGAACCGGGTGTCCGGGATGCCCGGGTCGAAGAGCGCGGCCAGGGTCGGCATGATGACCTGCCGCGACCGGACGTCCATCGGCCATGCGGACAGCGCACCGGAGGTGCCGTGCGGCACCACCACCAGTTGCGCGGAGGCCCTCACCTCGTCCCGGCCGAGCGCCGACGCGGTCCCGACGGTGGTGAGGACCGACAAGAGCACGACCGGCGCCGCCCACACGAGCGCGCGCCTCGCTTCCTGGTCCCCGACCCGGCGGAGATCCTCCTCTTTCTGTGAGCAGATCACCGCCGCCACAACCACGAGCAGCCCGAACGTACGGAAATAGGCCAGGTGGAGAAAGACGCTCGCCGCCGACCAGGCCGCGAGTCCACCGAGGACGGCCGCCGCCAGGCGTCTCAGGTCGACATCGCGCGTGCCGAGCAAGCGGTGCAGGACGAGCCCGCCGACGCCCAGGACCAACACCGCCCAGCCGGACACGCCGATCATGCCGGTCTCGGCGGCGAGTTCGGCGTACAGGTTGTGCGCCGCGTTGGTGGGCTCGGCAACGGATGTCGGCACCCGGTCCGCGTATTCCGGCACGAGGCCGGTGTAGCTGCCCAGCCCGTAGCCGGTCAGCGGCCGCTCGGCGGCCATCATCCACGCGATCTCCTGTGCGGCCGACCGGCCGAGGACAGAGGGGTCCACCCCGGCGATACCCGTGTCGGCCCTCAGGTCCTGCGCCAGGGCGAGGAAGCGGTCGCCGACACCAGGGAGCAGCACGAGGCAGGCAGCGGCGGGGATGAGCCAGAGTCCCCGCATCCGCACCGTCCGGTCGGCCAGGAGGAGGAAGACGACGATGCCGACGACCGCCGCGAGATAGGTACCGCGCGACTGCGTGAGGTACATCCCGACCGGCAGGACAGCCACCGCCGCGCCCCACAGCACGGTCGACACCCGGCGGCGTGCGCGGTGCGCGCGCAACGCCAACGCAACCGCGAGCGGAAGGCCGAGCACCAGGTGCCGGCCCCAGAAGTTGGAGTCGGGCAGGGGTCCGCCGAACCTGACGGTGGTGGTCAGTTGGCCGGAGGCCTGGGTGACCACGGAGAACCCCATCATGTCGGAGGCTCCATGCAGCAGCACCAGGTTGACCACCGAGAGGGCCGAGAGGAGTGCGAGTGGGACGACGACGGCGCCGGCCACCCGCCACCCGCTGTCCGTGGCGACGGCGAGCATCAGGATCACCGCGAGGAAGACGCAGTCCACGGCGAGCCGGTCGACCGCCGTCACGGTGGCGGCGCGGTCCGTGGTCACCATGATGCTCACGGCCTGGGTGGCCAGGTAGGCGGCCAGGAAGGCCACGCACCACCAGGCGTGGGGGCCGATCCGTCGCCGGGCCCCCTCGCCGCGCAGGACCGCGAGGAGCGCCGCCGTGGCCAGCACCAGCAGTCCCTGGAACAGTCCGGGTACGCCCAGCTCCGCAGCGATCCCAGGCAGGTTGGTCACCTCGGCCACCACCGCCACCGCCAGTACCACGACCGGCCGGGCCACCCCGCACCACATCGACAGGCCTGCAATGACACCCGCGACCACCGCCCGCTCCGGTGGCAGGTCCATCACCACCAGGCCGACGAGGAGTACCACCCCGCCCGCGATCAACCCGACGCCCAGGGCGGCGGATGGCGAGAACCGGTCCCCGACGCCGGGCCGCTCGGAACGGCTCGCCCCGGAGGTCGGGGCCGGGGAGGTGGGAGGAGCCACGGTCGCGGTCATGGCGGGTTCACCCGGGAGCGGGGCCGGTGCCCGCGGCGTGGCGGCCGGCGACGGGGTCGCGGCTGTCGGCGTCACCGGGGCCCGCCTCGTGGCGGCCGGGGTCGTGGCGGTCGGGGTCGTGGCGGTCGGGGTCGTGGCGGTCGGCGTCACCGGGGTGGACCTCGTCAGGCTCGGCGTCCCCGCCACCGTCATCCCGGCGGCGGATCCCGGCCAACACCAGCCCCGTGCCGGCCCCCACAAGGGCACCGGACACGGTCGCGGCCCCGATCAACTGCAGGGTCGCGCCGGATCGTGCCTCCTCTGCCGGCTGGACGGAGGCCTCGCTGATGACGAACGGCTGCAGAATGTCCGCCGCAGCGGTGCCCGCCGAGCCGAGGACCATCGCGAGGGCCGCGTCAGATGTCGCGGAGGAACCGGACACCACACTGACCCGGACCAACGTGGTGTCCACCAGTGCGCTGGCCGAGAGTTCGACCTCCTCCCCCGGCACCCCGAGTTCCTCCGCGGCTGCAGCGGCCCACTCGCCGTTGCTGTAGATCATCGCCGCGGTCCGGACCACCTGCCCCTCGCTGAGCACCTGCCAGAAGTCGGCCGAGAGGTCTTCGGGGAGGCCGGGGAACGGGACGATCGCGACCGTGGCGGTGGACTCGTAGCGGGCGGCGTCACCGGTCCAGACGGCTCCCACCCCGACGCCGGCGAGTGCTCCGATCAGTGTGGTGACCGCGACGATCCACGCCCGTCGTCTCTGCCTGTTCATCGGTTGCTCCTCGTGAGGTCGGTACGCGTACGGCCAAGCGTGGTGCCGCGGGCCCGGCGGATCAGGCCGACTCCGGTGGAGAACAGGACCGGGGCGGTGACCCGCAGCGCCAGTGGGTAGACCAGCATTCCGACGGGGACGAGCACCACCAGTGCGACCGCCGGGTGGAGGCCCTCCGTGAGCAGAGACAACAGCCAGACCACGGCCGCCATCGCCACGGCCGCGAGCAGCGGACGCAGGATGGAACCCAGCAGGGGCCGCAGCGGTGACGAGGTCACCCGGGTGAGGACCCACAGCCGCAGACCCGAGCTGACCAGCTCGATCGCGACCAACATGGCGGCCACCGCGACCGCTCCGTGCCCGGCCGCCCACCACACCGGACCGGCCATCACCACGAGCTTCCCGACGTTCAGGGCGGTGAGGATGCCGGGCCGACCGATGGCCTTGAAGACGTCACCGGTGTGGAAGGACGTGGCGTAGACCACGGCGAACAGGCTGATCAGGGCCAGCATCGGCGCCGCGTCCGCGTACCGCTGGCCATAGAGGGTGCGGATCAGTGGGTCGGCGACCACCATCAGTCCGAGTCCGACCGGGGCGGCCAGCGCGATCACCCAGCCGACCGCGTCGCGGTAGTGACGGACCAGCGCCTCGGAATCGTCCTGGAGCCGGGACAGCGCGCTGAACAGCACGTCACTGACCACGATGCACAGGTTGAGTACGAGCAACTCCGGCACGCGGTAGGCAAGCGTGTACATGCCCAGGGCCTCGTCCCCCTGACGGGCCCCGATCGCCAGATAGTCCACGTTGTAGATCCCGTAGGCCACGATCGTCACCGCCGAGACGGGGAGACCGAACCGGAGGAGCTCACCGAACACCGTGCGGTCGAACCCTTTCCCGAGGCCCGCCCCGCCGGCTCGCCAGTACAGCACCGTGGTCACGGCCACGCCGAATATCTGTGCGTACACCAGGCTCCAGATGCCCTGGCCGGCGAACGCCAGCGCGATCGCGGACACGGTCTTGACGGCGGCGCCACCCGCCTCCGGGATCAGTCGTCCCCGGAAGTCCAGGCGTCTGCGTAGTGCCGACTGTGGGATGACGCCGAGGGCCGAGATCACCAGGGCCACCGCCAACGCGCGCACCGGGGCCGCGAGGTCCGGCCGGTCCGCCACCTCCGCAAGGAGAGGCGCGGCCACTACGAGCGCCGCGGCGGCGAGAACCCCGGTCGCCACGGTGACGACCAGGCCGGTGGGTGCGATCTCCGCCCAGGGCCTACGGGACTGGACCACGGACGCGCCGAACCCGAGGTCCTTGACGTAGTCGAAGAGGTTGACCACGAGGAGGGCGAACGCGAACAGACCGAACTCCGCCGGTTCCAGCAGCCGGGCCAGGACGATCATCATGATCAGCGTCGAGGACTTGCTGAGCGTGAACACGACGTAGTTCCACGCCGACTGCCGACCGGTATCCGGCGTCGCGGTGGTGGATCCGTCCATGGGGCCTCCGACGTGCACTGCGAGTGACGTGCACTGCTAGTTCTGAGAATCAACTGAGCTTCACGTGCGTCACAACTCGGAACCCGCGGCGGTTCGCTGATAACATGATAGACCGCTTATGCTGAACGGGGAACGATCAATTCTCCGGGCACACGGGGATCACCCGGACAA
This sequence comes from Dietzia sp., assembly GCA_046292305.1. Lineage (GTDB taxonomy): Bacteria > Actinomycetota > Actinomycetes > Mycobacteriales > Mycobacteriaceae > Dietzia. The sequence goes on along the minus strand of JBKBRA010000002.1, from coordinate 105,432 downwards.
AGTGAGGGGCTGACTGAGCTTGTCTCGTCGAATCGCAGTGGTCAGCGCCGTCAACCCCTTCCCCTCGGACGCGGGGAAGAAGGTCGTACTCGCCGGTCTCCTGGAGTACTTCGCGGACCGTCACGGACCCGATTCCGTCCACTACGTCCACGTGGGCCCTCTCGAGGGGTCCTTCCCGACACCCGTGACCACCGTGCCGGAACCGCGGACCCGTGAGGCGATGTGGCAGGTACTCACCCGCACGACCACCGGGCGGGCCAGTCTGCAGGAGTCACTGCTGCGTTCTCCACGGACCGGCGCCGGGATCCGTCAGGCGCTCGAACAGGTGAGACCGGACGTGATCGTCTACGACACCCTCCGGATGGCGCAGTATGCGGAGGAGACGGGGGCGGCGCTGCGGATCTGCTACCTCGACGACCTGTTCTCCGAGCGCTACGCGACCATGCTGCGGACCGCGACCCGGCACCCCGAGATCGACATCGCACCCCTGGGCAACTTCGCCGCGTTCGTTCCGTCGTCGCTGCGTCCGATCGCCGAGCATCGCCGCGGGTGGCAGACCCTGCTGGCCGTGGAGCGGCGGTTGGTCCGGCGCGGCGAGGACCGGATACCCGGCAGACTCGACCGGGCCCTGCTCATCAGCGAACCGGAGGCGCGCACCCTGCGGGCACGGACCGGGTTCGGCGAGGACCGGATCATGTCGGTCCCGCCCCTGCTCCGCGAGCCGAACGCGCTACCACGTCGACCGTCCGACCACCCCGTTTACGTGTTCCTGGGACAACTCTCGCTCCCGCACAACGACGACGGGGTGCGGTCGTTCCTGGATTCCGTGTGGCCACTCGTCCTGGCCGCCGACCCACGTGCCCGATTGCGGATCATCGGCCGGTCACCACGGGACGGGTTGGTCGCGGCGGCAGCCGCCCACGGTGACTCCGTCTCCTTCGCCGGATTCGTCCCCGACCTCGGGAAGGCGCTCGCCTCGGCCACAGCGATGGTCAACCACCTGCGATTCGGATCAGGCATCAAGCTGAAGGTGATCGAGGCGCTCGGCCACGGCGTGCCCGTGGTCTCCACTCCGATCGGGGCGCACGGTATCGACAGCTGCGAAGGAACCGGCCTGCTGGTCGGTGACTCCCCCGGCGAGTTCGCCGCTCACCTGCTGTCGCTGGGAGACCGGTCCTACAACGCCGGGATCTCCGAGGCGGCCCTCACACACTTCGCCCGCGCGTATTCCCGGGACGCGGTGATGGGTCGGTACGACCAGGCCTTCTCGGTCGGATAGGGGCCGACGATGTTCCGATCGGTGTCCGTCGTCCTCGGGTCGATGGTGATCGTCGTGACCCTGGGATTCGCGGCCGTGCTCACGGTCTGGCATCTCGGACACAACGTGGACCGGGAGGTCGCGCGGATCGGTTCCGCATTCCCCTCCGAGGCCCCCCGCCCTCCGACTGAACCGGAAGAACTGACGATCCTGTTGCTCGGCGAGGACTGGCACCCCGACACCGAGCGGCACGGCCGCACCGACGGGGTGATGCTGGTGCGGGTCCCCGCGCACCGGTCGTCGGTGATGGTCGTGTCGATCCCGCGGGACTCCTGGGTGGACCTGCCCGGCCGGGGTCAGGGGAAGATCAACTCGGCACTTGCTCTGGGCGGCCCCGCACTGGCGGTCTCGACTGTGGAGGAGCTGACCCGGATCCGGATCGACCACCTGATGATGATCGACGGTGACGGCTTCCAGTCGCTGACCGACGCACTCGGCGGGGTCACCGTTCATGTTCCGGACACCGTTCACGACAGCGCCCGCGACATCACGTGGACGGCGGGCCCTCACCACCTGGACGGCGCCGGAGCACTCGACTATGTCGGTCAGCGGTACGGGCTGCCGAACGGCGACCTGGACCGGGTACGCCGACATCAGAACCTGCTCCGTGCGCTGATGGCCGATCTCATCGAGGAGACCAGGTCGCACGACCCGATCACATTGTTTCAGCTGGTCGACGCGGTATCCGACTCGATCGCGCTCGATGACGAGTGGAGCATGGACGAGCTCCGGGACCTCGTTCTCTCCCTGCGCTATCTCGAACCGTCCGACCTGACCTTCACGACCGCACCGGTGTCCGGACCCGATCAGGTCGGGGGACAGAGTGTGATTCGTCTGGACCGCGACCGCGGCGACGAGCTGTGGACGGCGATTCGTGAGGACTGGGGACCGGACTGGGTCCACCAAGAGAAAGCGGCACTGGCCGGGCCGGTGCGCTGACCGGCGCTACGCTCCCCTGGCCTCGCCCGGTTCCGGGGCCTGTAGTTGACGGTCTCTTGCGCGGTTCACGAGTGACCTCAGCCCCGTGTTGTCCGAGAGATCCACCTGGTGGCCGGGCGACTCGGCCGGGACGCCGGGGTGCCAGTGGATGGTGGGCGCGGTCTGCATGATCACCCGATCGCGACCGTGGCCCTTCGCCCGGTACACGCTGCGGTCCGCCTGCCGGGTGAGTGCGTCGATGATCTCGGAGATGTTGGGGAGTCCGTCGTACGCCCGCTCGACAGGGGCGAACACGGCTCCGACGCTCACCGTCACCTGCCCCTCCTCCGCGACAGCGGCGCGGATCCGGGAAGCCTCGGCACTCATGTCCGCGACGCTGTCGACCCCGCACATGACCACGAACTCCTCGCCGCCGATCCTGCTGACCAGGCTGTGGGCCGGAGCGGCGTTCGTGATCGTGCGCACCGAGTCCACCAGTACCTTGTCTCCCGCCGCGTGACCGAGGCTGTCGTTGACCTCCTTGAAGTGGTCGATGTCGATGAGCAGGAAGCCCACCGCCTCGCCGCTCCGGCTGCAACGGTCGAACACCCGGGCGTGACGCCTGACCAGACCACGTCGGTTCAACGCACCGGTGAGAGGATCGACCTCGCCGAGCCGCGAGACCTTCTCCATCGCGAACTCCAGGGAGCTGCGCAGGACCGCCACCATGAAGATCGGCACGCAGACGGTGAGGATCGCCGCACCGGCGGCCACCAGCTGCGCGGCGTTCGACGCGGACCAGTAGACCGAGAGGACGACGGCGAACACGATCGCCACGATGGTGAACAAGAGCGTCACCCGCTTCGTCGAGGCCATCGCGGCGATCGCGGGTATGGCGGACAGGAGTGCGACGATCGCCCGCGCGGCCGCCGGGTCGGTCACCACGAAGGCGGAGACCGCGACGCCGACCATCCCGCAGAAACCGATCACCGCGAACTGCGAGTCGTTCAAGCGTCCTGCGCGCAGTGTGAACGCGAACGACGCGAGGGTGTACAGCCACACCACCACGAGTGCCGGCATGGCACCGGGGCGTACCAACTCCGGGCTCGCGAAGGCGAAGATCGGCAGGAAGAACGCACCGCTGGTGCTCGCGAGCACGGCGGCGGACCGGGCGTCGAACCGCTCCCAGAGTGCCTCGCCCATAGAGGGATGGTAGTCGGGCGCGCGCGTCGGCGACACCAGCTCGCGCCGATTGGGATTGCTGGAAACGCTGCGAAACCCGTGGTCAGGGCGAAAAATGTTCCTGTTGGGGCGGAAGAGTGCCGGCGCAGCATCTCAGGAAATCTCACCACCCCTGTGGCAGTGGGGGTTCCACTGTCGTCCGCATTCTCGAGCTGCGCCCGTAGCCCGCGACCGACCTGACCGACTGACGCCGAAACCGGGCGGCCAGCTCACGAACCGGCTCCCGCGACGACCGCCTTGACGGTCAGCAACAGGATCTTGATGTCCAGCCACACCGACCAGTTCTGGATGTAGAAGTTGTCGTAGAGCGCACGATCCCCGATGCTCGTGTCGCCACGGAGCCCGTGGATCGCAGCCCATCCGGTGAGTCCGACGGTCACCCGGTGGCGGTCTCCGTACGAGGGGACGGTGCGGGCGAACTGCTCGACGAAGTGCGGGCGCTCGGGTCTCGGCCCAACCAGCGACATGTCCCCTCGCACGACGTTCCACAACTGGGGCAACTCGTCGATGGAGGTCTTGCGGATGAAGTGCCCGATCGGTCCGATCCGGTCCTCGGGATGCCAATCGATGTCGGAGGCCGTGGCCGCGACCGGGCGCATCGACCGGAACTTGTAGAGAGTGAACTCACGGCCGTCTCGGCCTACCCTGATCTGGCGGAACAGGATCGGCGCCCCGCGGTCCGACACGCTGACGGCCAACGCGGTGAGGACGAGTAGAGGTGAGAGCAAGATCAGGGCGGAGCCGGCCACAGAGACGTCGAACACGCGCTTGGTCTGCCAGTACCAGGTCCGGTAGATGTGCCGCCGCACCCGGATGAGCGGGATGGTGTGGATACGGTCCATGTCGGAGTTGAGGTGGACGAACTCGAACAGCCGAGGAACCAGGAATATCTCGCAGTCGAGCTGATCGCACTGCCGTAGGGGGGAGACCAGCGAGGAGTCCGGACGGTTCCGGAAGGCAACGATGACCGTCTGCACGTCCATCTCTTCAACCACGTCGCGCAGTGGCCTGTCGAGGACCGGCACCGGCAGACGGTCGGAGCCCAGTAGCGGGTCGGAATCGATCACCGCCACCGGTTCCAGACCGAGTTCGGGGAACCGGTGGATGCTGTCGAGGAGCTCGGAGGCCACCAGGCCGCCCCCCACGATGACGGTGCGACGCCGGGCTGCCGGTGACAGTCTACGACGGCGGATGACGGTGTAGTAGAGGGCGCGGATCGTGACAAGCGACGCGACGATGCAGGCGGCCATCACGACGAGATGCCGGATCGGGTCGTCTCCCCCGGCGGCGAATTCCACCACGAGCGCGCTGACGAGCGAGGCGCCGGCGAGCCGCGGGACGTCGTTGAGCACGGACAACGTGATGAGTGAACGGTAGTTGCCCGACAGTTCCACGGTCAGGACCACCGCGAGTGCGGCTGCCACCGCACCCGACACGGAGTCCAGCAGAACGAACATCACCGCAACCAACGCCACCGTGTCGATCAGCGCCAGCACGACATCAACTCGGCGTCTCGAGAGGCGGAGTCGTCTGCCAGTGCTCGAGGCGACCTCTCGACCGTGAACCTTCATGCCAGTACCCCCTGTCGGCGGACGTCGTCGTCGAGCTCTCCCGACTCCCGCATCGCGCGCAGGCGTCTTCGACGGCAGTACCGGGAGAAGAAGTCATCAGCGCCCACCCCGGACCCCACATAGGCACGGTGCAGTTCGGCGACGCCGTCGGCGATCCCCCATCGGGCCTCGAAGCCGAGGTCCCGGCGGATCGCCCCGAAGTCGACCCGGCCGGGCCCGGGGACGGGGACGCCTACTCGGGTCCCGCCGAGCGTCGCGCCCGGCACCTCGGCCACCACCGCACGAGCGATCTCGGTACCGGTGACCGTGTTGCTCTCGCTGCCCACGTTGAACGCCGCGCAGTCCACGACTTCCGTCCGAGCGGTGAGGCACCTGAGGAATGCGTCGGCAGCGTCCCGCACATGCACCATCGGCCGCCGTGTGTTCTCACCGAGCGGTGCGGCCACCTCACCGGAGAACACCGCGTCGCCCACCATGAGGTTGAGCAGTCTGTCGGATCGGAACCGGGGAGAGAATCCGAAAGTGCTGGCCAGGCGCAGGAACACAGGGACGAAATCCGAATCGGCCAGTTCCGAGACCTCCTCCTCCACCCGCAGCTTGGACTCCGCCAAGGCGGTGAGAGGGCGCAGAGGCGCCGATTCGGTGACGGGCTCCTCCCGCCTCTCCCCGTACACCGCGCACGTGGAGGCGAACAGGTATCGACCCACCCCGGCATCCTTGGCCGCCAGTGCCAGGCGCACCGCGGCGAGGTGGTTGACGTGCCGAACGACCTCACGATTAGTGGGATCCCATGCAGAACCGGGCAGCGCCGCGAGATGGATAACCGCGTCGAACCCCGTCAAGTCGGCTGCGGTCACGTCCCGCAGATCGGTCGCGAGCGTCGGGGGGTCGATCGGGCCCGCTCCCATCACGCACCCGGCGAACAACCCGGTGTCGAGGCCGGTGACCTCGTGTCCCGCAGCAGTGATCACCTGCGCGGTGACGGTTCCCAGATAACCCTGGCTCCCGCTGATCAGGACCCGCATATCGACCCCTCCCCGGGCATCGCCCGCGGCTCGGTTGCGTAAGTGCTAACAGGACCGGACTCCAGGCCGATAAAGCACTGCATGGGCATGCTCCACGAATCGGGTTGCACACCGGTCACTCTCAATCTCGCACCGGTTATCTACACGGTTAACATTAGAATATCTTGACTGATAGATCAACCGAAAGTTGAAAATGGCCCGCGAGCGTGACAGATGCGAATCGTCGCCCGTCAGGGCTCTCAGTCTTGCCTCAGACTGCTGCGACGTCGGCCGCCGGAGCGGGGCGGCCGAAGTGGAAACCCTGGGCGTGGGTGAAGCCGAGCTCGCGCAGCATCGGGATCTGGTCCGAGCGCTCGACGCCCTCGGCGACCGTGTCGATTCCCAGCGACCGTGAGATGTCGCAGACCGCGCCCACGATGCTCCGGATCGACGGGTCCCCGGTGACGGCACACACCAGCGAGCGATCCACCTTGGCGACGCTGACGGGAAGATCCGCCAGATAGCGCAACGCGGCGAAACCGGTGCCCAGATCGTCCACGCAGATCACGCAGCCCAGATCGGCCAGTTCCTCGATCGTCCGGGCGGCCGGGGAGTCGAAATCTATGAGGTCCCGCTCGGTGATCTCGACCCAGAGAGTCGACGCCTCGAGTCCACGCTCCTCCAGCACACGCGTGATGTGCGGCAGCAGGAGTGCATCGGACAGCTGACGGGCGGAGTAGTTGACCGACATGAAGAACGGTTCGGCGGTTCGCTCCTCGTTCCATCGGGCGACCTGCCCCAGCGCGGTGCGCGTCCCATCCCGTCCGATGGGCAGGATTAACGACGCCTCCTCGGCGGCGGCGAGGAACGCAGGCGGGGCGAGCAACTCGTCGCCGCTACGCCACCGCAGAAGGGACTCGTACCCGCGGACCCGGGTTGTCGTCAGGTCGACGATGGGTTGGTAGTGCAACTCGAAGTCCCCGCGGACAGCACGTGCCATCGCGGTCCTCAGTTCCGCCTCCCGACGGATCTCCGCCAGGAGGGAGTCCGTGGCTTCGTGGACGTGAACTCCGGTCTCCATCGCCACGTGTGCCGCCCCGAACGCAGCCCGGACGAGGACGTCGAGGTCGGCGGTCCCGACCACGGCCGCGGTGGCCAGACCCACACGGGACTGAACGAAGTGCTCCTCCCCGGCGATCCACAGGGGACGGGTGAGCTGGTCCTGCGACGCCGCCACCAGGCCTCTCGGATCGTGGACGTCGGTATCGAACAGGACCACCGGGGCCCGGCCGCACGGACCGGGAAGCACGACGGCCCGGCCGCCGAGGGCAATTCGTAGCGCGTCCAGCACCGCCGTCCCGATCGCGGCGGCCTGAGAGAACCCCCGGGCGGCGACGAGTCCGCCGGAGTGGTCCAGCACGACCATGATCACCCCGGGCGAGGACGCGCGGAAGGGCCGCCCGGCAGCGGCCAGAGCAGCGAGACCGTCGGCCGGGAAGCGATCATCGGGATGCTTCTCGGACACACTTCCCTCCTCCACCCAGGACCCCGAACAGGATACGTCCACCTGATCCCGCTGGCGCCATGCGTCCTCGTCACGGCGTGTTAGTCGTCGCTGTTGTCGGTCACGCCGTTGTCGGTCATCGCCGTTGTCGGTCATCGCCATTGTCGTCGGCATCAGACATACGACCGTCCACCCCGGGGGATGCCTCTCCCGCCCCGCCACCCCGCCGATCACACCACGAGCTGCGCCACGTACAGGCCCGACACCGCGAGGGCTGCCACTCCGAGCCCTGTCCGGAGCCCGCGCTCAGGGATCCGCGGTTGCAGCGCCACACCCAGATAGCCGCCGAGCAGCCCGCCCAGTCCGCAGGCGAGGCCGATTCCCCACGCCGGCGAGACCGTGTCGGTCGAGAACCTCGCCAGCACCGTGAACGCTGTCGCGCCGACCACGGAGGTGATCCAGGTGGTGGCAAGCGCGGCGGGTGCGACGAGCCCCACGGTCAGTCCCCCGGCGACCAGCAGTGGAGAGAGGATCGAGCCACCTCCGATGCCGTAGACGCCGCCGACCACGCCGACCACGAACGCGGCGGTGCGCGGGTCACGGCTGACCCCCGCCGCGCGCGGGCCGGCCCCGCCCGCACCGCCGCCCGGGCGGCGGGGACGCAGCAGTGAGTACCCGATCGGCGCGAGCAGAGCCACCGCCAACAGCCTCGCGACGTCCTCGCCGGGGGCCAGGAACACCCGGACACCGGCCCCGAGCAGCACCCCCGGAACGGTGCCGGTGAGCAGACGCACCGTCAGGTCGGCCGATCCGACGAACGACCTGCGTCGGTGGAACTTCCACAGGGCGCCGGGTGCGGAGACGATGTTGTAGAGCAGGTTGGTGGGCGTCACCTGCGGGCTGGAGACCGACAGCAGCTGGAGCTGGACCGGCAGCAGGAACACCGCGCCGGAGATGCCCACCGGGGTGGTCAGGGTCGCGATCACCAGGCCCGCGGCAAAGGCGACCAGCAGGTCGGTCACGTCCCGGTCAGCCCCGGACGTTCACGACATCCCGCGCGGGAGTCGGCGCCCGTGCCGAACCCGATCCCGACGCCGATGGCGCCTGCAGCACGTCGGCACCCGGGTGCGCGCGCACCCACACCCGGTCCCCGTGTCCGATCCCGGTCGCGGTGGCCTCGGTGCGGGTCAGCTGACCGTGGACCCGCTCCGCGCCGGGAGCGTCGTCGAGTTCCACCTCGTAGCGGATCTCGAACCCGATCCGCTTCCAGCGGACGATGTGCCCGGGAAGGCCACCGGACTCCGGACCGCTCGAGACCAGCACGTCGTGTGGACGCAGGAGCACCCCTGCCAGCCTGGTGACAGGCCCCAGGAAACCGAAGACGAACTCGTTGGCCGGATGGTCGTACAACTGTTCCGGCGTGCCGACCTGCTCGACCCGGCCGTGGTTGATCACGACGATCGTGTCGGCCACCTCCAGGGCCTCCTCCTGGTCGTGGGTGACGAACACCGAGGTCACGTGCACCTCGTCGTGCAGCCGGCGAAGCCAGTCGCGCAGTTCCTTGCGGACCTTGGCGTCCAGGGCCCCGAACGGCTCGTCCAGCAACAGGACGCTGGGTTCGATCGCCAGCGCGCGGGCCAGCGCCATCCGCTGCCGCTGCCCGCCGGAGAGCTGGGCCGGGAGCCGGTCGCCGAACTGGGCCAGCTGGACCAGCTGCAACAGCTCGTCCACGCGCCGCCGGATCTCGGGCTTGGGGACCTTGCGGATCTCCAGGCCAAAGGCCACGTTCTTCGCCACGGTCAGGTGCTTGAAGGCGGCGTAGTGCTGGAACACGAAGCCGACGTTCCGCTTCTGTGCCGGCACGTCGGTGGTGTCGCGGCCGTCGATCTCGACAGTGCCGGAGTCCGCGGTCTCCAGGCCGCCGAGGATCTGCAGCAGGGTGGTCTTGCCCGAACCGGACGGTCCGAGAAGTGCGGTCAGTCCGCCGGAGGGCACGGACAGGCTGACGTCGTCGAGTGCGACAAAGTCTCCGTACCGCTTGCTGACGCCTGAGATCTCAATCCCCACGGGGGTCCTCTTTCGGTCGAAGGATCATGACGATCACGAGTGCGGCCACCGCGATCAGCGCGAGCAGGAACCCGATGGCGTACGAGCTTCCGGTGTCGAAGCCCTGGTGGAGCCGCTGGACCGCGATCGTCGCGGTCTCGGTGCGGTTGACGATGCCGCCGGAGACGATCAGCACGGCACCGAACTCGCCGATCGCCCGGGCGAAGGTGAGCACGACGCCGTATGCGACCGCCCACTTGATCGCGGGCAGGGTGATGCGCCACAGGACCTGCCTGCCGGAGGCTCCCAGACTGCGGGCGGCGGTCTCCTGGTCGTCGCCGATCTCCTGCAGCACCGGCACCACGGAACGCAGGACGAGTGGGAGGGAGACGAAGGTGACGGCCAGGACGATGCCGGTGTAGGAGAAGACCACCGAGATGCCGATCTCCGCGAGCGGCCGGCCGAGCCACCCGTGCGCGGGACCGTAGGCCAGCAGCAGCGCGAGCCCCACGATGATCGGCGAGACGGAGACCGGCAGGTCCATGAACGAGTTGAGCAGTCGCTTGCCGGGGAACTCGTGGCGCACCAGAAGGATCCCCAGGGTGATGCCGAATACGGTGTTGAGCGCCACCGCCCACAGCGCGCTGGAGAGGGTGACGAGGAGAGCGTTCTGCACCGACGGGTTCTGTAGGGCGGAGACCAGGTGGTTCGAGCCGTCGAAGAACGTCCGCTGGACGATCATCAGCAGTGGCCAGCCGATGAGGAGGAACAGGTAGGTGACGGCGACGACGAGGCGGACACCCGCCCACGGCTGCACCGACCGGCGCCGCCGAACCGTCTCGGTGGTCTCGACTTCGGTGGTCGGCGACTCGGTTGACGGCGACTCGGTGGACGGCGACTCGGTGGACGGCGACTCGGCGGACGGGGCCAGCTCAGCCATGACGTGCCACCCTTCGCGAGATGAGGTCGAGCGCCGCGATGGCCAGTAGCGCCACCGCGAGCAGGACCACCGCGACGGTGGCGGCGGCGGCCACGTTGTCCGACTCGATATAGCTCTGGATTCGGATCGGGGCGCCCTCGGAGATGTTGGGCCGGTTGCCGGTGAACAGCACCAGCGCGCCGAACTCCCCCACCCCCCGGGCGAAGGACAGGGTGGCCCCGGCGGCGATCGCCGGTGTCAGGGTGGGCAGGACGATCCGCCGGAACGTGACGGCCCGGGACGCGCCGAGTGACCGGGCGGCCTGCTCGACCTGCGGGTCGAGCTCGAGCAGGACCGGTTCCACGGTGCGCACCACGAACGGCAGGGTCACGAACAGCACTGCCAGGAAGACCGAGTACGGGGTCCCCGCGATGGTCAGACCCATCGGACTGTTGGGCCCGTAGAGGCTCAGCAGCACCAGTCCGGCGACCAGCGACGGCAGCGCGAAGGGGATGTCGATCAGCAACTCGATCACCCGCTTGCCGGGGAACCTGTCTCGGACCAGGACCCAGGCGATCAGGGTGCCGATCACGATGTTGACCAGCGTCGCCGCGAGCGCCGAGAGCAGCGTGAGCCTGATGGCGTTGGCTGTCTGGACGTTGGTCAGCGTGGTCCAGAAGGTCTGCCAGCCACCCTCGGCGGAGGAGATCACCACCAGGGACAGCGGGATGAGCACCAGCAGGCTGAACCACAGCACCGACACGCCCAGTGCGACGCCGGCGGGTCGGGTCAGGGTAGTGCGGGGGGCGCGCCGCCGACGCCGGGGGTTCGACGTCGGCGACAGGCTGGTCGAGGGCAGGGGCGCGGACGCCGAGACGACAGTGGCCATCGTCAGTTCAGGCCGGACTGCTGGATGATCCGGGTGATGATCCCGTCGTCGTCGAAGTACTTGTCGGCGACGGCCTTCCAGCCGCCGAAGTCGCCGTCGACCGTGTAGAGCTCGGCTACCTCGGGGAACGGGTCGGCAGGGTCGGCTGCGCCCTCGACCTCGCCGATCTCCACCTGATCCGCGAGGTGGCGAAGGGGGCGGAAGCCGTACTGCGCGTAGATCGCCTGTCCCTCGGGGCTGAGGGCGTAGTCCAGGAACTTCTGCGCGGCCTCCGGCGCGGAGGTGGTCACGGCCGCGGGGTTCTCGATGAGCAGGTTGCGGTCCGGGACGATGTACTCGTACTCCTGCCCCTGCTGCTTTCCGAGGATCGCCTCGTTCTCGTACGAGATCAGGACGTCGCCGGTGCCGTCGAGGAACGCGGTGGTGGCGTCGCGGCCCGATCCGGGGAACGCGGCGACGTTGCCGATCACGTCCTCGAGGAACTCGGCGGCCTCCTCCTCCGTGCCGCCCTTCTGCAGCACCGACGCCCACGCGGCGAGGATGTTCCACCGCGCGGCGCCCGAGGAGCCCGGGTTGGGGGTGACGATCTCGACGCCGTCGCGGGCCAGGTCCTCCCAGTCGGTGATGTTCTCGGGGTTGCCCTCGCGCACGACCAGCACCACGACGGAGTCGGTGAGGAATCCGTTGTTGGGACCGGAGTTCCAACCCTCCTCGACCAGTCCTGCGTCGACGAGCCGGGTCACGTCGGGTTCCACCGAGAAGTGGACGACGTCGGCGGGTTGGCCGCTGACCACGGCCCGTGACTGGTCCCCGGACGCGCCGTAGGAGGTGAGCCAGGAGACCCCCTCACCGTCCGGGGTCTCGGCGAACGCCTCCTGTACCGCGGCGTTGCCCTCCGCCGGCACGGCGAAGCCGACGATCGACAGCTCGTCCCCGGAGGAGGCCGCGCCTCCACATCCTGCGACGAGTACGGCCGTGAGCCCTACGCCCAGGATGCTGGTTCCCAGCCTCGAGATGGTCCGTCTGTTGATCATGTGGTGTCCACTTTCGCCATGGCTGCCGGTCGGCATCAGAAGACGAAGCTAACGACAGAGGGCGTGAACACAGAACTGTTTTGTTCAGCGTGAACCAAACGACCGGCCGGGCCGGAATAACGGGCTAGTGACCCGACGAGCGCCCGAATCTCCGCACGGCGTCGCGCAGCGGGCGCACCCCGTGCCCGGCCAGCCGCCTGGCCGAGGGCAGCAGGCGGCGCTTGTCCTTGGGGACCGCGCGGAGGACCTTGTTCTCGGGTAGCCGGGATCCCTCTGCCCGCGGGACGCCGGGGCCGGGGTCGACCCGGTGCGGTCCGGCGGCCCCCGGGGTGATGTCGAAGTCGAAGATCGCCGTGGGGATGTACAGCGTCGCGCAGGCGTTGGGGATGTCGACCACGCTGGAAAGGTGGCCCTCGACCGGGGCTGCGCCGATCAGGAGGTAGGCCTGCTCACGGGTATAGCCAAATGTTGTCAGGTAGTCGATCGCGCTGAGGCAGGCCCGCTGGTAGGAGAGATAGGGGTCGAGGAACCGCTGCTTTCCCTTCTCGGTCACCGAGATCCCGCTGAACGAGATCCACTGGTCGTAGCGCGGGCCGGAGTCCCCGGGGAGGAAGACCGGGCTCTCCCGGACGTTGTAGGTGTCCATGCCACCCGGGATGACGTCGACGTGCAGGTCGATGAACCCGCCGATCTCGATGGCGCCGCAGAAGGTGATCTCACCGTCGCCCTGGGAGAAGTGCAGGTCGCCCACCGACAGGTTGGCGCCGTCGACGAACACCGGATAGAAAACGCGGCTGCCTGCGGTCAGGTTCTTGATGTCCTGGTTGCCGCCGTTCTCGCGGGGCGGGGCGGTCTGGGCGGCCTCGGCGGCGATCCGTGCGCTGTCCTCGCTCGGGCTGTGTCCGAGCAGGGCGCCGTCGGGCAGCGGCGGGAGAGCGAGCGGGGGGACGCGGAGCGGCTTGGTGGCCACCAGCGCGGCCTCGCGCTTGTTCCACTTCTTCAGCAGGTCGGCGGAGGGGGCGGTGCCCATGAGCCCGGGATGGGTGGGGCCGGTGAAGCTCACCCCGGGGATGTGTCGCGAGGTGGCCTGTCCCCCGGCCAACTCCCAGACGGCCTTGTAGGCGTCGGGAAAATGGTGGCCGAGGAATCCGCCGCCGTTGCGCGGGGAGAAGATCCCCGTGTACCCCCAGCCCTGGCCGGCGAGGGGCCCGAGCTCGTCGCTGGAGGTGGGGCCGATGGCCACGATGTCGACGACCAGGAGGTCACCCGGCCGGGCACCCTCGACCGCGAAGGGACCACTGAGCTTGTGCCCCGTGTGGAACGGGGCGTGGAGGATGTCCTCGGCCGAGTCGTCGTTCCTGATGGCACCGTCGAACCATTCGCGACAGTGCACGCGGACCGTCTGACCCGGCTTGATGGTGGCGACCGGCGGGATCTCGGGATGCCACCGGCTGTGGCCGATGAGCTCCTGCTGGTCGAAGGACCGGTCGGGGTCGAGTGGAAAGATCACGTCGGGCATGGTGGCTCCCTCTGGTGGTCAACCTGACCCCCGAGGTCGGGCTCACGGTGGGGCACGCTGCGCGTCGGTGTGCTTGCCGGATCTCCCCCAGCTCTACCCGAGGGGGGAGGGTCCGACAACCGGTCCGGTGGTCGCCGCACTGGCTCGGTTGCGCAGTTGGTCGAGCGTCCGGAGGCTGCCTGTGGTGCGCGTGCGTTCGGGGTGGTCCGGCTACGCTCAGGGCATGTCGAACCCTCGGTGGGAGCGGGCGCGCGCGTCCGCGGCCCGAGTCGCAGCGGGCGCCCGCGATGTCAACAGGCACCCCTCCGCGGTCGAGGCGTTGCGCCGCGCCCGGCGGGCCCTTCCCGGCGATTCCGGGTTCGGCGATCCGCTCTCCGCCGCCGGCCGGGACAGCGCGGGGACGATTGCTCGGGTGGCCGGCCGCCTGTTCGACGAGCAGCCCACCGCCTCGCGTGAGCTGTCCCTGGGCGGATTGCAGGTGTGGCACGCCCTGACGCAACGGACGGGCCGGGGAGGCAGCGGGAGCGAGGTGACCATCGTGTTCACCGACCTCGTCGGCTTCTCCAACTGGGCCATGCGCGTCGGCGACGAGGATGCTCTACGGCTGCTGAGAGAGGTCGCCTCGGCCACCGAGCCCGAGGTGCGCGCGTATCGCGGGCACGTGGTCAAACGCCTCGGCGACGGGCTCATGGCGGTCTTCCCGTCGCCACAGCTCGCCTTCGACGCGGTCGTGGCCTGCTCTGCCGGGCTCGACCGGGTGGAGGTGGCCGGCATGCGGCCCCGGATCCGCGCCGGCATCCACACCGGGAACCCCCGCATGATCGGTGGCGACTACCTCGGCGTGGACGTCAACATCGCCGCCAGGCTGGCGGAGAAGGCGGGCTCGGACGAGATCCTCGTCAGCGAGACCACCCTCCCCGGATTGGATGAGTCCAGGGTGTCGACGCGCCGCAAGAGGAGCTTCCGGCTCACCAGGGCCAAGGGGATCCCCGACGAGGTCGCCGTCTACACCGCGGTCCCCCGCCAGGGTCGGTGATCGACTCACCTCGGGTGGCCATCCCCGCGCGGGATGTGGAGGGTCAGTCGCGACACCGACCCGGCGGTCCGGTCATTCCACGCGCGGCAGCTCTGCCGCGGCCTCTACCGAGCCGTCGTCGGAGACGATTCGGATCTGCGCGACCTGCTCTCGGAGGATGGCGGCGTTCATCGCGCACTCGACCGTGACCTCGGTGCCGATGAAGGAGCCCGATGCGATGCTGTTGCCCTCAGTATCGACGATGGTCACATCGAAGTTCTCACCTTCCCGAAGACCGTCTATCTCCAGCAGGGTCTCGGTACCCCACGTGTGCGCCACGACGTGTGCGGTGATCTCGCTCTGGGCGGGCTGGCCGGCGAATGCGATCGGCTCCACCGCACCGAGAGTGCCCGGTGGGCCGTCGGGCGGGGCCTGGGTCCACTGTTGCGCGGCCAACGCACCGACCGCGCCGGTGGCCACGAGGACGACCGCCGCGGCAGTCCTGCCGAGGACGACCCGGACACCGTGGGGGCGACGCCGAGCCGCGAGCTCGTCGCCACGATCGCCGCCGGTTCCACCTGCGCTGTCGGGCTCCGCCGCCGCGACCATCGCCGACACCCGGCGTCCGAGGTCCGCCGGTGGGTCCTCGTCCTCGGCTCGCCAGGGAAGACTCGTACGGCCCAGCGTCGAGGCCAGGTGCCCCAGCGAGGTGAGCTCGGCATCGAGCTGTGGATCGGTCCGCCGGAGCGTATCGAGTTCACGACGCTCCGTCTCGGAGAGGTCGCCACCCAACGCCGCGCCGATGAGTTCCGCTCGTCGGTCATCGCCACGTGTCATCGCTGCTCCTCCCCTTCCATGATCTGTCGAACGGATCTCAGCCCGTAATACATCCTCGACCGCAGCGTCCCCACGGACACCCCTGAGCGGTCGGAGAGTTGCTGGTAGGTCAGCCCGTCGACCTGGACCGCGATGATCACCTCACGGTGCTCGGGCGAGACCTGGGCCAGTGCCGCCTGCAGGTCGATTCTGTCCACCAGGCGACTGGTGTCGGACTGGCGGGTAGTGGCCGGTTCGGGGACCTCGTGTACCGGTTCCGCACGCCGCCCGCGTGCCCGGAGTGCATCGATGACGACGTTGCGCGCGATGGCGAACAACCATGTCTTCTGCGTGGACCGACTGGGATCGTACGAGTCCCGGGCACGCCACGCGCGCACGAAGACGTCCTGGACGCATTCTTCTGCCAGCGACTGATCACCCACGGAGCTGCGGGCGAAGCCGTAGATGCTCCGGCCGTGCTCGTGATACGCCCGATCGACGTCGAAACGCGAGGGACGCGCGCCTGCCACGACGTCATCCTGTCGTCGACGCACAACACCCTCCTAGCCGGGAGCCTGAATGACATGAACGTACCGCAGTCGTGAAGGCACCCCGGCGGACCCGGAAACGAATCTCCGGGAGACCCCTCCCCCGGTCGCTCGTCGGGGCGGCTCAGCCGACGGAGGTGGCAAAAACGACGCGATTGTCCAGATAGCGATGATCGACGTCGTCGAATTCGCCGGTACAGGTGATGAGTCGGAGTTCGTCCTCGGGCGCGAGCCCGAACACCTCCCGGGTGGGGAACTCGTCCTTCGGGTGGTCCTCGACCCTGTCCACCCGGTAGGTGTGGACGGACCCGTCGGCCGCGGAGACCTCGACCAGGTCGCCCTCGGTCAACTCGAGGACGCGGAAGAAGACCGCCGGGCCGGTCGGCGAATCCACGTGACCGGCGAAGACGGTGGGACCGTTGTCACCCGGTCTCGGGCCATCGGCGAACCAGCCGACGTCGTCCCAGTCGTCGGGCGCTTCCAGTCTGCCGTCATCCTGGATCGCCAGGTCGATCAGGCTCTCCTGCAACGCGATCGAGGGTATTCGTAGCTCGACGGGTGTCGCGCGTGCCGTGGGAGGGGCCTGGCCCACCGCTGCGGCGCCCGTGCCCGTGGGCGCCGCAGCGGCCGACTGACCGGTCACCGACGGTGTCTGGCCGGGAGAGACGCCGTCAGCGCACGACGCCGTGAGCGACACCGTCAGTGCCAGCCCGAGCAGAGCGGCCGGCAGGCGCCGACGGTCGTCGGCTGGCCCGGTCGTCGGCTGGCCCGGTCGTCGCCGGTCCAAGTAGTTCACGGGAAGCGGACGTCGTCACACGTTCGACTGCGGGCGACGCATCAGGAAGTACGCGAGTCCGCCCAGCGCGAGCGCGGCCGCCCCGGCTCCGGCGGCAGCACCCGCCCCGGCACCGGCATCAGGAGCACCGGCCACGCTGCCGCCCCCGGTCTCGACCCCGTCTAGAGGAACCTGCATGAGCTGGCCACGGACCGTGCCGGCGGTGAACTCCTCGGTATGGGTGTCTGCGGTGAACGCAGCGGGATCGGCCTCGATCTGGGCGAGGGTGAAGCCTGCGCCGCGGTCGACCCCGTCGTCGTCCTCGACCCCTGTGGTGAAGGGTCCCTGCATGCACCCCTCGGAGTAGCGTGGTCCGTCACCGACGGGCTGCGGGTCGGCGAAGGCGATCCTCGGCGGACCTGGCTCACCGGCGCGAGCCTCGTGGATATGCGTCGCGGTGACCGCGGGGCTCTCGTACTCGCCGGTCACACCGTTGAGGGTGATCTCGTAGCAGATCACGTCCGTCTCCGAGTTGATCCAGAACATGAAGTCTCCCGTCGCCCCCTCTTCGCCGGGGGCCACGTTGCCGTCGGAGTCGATCACCTCACCGGGAATCGCCATCACCGAGAACGCACTGGTGAATGTGTCCGGGCGTTCGACCTCGGTGTTCGCGTGCGCGGGCGCGGCCGACAGCGCCAGGGCGGCGGCGCCGGCCACGGCGCACACCCCCATCGTTCCGGCGCGGTTCGTCATCTTGTTGGGCATCACGATCGTCCTCTGCCACTCGGTGCGCGATCGCACAGACGCGACCACTGTCGACAGGGGATACGGGACGGCGGGTCGATTCGTTCAATGCGAATGCAGAAACGGGGTGAAATCTCCCGCGGGCGACCTCAGGCGTCGCGCGCGGTCTCGGCAGACCAGCGGCCGGTGATCATCTCGGTCATCTCGGTCACCCAGGTGTCGTCGAGGGCGGCGTCCCGGCGGACCAGGATGCGGAAGATCGCGGTCCCGGCGACCACCTCGGCGAGCATGGGCAGCTGGTCGTCGCCACGCCGCCCCTGCCCGAACCGCGTCTCGAACGCGGTCAGATTCCCGGCCAAGCGGTCGATCATCATGTCGTGGACCTCGGGGTCGGCGACCGTGTCAGCGATCAGACCCGGCAGCGCCACCCTCACCTCGGGCCTGTCGAACATGGCCCGGATCGTCTCGACCAGGACCCTGATGTCACTGCGGAGGTCACCGGAACCGTCCGGCACTCCGATCGCCTCCGCGTCGAGGACCGCCTCGTGGACGAGCTGCGCCTTACCCGACCAACGCCGGTAGATGGCCGCGGTGGTGGTCCCGGCGCGCGCGGCGATCGCCGAGAGTGACAACGCCGGATAGCCCGTCTCGAGGATCAGCTCACGGGTGGCGGCGATCACCGCGGCGTCGATCCGCCCGTCGCGCGGCCGCCCGGCGCCGGACCGCGCCCCGGCGGACTTCGCCGATTTCCCGCCAACCGTGCGGTTGTCTGCTGTCATGAGCTCACCATAGTTCCAATGCAGTGTGCATCGTATTATAGGGAGAGCTCCGTGAAACTCAGCCCACTCGACGAGTACCCGATCCACCAGACGCACGCGCCGGTGACCTGGCCGGCCACGTCCGACCGGAACTTCTACGACCGGTCGTACTTCAACGTGCTCGACCGCGAGGGCCGCTTCATGGCACTGACCGGGATCGGCTACTACCCGCGCCTCGGGGTCAAGGACGCCTACTTCGTGGTCCGCCGGGGTGACACGCAGACGGCGGTGCACCTCAGCGACGCGATCGACGACGACCGACTCAACCCTCATGTCAGGGGCTACCGCCTCGAGGTTATCGAGCCTCTACAGGAGTTGCGGCTGACGCTGGAGCCGACCGAGGGCATCTCCGCCGACCTCACCTGGCGCGGGTCGTTCCCCTCCGCCATGGAGGAGCCGCACTCGATGCTCACCGACCGGCGGGTGACACTCCAGGCCAGCCGCTTCGCGCAGGTCGGATCCTGGGAGGGGTGGATCGAGGTCGACGACGAGCGCATGGAGGTGACGCACTCCTCGTCGGTCGCCAGCCGGGACCGCTCGTGGGGCATCCGCCCGGTCGGCGAGGCCGAACCGGCCGGGCGGCCCGACGCCGCGTTCCGGGGGATGTGGTGGCTCTACCTGCCGCTTACCTTCGACGACTACCAGCTGTTCCTGATCATGCAGGAGGATCCCGACGGCCACCGCAGCCTCTACGACTGCACGCGCCGGTGGCGGGACGGCCGCGTCGAGCAGCTCGACGGGGTGCGCGTCAAAGTGGACTATCGCGCAGGCACGAGGATCCCCCGGGGCGTCCACGTGGAGTTCATGAACCGCGCGGGGGAGCAGATCCGCCTGGACGTGGAGTCGAAGCTGTTCGCCCCCATCGCCTTCGGCTCCGGGTACGGCGGCGACTCCTCGTGGGCGCACGGCAGCTGGAAGGGCGAGGAGTTCACCGAGCGCGTGAGCTTCGACCTGACCGACCCCGATGTGATGGCCGGAGCGGCGTTCAGCCTCATCGACCACGTCGGCCGCGCCGTGTGCACGGAGGCCGACGGGACGACCCGCGAGGGCGCCGGCCTGTTCGAGCACGGCGTGATCGGACCCCACCACCCGTCGGGTTTCACCGACTGGACCGACGGCGCACAGTGACCGCCCCGGCGAACACGCTCAGGCAACCAGTCAGCTCCCTCAGGCATCCGGCGAGAGGCATCAGCAGATGAAGATCATGACGGCGCTGTTCGGTCCCACCGACGTGGTCCACCGCGCGGAGGCGCTCAAGGAGGCCGGCGCGTCCGGCGTGTTCACCTTCGAGGGACCTCACGATGTGTTCACTCCCCTGGTGCTGGCCTCGCAGGTCACCGGGCTAGACGTGATGTCCAACGTCGCGATCGGCTTCCCCCGCAACCCCATCCAACTGGCCCACCAGGCCAACGATCTGCAGCTGCTCAGCGAGGGCCGGTTCATCCTGGGGCTGGGCACGCAGGTGCGGGCGCAGATCGAGAAGCGCTACGGAGCCGAGTTCGACCGCCCCGTCGAGCGGATGAAGGAGCTGGTGGGGGCGCTGCGGGCCATCTTCACCACCTGGGAGACCGGTGAGCGCCTGGACTTCCGGGGCGAGTACTACCGGCACACCCTGATGACCCCCACCTTCGTGCCCGGGCCGAACCCGTACGGTCCGCCGCCCATCTACCTGGGCGCACTCGGGCCGCGGCTGACCCGGGCCACCGCGGAGGTGGCCGACGGCCTGCTGGTGATGCCGTTCGGGTCCAAGAAGTTCCTCCACGAATCGACGATGCCCGCCGTGCGCGCCGGGTTGGCCGCCGCCGGTCGCGGCGAGGACGAGTTCGAGGTGGTGCCCGAGGTGATCGTGTCCGTGGCCACCGGGGCGGACGACGACCACGCCTCGACCCGCATGCTGCTCGCGTTCTACGGCTCCACCCCGGCGTACAAGCCCGTGCTCGACGCCCACGGCTGGGGCGATCTGCAGCCCGAGCTCAACGCCATGTCCAAGCAGGGCCGGTGGCAGGAGATGGCCACCCTGATCAGCGACGACATCCTGCACACCATCGCCGCGTGTGGCACCCCGGCCGAGGTGGCCGCGCACATCCGCGACCGCGTCGACGGGGTGTCGGACCGCCTCTGCCTCTATCAGACGGGCCCCATCGCCACCGATGCGCTGGCCGAGATCGTCGACGCGTTGGGAGGCGACCGATGACCCCGACGCTGGTGGAGTTCGACGAGGTCGCGGACGACCGCTACGGCGGAAAGGCCGCAGGCCTGGCCGAACTCCGGCGCCTCGGCCTGGACGTCCCCCAGGGATTCGTCATCGCGGACGCGTCGGCGGACCTCGTCGTCGTCGACCTCTCCCGGTGGTTCGACCGCATGGTCGACGCGGGCGCGACCCCGGTGGCCGTGAGGTCCTCGGCGGCCGGCGAGGACGGCGAGGAACACTCGTTCGCCGGCCAGTACGACACGGTGCTGGGCGTGGACTCCCCCGAGGCCTTCGCCGACGCCGTGCGCACGTGCGTGGCCTCCGTGAACTCGGGCCGCGCCGCGTCCTACCGTGCGGAACCGGCGGCCACCGCGACGGCCACGGACACCGCCCCGACGCCCATGCACCTGGTGGTGCAGCAGATGGTGGACGCGCGCGCCGCCGGCGTGGTGTTCACCGCGGACCCGACCTCCGGCCGGCGCGACCTCATGGTGATCGACGCGGTCGCCGGACTGGGCGAGGCGCTGGTCGACGGGTCGGCGTCACCGGACCACCTCGTCCTGGATTCCGTCGGCGAGGTGGCCGTCCGGGAGTACGACGACGACGAGGGGGTCCTGTCACCGGAGGAGATCGCAGCCATCCGGTCGGGCGCACTTCGCGCGGAGCAGCACTGGGGCAGGCCGATGGACCTCGAGTGGGCGATCGACCGGACCGGCAGGCTCTGGTGGCTCCAGGCCCGTCCCATCACCACCCTGCCCGCCGACCTGGGCGAGATGGACTCCACCCTCGCGGGCCCGGACCACGTCTACACGCGCTGCAACATCGGCGAGATGATGCCGGGGGCGTTCTGCCCCCTGACGGCGTCGGTGTCGGGTTTCGCGATCGACTACGCCATGCAGACGATCCAGGTGGTGGCTCGCGCCCAGCCGAGCTACGAGCAACCGTGGCTGCAGGTGGGGTACTTCTCCGGGCACATGTTCCTCAACCTCACCGAGGGGACGGCGCTGAGCTCGGGCATCGTGGGCAACTCCCTGGAACAGTTCTCCACGTCGATCTGCGGGCGGGTGGTCGACGAGCTGGTGCCCAAGCCACCCAAGCCGTTCCTGCGAAAGCTGACCAACACCATCCGGCTGTCCTCGCACGCGCTGTCCGCCGGCCCGGCGATCCGGCGACTGGAGGCGCAGATCGCCGGCTGGCAGGTCCCGACCAGCGACGATCCGAGGCAGGTGATGAGGCAGTTGGAGACCGGCGTCGAACAGTACTGCGACGTCACGCTGACCCACGTGCGCTCGTCCTCGCGGGCGGCGGTCGCGGCCAACATCCTCGAGAGCGTCCTGATGAAGCAGGCGGTGAAGAGCGGGCGGGGTGAGGACTCCGGCCGCACCGACGCGGCCCGGCTCATGGCCGGCGCCTCCGATGTGGAGAGCGCACTCATGCTGGAGGAGCTGGACGCGGTGGTCCGCGCCATCGCGGCCGATCCCGCGGTCGCCGAGGAGTTCCTCGCCGCTGACCCCGCTGACGCGGTCACCACCCTGCGGGCCTCGAACCGCGCCGCGGGCGAGCGACTGCGCGGGTTCCTGGCCCGCCACGGTCACCGCGGCTACCGCGAGCTGTGCATGCGGGATGCCTCCTGGGCCGAGGATCCGGAGGGACTCGGGGCGATGATGCAGGTCATGGTGCGCTCCAAGCAGGGCTCCCCCGACCGGATCGTGGGCGCCGCAGGTGTGGACGCGGACGAGCCCAGCTCGCCCGTCATCAGGCTGCTCGCCCGGTTCGCGCAGGAAGGCGCTCGCGGGCGCGAGGAGACCAAGGCCAAGATGGCGCTGATGGCGCACGCGCTCAAGCGGGGTTACCGCCACCTCGGAGAGGTGCTGGCCGCGGCCGGGCGACTGCCCGATGCGGACCTGGTGTTCTTCTTCGACCGTGCGGAGCTGGCCCTGATCGTCGGGTCGGGTGATGCCGCGGGCTCGGGGGATGCCGGCTCGGGTGGTGGAGCTGGCTCCGGTGAGATCGGGGAGTTGGTGCAGAGCGCGCTCAAGCGCCGGGAAGCGCTGGCTTTCCAGGACGTCCTGGAGTTCCCGGACGTCTCGGTCGGCCGTCCGGTCCCGCTGATCGCCCGGCCCCCGCGCGAGGCCGCGGGTGGCGAGATCATCGGCCGGCCCGCCAGCCGCGGGTCCGTGGAGGGCGTGGTGCGCGTGGCCAGGTCGATCGTCGACGCCCGCGAGGTGCAGCCGGGAGAGATCCTGGTCGCGCCCGTCACGGACGTGGGCTGGACTCCGTACTTCACGGTGATCTCGGCCCTGGTCACCGATATCGGCAGTTCGGTCTCCCACGGGGCGGTGGTCGCGCGCGAGTACGGCCTGCCCTGCGTGGTCAACACCCTGGTGGCCACGCAGACGCTGCGGACCGGCGACCGTGTCCGCGTGGATGGGGACCGGGGGGTGGTGACACGGCTCGACCAGGCATGATCCCAGCTCCGCGTGTGGAGACCCACAGGGTGAGAGCGCCATCCCTGCGTCTTCTCCGCCAGGACCGAGGACAGGGCCGGATGACCGAGAATGACTGTGCGCCACAGTAGGTCATGCGACACTGCAAAAGAGCGACGAGCGCCGCAGATCGGGACTCCCGTGAGCTCCGATGTGGCGCTCGACAGCCTCGGCCGCACCCCTCCACCGACGCGGTCTCCCTCCCCCAGTATCGGCTCGAGGCCTTCGCCACCGTGGTGATCGCCGCTGCGACCCGGCGCACCGGCCACCACGGATACCCCCACGACTTCTCCATCGAGAGGACCATGACATGGCAGGCAAACTGGACGGCAAGGTCGCCTTCATCACCGGCGCAGCGCGAGGACAGGGGCGCAGCCACGCGGTGCGGCTCGCTGAGGACGGCGCGGACATCATCGCCGTCGACATCTGCGCACCGATCGCCTCGCTCGAGGGGTTCTACGAACTACCGACCCAGGAGGACCTCGACGAGACTGTGCGCCTGGTCGAGGCACTGGGACGCCGGATCGTCGCCCGCGTCGCCGACGTCCGCGATTTGCCCGCGCTCACCGAGGCGGTATCGGCCGGGGTCGCCGAACTGGGAAGCGTCGACATCATCGTGGCCAACGCCGGCATCTTCACCTTCGGACAGGAGACCCACAAGATCGAGCAACAGTCCTGGAACGACATCCAGGACATCAACCTCACCGGTGTCTGGCACACCTACGCGGCGGCAGCCGAGCACCTCCTCGCCGCCGGCGCGGGCGGATCGGTCATCATCATCTCCTCGCTCGCCGGCTTCAAAGGACTCGCGAACGTGGCCGCGTACACCGCTGCCAAGCACGGCATCGTCGGTCTGATGAAGGTCCTGGCCAACGAACTCGGCCCCCACGGCATCAGGGTCAACACGATCCACCCCAACTCCATCGACACGCCGATGGTCAAGAACGCCAAGACCTACGGGCTCTTCCGCCCCGACCTGGACAACCCGCAGGCGGAAGACGCCGAAGACGCCTTCGCCGGCCTCAACCCCATGGGCAAGGCCTGGATCGAGTCGATCCACGTGTCCAACGCCGTCGCCTGGTTGGCCTCGGACGAGGCCTACTACGTCTCGGGCGGTGAGATCCCGGTCGACGGAGGCGCATCGGTTCACTGACTCCTCCCCCCCCCGCCCCCGCCACCCCCCGCCGTGACGGTCACGGCCGGTCGGCTACCTGGGGTACACGAATCCGCGACGGACCCTCGCGCCGCGGGCGGACGGCAGAGCCTCGTCCACCCTCGAGGTCAGGACCCTCAGCTCGAGGTCGCCGGACCGACAGATCACCGTTCTGCCCCGACGCCCGTAGAGGCTGGTGACCACCTCGACGGGCAGGACGCCGTCGCCGGTCGGCTGATCCACGAGCTCTAGTCCGTCAGGAGGTAACGCGAGGTGCGCCGGGCCGTCGACGGGTCCGGACGGGAAGTCCAGCGCGTCGAAGGGGACACTCACCCGGCCGTCGTCCGAGCGGAACCGGCCGTCACTCATGCTGCCGGTCACGCAGGTCGCGTCGTGCAGGAACCTCGCCACGAACTCGCTGTTCGGCGAGGCATCGAGTTCCGCGGGCGACCCCACCTGCACCAACCGGCCCCGGTTCAGCACCGCGACCTGGTCGCCGATCGCCAACGCCTCGTCACGGTCGTGCGTCACGTGGACCATCGTCAGCTCGTACTCCGCGGCCAGCCTGCGCAGCATCAGCCGCAGGCTCGCCCGCAACGGTTCGTCCAGGGCCGAGAGCGCCTCGTCGAGCAGCAACACCGCGGGCCGTGCGACGAGCGCCCGGGCCAGGGCGACCCGCTGACGCTGGCCGCCCGAGAGGGTGTCCGGTGCGCGGTCGGCGAATTCCCCGAGTTCGACGGTCGCGAGCACCTCCGCCACGCGTGCCTCACGATCCGACCGATTCCAGCGGGCCCGCCTGAGCGGGTAGGCCACGTTCTCGGCGACGCTCATATGTGGCCACACCGCGTGGTGCTGGAAGACCATACCCAGGCCCCGTCGTTCGGGCGGCACCATGACCCCGCCGCCCACCAACTCGCGGTCGCCGACCCGGATGGTGCCGGCATCCGGCGTGACGAAGCCCGCCACCGCCCGCAGAAACGTCGACTTGCCCGAGCCGGAGGGTCCGACCAGGGCGAGGATCCGGCCGGCGTCCACACGGAGGTCGACCGAATCGAGGGCACGCGTGGAACCGAAGCTCACGTCCACCCCTCTGGCATCGAGTTCAGACATGCGGCTTCCCCGTCTCCGAATCGGACCTGGTGAACCGGGACCCGAACAGTGCCAGGACCATCAGGCCCACCAGCATGAGGATCACCGAGAGCGCGGACGAGGCGTTGACGTCGCCGGCACGCTGGTACTGGAAGATCACGACCCCGAGCGTCTGGGTCCCTGGCGAAACGAGCAGGACCGACAGGGTCAGTTCCCGGACGGCGGTGACGGCGACCATGATGGCGCCGATCCCGGCGGCCGGCAACGCCAGACGGATGCTCGTGTCGAGGTGTGCCCGGAACGGACCCGCCCCGCCGATCCTGGCCGCCTCCTCCATCGAGGAGTGCATCCCTGCCAGTGGGCCGCGCACCGTCTGGACGACTATCGCCGCGAACGCGGTGACGTAGGCGCCGAGGATCACCCACCCGGTGTTGTAGATCCCGGCGTATCGGCCCAGGATGAGCCATCCCGTGGCGATGACCAGACCGGGGACGGCCTGCGGGAGCAGCACCGTCAGCAGCATCGGCTCGCGGTCGGCGCGGGCTAGCCGCGTGGTGAACAGGCCCACCGCGAGGCCGAGGATCCCGCAGACGACCCCTGCCCCGATCGACAGGACCACCGAATTGGTCGCACCGTTGATCGTCTGTGCGGAGGTGAGCACGCGCGCGAAGTTGCCCAGGGTCATCGTCTCCATGGTCAACGGCACCCCTGGCGCCGGCAGAAGGGACCTGACCACGAGGCCGGTCAGCGGTGCCACCGTGGTGACGAGGCCGAACGCCCAGGCGACAGCCGAGACGCCGACCCGAGCACGGCCGAGCGACATCGCGTCGAACTCCCGCCCGGACCCGCCGAACTCCACGACACGCTTCGATATCCGACGGTCGAGAATCGTGCCGATCACGCCCAGGACGAGCAGGATGACGCCGATCTGCGAGACAACCTGGAGCGGCGAGTCCACGGTTCCGGACTCGAGGTACCGGTAGACCATCGTCGAGAGCGTGTCGAGCCCGCCGGGCACGCCCACGATGATCGGGATGCCGAAGTCACCGATGCTGCTGACGAAGGTCAGCGTGAACGCCGCCGCGATCGCCGGGCGGATGAGTGGCAGTGTCACATCCATCTGGGTACGAACGGGGGTGGCACCTCCCATCCGCGCGGCTTCGACCAGGTCAGCCGGGATCCTGCGCAGCGCCGCCGCCACCACGAAGTAGGCGACTGGATAGCTGTGCAACGTCAGGAGAAACGCCACGCCGGAGAACCCGTAGAAGTCCCAGGGCGCGAACCCCAGCGTGCGGTCGACGAGTCCACCCTGTGTGACCAGGCCCGTCCAGGCGATCGCGCCGATGAACGGCGGCACGAACAGCGGCGTGAGCAACAGCAGCTTGAGCGGCCTGCGCCCGGCCAGGTCGGTCCGGTCCAGCAGGAACGCCATCACCGTGCCGATCACGACCGCACCGACCGCCGCAGCGAGCGATGTCGTCACGCTGTTCACCGCGGCCTGCACGATGCCACCGTCGAGGAGGAGCGGCAGGTGGTTCGCGCCGAACCCGAGTGAGACGACGAGGGCCAGGGGCAGGACCGCCACTCCGAGGAGCGAGGACCAGAGGACGATCCGGATCGGAAGGGTCACGTGACGGGTCGGGGACGGTGGCGGACGCGCAGTGTCAGCGGATCGCCTCGTTGAACGCGGACACCGCGGCGGCCTGGTTCTGCGCGATGGCCTCGAGGTTCTGGTCGAACAGCGCGATCTGGTCCAGGGACGGTGCGTCCTCCGGCGTGCCCACGTCGTCGCGGACCGGCAGATAGTTCTGCTCGACGGCGATCTCCTGGCCACGCTTGGAGACGACGAAGTCGAGGAACAGTTCGGCCGCCTCGGGGTCCTGGGCGTCGGCGAACACCGCTCCCGGCTGCGTGATGTACGGAACCCCCTCGTCGGGGTAGCTGACCCCGATCGGCGAGCCCGCCGCGGCGAGGTCACGCACCAGGTAGTCCACCACGATGCCGATCGGGCGCGATCCCTCGGCGACGGCTTGTGCGACCGGACCGTTCGACTCGGCGACCTGGGGGGTGTTCGCGCCGAGCGCCTCGATCCACTCCGGGCCGAGGTCCGGGTGCAGGCTCCACGCCGAGGCGTTGAAGGCTGCCGCGCCGGAGATGTCCGGGTTGGGCAGGACGATCCGCTCGGCGTAGTCCGGATCGGTGAGGTCGGCCCACGATGTAGGGGGCTCGTCGACGTCGTTCGTGTTGTAGGCGATGACGGTGGGGATGATCCGGGTCCCCACGTAGTAGCCGTCCGGGTCCACCGCTACATCGACGAGCGCGTCGGCATCATCCGGGGTGAACTCGCGGAAAAGGTCCTGTTCCTTGTAGCCCTCGAATGTCGGGACGTCGGCGGCCAGGAGCACGTCGGCTCCGACCTCGCCCGTGGACTGTTCTGCGGCGATTCGGGCGCGCAGGTCACCGGTCCCGGCGCGGAACACCTCGACTGTGATGTCGGGCTGCTCCTCGTTGAAGGCGGCGATGATCTCGTCGATCTTGGCCTGGGGCTCGGAGGTGTACAGCGTGACCGTACCGGTAACGGTGTCTCCGCTCGCTGTGGTGCCGTCTCCTTCGTCGGGCTCGGCGCACGCCGTGAGCGTGAGGGCGCCGGCCGCCGCCAGTGCGGTTGCCCGCGCCAGGAAACGCGTGCCGATTCGAGCGGTCTTCGCCATAGTGCTGTGAACTCCTCAACTGCCGACTGGTCACGGTGATCCGCGACTTTCCACCGTGTCATCCGAGGGTTTTCCCCCAGTTCTGCTGGCCTGAACGCGAGGTGAATAGCGCGGGACGGCTCGGGCAACGGGCGGGCCGGGCATCCACACTGCACCGCGGAACACTCCACTTCCGGGACACGAGCGGACTAGATTAATTTCTGCTGATCGCGTCCGCGATCGTCCGCCTCTCCCGATCGAGGTCCCCAGAATGTCCACGTCCACCGCCGCCCGTTCCACCTCCGTCCATTCCACCTTCGACCAGGCCTCCAAGGCGCTGCGTCTCGCGCTGATCATCGGCGGTCTCGTCGCCATCGGATTCGGCATCGCCGTCCTCGTCTGGCCCGCCAAGACCGCCGTCGCGATCACCGGTGTGCTCGCCTTCTACGCCATCATCGCGGGCGTCGTCTACGCCTCCATCGGCGTTCTCGCCAAGAGCCATGGGACGGGCAGTCGAGTCGGCCACGTTCTCCTGGGCCTGCTGTACGTCGTCGCCGGCGCCTACGCCTTCGCCTCGCTCGAGCAGTCCGCGGCGTTTCTCGCCGTCTTCATCACCGTGATGATCGGCGTCATGTGGATCATCGAGGGGTTCACCGCCCTGTTCACCCTCGGCGAGTCAGGCGCGAAGGGCGTGACGATCGTGTTCGCGATCATCTCCGTCATCGCCGGCGTCTCCCTGCTGAGCACCCCGGTCTGGGGCGCCGGCTTCCTCTGGTGGCTCCTCGGCATCTCGCTCATCGTGCTCGGGGCGCTGAACGTCTTCCGTGCGATGTCCGCCCGGAACTCACGCTGAGCGCACGCACCGACGAACTCCCGGGGTCGGCGATCGCGGACGCGTTCGCCGACCTCGTCGTCGTCGATCTCACCCGGTGCTGTCCACCGCGCCTCGCGGGCTGGACGGGGTGGTCGGAGTGGTCGGCGTGATCGGGGTGGACGGGGTGCACCAGATCACTGCGGCCCCGGTGGCGAGGTAGACCACCTGCAGAAAGTGGAAGCCGCGTATCGAGGCGACCTCCGCGACGATCCACACCACCATGATCCACCCCGACAGGATGCTGGCCGCCTGCCATCCCGCGCTCCGCTTGAGCATCACGGTCGCCGCGAACAACGCGCTTCCACCCACGAGCGCGAGCAGGATCACGCCGGGCAGGAAGAGAGTGCTCAAGTCGGTGTGCTCGATCCATGAGGGCTCCTCGGGGATCACGCCGGTCATGAGCGCGATGCCCCCGCCGACCGCGGTGATTCCGTTGAAGAGCAACAACCCGAGAAGGACCCTGCCGACTGTGTTCATACGCGCCCATCTTACGAACTCGGGCGACGTCGGACCGGGTTCGAGCATGCTACAACTTGGCCACATTCGACGACGGCTCCATTCCAGGCTCCATTCCAGGACAGACGGGTCCATTCCATGACATCAGGCACCGAGCTCACCGCCGAGCTGGCGGTCGCCGCCCTCGATCCCGAGCAGCAGGCGGGTCTGGGTAGCGGTGCGTCCTTCTGGCGGACCGAGGAGCTTCCGGGTGTGCCCGCGCTCGTCCTCACCGACGGCCCGCACGGGGTGCGGTATCAGTCCGGCGCGTCAGACCATCTCGGCCTCAGTGCGAGCGACCCCGCCACCTGCTTTCCCCCGGCGGCGGGTCTGGCGCAGAGCTGGGATCCCACCCTGGCCCGCCGGGTCGGCACCGCGCTGGCCGCCGAGGCCGTGTCCGCCGGGGTGGGGGTCCTGCTGGGCCCGGGGATCAACATCAAGCGAGACCCGCGGGCCGGCCGCAACTTCGAGTACTTCAGCGAGGATCCCCACCTCACCGGGGTGATGGCGACGCAGCTGGTCTCGGGCCTGCAGTCGGGTGGCGTCGGCGCATCACTCAAGCACTTCGCCGCCAACAACTCCGAGCACGACCGTATGCGGGCGAGCTCGGATGTCGACCCCCGGCCGCTCCGCGAGATCTATCTGCGGGCCTTCGAACGCGTGGTCCGGGACGCCCAGCCGTGGACGGTGATGACGGCCTACAACAAGATCAACGGTGTCTACACCTCCGAGAACAGGTGGCTGCTCACCGACCTCCTGCGGGATGAATGGGGTTTCTCCGGAGCGGTCATCAGCGACTGGGGTGCCGTGACGGACCGGGTGGCCTCGGTACGCGCCGGGCTTGACCTGCAGATGCCCGGCGCTGCCGCGCTCGACGACGCCGATGTGGTCCGGGCCGTCGAGCGGGGCGAACTCGACCGGGCCGACGTCGTGCGGGCCGCGAGGAACGTGGTCCGCATCGCGCTGAAGGCCCGGGACGGTCGACAGGCGGCGACCGTGGACGCCGAGGCCCACCATGAACTCGCACGGGAGGCGGCGGCGGCCTCGATCGTGTTGCTGGCCAACGACGGCGACCTCCTCCCCCTCTCGCCGGGCACCTCCGTAGCGGTGATCGGCGCCTTCGCCCACGAGCCGCGGTTCCAGGGCGGTGGCAGTTCGCACGTCACACCCACCCGGGTCGATCTGCCGATCGAGGAGATCAGGTACATCGCCGGAGACGCCGAGGTCACCCACGCGCCGGGCTTCGGGACGGGTGTCGACGACGACGAGGACGTCCTCCTCTCCGAGGCGGTGGCAGTCGCAGCCGATGCCGAGGTGGCGGTCTTGATGCTCGGGCTGACCGACGACCAGGAATCCGAGGGCGTCGACCGGCAGCACATCGATCTGCCCCGGGATCAGCTCCGGCTCCTCGACGCGGTCGCCGAGGTGCAGGACCGGATCGTGGTGATCCTGTCGGCCGGATCCGTCGTCGACCTCTCCCCCGTGGTTCCCCGCGCGACGGCGATCCTCGCCGGTGCGTTGCTGGGACAGGGTGGGGGCCGGGCGCTCGCGCGAGTGCTCTACGGTCACGCCACCCCGTCCGGACGACTGACCGAGACCGTCCCGCTGCGGATCGAGGACGCCCCCAGCTGGGGCAACTTCCCGGCCGAGGACTCGCACCTTCGATACGGCGAGGGAATCTTAGTCGGCTACCGGGGCTACGACCATCGACGACGAAAGGTGCGGTTCCCCTTCGGCCACGGCCTGTCCTACACGACTTTCGACTACCGATCACTGACTATCGTCGCCGGGGAAGAGGGGTGGACGGCACGAGTGGTGGTCCACAACACCGGCCCCCGCCGGGGCCGCGAGATCGTCCAGATCTACTCGTCACTTCCGGCATCGGTGCGCAGCCGGGCGCCACGGGAGCTCGTCGGATTCGCCCATATCGAACTCGACCCCGGGCAGAGCGGAGAACTCGACGTGGTGATCGAACGCCGGGACCTGACGTACTGGGATGAACCGGCCGGGAGGTGGTTGGTGGAGGGTGGCGACTACGTCTTTGCCGCCGCGGCCTCCAGTCGGGACATCCGGATCGAACACACCGTGCCGGTCTCCGGGGATCCGCGCCCGGTCCGGATAAGCCTCGAGTCCACGATCTCCGAGGCCATGGCGGATCCCGATGCTCGGGCGGTCCTGGACGAGGTGTTCCGCCCGTTCGCCGCGAACGCCGGTGAGGCGAGCGGGGCAGTGGGGGCCTCGATCGAACAGCTGGTGGGGTCGATCCCCGTGGGCCGGATGCTCTCGGGATTTCTGGGAATGGACCGGGAAGCGGTGGCCCGGATCGAGCAGCAGCTCACCCGGATCCGCCGGTGATCGCGGTCGGCGCCGGCTCCGGTTGGTCGCCGTTCTCGTCCTTCAGGGCCGTGGCTTGTCGCGAGTCTGGATAGCCGCGGCTCGACCGCGTTATCGACGCTGGTAGTGCAGGAGCGTGGTCCCGTCGTCGAAGTCACGATGCTCGGCCAACTCCAGGTCGAGCACCGCACCCCGGGGCAGCGCGCGGAGGCCGCCGCCCACTACTTTGGGGACGACGAAGAACCGGAAGTCCTCGACCATCCCGGCACTGATCGCCTCGCTCGCCGTGGTCGGCCCGAAGATCTCCACGGCTCCCGCAGCGCCGTCGACGACCTCCTGGAGAGCGGCCAGGTCCAGACGCGGCACCAACCGGTCCCGGTCGGACGCGAGGTCCGCCTCGGTCATGGTCGAGGACACGGCGATGACCGACAATTCCTGCCACCGTCGTGCGAACTCGTGTTCATCGGGGCTCCAGGAACCGTCCTCGGGTGGGGCCTCCCAGTACGTCATCAATTGGTAGGTGTTCCGCCCCAGGACCTCGTGCGACACCGCCTCCATGCGTTCCACGTGAAACCTGAACACGTCCCCACCCGGCGCGGTCCAGTCGAAATCTCCGTTCGCGTCGGCTGCATAGCCGTCGAGCGAGATGGTCGCGGTGTAGCCCAGTGAGCCCATGGTCGTCCTCCGCTGCGCGGATGTGGAGATGGCCCGTAGTCTCCCCGGCACCATCCGGAAGACGATCATGGCTCATCTCGCCGATTGCGCGCAAGCACTCCACTAGGGATAACGGTGGTGTCCACAACACCTAGGTCACGCGAGATGTGCGGTCTCATTGACCGACTGAACGACCATCCGACCAGAGTCCATAACCGCGAGGCGGCTGACCGACGTATACGCCGGGTTGAAGAAGAACGGCGATGGGGTCGCGAGGACGTCCGAGAGCAACGTGTTGATCACGCCACCGTGCGACACGAGCACCGAGAGCCCGCCGGGTGCGGTGCCGGCCGCGTCGAGCACTGCGGCGCGCATCCGACCTGCGGCCTCGAGCCGATCGTAGTCGGGTATGAAGTCGTCGTAGCGCCCTTCGGCGAATGCCTGACCTTGGGCGGTCGCCGCGATCTCCTCGGGGGTCGCGTAGACCTCCCGGTCGCTGTCCCACTCGCGCAGACGGTGATCCACTCCCACATCGAGCCCGAGGGGTTGTGCAGCATGGCGGGCGGTCTCGAGCGCACGCGTGTACGAGCTGGAGATCACCTGCACCACCGGGAGACCGCGCAGCCAGTCGCCGAGCTGTCGCGCCTGCGCGATGCCCTCCGGGCCGAGTCCGGGGTCGGGTCCCGCCGGTCCTCCAGGTAGTCCATGCCGGACAAGGATGATCTTGCTCGCTGCTGCGACGGTCTGAGGCCGATGGAAGGGTGTTGCGGGGTGCATCTCGGTGGTCGACGACTGGGATGCTGAGGCTGGCGTGTCGGTCACGCCCCGGCTCCGTCCACATCGGAGAACGGCAGGCCCCGCAGGTGCGCGGTGTCGTTGACGGAATCAACCACCGTCACGCCGGAGTCGAGGCGACGGACCCGCGCGACGCTGGTGTATGCAGGGTTGTGCCAGAACGTCTTGGGCATCTCGAGCACATCGGCGAGTGCGGCGTTGAGGACACCGCCGTGGGCGACGGCCACCACCCGGCCGGTCTGGTTGGTGTCGAATATCTGCTCCAGCGCCGAACGGGCACGCCTGCGGAACCGGGCGAGGTCCAGCCCCGGCACATACTCCTCGTACCGACCGGTGCTGACGGCCCGGAGACGCGGATCGTCGGCCGCCATGTCCTCGATTGCGGTGTAGTCCTCCGGGCTGATGTCGTCGTCCCACTCACGGAGGTCGTCGAGAACGTAGTCGATCCCTCGCGACAGTCCGGTCGCGAGCACCTCGGCCGTCTGCCGGGCGCGGGCATAGGGACTGGTGACGATCGCGTCGATCGGCTCGTCGCGGAGCCAGGTGGCGAGACGCCGCGCGTCGGCGATTCCTTCGGGGGCCAGTCCCGGGTCTCGTACCCCGGATTCCGGTTGGCCGTGCCGGACGAACAGCACCTCGATCATGTGCGACACACCTTTCTCTCTGCTGTCAGCCCGCTATGGTGCGTTCGGAATCCCAGTACGGGGCCCGCAACGCCTTCTTGTCGAGCTTGCCCATCGCATTGCGGTCGAGCTCGTCGACCACCACGTAGTGCTTTGGACACTTGTAGGACGCCAGCGACTGTCGTGCGTGCGTTCGCAGATCGTCGATGTCGGGCGCGATGCCCGCGACAGGAACGACGAGTGCCATGAGCGCCTCGCCGAGGTCGGTGTCCGGGACACCGATGACGGCGACCTCCGAGACGGCCGGGTGGCTGGACAGCACCTGTTCGCTTTCCGTGGGATAGAGATTGACGCCGCCGGAGACGACCATGTCCGCGACACGGTCGGTGATGAAGACGTAGCCCTCATCGTCGACGTATCCGACATCGCCCAGCGTCGCCACTCCGGGCAGGATGTAGGCCTTGGCGGTCTTCTCCGGGTCGCCGTGATAGACGACCTCGCGGCCGGGCGGGGTACGGAATCCGAGGATGCCGGCCTCGTTCGCGCCGAGGATCTCGCCGTCAGATCCCACCACGACGACCTCGAACGGATCGACCACCCGACCCACGGACCGGGGATGGTCGAGCCACTGGGCCGAATCGATCTTGCAGACGGTGCCGATCTCGCTGCCACCGTACGACTCCACGAGCACCGGACCGAACCAGTCGATCATCGCGCGTTTCGCGTCCGCCGGACAGGCCGAGCCGGTGTGGGCAACGTAGTCGAGCGAGGAGACGTCGTAGCCGCCCCGAACCTGCTGATCCAGGGCGAGCAGACGTTGAAAGTGAGTGGGCACCATGAGAGTCGAGGTGACCGAGTGGGTCTCGATCAGCTCCAGCACTCGCTGCGCGTCGAATCGGCCCAGGATCACCACCGGCTGACCGGACAGGAGATGCCGAATCGATGTGAGCGGACCGTTGTGCTGGAGCGGACCGGCCACCAGATGGGCGCCCGAGGGGTAACCGGAACGCCGGGCGATGCCTGCTTCGAACTCGGCAGCCGACGATGCAGGCGTGGGCAGCCAGCGCACCTCGGTGCCTCGTGCCCGCCCGGTCGTCCCCGACGTGTACACGAGGGGGGGCCGGGCGGGGCGTTCCGCGAGGTCACCGGGTTCAGCGCCGCCTCGTGAGAGGAGGGCTTCCCAGGTCAACAGTGAGACCGACGAGGAGGTCGGGTCTGGGACGTTGTGCGTGATCACCGTGGTCAGTCCGGCCCGCGAGGCAGCCTCCGAGGCCGCCCCGACACCACCCGGACCTGTGATGACAGCCACACACCCCGAGTCCAGAAACTGGTCCGTCATCTCGCGAGCAGTCAGCTGGCGCGAGATCGCGACTGTGCCGACGCCTGCACCGATCGCCGCCGCGTGAGCGAGCAGGGTCTCCACTCGGTTCTCGCCGACGACGGCAACCCGATCATCGATGCCCGACGCGATCTGTCGCAGCGCGCGGGCAAGTCGATCGACTGCCGAAGCGGTATCACTCCAGCTCAAGACGGCCGTCTCATCGACAAGTGCGACGAGGCCCGGATCGGCCGTCGCCCGATCTCTGATGTGGTCGAGCATCAGGTCCACTCCTTCACAAGGGTATCCGTGCGAACTATGGTCAGCGTAACTGAATTCCAAGTCAAGTAACATTGAGCATTGACCTACAGGGGTGGTGTAACTTTATAGTGATTCTACTAACACCTGGCTGCAGTGGCGACTGAGGCTGCACTCGGGTGTCGGCACGGTTCTGCGGTGCGACGAGATCAATCCGCATCGTCATTGACAGAGAGGTGGACGTGGTGACCACGACCGAGACCAGCGCCCCGAACGGGGACACGGCCGACGGGGCGCCCCGCCGCCCGACGAGACCGGCAGAACCGACCCCCAGCAGGGAGGTCGTCCTCGATCTCCACCGGCGCATGGTGCGCATCCGCCAGTTCGAGACAGAGGCCGGCAGGCTGATGGAAGGCGGGCGGCTGCCCGGATTCCTCCACCTCTACGTCGGACAGGAGGCGGTGGCCGCCGGGGCCATGAGCAACCTCCGCGACGACGACCAGATCTCGTCAACTCACCGCGGACACGGGCACGCTGTCGCAAAGGGCGCACAGTTCCGACAGATGTTCGCGGAGCTGTTCGGTCGGGTGGACGGGTACTGCAAGGGCCGCGGTGGCTCGATGCACATCAACGACCTGTCGATCGGGATGCTCGGCGCCAACGGGATCGTCGGCGGCGGTATCCCCATCGCGGTCGGAGCCGCGTTCGCGGCCAAATACCGCGGTGACGACTCCGTGGCGATCCCGTTCTTCGGTGACGGCGCCAGCAACATCGGGGCGTTCCACGAGTCAGCCAACCTGGCCGGCATCCTCGACCTGCCGGTCGTGTTCGTCTGCGAGAACAACGGCTACGCGGAGTTCACCGCGCTTCGAGATCACATGAAACTCGAGAACGTCGCCGATCGTGCGGCCGCCTACGGCATGCCGAGTGAGATCTGCGACGGGATGGACGCCATCGAGGTACGCGCAGCCGTGGGTCGGGCGGTGGAACGCGCGCGAACCGGCGGAGGACCGTCGCTGGTGGAAGCCAAGACCTACCGGTACTACGACCACCAGGGAGTGAAAGGCCTCCGGAAGGCCTACCGCACAGAAGAAGAGGTGGAGGCCTGGCGGGAGCGGGACGCGATCAAGTTGCTGGAGGCGCGTGCCGTCGCCGAAGGCCTGGTCACCGAGGCCGAGTTCGCCGAGATCTGGACCGAGGTGGACGCCGACATCGCCGAATCCGTCGCGTTCGCCGAGGACAGCCCCTTCCCCGATGTCGCCGACATCGCGCTCAACGTCTACACCGTCTGATCCGGGAGTCCGAGACTATGTCCACACCAACAGAACTGACCGCGGAGCAGGCGGCGGAGTCCACCAGAACCACGACCTACGTCAAGGCCTTCAATGAGGGCGTGGCGCAGGTGATGCGAGAAGACGAGGACGTCTTCGTGATCGGTGAGGACGTCGCCGCGTACGGCGGCGTCTTCCATATGTACGACGGACTGCTCGCAGAGTTCGGGCGCCGGAGGATGGTCGACACCCCCATCGCGGAGATGGGCTTGATCGGTCTGGGCGTGGGCGCCGCGGCCCGGGGGCTCCGGCCGATCGTCGACATCATGTTCATGGACTTCCTCGCCGTGGCCCTCGACCAGGTCGTCAACCAGGCCGCCAAGATGAAGTTCATGTTCGGCGGT
This sequence comes from Dietzia sp., assembly GCA_046292305.1. Classification (GTDB taxonomy): domain Bacteria; phylum Actinomycetota; class Actinomycetes; order Mycobacteriales; family Mycobacteriaceae; genus Dietzia. Next base: position 68,117 of record JBKBRA010000002.1, on the reverse strand, counting down.
GAGGTGAAGGTGCCCATGGTCATCACCGTGGCCTACGGGGCCGGCGTGAGCGCGGGCGCCCAGCACTCCCAGAGCTTGGAGACATGGCTCGCGCACACCCCCGGGCTCAAGGTCGTCATGCCGTCCAACGCGCAGGATGCCAAGGGGTTGCTGGTCTCCGCGGTCCGCGACGACAATCCGGTCATCTTCATGCTCAACAAGGTGCTGCTCGGTTCGCGCGGTGAGGTGCCCGAGGAGATCTTCGAGATACCCATCGGTCAGGCGTCGGTCCCGCGCGACGGTGACGACGTCACCATCGTCGCCTTCGGCCGCATGGTCCAGGAGGCACTCAAGGCCGCCGACGCGCTCGCGCAGGAGGGAGTCTCGGTAGAGGTCATCGATCCGCGGAGCGTCCAACCGTTGGACACGGCCACGATCGTCGACTCCGCCCGGAAGACCAATCGCGTCCTCGTCGTGCACGAGGCGGTCACGTTCGGCGGAATCGGTGCCGAGGTGTCCTCGCAGATCCAGGAGGAGGCCTTCGACTACCTGGACGCGCCCGTGCTGCGCATCGGCGCGCCCTTCTCGCCGGTACCGTTCAGCGCACCGCTCGAGAAGGCCTATGTGCCCGATGCCGATCGGATCGCCGCGGGCGCCCGCCGACTCCTCGAGAGGAACTGATCGTGGCCTTCCAGATCGTGTTGCCCAAATTGGGGCTCACCATGCAGGAAGGAGTCATCGGGGAGTGGGTCGCCGAATCCGGCCAGCGGGTCGCCGAAGGTGACACGTTGTTCCGAGTGGAGACCGACAAGGTCGAGGTGGATGTCGAGGCCGAGGCCGAGGGGGTGCTCGCCACCGTCGCGGAGGCCGGGGCCGTCCTGCCGGTCGGGACGCTCGTCGGATGGCTCCTCGCGGACGGTGAGGCCGTGCCCCACGGCGCTGCTGCACCGACCCAGGACCCGAGCGACGATCGGAGTACCGAAGAACCGGCGCCCACCGACGTACCACCGACGCGGGCTCCCGAGTCGAACGGTTCGGGCCACAGGGGTCGACTGAAGGCGTCTCCCAACGCCCGTCGAGTCGCTGCCGCCGCAGGTGCCGACCTCACCCGGATCACCGGCACCGGACCGGGTGGACGGATCGTGTCCGAGGATGTCGAAGAACACCTGGCGACGACGGGGGCGACCACACCGGCGTCCACCGGTGCGGCCGACGAGACCGGCACCGGTGCCTCGTTCGTCGGTCCCCTGGTCAGGAAGCTGGCGGCCGAACTCGGCGTGGACCTCGACCGCCTCTCCGGCACCGGAACCGGCGGCCGGATCATCCGATCCGACGTGGAACGTGCGGCGTCGGGGGGCGCGATCGACACCGGACAGTCCGGCGCCGACAGGGCGCCCTCAGCCCGGTCGGCCAAGTCGGAGCCATCGGCAGGCGACGTCATCCCGTTGCGCGGCATGCGCGGGGCGATCGCCCGGAACATGCTGGACAGTCTCCACACGATGGCGCAGCTGACCCACGGCTACGAGGTGGACGTCACGGATCTCGTCGCCGTTCGCGCGTCGCTCAAGGCCGAAGCCGAGGCGGCGGAACGGCAGGCCCCGAGCCTCAACGACTTCATCATCCGGGCCGCCGCGCTCGCCCTGCGGGCCCATCCGCTGCTCAACGCGGGGATCGTCGAGGACGAGATCGTCCTCGCCGAGCGGATCGACGTCGGCGTAGCCGTTGCCGTGGACGGTGGCTTGATGGTGCCGGTCGTCCGTTCCGCCGACGAGTTGGCGGTGTCCGACATCAGCGCGGCCACCAGGCGATTGGCCGGTGCGGCGCGGGCGGGCCGGATCTCGCCGGCGGACCTCGAGGGCGCGACGTTCTCGGTGAGCACCCTCGGCGCCTACGGGGTGGACTTCTTCACTCCGGTCATCAACCCCGGCAACGTCGCCATCCTCGGCGTCGGACGGGTCAAGGATGGCGTGCGCTGGGACGACGACACCCCGGTGCGGACCCGGGTGCTGACGCTGAGCCTGACGTTCGATCACCGGGCCGTCGACGGCGTGCCGGCGGCAGAGTATCTCCGCACGGTGGGTGACATACTCTCCCGGCCGCTGACGCTGCTCGCCGGAGGCTGACCAGTGACGAACACCTTTGCCTGGGACAGCCTCTTCGCCGGCATCGACCCACCCGTCCTCGCCGGATCGCAGTGTTCCACGTGCTCGACGGTCGCTTTCCCCGTGGCGTCGCGCTGTCCCGGATGCACGGGAACGGAGATCTCGCGGATCGGGCTGCCGACCCGCGGGACGGTCTGGACGTGGACCGAGCAGCGCTTCGCCCCCAAGCCTCCGTATCAGCCCCCGGTAGGCGGGTTCGAGGCGTTCGTGGTGGGGTACGTCGATCTCGGTCCGGTGCTGGTGGAATCGCGGATCACCGGCCGTGTCGAGATTGGTGACGAGGTCGAGTTGATGCTGCTCGATCTCGACCACGGGGTCACCGGATTCGCGTTCGGGAGAGTGGAGCGGTGACCGGACCGGGAGTGTTCGTCGTGGGAGCCGGGATGCACGCGTTCGGCCGGCATGGAGACGACGTCAGCGGAATGGACATGGGTGAGTCGGCGCTGCGCGCCGCGCTCGACGACGCCGACCTGAGCTGGGAGGAGATCGACGCGGCGGTCGGCGGCAGCAATGTCTCCGGCAAACCGGACGCGCTGGTCTCCCGGCTCGGCCTGACCGGTATCCCGTTCACCACGGTCAAGAACGGGTGCGCGACCGGCGGTGTCGCGCTGGCGACGGCATCGGACATGATCGAGTCCGGGCGGGCGGACGTCGTCGCGGTGGTGGGTTTCGACAAGCACGGGCGGGGCGCATTCGGCTCCGATCCGGCGGCGTACGGACTCGGTGCCTGGTACGCCCGGTCCGGGATGATGGTCACCACGCAGTTCTTCGCGATGAAGACCCGGAGGTACTTTCACACTCACGGGTTCGATGAGTCCCTGCTCGGCGCGAGCGCGGAACGAGCCTTCGCCAACGGGTCCGCGCATCCGATGGCGTGGCGACGCACGCCGTTGACCCGCGACGAGATCCTCGCCGCGATGCCCGTGAACACTCCACTCACCCAGTACATGTTCTGTTCCCCGGGCGAAGGTGCCGTGGGACTGATCCTCGCGTCCGGGGACCGCGCCGCGGATCTCTGTGAACAGCCGGTCCGACTGGCAGCGACCGAGGTCCGTACGCGCCGGCCCGGGTCGTTCGAGGTGTTCTCGCCGTGGCTGGACCCCGACCCCGGCAACAGCCCGAGTACCGACGCCTCGGCGGCGGCCTTCGCATCCGCCGGTCTCACACCCGCCGACGTCGATGTCGCGCAGTTGCAGGACACCGACAGCGGTTCTGAAATCATCCATCTGGCCGAGACCGGGCTCTGCCGCCACGGCGAGCAGGCCGACCTGATCACCTCCGGCGACACGCACGTCCACGGACGCCTCCCGGTCAACACCGACGGAGGCTGCCTCGCCAACGGTGAGCCGATCGGCGCGTCGGGACTACGACAGGTGCACGAGGTCGTCCGTCAGCTGCAGCGCCGAGCACTCGGGAGGCAGGTGCCCGGGTCGCCAAGGGTCGGGTTCACGCACGTCTACGGCGCCCCCGGCCTCTCGGCCTGCACGATTCTGACGGTGTGAGGAGAACACGAATGTCAGCACCACATGCGGCAACCGATCCCGCCCAGCGGGAGCTGGCGGAGTTCCGGGTCGAGGTTCGTGAATGGCTCGCACGGGTCGCCGCGCCACGATCCGGGGACTCGTCGGGGTCACCCGACCTGGCGGTGTTCCGAAACCTGTCGGACGAGGCCGAGCACGCACTGCTCGACGCGGCGCGGGCGTACAGACGCCAACGATTCGACGCCGGCTACGGCGCGCTGACGCTCGCGCCGGAGCACGGTGGCCGCGGTCTTCCGGCATCCTTCGCCTCCGAGTTCGCCAGAGCCGAACTCGGGTTCGACGTCCCGCCGTCCACCGAGTTGATCAGTGTCACGACCGGGCTCGTCGGTCCGGCGGTGGCCATGTTCGGCACCGATCGGCAGCGCGCCGACTACGCCGAACCGCTCCTACGGACCGATCTGCTCGCCTGCCAGTTGTTCAGCGAGCCCGGGGCGGGTTCAGATCTCGCCTCGCTGTCGTGCCAGGCCTCGCGGGACGGCGACGGTTGGGTCCTCAACGGCCAGAAGGTGTGGTCGTCCGGCGCCCGTTTCGCCGACCTCGGCATGCTGCTGGCGCGCACGGATCCTGATGTCCCGAAACACAAGGGCATCACCGCGTTCCTCATCCCACTGGATGCCCCCGGTGTGGAGATCCGGCCGATACGCCAGATGAGCGGTGGGGCCTCGTTCAACGAGGTCTTCCTCTCGGATGTGCACGTACCGGACTCGGCCCGACTCGGTCAGCCCGGACAGGGCTGGCAGATCGCCGGCGCGACCCTGTCGTTCGAACGGACCGCCTCCGGCTCGGTGACGCGGAAGAAGGGGGGATCGGTCGAGGAACTCGTGGCCCTCGCGCAGAGCCTGGGCGTTGCCGACGATCCCCTCGTCCGACAACAGCTCGCCGACGTCTACATCCGCGCCGAGCTGCGCAAGGCCACCGCCGACCGGGTCGCTCGTGCCGCGGCCGCCGGTCGCTCGCCCGGTCCGGCCGCATCCGTCGGAAAGCTCATGGCCTCCGATGTGCTCAGCAGGATCGGTGAGATCGCGTCGGACCTTCTCGGTTCCGACATCGCCGTGGAGATCGATCCGGATCGCTTCGCCTGGACCGAGCACGTGCTGGGGAGCCCGGGCTATCGACTCGCCGGCGGGACGGATCAGATTCAGCGCAACATCGTCGCCGAGCGGGTGCTGGGTCTCCCGCCGGAACCGGGGCCCCACAGGGACACTCCGTTCTCGGCGCGTGACAGGCGCTGAGAGGACACCGGCAGCCGGAGCGTGAACTCTGGACGCCGGGTCGCTACCGCCGCCGCGCGGGGACCGGGGTCGCTACCACTGCAGAACGGTGGCCAGTCGCTCGCGGTGGAAAGCACTGCCGCCGAACAGCTGCGCGTCCGCGCGAGCGCGCCGGTAGTACAGGTGGCAGTCGTGCTCCCAGGTGAACCCGATGCCACCGTGCAGCTGGAGTGCTTCGGCACTGACCGTGCGGTAGGCGTCGCTGCACCAGGAACGAGCCAGGGGGGCGGCTTCGTCGAGCTCACCGGACTCGGCGGCCCTGGTGACGGCTGACCTGGCCGACTCGACCAGGACGAGCTGGTCGGCAAGAGTGTGTTTGACTGCTTGGAATCCACCGACCACCCGGCCGAACTGGCGTCGCTCCTTCACGTAGGCGACGGTGTCGTCCAGGCTCGCCTGTGCGCCGCCCAGTTGTTCGGCCGCGAGGATCACGATGGCCACATCGAGAGCGGGAAGGATGGTCGATTCCACGGATCCGGGCGTGCGGAGTCTCCTCGCGGGCACCTCGGAGAGGGTCACCGAGGCGTGCGCCCGCGACAGGTCGAGCGTCCGCAACGGTGTGGTGCTGACTCCGGGATGCCGGGCGTCGCACACGAAGAGTTCCACGCCGCCCGAGGTGCGAGTAGCGACGACGAACCACTGCGCACCCGCGGCCCCGAGCACGGAGGCGACCTCACCGGACAGGGTGCCGTCCGAGTCGCCGGACCGCACGGCCACACTGCTCGGCGACCACCACCCGCGACGGTCGAGTCCAACGAAGGCCGCGGGTGCACCCTCGGCGATCGCCTCGAGGACATCGTCCCCGCCGAGGGTGCGACCCAGGATCTGCGCTGCCAGCACTGTGGACAGATAGGGCACGGGCATCACACCCGCGCCGAGCTCCTCGGCCACCACCGTCATCTCTGCCAGACCACCGAGGCCACCATGGTCGGCGGAGACGCCGAGTGCACAGACGCCGATCTGCTCGGCCAGCACCGACCAGGAACGCTGATCCCAACCCGGGCCGCCGGGTTCCAGGCCGCGGCACACCGCCGTACCGCCGAGCGACCCGACCGCGTCACGCACCGCCCGACGGAGATCGTCGAGTTCGGTCGTCATGCGGCCCCCTCTCCATGCCCGGCCAGCACGGCGCGTGCGGCCGCGAGCCGGGCGACCGGCATCCGGTGCGGTGAGCACGACACGTAGTGCAGCCCCACGGAGTTCAGGAAGGCGATGGAATCGGGATCGCCACCGTGCTCGCCACACAACCCGAGCTTGATGTCCGGTCTGGTACTGCGGGCGTGCAGAACCGCTCGCGACACCAGGGCACCGACCCCGTCGGGATCGAGCACCGCGAACGGGCTGTCCGACAGTAGTCCGTGTTCCAGGTAGTGGACCAACATGCTCTTCTCGACGTCGTCCCGAGAGAATCCGTAGGTCAACTGCGTGAGGTCATTGGTCCCGAAAGAGAGGAAGTCCGCGTGCTCGGCGAGCCGGCCCGCCATCAGCGCAGCACGGGGGGTCTCCACCATGCTGCCCACCGTGTACGGCACGGAGACCCCGGTCGACTCGGCCACCACCGCTGCGGCGCCGTGGACCTGGGCGATCGCCTCGACCAGCTCTTCGGGAAGCGACACCAGCGGGATCATCACCTCGAGACGCGGTCGCACTCCCTCGGCGCTGACCGCGACCCACGCGCGGAAGAGCGCTTCGGCCTGCGCCGGGTACAGACGTTTCTGCACCATGGCGTACCGCACACCCCGCAGCCCGAGCATGGGGTTGGATTCATGGGTGTCGGCGGCACGCCGTGCTTGCGCCTCGTCGCGGTAGTTCCCGTCGGCGGGAAGGAACTCGTGGAGGGGCGCGTCCAGCAGGCGAACCGTGATGGGTCGATCCGCGACCACGCGGAGCAGTTCGGTGAAGTCGGCCTCTTGGGCCGCGGTCAGCGCCGCGATGGCCTCGATCTCCTCCTGCTCGGTGTCGGCCAGCACCAGCCGTTGGACGAGAGGAAGCTGGTCGCCGAGGAACTGGTGCTCGGTGCGGCACAGTCCGATTCCCTCTGCGCCCAGACGGAACGCGGTCGCCGCGTCCGCCGCGTTGTCCGCGTTGGCGCGCACGCCGAGACGTCGGATGTCGTCTGCCCACCCGAGCAGCGTGTCCAGCTCTGCCGAGGGCTCGGGTGGCCGGATGGAGACCTCGCCCAGATAGACGTGCCCGGTCCGCCCGTTCACCGAGACGACGTCGCCCTCGGACAGGACGATCTCGCCGTTGGTGACGGTCTGGGCCGCGCGATCGATACGGAGCCCGGTGGCGCCACACACGGCGGGACGTCCCGCGCCACGTGCCACCACCGCGGCATGGGAGGCGAGGCCACCCTTGGAGGTGATGACCGCGGTGGCGGCCATCAGTGCCGGCACGTCGGCCGGGCTGGTCTCGGCGGCGACCAGTATCACCTGCTTGCCCTGTTCCGCCCACTGCAGGGCGGTGTCGGCGGACAGTGCGATCTGCCCGGTGGCCGCTCCCGGCGAAGCGGGAAGACCGTGGGCGACGAGCTGCTCTCCCCCGTCGAGTCTGATTTTCGGGTGCAGAAGCTCCTGCATCAGATTCGGATCCAGCATCTCGACGGCCTCTCGTCGACCGATCGCGTGATCCGCGACCAGGTCGACGGCGAGTGTCGTGACCGCTCGGGGTCCGGGATGTTCCACGGCGCCGGCGCTGAGCAGGGCGAGCTGACGGTCGCGGATCTCGAACTCCACCTCGGCGACGCTGCGGAGGTGCGGCTCGAGTGTGGCGAAGATCTGATCGAGGATCGCTGTTCCACCCGGCATCGCGGTGAGGGGCTCGCCGGGACCGGGATCGGGGTCTGTGCGACGCACACCGAGGTGGAACACACCGTGAGGGGCGTACCCACCGGTCTCGAGACTCCGGCTGACCGCGTGTCCGTAACCCGACTCGTTCCACGCACCGAGCCGGAGCGCGCGCAGGTGCAGTGCGATCCCCAGATCGTCGGGGAGCGACAACGCCTTGCGGGCACGCTGACCACGCGGGGAGGCCCAGCGCGCCAGCATGGCGGTCGCGGCGAGACCGAGCTGCTCCGCGGGGTCACTCGGATACGGCGAACCGGTGGCCTCCTGGATGAGATCGAGCAGAGCATGCACGCGTGAGCGGACGTCGGGCGTTCCGTCGACCGCGTCGTCGAGGTCGTCGGCATCGATTCCGAGCGCGTTCTCCGCAGTGAACTTGAGCGTGTGCGCCCACGAATCGAAGACGTCCCTGTCGCGACCGATGACCTCGACGAGCGCGTCGACGTTCCGCGTGGACAGGCCGATCACCGACAGGGCCGGCGGAAGCGCGGACACCGGCACCGGAGCGCTGCAGCGCAGGTGCATCAGCATCGGACGACGCTCGGTGCGGACGGCGGGCCAGATGCCGCGTACCGCTAGCTTCTCGAGGAGGTCGATGGCCACTCCGGCGATCTCGCGACTGGCGAGCTCCTCTCCTGCACCGACCGGGACCGTCAGGCCCGGCACCACCGGTAGGCCGAGTCCGACGAGGTTGTCCATCTCGGCACCGTGGACACCGAGTTCGGCGGCAGACAGACCGCGGGCACGACCTTGACCGTGTGGAACGGCGATGCGCGTGAGTGTGTGAACCGCGCTGTCGGAGAGAGTCATCCCGCCGCGCCGGCGACGAGCTTCGCCTCGAGCGCCTCGTCCTCGGCGCGTGAAACCCCCAGCATCATCAGGACATGCTGGTGGAGCCACATCCACACGGTGTGGTAGCCATCGGTCATCGGGGAGGTCAGCGACCCGGTGTCACCGTCGTCGAACCGTTCGAGCGCGACCCGGAGTCGGTCCCGGTGGTCGAGCATCTCCGGGACGGTCTTGGCCGCACGCCGGAGCAGTTTGCTCACGTCGGTGTGGATGTCGTCGAGCTGATCGCGCAGACGGGCGTCGTACTGCGGATCGGAGTGGTCGTTCACCGATCCGTCAGGACGACATTGCCAGGCGGTGCACAACTCGCGAAGACTGCGGTTGACCGGCAGGAAGGCGTGGAGGAAATCGGTGAGGACGGTCTCGGCCTCGCTGCCCTCCTCGAGTCGCACCAGCCGGCCCGCCTCGCTGATCCCGTTCGAGGTCGGCATCACCATCGGACCCTTGGCGAGTGCGAGGTCGGAGTCGATGACGTCCTGCAGGGCGGGACTGACCGGGCCTCGGTGCATGCCCTTGATGACCAGAACGACCAGCTCGTCCGTTGCGGTCACTGGCTCGGAGATGTTGATCGCGAGGTCATTCATGATGCTCCTGGAGACGAGAGTCGGGTTCCTGACGGGACGAGGGGCGTGGCGGCGGTCGCGCATCCGTCCTGAGATCGACACGTGCCCGTCCGCACACCCACATCGAGTTGTGACGATGGTCATAATTTACCCAAAAAGTAGTTGATGTCAAGAAAGTTCTCCCAAACATGTACAGAGATTTCCGGGCGCACTACATACTTGACTAGATGTTCGGTATGGTTGCCTCTTGGATGTGACACACGACACGTCTCCGCCGGATGGCGGGTCGCACGGAGGGGAGGACTGGACGTGGAGAAACGTACGCAGCTCTACATCGGGGGAAGATGGGTGCCGCCGACGGAGAACGGTCGGATCGACGTTCGGGACTCCGCGACAGGCGAGGTCATGGGCCACGTACCCGCCGGGGGCGCAGCGGACTGCGATGCCGCCGTCGAGGCAGCCCACGCGGCCTTCCCCTCGTGGTCGCACGTACCCGTCACCGAACGCGTCGCGGTGCTGCGCCGCTTCGCCGACCAGCTCGAGGCCCGTTCCGACCCGTTGGCAGAGTTGATGTCGCGTGAGGTGGGGACCCCGATCGCACGCTCGACATCGGTCCAGGTGGGGCTCGGCGTGACGGTGTTCCGCACGATGGCCGACACCCTCGAGACGCTCCCGGCGGAAGAGCGCAGGGGCAACTCCCGCATCCTGCGGGTGCCGGTGGGCGTGGTGGGCGCCATCACGCCGTGGAACTATCCCCTCTACCAACTGGCCGCAAAGGTCGCCCCGGCCATCGCCGCCGGGTGCACATCCGTCGTGAAACCCAGCAGCGTGGCGCCGCTGGCAGCGTTCGTTGTCGCCGACATCGCCGAGGAGATCGGACTACCTGCCGGAGTCCTCAACATCGTCTCGGGGTCCGGACGCGTGGTCGGCCAACGACTGGCGGCCCACCCGGATGTCGACATGATCAGCCTCACTGGATCGACGGGCGCAGGCGCAACCGTTGCCGAGGTAGCTGCATCCAGCATCAAGAAAGTTGCTCTGGAACTCGGCGGCAAATCGGCGTTCATCGTCGCCCCGGGAGCGGATCTCGAGGCCGCACTGACAGCAGCGGTGCGCGGCTGCTTCGTCAACAACGGACAGACATGTGCCGCCACTACACGCCTGCTGGTGCCGCAGGAGACGCTCGGCCAGGTCGAGACCTGGCTCGCCCGTCGAGTCGGTGAGATGCCGGTCGGCGACCCGCTCGATCCGGCGATCGAGATCGGACCGATGGCCTCCGCGGAACAGCAGCGCACCGTGCGCCGCTATCTCGAGACGTTGCCCGGATCCGCCCGGGTGGTCGCCGGCGGCGCCGGTGTGGTCGACGGACTCGACACCAGGCTGTCCGGTGGCTACTTCGTGCGACCGACGGTGATCAGCGGGGTGGACAACACCGCCGCCGTCGCGCGCGAGGAGATCTTCGGTCCGGTCCTCACGGTGCTGGGGTACACGGGGATCGACGACGCGGTGCGCATCGCGAACGATTCCGACTTCGGGCTCTCCGGTGCGGTGTTCGCATCCGACGACGAGGCCGCCGTCGCGATAGCCCGGCGGTTACGCACCGGTCAGGTCGCCATCAACGGGGGTCGGTTCAACCCGTTCGCGCCGTTCGGCGGCATGAAGAAGTCCGGGATAGGCCGCGAACTCGGGCCCGACGGTCTGGAGGAGTACTTCGAGAAGATCTCGTTGCAGATGCCCGCCTGACGCGCACCATATTCGCACCCGATCAAAGGAGACTGAGCGATGACCTCCGAAGCCGACTCGGTAGTCCGCCTGATGGCACGCTTCGCACAGGGAATCGATCTGCGCGACTGGGCGCTCTACCGATCCGTGTTCACCGATGAGATCGATGTCGACTACACGAGCTATCGTGCCGGCAGCGAGGGCCGGTTCCGTGCCGACGAGTGGGTCGATCGCGGTCGCATGCTCTTCCCCGGCCTGACCGCCTCCCAGCACTTCCTGACGAACTTCGACATCTCGGTGGACTCCGCGGCCGGCACCGGCCGAGTCGTCGCGTACGTCCGCGCCGAACACGTCCTGCCCAACTCGTCCGGCGATTCGATGTTCACCATCGGCGGCTTCTACACGGACGACGTGGTCCGCGGTCACGACGGATGGCGGATCTGCGCGAAGCGGCTGACAGTGCTGTGGAACTCCGGCAATCCGCAGGTGCTCACGCTGGCGCGCGAGAGAGCCGCCGAACTCGCGAGAGCAACCACGGCTCCCGGCTGAGCCCGGATCCGGGGTCTGGTCAGGACTCCTCGGTGGTGATGGACAGACGTGGTCCGGCAGACACCACTGACAAGACAGAAGTCGGAACAGAGAAGCTGGTAGCGCACAGGAGGTCCGGATGCTGGAGAGACTCGTCTCGCTCGCCTCCCTGTCCGCAATCGACGTGCCTCCCCCGCGACTCGTCGAATACGCGGCGGCGGGGGGCTTTGACGCTGTCGGTGTCCGGGTGGCGGCCGGGCGCGGGGAGCGTGGGCACATGATCCCCGAGGGGTCGCGACTACTGGCCGACACCCTGCTTGCGCTCGACGACCACGGTCTGGCGGTCCTCGATGTCGAGGTGGTCAAACTACATCCGGGGTCGACTGCTGCGGACTGGGAACCCGTCCTCGCGGCCGGGGAATCGCTGGGGGCGAGATACGTGATCGCCACCGTGCTCGACGACGACGAACACCGGGCAGCGGACAACTTCGCCGCCCTGGCGGCGGCGTCGACCGGTCACGGAATGCGATGCTGCCTCGAGCCGATGGTGTTCAGCGCCGTCCCCGACCTCGACGCAGGGAGCGCACTGACAGCCCGATCGGGCGCGCGTCAATCCGGCTTGTTGCTCGACGCCCTGCACTGGTCACGGGCGGGCGGGACGGTGGCAGGGCTCTCCGGTATCGGGGACCACCCCGTGCCCTACTGGCAGATCTGCGATGCGTCACGGGTCGGACCGGCCGCCGACGACAACGCCGCGATCACCGAGGCTCGTGGCAACCGACTGGTCCCCGGTGCTGGGGCACTTCCGTTGGCCGCTCTGGCGCGGGCGTTCTCGGGGGCGTCCGTCAGCGTCGAGGTCCCGTCTGCGCGCGGCCGGGCCGACCCTCGCGGCTGGGCGATCGAGCTCGGGTCCGCGACTCGACGACTGCTCTCCCGGGTACCGCCAGGATATCCCCACGCACCTCAGTCCTCACCGCTGCCGGCGAGGACTCCCTCCGCTCACCCGAAAGTGACTTCATGACACAGGACACCACGCGCCCGTTTCGTTTCGCCGCCCAGGTCTATCGGGCCGAGACGGGAGCCCACTGGCGCGAGACCGCTCGGAAAGTCGAGGACATGGGCTATTCCGCCCTGCACGTCTCAGACCACTACATCGGTCCCGGACCGGCACTGGATCCGACCGCGCATCGTCCCGTGACGCTCGCACCGGTCGCGAGCATGGCGGTGGCGGCGGAGGTGACCGACTCGATCGCGATCGGCTGCCGGATGTTCTGCACCAGCTATCACGAGCCCGTCGTGCTCGCCAAGGAGGCGGCCACGCTCGCGATGTTCGCTCCCGGTCGTATCGAGGTCGGGCTCGGCGCCGGCTGGCTCGGCGCCGAGTACGAGGCGATGGGCATCCCCTTCCCGCGTGCCGGCGAGCGGGTCGACCGTCTCGCACAGACGGTCGAGCTGTGCAGGCAACACTTCGCAGGCGAGCCGATCGAGGTCGAGGGATCGCAGGTGCGCGCCTCGGGCTTCGCGCCGCTGCCGGTACCGGACCAGGCTCCCCCGCTGATGATCGGAGGGGGAGCCCGACGAGTCCTCACCCTCGCAGGCGCGGCTGCGGACATCGTCAGCATCAACTTCAACAACCGTTCGGGCAGGCTCGGGCCGGACAGCGTGGCCACCTCGACGGTCGCCGAGACCCACAAGAAGCTCGACTGGGTGCGCGCGGGCGCGGGTCCACGCATGCCGGAGATCGAGCTCGAGACGGGGGCGTACTTCATCGCGATAGACGGCGCGACCGACGTCACCGAGGACGCGCTCATGCAGCGCACGGGATTCACGTCAGCGGAGCTGCGGGCATTCCCCCATGCACTGGTCGGGTCGGTGGATGAGATCTGCGACCAGCTCGAACAGCGGCGCGAGGAGTTCGGCTTCTCCTACTTCACCATCGGGGACCGCGCGTTCGAGCAGTTCGCGCCGATAGTCGAACGCATGACCGGAAAGTGAGGATGACCATGACACACGGCGAGGACACGGACCGTTTCGTCCGGATGGTGGCTCCGCGGACCGCGGAGATCGTCACCTGTGGCGAACTGAGACCCGGCGACGAGCAGGTGGTGATCGACATCGGGTACTGCGGCATCTGCGCGACCGACACACACGGGTACGAGTCGGCGGCGCTCCCCCCGGCGGTCTTCGGGCACGAATGGATGGGCACGATCTCCGCTGTCGGGACCCGGGTGTCGCATCTCGAGGTGGGTCAGCGCGTGGTGGCAGGGGTGGGGCCGGCGTGCGGCGACTGCGCCCAGTGTCGCGCCGGATATGCCGACCACTGCGATCTCGCGTTCGCCGAGGCGAACGGGGTGACCGACGATGCACCGGAGCACGGTGGATTCGGGACACGCATCCGGGTGTCGGCGCGGCGCGCCATACCGGTTCCCGACGAACTGTCCGACATCGAGGCCGGCCTGATCGAACCGGCGACCGTCACCTTCCATGCGGTGCGACGTGCGCGAGTCGCGTTGGGCGCCACCGTCGTGGTCCAGGGAGCAGGGCCGATCGGCCTGTTGACCGCGCAGCATGCGCGGGTCGGTGGAGCAGGGCGCGTGGTGATCTCCGAACCGTCGGGGGCGCGGCGCTCGGCGGCCGTCGATCTGGGCTTCACCGACGTCGTGCGGCCGGACGAGTTGCGGGAGACGCTCGCCGAGGTGTCGGGCGGCCTCGGCGCCGATGTGCTGTTCGAATGCTCCGGGGTGGCGTCCTTGCTCCAGCCGTCGGCCGAACTCGTCCGGCGGGGCGGGACCCTCGCGCTGCTCGGTTACCCGGGAACGGACTCCTCGGTGAGCTACGGGGACTGGCAGAGCCGTGAGCTCACCGTTGTCGGCTCGCTCGCCTACACCCACTCCGATTTCCTGGGGGCAATGACCCTGGTCGCCCAGGGTCGGATCGACGTCGCGTCCCTGCACACCGGCACCATCGGACTCGACCAGCTGGAGCCCATGTTCGACGAACTCGACTCGGGGCACAGCACCCACACCAAGGTGCTCGTCGATCCCCGCCGCTAGCGACCTCTCAGACGACGACCGGGGGTGCGGCCTGGCCACTGCCGCAGGTCGCACCCCCGTCGACCGGGATCGCGGCACCGGTCACGAACGACGCGGCGTCCGACAGCAGGAACGCCACGACTTCGGCGACTTCGCCGGCGGTACCCCATCGCTGCAGGGGGACCATACGTCGCAACTCCTCGTATCGTTCCGGGGTGGTGTCGGCGATACGGCGGGTCATCCCCGTCTCGATCGGACCGGGGCAGACCGCGTTCACGCGGATACCGGAGGCTGCCAGATCGATGGCGAACGACCGCGTCATGTTGACCACGCCCGCCTTCGCCGCAGCGTAGGGCCAACGGTTGGGCTCGCCACCGAAAGCGGACGCCGAGGCGGTGACGACGATCGAACCGCTCCCGTTGCGTCGCATCGCCGGAACGGCTGCGCGGACCCCCAGAGCCACAGCACGCAAATTGACGTCTATCGAACGATCGAACACCGCCATGTCGAGGTCCTCGACGGGTCCGGACGCCGGGACGCCGGCATTGAGGACCAGCGCGTCCAGACGACCGTAGGTCTCCCCCGCGTGCGCCACCGCCTCCGCGTTGGCGGACGGGTCGGTGACATCACCCACCAGAGCCGAGATGCGTGGATGATCAGCGCACCAGGACAGTCCCTCCCTAGAGGTGTCGAGGGCGACCACCGCTCCATCTCGATCGGCTATGCACTCGGCCACCGCGCGACCGATACCGGAGGCGGCGCCGGTGACCACACACACCCGACCGACTGGTTCCGCGTGCGTCACGTGGACGCCGGCATCTCGATGATCGCGCGGCCGACGATCTCCCCGCGCGCGAGCGCCTGATACGCATCGTCGACCTCGTCGAGACGGTACCGACGGGTGATGACCTTCTCGGGGACGACGGTCCCGCCCTCGACCATCCGCAACAGCGTAGGCATGTCCCGACGAGCCTTGGCCCCGTAGGAGCCGCGAATCTCGAGCTTCCGGCGGACGAGTCGGGCGAGGTCGACCGAGCCCGCCGACCCTGCCGGAGCGATGCCCACGACGACGGCACGCCCACCGTCGTCGAGAATGTCCAGCGACGTGGCGAAGGTCGCCGGACTCCCGAGCGCCTCGAAGGCCACATCGACCCCGTGACCGTCGGTGAGGTCCCGAACCGCTGAGACGACGTCGGTCTCGCGGGAGTTGATGGTGTGGGTGGCGCCCAGCTCCGCTACCGCCGCGAGCTTCTCGTCGCTGACGTCGATGGCGATGATCTGCGACACCCCTGCGGCGGCGGCGAACTGCACGATCGACGAGCCCACTCCCCCGGCCGCGACCACCGCGATACGGTCCGCGAGACCCAGTTCCGCGTTGTTGATCGCGCCGAGCGCCGTGAACGAGCTACAACCGAGGATCGAGACCTCACCCAGGCCGATGGAGTCCGGAACGCGAAACGCGTCCGAGGCCGGAACCACGCAGTATTCGGCGAGCCCGCCCATCGAGTACATCGCCAGTGGCGAGCCGTCCGCCCGGTGAAGCCTCGTCTCGCCGTCGTAGAGCGTCCCGTTGAGACGGTTGTGCGCGAAGAACTTCTCGCAGAGATCCTCCATGCCGTTGACGCAGTGTCGGCAGTCCCCGCACGGCATGATGAAGCTGCACACGACACGATCGCCGACCTCCAGGGCGTCGACGCCCTCGCCCAGCTCGGTCACCACACCCGACACCTCGTGCCCGAGCACTGCCGGCGTGGGGAACGCGACCTCCGACTTCAGCACGTGGAGGTCTGTGTGACACACCCCGCATGCCGTGACCTTGATGAGCACCTCGCCACGGCGCGGCGCCGGGCGCGGAATCTCCTCGATCTGCAACGTGGGGGTCGTTCCGTTGAACACAGCAGCCTTCATCACACCTTCTCCTTATCGGCTCCGGCGGTCGCCGCCTCGGCCACGTCGATGAGTTCCCCCAGGCGGGCCGGCATCGCCGCCCAGTCCGCGGTCGAGCGCACTTCGTCGGAGAAGTTGCACTCGACGATGAAATGTTGCGCGCCCACGGCGATGGCGGTCTCGAGATCGCGGATGACGCCCTCGACGCCCTGGCCGCCGGACCCGACCTCGTCCGTCGGTCGCTGGAGGTAGCTGCGCAGGAACAACCGGACCGGCGCCCGATCCGCGGGCCGCGCGGAGGCGATCGTCGACATCTGCTCCCGCAGGGTGTCGACAGTCCCGCTGCTCGGGTTCCAGATGTCGAACAACGCGGCGGTACGCGCGAGCCCTCTCGACGATCGCAGTCCCGAGAGCAACGGTGGTCGCGGTCGCTGAACAGGCTTGGGTCGCACGGTGGACCGGGGGATGTCGAAGAACTCCCCGGAGAACTCCACCGGATCAGGTCCCCAACACGCCTCGACGGCGCGCACGAGCTCGTCCATCCGACGACCGCGCGTTCGCGGATCGACACTCATCTGAGCGTGTTCCTCGTCCGACCATCCCACGCCCAGTCCGGCGATCAGCCGCCCGCCCGAGAGCACGTCGAGCGTCGACAACCGTTGGGCGAGTTCCACCGGACGGTGATAGCCCGCGACCAGGATGCTGCTGCCGACGAGCACCCGGTCGGTGACCGCGGCGACATATGCCATGAGTTCAGTCGCCCCGAGCACCGAACGGTACGCCGGGTGTACCGATGTGGTGTGCCGACCGCCGTAGACCGACTCGTTCTGCTCCGGATAGAACAGATGCTCCTGTGCCCATAGTCCGGCGAAGCCGAGCTGTTCGGCATTCCTGGCGAAGTCGCGGACGGCCACCGCATCGACATGATCACCGAGCTGGGGCAACGCGAGTCCGATCTGCATCAGAGGATCGTCACCGTCCCGGTGTTGCCGTCGACCTCGATCATGGCGCCGTCGGGAATGCGAGCCGTGGCGTCCTGCACCGAGACCGCGCACGGGATACCCAGCTCCCGACAGACGATCGAGGAGTGGGTGATGGTCGCACCGACGTTGACCACGACCCCGCCCGCGAACACGAACAGAGGCGTCCACGCGGGATCCGTCTGTGGCGCGACCAGGATGTCGCCCTCTTCCAGTTGGCCGGCGTCATACGGATCGTGCATGATGCGCGCTCTCCCCCGGGCGACCCCGGGAGCCCCACCGACCCCGGCCAGGGAATCGCCCGGAATCGCCGGAGCGACCTGGTGTTCGGTGCGGCGCGGCCACTTCGACAGCGGAAGCGGTTCGAACAGGAAGAACGGCGGCTGCAGGTCGAACAGCGACTGATACTGCGCACGGCGCCGAGCGATCGTCTCGGAGAACGATTTCGGGTCGTCGACGAAGGCGTCGAGTTCGTCGTCGAGCAACATGGTGATGTCGTGATGATCGTCCATCACTCCTGCCTTCACCATCCGGTGCCCCAGCTCGTAGAGGGCGGTGCGCATCTCGCCCATCACCTTCACGCAGGCCGTCTTGGTACGTTCCCGCCACGGCATGAACCGGGTGATGGATCCGGCCGCGTCGAGGAAACTCTGACGTGAGGCCTCGTCCGGCATCTTGTCCGCGAGTTCGGCGGTCAGCGCGATACGCTTCGCGCGGTTGCGCTCCAGAATGCGCTCGGGATCGGCGTCGTCGGGGCTCGTGCGCATCCCGTTGATGGCCAGGAGTGCGAGCACCGGGTTCGACTCCCAGCTGTCCGAACGGATATCCCATTCGTTGGGGGCCCGGGAGCCGTACTTGTAGAGGAAGTCGTCGAACCCGGCCCGGAACGTCACCGCGTCGTCCGCGTCACTCGTCTCGATGGCCTCGAGCGCGGTGGACAAGCCGTCGTCGAAGATGGCGGTCAGCTCCTCGGATCCGGCGACGAGGCGCCCGAGCTTCCACATCGCGAACGACGGCGCCGCTGAGTCGACGCCGCCCAGCCCACTCAACAGGGTGCCGAGCTTGTCGGATTCCCCGATCGACTCGAGCAGCGCGCCGGCCACGGCCGGCCCCATGGTGGACAGCGTCGTGGTGACCGGGTGGAAGCCGTAGCAGAAGATGAGGTCGTCGATGAACGAACGCCCGTGATCGACGAGCTCCTGGTCCGAGAGTGCGCTGAGGTCCGGCCGCTCGTCCCGGGCCCGATCGGCCCGTCGCTTGGCCTCTTCGGCCTCCGGATACTCCTGAGTAGTCAGCGCCCAGGCGGTCTTCTCCGCCAGTCCGGCGGTGAGCTCCGCGTTCTCGTCGCCGGGCTTCGGCGTGTACTCCGGCAGTTCGGGGTGATCACCCACCCACAGGCTGTTCCACACCGGCACGGTCAGCCCCGGGAGCCGGGCGCCGTTGAGTTCGGTCATCGAGAAATTGGTGTAGTGATATCCACCGAAGTTGCCGATGATCTCCGGCATCTGCTCGTCGATCTCCTCGGGGAGATGCGTGCCGAGGTGCTTGGTGTAGCCCTCACGCCACCCGATGTTGAGTCCCTTGTTCCACACCAGCGTCACGTTCAGCGGGCTCGACGGGTCGGGCAGCACCTCGCCGGCGTTGGCTCTGGTGTACACGGGGTAGCGCTCACTGAAGTCCCAGTCGGTGATCCAGCGGTCGCCTACGGCGCTCTCGGTCCGGGGGTCGGTCATCGATCCTCCTTCAACGGTGTATTTCAAGTCACACTATAGAAACCGCCGACAATTTGAAACCTGTACAGAGATATTTTTTGCCAAGCTGCACTGGAGATTCGTGCCTTCGTGGGAAATTTAGAACTTGATAGTCAGTTCAGTAACTGTCACAGTTCTAGAGACACAGGTCACTTCCGGAGGGAGCCTCATGTTCGAGAAGGTGCTCGTCGCGAATCGGGGGGAGATCGCCGTGCGTGCGTTTCGCGCGGCGGTCGAACTCGGTGCCTCAACAGTCGCGGTCTTCCCCGAGGAGGATCGGAACTCGGGCCACCGGGCAAAGGCCTTCGAGGCCTACCAGATCGGCGACGTCGGCCATCCGGTTCGCGCTTACCTCTCCGTCGACGAGATCATCGGCGCCGCCCTGAGGTCCGGGGCGGACGCGGTCTACCCCGGATACGGCTTCCTGTCGGAGAACCCGAGGCTGGCGGCCGCCTGCGCCGAGGCTGGTCTGACCTTCGTCGGTCCGTCTGTCGAGGTGCTGGAGTTGGCCGGGGACAAGTCGACGGCGGTCGCCGCCGCACGTGCAGCCGGCCTTCCGGTCCTGGCGTCGACCTCACCCTCCCGGGATGTCGATGAGCTGATCGAGGCGTCCGACCATCTGCACTTCCCCGTGTTCGTCAAGGCCGTGGCCGGTGGCGGCGGCCGGGGTATGCGTCGAGTAGCCGACCGTGGCGGACTCCGGACGGCGATCGAGGCGGCGTCGCGGGAGGCACAGACCGCGTTCGGCGACTCCACCGTCTTTCTCGAGGAGGCGGTGGAGGAGCCCCGGCATATCGAGGTGCAAGTGCTGGCAGACTCCACCGGCGAGGTGATCCACCTGTTCGAGCGCGACTGTTCACTACAGCGCCGCCACCAGAAGGTCATCGAGGTGGCACCGGCACCCGGACTGAACGAGGACCTGCGCCGGCGGATCTGTGACGACGCGGTGAGGTTCGCCCGCCACATCGGGTACAGCGGCGCCGGCACGGTGGAGTTCCTCCTCGATCAGCAGGGCCGACACGTGTTCATCGAGATGAATCCCCGCATCCAGGTCGAACACACCGTCACCGAGGAGATCACGGACGTTGATCTCGTCGCAGCGCAGCTGCGTATCGCGGCGGGTGAATCGCTGGCCGATATCGGCCTGGACCAGGAGTCCATCGAGATCCGGGGTGCCGCGGTGCAGTGCCGCATCACCACGGAGGACTCCACCGACGGATTCCGGCCCGACACCGGTCGGATCACCGCGTACCGGACCCCGGGCGGCTCCGGTGTCCGCCTCGACGGAAGCGTGGGACTCGGATCGGAGATCAGTCCGCACTTCGACTCCATGCTCGTCAAGCTCACGTGCCGCGGCCGCGACCTGTCGACCGCCTGCACCCGGGCCCGCCGCGCCATCGCGGAATTCCGCGTCCGCGGGGTGACGACCAACATCCCGTTCCTTCAGGCTGTGCTGGAGAGCCCGGACTTCGCCAGCTGGAACGTCACGACCGGGTTCATCGAGGCGCATCCCGAACTGCTCGATCGCCACATGTCCGCGGACCGCGGTACCCGAATCCTCCGCTATCTCGCCGACGTGACCGTGAACCGTCCACACGGAGAACGTCCCTCCACCGCATACGCTGTCGACAAGCTCCCGCCCATCGGACTGGCGGAGGCGCCCCCGGCCGGATCGCGCCAACGCCTGCTGCAGAGGGGACCTGAAGGCTTCGCCGCCGATCTGCGGGCGTCGGACGCACTGGCGCTCACCGACACCACCTTCCGAGATGCGCATCAGTCGCTGCTCGCGACCCGTGTCCGCACCCGAGACCTCGTGGCGGTCGCGCCCCACGTGGCCCGGATGACGCCGCAGCTGTTGTCGGTCGAGGCCTGGGGTGGAGCCACGTTCGATGTGGCCCTGCGCTTCCTCAACGAGGACCCGTGGGACCGCCTCGCCCAACTGCGCGAGGCCATGCCCAACCTCTGCATCCAGATGTTGCTCCGCGGTCGCAACACGGTGGGGTACACCCCCTACCCGGACGTGGTGTCGGACGCCTTCGTGCGCGAGGCCGCCTCGACCGGTGTCGACATCTTCCGGATCTTCGACGCGCTCAACAACGTGGAGGCGATGCGCCCGGCCATCGACGCGGTGGCCGGGACCGGTCAGGCGGTCGCCGAGGTCGCGATGTCCTACACCGGCAATCTCTCGGATCCGGGCGAGAAGTTGTACACGCTCGACTACTACCTGAGGCTGGCGGAGCAGATCGTCGAGGCCGGTGCCCACGTCCTCGCGATCAAGGACATGGCGGGACTACTCCGCCCCCCGGCTGCGGCAACCCTGGTCCGCGCGTTGCGCTCCCGTTTCGACCTCCCGGTGCACCTACACACCCATGACACCCCGGGTGGGCAGCTCGCGACCTGCCTGGCGGCGTGGGAGGCCGGAGTCGACGCGGTCGACGGGGCGAGCGCCGCACTCGCGGGGACCACCAGCCAGCCGGCCCTCTCGGCCATCGTCGCCGCGGTCCAACACACGCCGCGGGACACCGGGCTGGATCTGCAGGCCGTCTGTGACCTCGAGCCCTACTGGGCGGCGGTGCGTTCCAGCTACGCGCCGTTCGAGTCCGGACTCCCCGCTCCGACCGGGAGGGTGTACACCCACGAGATCCCGGGCGGGCAGCTGTCCAACCTCCGCCAGCAGGCGGTCGCCCTCGGGCTGGCGGACCGATTCGAGGACGTGGAGACGGCCTACGCCGACGCCGATCGCGCACTCGGGCGACTCATCAAGGTCACACCGTCGTCGAAGGTGGTCGGCGACCTGGCGCTCGCACTGGTCGGTGCGGGGCGTACCGCCGGCGAGTTCGCCGAGAACCCGGCCGACTTCGACATCCCGTCGTCGGTGGTCGAGTTCCTCAGGGGGGATCTGGGCGAACCCGCGGGCGGGTGGCCCGAACCCCTGCGGTCGCGTGCGCTGGAAGGACGCGCGGCACCCCGTGAGGTCGCCACCCTGACCGAGGAGCAACACGACGCCCTGCACGGGGACTCGGGGGCGCGGCGGGAGGTCCTCAACAACCTGCTCTTCCCCACGCCCGCCCGGGACTTCGCCGAACACCGTGAGCGCTTCGGTGACACCTCCAGGTTGACCACCAACCAGTACTTCTACGGGCTGCGTCAGGGGGAGGAACACCGTGTGGAGTTGGAGAAGGGCGTGACGCTGCTGATCGGCCTGGAGGCGATCTCGGAACCCGACGACGCGGGTATGCGCAACGTCCTGTGCCTCCTCAACGGTCAGCTGCGCCCGGTGCGGGTGCGTGACCGCGGGGTCACGGACTCCTCGCCCTGCGCGGAACAGGCGGATCCGACCGACACCAGTCATGTCCCGGCCCCGTTCTCCGGCGTCGTCACGCTCTCCGTGAAGGCGGGCGACGTCGTGGAGCGTGGTGACGTGGTGGCAACCATCGAGGCCATGAAGATGGAGGCCTCGATCACCGCCACCCGTGACGGGACAGTGACCCGAGCCCTCTACGACCGACCGTCCGAGGTCACCGGTGGCGATCTACTGATAGTCGTCGACTGACGGTGAGGACGCAGTGACGGTGGGTGGGAGCAGACCTCCTCCGCCGCTGACGGACCTCCAGGGTCAGGGCGTGCCGACCAGCGCGGCGGCCACCGTCTCCGCATGGACGGGGACGTCACCGAGTATCAGCTGATCGGTCTTGGCCCGCCGGAAGTAGTGGTGCAGCGGATGTTCCCAGGTGAATCCGACACCTCCGTGGACCTGAATGGACTCCTCGGCGGCGAACACCGCGGCGCGGGAGGCGAGCACCTGTGCCGTCGCCGCCGCGACCGAGAACCGGGCGGTGGGCAGATCGTCCGAATTCGCGGCGTCGAGTACCGCGGCCTCGGCGAGTTCCACCGCGACGAGCATGTCGACCAGACGATGCTTGATGGCCTGGAACGAACCGATCACCCGGCCGAACTGTTCGCGAGAGGAGCAGTGCTCGACGGAGAGCTCCAGACACCGGCGCGCGGCGCCTACTTCTTCCGCTGCGAGAGCGGTGAGACTGAGCGCCAGAGCACGATCGAGCCCGTCGGTGATCCGTGGGCCTCCGGCGGCGGGTGCCTGCGCCCCGTCCGCCACGACGGTCGTCAACGGTCGGGTGAGGTCCAGACTCTCACGCGTGTGGAGCTCGACACCGGCCGAGTCGGCGGCGAGGACCGCCAACTCCGGTCCCTCCTCGGTCGCCGCGACCACCACGAGGAGGTCCGAATCCTCGGCCCCGATCACCGCGTGCTGCGTGCCGTGCAACGTGAGCGTGTCGCCGGTGCGTACGGCGGTGATCCCGGTGTCCGTGAAGCGGGGCCCGGTGACGAGCGAGGCCCGGGTACTGCCCGCCGCGATCCGGGGCAGGTAGCGCGAGCACGCCTCTGGGGATCCTGCGAGGGCGAGAGTCCACCCGGATTGAACGGAGGAGGAGAAGAACGGAGTCCTTCCCAGGGATCGGCCCAGTTCCGCCATCACCACGGTCACGTCCTTGAGACCGCTTCCGGCTCCGCCGTACTCCTCTGGGATCGGGATCTCGAGTAGTCCCATCTCGTCGATCAGACCGGCGACGTCGTGGCCTGGAATGGTGCCGGAGAGAGCGCGCCGCAGTGCGTCGCGCAGGTCGCCCTGCTCCACGGTGAGTTCGAGTTGCATGTCGCTCCTGATGTGTTGGCTAGTGGGGCTCGCGTGGCAGGCCCAGGCCGCGTTCACCGATGATGTTCCGTTGCACCTCGTCCGATCCTCCCGCGATCCGGTAGCCGGGTGCGCCCAGGATGTGCTCGGTCCAGGCGAACGTGTCCGCGACCCCGGTGTCGGCGATGACGGCGGGGCCCAGAAAAGACGCGGCCGCATCGCCGATCCGCTTGAGGTTCTGCGTCCACACGAGCTTGCCGACGGAACCCTCCACCCCGGGTACCGCGCCGGACTGGACACGTTCTGCGTAGCGGGAGACCATCAGCGCCGATGCGCGCTCGTAGATCGCGGCCTCGGCGAGCCGCTGGCGGACCAGGGGGTCGTGTGTGATCCCGAGGCTCTGGGCCAGGCGGACGAGATCCGAGGAGTTACCGCCTGCGCTCACGATGCCGGCGCTCGAGTCGCGTTCGAAGCCCAGGGTGGTGAGCGCGACCTTCCACCCGTCTCCCTCGGCTCCGACCCGCCATTCGTCTCCGATGGTGACGTCGGTGAGGAACACCTCGTTGAACGTGGAGCCGCCCGACATCTGCCGGATCGGCCGCGTCTCGATACCCGGGGCGTCCATGGGCACCATGAACGCCGTCATCCCCTTGTGCTTCGGTGCCGTGGTGTCCGATCGGGCGATGAGCAGACCCCAGTCCGAGAACTGTGCACCGGATGTCCAGACCTTCTGTCCGTTGATCTTCCACGAATCACCGGTGCGGACCGCCTTCGTGGACAGGGACGCGAGATCAGAACCGGCTCCGGGTTCGGAGAAGAGCTGGCAACAGAGTTCGTCGGCACGAAGGAACGGGACGATGAACCGATGGCGCTGCTCGTCGGTACCGAGCGCCAGGATCGTGGGGGCCACCAACTCCACCGTCACGAGCACGTTCTCGTGACGGTCGGGGGTCAGGTACTCGCGTTCGATAGCTGTGTACACGCGCTCGTGAGAGGCGGAGAGACCGGTTCCACCCCACTCGGCATCCCACTTGATCGCACCGAAGCCGGCGTCCATCCGTGTGGCCTGCCATGCACGAGCCTCATCGATGAGCGCGCGCTCCTCGTCGTGTCCGCGATTGTGGAAGATGGCGTAGGTCGGTTCGACGTCGGAGGTCGTCCTCCTCTGCAGGCTCGCGTCGAGCCACTCCCGGACGACGACGGCGAAGTCGTCGGGATCGAGGTCGGTGCCCTTTGGCGGGGTTCGCGTCATCAGCGATCTCCGGAGAGTTCGGCCATCCGGGAGGCGAGCGCCGCCTTGGAGTCGGGGTGTTCGGAGAGTCGCACCGTGAACGACTGTTCGAGCTCGTAGCCGCTGCGCAGATCAAGGCCCTCGCATCCGTTCAGCGACTGCTTGGCCAGCACGAGAGCATGACGGCTCTTCGCTGCGATGGACCGGGCCCGCATCATAGCGGTCTCGCGCAGAGCATCGTGCGCGACGACCTCGATGGGCGCCCCCCACCGGCGAAAGGTCTCCGGGTCGACCGGCTCGGCAGTGAAGAACATTCGACGCATCGCCTGCTCGGGCACCATGCGCGCGGTGAACTTGCCGCCGCCGAGGACGCCCACGTTCATCTCCGGCAGACCGAACGAGGCCCGTTCGGAGGCGATCACGAGATCACACAGCGCGACCATTCCGAATCCGCTTCCGAGCGCGGGTCCGTTGATCGCACCGACAACGGGGATGGCGCACTCGCGAACGCCCAGGAGCGCTCGTCGAGCAGCGCGCATCTCGAGGTCACCGCTGGCGGTGTCCATCGTCTCGAACGCCTTGAGATCGTTGCCGGCGCAGAAGATCCGCCCTCGTCCGGTCAGGACGAGGGCGCGCACGGACGGGTCGTCGGAGAGGGACTCGAAGGTGTCGGCGATCTCCTGGTACATCGCACGGTCAATCGCGTTGACCTTGCCCCGAGCCAGTTCCAGGACCGCGATGCCGGGCTCTGGTCGAGTGACCACCACATGACGGGGGACATGGGACTCTGGCATCCCGGATTCTGACATTTCGGACTCCTGCCTCTGATCTGCGGACGCTCAGCCGTTCGGGCGTCGGGTTCGGATTCGCCGTCGCTCCGGGCACCTCTCCCGCGGGGTGACACGATCACGGCGTCAACGGGGGGCCCATCCAGCCGGGCTGTCGCCGAGTCGACCTCGCCGGAGCTCGACACGACATCGCTACGTCGCTTCGCGGTGGAGAGATCGGTTCCGACGCATCGGACCTCTCCCCCTTTCCTGACAGCCCCTACAGTATCTAATTTGGGTAAATATGTACAGAGTTGGACCGGATGGCTTCCCCCGGTCGGTACAGTGGCCAGCATTGCCGCCTAGCGCTGGGGGAATCCGCGTCGTGACCACCGAGCCCGTCCCGTCACCGCGTCCCCGGGAACCCAAGATGTCCGCGCGCATCGCCAACCGGATCGCCGATGAGATCCTCGACGGATCCGTGGAGGTAGGGCAACGCCTGCCGACCGAGAAGGAGATGGTCGCCGAGTTCGGCGTCGCGCGCACCACGGTCCGGGAAGCCCTACGGCTCCTGGAGAGTCGCGACCTCGTGACGATCAAGGCGGGGATCGGCGGTGGTCCGGTCGCCACTCGTCCGGAGCTGACGTCCCTGGGCAGCATCATGAAGCTGTTCTTGCAGATTAACGGTGCCACCATCAGCGACGTCATCGACGTGCGGCTGATGCTGGAGCCGACGGTCGCCCGCGAGGCGGCGCGCAACGTGACCGGGGAGCAACTCGAGGCGATGCAGGATGCGCTCGACCGGATGCGCAAGGACCCGGGCGACTACGCGAACTTCCAGAAAGGCAACGCCGCATTCCAGCGCGGAGTCTACGAGGCGACAGGGAACCCGGCGCTCCGGATCGTCATGGAGACGCTGTGGCTGCTGGTGCGCGATGCGGAACCGGACGAACACCCGATGGCGACCCGCCTGGCAGCCGTGGAGATGCAGCAGGACGTGCTCGACGCGCTGCGTGCGCGCGAGCCGGAGGGGGCGGCCGTGGCGATGGATGCGTTCAACAAGGAGGCGGCGCGCTACTACCGCCGACGCCTTGCCACGGTCATCGCCCAGCCGGTCCGCTGGCAGTTGTGACCCTGTGCCGGCCTCCGCACCGGTGCACGCTCTCCGCGCCGGATCAGTCGACGTCCTCTCCGACCCATTGCGCTAGCAGGTGATGCATGTGCCGGATCTTGAGTTCCTGGTACCGGGCCATCGGTAGGACCTTCCGCGTCGTCGTCTTCAATCCGCGGTGAACCTTCGGCATGTTGTAAGCATCCTGGTCGAACACCCGCGCCGAGCTGCCGAGCACCGTGGCGTCGATCCATGTTTGTTCCGGCGTGAGCCATTCGACCTTCGCGGCGGGAGGCCGCGGACCCGTGAACGGGGCGAGGAGGTAGACATCCATGATGGAGGTCTCGTGGTCGTCGCCGTTAGGTCGAAAGCGGTAGACGATGCGCTGGTAGGCGCCCCAGGGGTGGAAGTTGGGGAAGACCGTGTAGTAGATGCTGTCGAGAGACTCCGCGTCGGACATGAGATCGGCCCTGACGTCTCCGATCACCTCCCGGAGGCCTTCGCGGGCGAGCATGCCGGACATCTCCCGCGCGGTGACCCCGTCGGGCAGCGTGACCATCGGATCCTCGTCGATCCGCGCGTCGACCATCGAGTCGAACATCTCCTGCTCGGTCGGCGTGAACCTGATGTGCGGACTGGGCACGCCGTTCGCGGTGACACCGCGATTGAAGTTGCCCCATGTGTCGTACTGGCTGTTCGAGTCGCCTGTGCCCACCACACGCTGGGGATGGGTGGTGACCACGTGAAACGCCTCGGAGAACGCCTCTTGAGCGATCTTCCAGTTCGCCTCGATCACCTTCGCCACATGAGCCTGGATGTAGCGGTCCTCCAGTGGCCAGGCCTCGAAGTGCTTGTCCAGATCGCCGAGGAAGCTCGCCAGGGACTCCGACTCCGGGTCCATGGTGATGAAGACGAAACCGCCCCAGGTGTCGACCTTGACCTGTGGGAGATCCATCTCGCCCTTGTCCACGTGGGGGAAGTCCCACTCGCAGGTCATGGACTTCAGAGACCCGTCCAGATTCCAGCAGAAGCCGTGGAACGGGCAGCGTAGGTCGTGGCCGGCGGGGCCGCTCTCCTCACGTAGCGTGCGGCCTCGGTGCAGGCACGAGTTGTAGAAGGCCCGGATCGACATGTCCTTGCCGCGCACCACCAGAATGGACTTGTCGCAGATCTCGTAGACGTGAGTGTCTCCCGGCTCCGGGATCTCCTCCTCACGGCAGGCCATCTGCCAGACCTTGTACCACATGCGGTCCCGCTCCAGCTCGTGGTATTCGCGGCTGATGTAGCGGGACACCGGGATGAAGCTCTGGTCCTCGAAGAGCTCATGGGTCTCTTCACGCAGGATCGGCGGAACGGGGTGGGTGTCGGTGTCGAGCAGCCGCTGATAGCCGGCGGCGTACTCGGCGCGATCGTCGTCCGGCGCGGATCCATCCGTGGCGCGCGTGTCGGTGTCGGTCACTGTGTGCCCCCTTCGGCAGGTTGTGCGGCGCGGGCTTCCTCGGCGAGTCGGTCGGCCTGCATCCTCTCGAGCAGCTTGGCCGCGCCCATGAATCGGCGGTTCTGGGTGATGGGAACCGGTTCGCGCGGACCGAGACCCACCCAGCGGGCCATCTCCGGGTCCACCGACCTGACCTCACCGTGGAGGTAACGGCCCTCGGGGTCGAAGGTGCCCGTCTTTCCGTCCCTCGTGGTGACCAGAACGTTGTAGTCCTGGTCGAACTCGTAGATGGCACGACTCATCGGATGGCGAATCTGACGCATCGGAATCTCCTTGGTGGGCTGGACCCCTTACTTGGCAACGTATTCACTAACGTTAGCACCCAGGAGTGAGAAGCGACACAATTACAACTGGGCACGTTGTCAACTAACGGTTCACGTCTGGTGACAGACCCATCGCAGCGCGTTGGCGACGAGGTCCCGATAGTGGACAGTTTCCAGCGTGGGGGCCTTGTCTCCCGGCTGCAGGTAGACGAGCCGGCTCCGGCCGCGCGAACGGCACCACCCGACGAGCGACGAACCCGGATCGTGACTCCACCCCTCTCGCTCGTCACGACGGCCGGCCATGGCCAGCGCGGTGGAGTAGTGGACGTCATCGGTCATCGGTGCGTCGGTGCGTAGAAGGGGGTGGACCGAGTCCTCGAAGACCTCACAGAGATAGGTCTCGTCGACAAGGTCGAACCGCGGGGGAAGCCCCGCGACCACAGGGTGGGACGCGTCGTCAACCGTGATCCGCTGGGGAACCGCGTGGCGGTAGCCCGAGTCAGGGCGAAGGACCCCCCTCACGGCCCCGGGGCGGTAGAGATATCTGCCTCCTACGAATTCCGCCCACTCATCCCAGTTCGCCCAGGAGGCGATGGCATGGTGCAGCACTACGTATCCGTGGCCGGTCCGCGGTGCCGCCCGCAGGTTTGCCCGCAGCGAGGGTGGCGGGTCGGACGGTCCGGGCAGCGTTCCGGGCATGTCGTAGTGCAGAGACGCGTCGAAGTCGGCGATGTCGTCAGCGTCGACGTCGGGATGTTCTCGCCACGTGATGTCGCCCGGCAGTGCGTCGAGGAGGTCTGCGAACGCGCCGTGATCGAACGAGTGGCCGCCGGTGATCGCGAGGATGCGCATGTCCGAACTCCAGTGTGCGTCGGGTAACTGTTTTCGCACTCAAGTTACTCGATCATGGCACCGGACTCGATCACGCGCGGGAACTCACCGGCCCTTGATCATCCTCGAGCACACATCGGTCGTCGCATTGCGCAACTTCTCTTCGGGGACGTCGGACAGGGGCCCGCCCTCGATACGCAGCGGATGGATGGCGATCGTCGTGGCGATCATCGTCCGCACCCGGAGGGTACGGCTGGCGTGCTGGGCGGTCGCGGCCCGACGGTTGGGCTGATCGTCGCCCACGGGGAAGTAGTCGAACGCGCGACGGATATGGCGTTCTTCGTATTCCTTGGTCAGCAATCGCGTGCCGGGCGTAGCCCCGCCGGACATCTGGAGGAACAGCATGCGGGCCGAGTTCGGATGCTCCGCGGTCCAGCCCCAGACCGCGGCCAGGACCTCGCCGAACGAGTCCGGGCTGGCGGAGACGTCGTCGGGACGGGCAGTCTGAGCCGCGGCGGAACTGGCGTCCATCGCATAGCCCAGGGCACTGTCGAACAGCTCCTCCTTGCTGGCGAAATGGTAGTAGACCGCGGTGGGCACCATGCCGGCCTCCTGCGCGATCTCCTGGATGGACGCCTCGGCGAACCCCTTCCGGGAGAACACCCGAACGGCGGCCTTGACGATGAGATGCCTTCGAGAGGGCCTGTGCGCCCCTGACCCGTTTCCCGGCTCGGCGGCCTCGCGTGGCCGCGACCTGACCTCGCGGGACGGGTCCGACATCTCGCGGGGCGAGTCGTCGGGGCCCAGGTCATCGTCAGGACCGAGTCCGGCGGGCGGCAGGTCGTCCGCCGCCGGTGTCGAATCCCAGCCCAACCATTCCGGCTCGGGCCGGGGGCCCGAGTCGGCGGCCGCGGATGACTTCTTGGACCGCGCCATGCATGCACTCCTCGCGAGTCGTAGAGGCCGCGACCGGCCAAGGCGGTGCCCGTCGGGCGTGGATCACGGCGTGTTACCAGGATGGCACAGGCGCTCTCGTGGGGTTGCTGTCATGCTTGAGCCATGGTGGCCAAAAAAGCTCAGGGGCGTTCCCCCGCCACGCCGTCGGACGGCACGCGCGCGTCGGGATCCGGCAATGGTGGGCGCCGGGCAGCACACCGCCCCTCCCGGCGGGACGTCGTCGTGGAGGCGGCGATGCACCTGTACTCCATGCGCTCCATCGAGGACGTCACGGTGGCTGACATCGCCGCGGAAGCGCAGATGAGCTCAGCGGCGGTCTACTACCACTACCCCTCGAAAGAAGAGGTGCTCCTCGGCGGACTGAGGCTGTTCACCGGGCAGATGCTGGACTGCGTCCGCTCGCAGATCGAGGACGACCCCGAGGCGTCGCTCGGCGATGTGATCGTCTCGGTGCTCGCGTGGACCGATTCCCACCGGGCGGCCTCATTGGTGTATTTCGTGCGTTCCCCGGGGTGGAGCCTGTCCATCGAGGCGCTCCGTCGCGAGGTCCGACTGGAGCTGTTGTCAATTTTCACCGGAGAGCTCCGGGTGCGTGAACGGACCACCTCTCCCGCGAAGCAGGGCGCGGCGGCGACCGCCCTCTCAAGCCTCCTGGAAGTGTCGGCGGCATCGTGGCTGACCGAGGACGCGGTGCTCGCGAATCTCGGCCGGCGCCGCTTCTCAGATGAGGTGCGCGAACTCGCGGCGGACATCGTCAGCATGTGACCCGGCCAGATTGCGAGTCAAGTTTCGACGCGTTCATCTCGACCTGAGCAGCCATTTTCCAATAGTATCTTTATAGCGTCCATAGTCTGTGGTTCACTGGGGGCGTGCTCAACCAGACCCGCGCGCGATCCATCGATCTCGACAATCCCTTCGCCCCGCTCACCGGATTGTGTGAGCTGGTCCTGGTTCGCCACGGCGAGCAGGTGCTGCGGCGTGAACTGAGCGCATCCGAGACTGTTGACCCGCCGCTGTCCGAACGAGGTCGGCGACAGGTCAGCGAGGTGGCCGAGCGCATGGCGTCGATGGAGATCGACGCTGTCTACTCGTCACCACTGCGCCGTGCTCTCGATACGGGCCGTGCGATCGCGGCGCCACATGGCCTGGAACCGGTCGTCCGGGAGACGCTCACCGAGTACGAGGCATGGAAGAATTTTCCCGCCGACCAGTCCCCGTTCGAGACGCTGCCTCACGAGGAGATCTCGCGGATCTTCCGGGAGCACGCCCGGACACGGAGCTACCGCGCGTTCCCCTACGCAGAGGACCCGGTCGCGTTCCGGGAGCGAGTGCTCGGGGAGATGTCCACGATCGTGGACGAGAATCCGGGCCGACGGGTCGTGGTCGCCTGTCACAGCGGGGTGATCAACGCGGTTCTCGCCGATGCTCTCGGCAGCGGGTTCGACATGCCGGTCCGCGTCCACCACACCTCGCTGAGCGTTGTACGCGCAGCGGACACGCGACGCGCGGTCCGTTCGGTCAACGACTTCACCCACGTCCTGTCGTTCCAGTCCGACGTCGGAGCGATGAACCTCTAGACCCACCGGATCGTCTCGCGACGATCTCGGCCGACACGAAGGAATCTCCCCATGGATCTGAACCTGAAGGGCAAGCGGGCCCTCATCAGCGGCGCGAGCAAAGGCATCGGCCTGGCCATCGCCCGGACCCTGCTCGCCGAAGGAGCATCGGTGGGCATCTGTGCCCGCGGCGAGGACCAGTTGAACTCGACCGCAGCCGAACTGGCGGAGTACGGAACCGTCTTTCACAAGTCCGTCGACGTCGGTGACCCGGAGGCGGTCGCCTCGTTCGTCAGCGATGCCGCTGAGACGCTCGGTGGTGTCGACATCGTCATCGTCAACGCCTCGGCCATGACGGGCAAGGGCCGCGAGGCGTGGGAGAACAGCTTCAACGTGGACCTGATGAGTCTGGTCAGCTTCATCGACTCCGCGACTCCGTACCTGGAGGAGAGTGCTGCGGCCTCGGTGGTCACCATCAGCACGACCTCGGCTATCGAAGCCGGGCCGATCACCACCGCCAACAGCTACGGCGCTCTCAAGGCCGCCGTGTTGCAGCACTCCTCGGCGCAGGCGCGCGCGTTGGGCGGCAAGGGGATCCGCGTCAACGCCGTGTCACCGGGCCCGGTCTACTTCGAGGGCGGTCCGTGGGACACGATCAAGGAGAAGCGGCCGGAGCTCTACGACGCCGCGCTGTCCGCGGCGGCGCTCGGCAGACTGGCCGACGCGCAGGACGTCGCCAACGCGGTCACCTTCCTCGCCTCTCCGGCGGCGGGTCACATCACCGGGACCAACCTCGTCGTCGACGGTGGGTTCACCAACCGCTTCGACTTCTGATGGTGGCACGCGACGTCGAGACCGCTGACCTCGTGATCCTGGGAGGCGGATCGGGCGGATACGCGTGCGCGTTGCGGGCCGCCCAGCTGGGGCTGTCGGTCATCCTCGTCGAGGCCGACAAGCTCGGGGGAACGTGCCTTCACAACGGGTGCATCCCGACCAAGGCGTTGCTGCACGCTGCTGAGGTGGCCGACTCGATCCGCAACGCCGCGGACTTCGGCATCGCCGCGACGCTCGACGGGATCGACCTCGCCGCCATGAACAGGTACAAGCAACAGGTGGTCGACGGCCTCCACGGAGGCCTGGAGGGATTGATCGCCTCCCGTCGGATCCGGGTGGTCAGAGGCCGAGGCCGTCTGCTCGGTGGCACCACCGTCGAGGTCGACCTCGGCGCCGAGGGCGGTGTGCGCTGCCGGGGAGAGGCACTGGTGGTGGCCACGGGGTCAGAATCCCGGACACTGCCGGGCGTCGAGATCGGCGGACCTATAGTGACCAGTGACGGTGCACTCCGGATGGAATCCCTTCCCGCGACGGCGATCGTCCTGGGTGGTGGCGTGATCGGGTGCGAGTTCGCCAGCCTCTGGGCCTCGTTGGGCGTACAGGTGACCATCGTGGAAGCGGCCCCCCGAGTACTGCCGGCCGAGGACGAGTGGTCGTCCGCACAGCTCCGACGGGCGTTCCGCAAGCGGGGCATCACCCTCCGTACCGGCACCCCCCTCTCGGGTGCCGCGGCCACTGATGACGGTGTCACCGTCGACCTCGGCGATGAGACGATCACCGCGGACCTCCTGCTGGTGGCGGTCGGTCGTGGTCCCCGGACCACCGATCTCGGACTGGAGGGCGCGGGTATCGAGACCGACCGCGGCTTCATCGTGGTCGACGACTGGCTGCAGACGTCCGTGCCGGGCGTCTTTGCCGTGGGAGACGTCGTCGCGGGACCCCAGTTGGCGCACCGCGGCTTCGCCAACGGGATCTTTGTCGCCGACCAACTCGCGGGGGTCGACTGTGCACCGGCGGACGAGTACGGCATCCCCCGCGTCACCTACTCGGACCCCGAGGTGGCATCGGTGGGGCTGACCGAGGCGCAGGCCGCCGAGAAGTACGGCGAGATCTCTACTGCCGTCTACGATCTCGGCGGCAACGGCAAGAGCCGAATCCTGAGAACCGCGGGCGGGGTGAAACTCGTCCGGTCCGGTTCCGATGGACCGGTCGTCGGCATCCACCTGGTGGGGGCCCGGGTGGGCGAGTTGATCGGCGAAGCGCAGCTCATCTACAACTGGGAGGCCACCGCCGACGACGTCGCCGGGATGGTGCACCCGCATCCGACCCAGTCGGAGGCTCTCGCCGAAGCGCACCTCGCGCTGGCCGGTAGAGCGCTGCACGCGCACGACTGAGTCACGACACGGAGGTAGCCAGATGTCCGGACCCGCAGGCCGGCTCGACGCGGTGGTGATCTGCGGTGGGCAGTGGCACGACTTCGACCACGCGAGGTTGCAGATCCTCGCTCTGTTGGCGGACCACGAGACCGTGCGGACGCGCGTGTTCGAAGACTACGACTGCGGGGCCGCCATCGATCGTGCGGACCTCCTGGTCACCTACACCTGCAACCGGGTGGCCGACGAGGAGGCGCAGGAGGCGTTGGTCCGCTTTCTCG
This sequence comes from Dietzia sp., assembly GCA_046292305.1. Taxonomy (GTDB): domain Bacteria; phylum Actinomycetota; class Actinomycetes; order Mycobacteriales; family Mycobacteriaceae; genus Dietzia. The sequence goes on along the minus strand of JBKBRA010000002.1, from coordinate 33,653 downwards.
ACCGTGGTGGTCGATGGCTCGCGTTGCACGGCACCAACTCCGCGATCGTCCGGTCGACTGACGGGTCGCCGAACAAGTACTTCACCCCACGCACCATGGGGGTCCTGCCCGGACTCCTGGGCAGCCAGTTCCTCGGCCATCCGCCGATCGCCCCGTTCCGGGTCATCATCAACGCTCCCGAGCACCCGCTCGTCGCCGGGATCCCCGACTTCGAGGCGAACGACGAGCTCTACATCAGCGAGTTGCACGAGCCGATCGAGGTGCTCGCGCACACGCGGTTCGTCGGGGAATCGACGGGGTTCGAGGAGGGGCACACGCACCACGATGAGCCCCGCCCGGTCCTCTATCTCAAGCACCACGATCCCGGAACGGTGTGCTATTTCACGCTCGGCCACTGCCGCGGGAGATACGACGTGCAGGACCTCGGGATCGATGACCTCGGCCGCGTGGATCGCGGCAGTTGGGACGTTGCCGAGTACCAGACGATTCTCCGGCGTTGCGTCGCATGGGCGGTCACGGGCTGCGTGTGACGCGGAGGTGTCCCTCCGGCCGGGCCGGCCGGAGGGACACCATCCACCACTGCGTCAGTAGGACGCGGTCCCGCCGTCCACGCTGAGGAGTGCGCCGGTGATCCCGGCTCCGGCATCGGACGCGAGCAGCATGGCCATCGCGGCCACCTCCTCGACGGTGTTCGGGCGCTTGATGGAGGATTCCTGCGAGAACATCGCGACCATCTCGTCGAATGACATCCCCATAGCCTCGGCCGTCGCCGGGCCGTTCTCCTTGATGATGTCGGTGATCACGAGGCCGGGGCAGATGGCGTTGACCGTGATGCCCTCGGTACCGACCTCGCGGGCGATCGACTTGGTCATTCCGTTGATGGCGTGCTTGGCCGCGACGTAGGCGGTGAAGACCGGTTTGCCCTGCTTGCCCTCCACCGACGAGATGTTGATGATCCGACCCGACTTGTTCGGCAGCATGTGCTGGAGCGCCCGACGGGTCGCCCAGAAGTTCGAGTTCAGATTCCAGTTCATGACGAGAGTCCATTCCTCGTCGGTCAGCAGGGCCGCCGGCTGCAGGTCCTTGGCGCCACCCGCATTGTTGACCAACACGTCGATCCGCCCGAAAGTCGCCACGGTGTGCTCGATAAAGCCCTCGACGTCCTCCTGGCGGCACACGTCGCCGGCGAAGAACGCCGCCCGGTCGCCCGCGTCGAAGTCCGCCAGCGCGCTGTCCCCCTTCTCCTGGGACCGACCGTTCAGCATCACCTTGGCCCCCTCCGCGAGCGCGGCCTCGGCGATCCCTCGACCGATTCCCTGGGTTCCGCCGGTGATGGCAAATACCTTGTCCTGCAACGTCATGCGAGTTCCTCCTTGGTGGACGGGTGTGACTGCGAAGCCGACTAACTTGCCATTGACTACAGTAGCGATAGTAGGGTGTCATAGATCACAGTCCTTTGTACTTCCTCTAAAGAAACTCGACCGATCTGACGATCCGGTCCCGGCAGAGACGAGAGCGACATGACCGAAGAACGCTGGCTGGTCGACACTGATCCGAGTGCGCGCCTGCCCATCTACACCCGTCTGAACGCCAGTGATGTCCTGTCCGACCCGATCACCCCGCTCGGCGCGGACCTGGGATGGGTCCAGAACATCCTGCCCGGCTGGAACTACGGCTACGCCTTCTTCGGCAGCTACTCGCTCACCGAGAAGCCGGATGTCGCCGCATCGTCGGGGATCTTCTACGGTCACCTGTACATCAATCTGTCGATGTCGCGGCTAGTCGGAATCCGCGGCGGGCTCTCGGTGGAACTGGTCGACCAGCTGTTCTACGGCGGCGACCCGGACATCCCGGCGTACGACGCTCAACCCGGCGACGAGAACGCCGACGCCAGCGCTCGGCTGGCCGAGCGGAACGCCTGGGTCCTCTCCACCGAGTCGTTCCCCGAACTCGAGGAGGATCGAGTACTCGCCGACCGTCTGAGGACCGAGCGTCCCGACCTCTCGACGATGACCCCGGCAGCACTGGTGGCACGAGCCCGATCGGTCATGCCGCTGGAGAGGGCCGCGTGGCGCGGCGAAGTCGTCGCCACCAACGGTTCGGCGGTCGGACCGGCGATACTCGGTCAGCTCCTGGGCCCCGAGAACCAGGACCTCATCGTCCGTCTGATCGGTTCCGCCGGTGATGTCGACTCCGCCCTGCCGTCCTACGCCCTCTGGGAACTCGGTCGGATGGTGCGAGCGGATGAGCAGTTGACGGCTGCGTTCGACCAGGGTCTGACGGACGTCGCAGCGCGGGTTCGGGGAATCAACTCCGAGTTCGACGCCTCGTTCGACCAGTTCATCGCCGCCTTCGGATACCGGGGGCCGAACGAATGGGATCTGGGTTCGGTCTCGTGGGAGACGAACCCGGAACTGGTGATCGCGCTCGTGGATAGGCTCCGACTCCAGGACGACACCGCGTCGCCGACCGCACGCCTGTCCGAGCATTCGCAGGAGACCGACGACGCGCTCGAGCAGGCCAAGGCGATCGTCGGGGAGGACGCCGAGGCGCAGGCAACGTTGGTGTCCGCACTCGCGGCGGCTCGCCGGTTCGCCGCCTGGCGGGAGCGGGCCAAGTCGAACTGCATCAAGGTCCTGCACGAGGCCCGGGTCCCCCTGATGGAACTCGGCAGGCGTCTGCACGAACGTGGAGAGTTGGACGCGGCCGAGCTGGTGTTCATGGCCGTGGACGACGAGTTGGACCTGCTCGCGAGCGAACCCCGGGCCCTCAAGGACGTCCTCGCCGAACGCCACCAGGCCTGGAAGGGTCTGTTCGGCGTGGAGCTGCCCACCTTCCTGGACACCCGACAGCCGATTCCGCCGCTGTCGAGCCTGCGACGCAAGAGCGACACCGAGGTCGTCCTCGCCGAGACCGGAGAAGTGCTGCAGGGTTCCGGTGCCTCCCCGGGAGTGGCGCGAGGCCGCACCCGCACGATCACGTCGATGGATGATCTTGGGAGTTTCGAGGTCGGGGAGATCCTCGTCGCGCCGCAGACCGACCCATCGTGGACACCGTTGTTCATGGTCTCCGGGGCAGCGATCACCGATGTCGGTGCGATGGGCTCGCACGCCATGATCGTCAGTCGTGAACTCGGGATCCCGTGCGCGGCGGGCGTGCCGGCCGCCACCCGGCGCATCCCTGAGGGCTCGCTGGTCGAGGTGGACGGCTCCAAGGGGACCGTCACGATCCTGGAGCTTCCGTGACCGGGGCGGTGACCACCAGGACCAGGGCCGTAGTCCTCTCTCGACGCCCCCCGGACGGTGTCCCCCGACCGGAGAACTTCGAGGTACGCGAGGTGGAGCTTGCCGAGCCGGGCGAGGGCCAGCTGATCGTCGAGAACCGGTTCATGTCCGTCGACCCCTCGATGAAGGGGCGACTGGGTACCTCGGACATGCACTACACCACCAACTTCCAGGAGGGTGAGCCCCTCGACGGCTCCGCGATCGGAGTCGTGGTCCACGGCACCACGGCCATCCCCGAAGGCTCGTTCGTGAGGCACCGACTCGGGTGGCGCGAGCACGCGGTCGTCGATGCCGCGGCCGCCACCGTCATCGACCCACGCGGGGTGGAACTGCACCACTGGCTCGGGGCCCTCGGTCAGCCGGGCTTCACCGCCTACGCGGGCCTGCTGCGTGCGGGAGGACTGCAGCCCGGTGACGACGTATTCGTGTCGGCGGCGGCCGGCGCGGTCGGCAGCGCGGCCGGTCAGTTCGCAACACTGCTCGGCGCGGGCCGGGTCGTCGGGAGCGCCGGGGGCCCGACCAAGGCGTCGTTGCTGACCGAACGATTCGGCTACGACGCGGCGATCGACTACCGATCGGAGCCCGTAGCCGAAGGGCTCCGTCGATGCGCCGAGGACGGAATCGACCTCTACTTCGACAACGTAGGTGGCGACCATCTCGTGGCCGCCCTGCAGAGCATGCGGGTCAACGGGCGCGTCGCCCTGTGCGGCATGATCTCCAACGGCGGCTCCGATCGACCACCGGTGGACCATCTCATGCAGGCGATACTCAAGCGGGTCACGCTTCGAGGATTCATCGTCCGGGATCACGAGGATCTACGGGCGGAGTTCGAAGAGCGCACTGTCGACTGGATCTCCCGGGGCGAACTGACGGCCGAGGCCACCATCCATCGCGGAATCGACAATGCGGTGGGCGCATTTCTGGGAATGCTCGAAGGCGGCAACGTGGGCAAAATGCTCGTCGAACTCAACTGAGGCGGTGCTCCTCACCCCCGCTGCGCGAGGGCGACGTACAGCGCGACCCATTGCTGTGCGGAGAGGTCCTTCGGCAGCGCGTCCGGTCTTATCCCTGCCCGGGCGAGGACTCCGCGAACTGCCGCTCTGTGCCGCGGACGCACGACCGTGGCGAGGATCGCCGCCAGGCCGCGGCCGCGGCCGGTGAAGACGTCGTGAACGAACTGTCGGTAGGCACTACGGTCCCGGTCGGCGAGAAGGGCGGCGGGCCTCCGAGACAGCGCGAGCAACGCTCCGTCGACGGTCGGCTCCGGCTGGAACGCCCGGCGGGGCACGCGGCGATGCAGGGTGAACTCGATCCACGGCCACCACTGCGCGGTCATCATCGTCGCTCCCCCGACGCCGGCGCGCCGCCGCGCGACCTCCCACTGGACCAGCAGGACGGCCGTCGTCGTCGACGGGGAGTGGAGCAGTTTGCGCAGGATCGACGTGGTGAGGTGGAACGGGAGGTTGCCCACGACCACATGGGGAGCCGTCGGGAGCGGCCATCGGACGAAGTCCGCGTGGACCAGCTCCACCTCTGCGGCGAGCGATCCCCGGAGCTGTTCGACCGTCCGGGAGTCGATCTCCACCGCGGTGAGTGGGCGACCCAGATTCTGTAGTGGGGTGGTCAGTGCACCCCGGCCGGGTCCGATCTCGATGATCGCTCCCGAGGTGTCGTCGACGATGTCGATGATCTCGTCGATGATGGTGCTGTCGATGAGGTAGTTCTGGCCGTGCTCATGTCGGCCGCCCCGGTAGGTGGGCATGTGAAGACGCTCCGAAAGTGGAAAGTGCGCCCGGGCATGCGAAAGCGCCGCCCGGCTGGACCGCGGAGCGGCGGAAGCGTCCTACAGAAAGGAGTCCGCCGCTAGAAGCGACGGTCCCGAATCAATGTGGTGAAGCAAGCCATGCCGGGAAGTGTATCGGACCCTCCGGGCGCGGTCCCCGCCATCACTCCCGGTGTAGCGGTTCCAGGACGGGTGCCAGCCAGCCGGTGAGGAACTCGCGCAACTGGTCATCGGGCCGGGAAGCAGGGTCGTCCAGGCAGAGCACCGACCAGCCGACGTGGACGGCGATGTCGGCCAGCAACTCCACCCGACCGTCGAACCCGGGGAAGCGGTCTACGGCGGGAGAGAGCAGAGTCACCGCGTAGTCATGCGCGCGACGGGCCGCTCCCTGGTCGAAGATCGGGTTCGCCGTTCCGGACAACGTGAGCTCCCGGAGCAGCGGATCCCCGAGCACGTGGTGGCGCGCCTGGATCATCATCTCCACGAACAGTTCCAGTGGCGACCCGGTTGACTCGATCAGCTCGGTGAACGCCCCGATCAGCGAGGTCAACCGGTCGGAAACGGCCTGCGACACCAGATCCTCGCGGGTACCGAAGATCGAGTGGACGGTCTGTCGGCTCACTCCCGCCCGCCTGGCCACTTCGGCAACGCTCACGGCGGTGAAGCCCGACTCCCCGATCACGGCTCGGGTGGCCTCGAGGATGATCTCTCGGGATCGCACCCGTCCATTATCGGCCGAAGTCAGGCGAAGCTGCAGCCGGACCCGCGTCCGCCCTCGAGTGTGGAGATCAGCCAGGGCGTCACCTCGTCGTGGATCATCGTGTCGTGGATGAGTGGACCGAAGTGATCCGGGAGCGTCCATCCGGCTGCCAGGGCGGGCAACGGAGTGGAGCGGAACGTCACGTCGCCGCCGGCAGCGCACCAGTCGTCGGCGAGCGCGCGGGCCTGTCCGTAGGGAACGGTGTCGTCATTCAGTGAGGACGTGATGAGTACCGGCGCGGTGGGGGTCAGCCGGCCGAGCTTCTGGTCGTCGAGCACCGCCTGCGCCAAGGGGTCGTCGGAGATCCACTGGTCGAGACTGCGCCCGTCAGCGGTGAGGTCGGAGGTCCGCAGGAAGGGACTCGTGAATATCACGTCCGCGATGCACATGGTCTCCAGCGAGGCCAGTGTGGCGCGACCGTGATCCGAGACTGCAGCGTCGACCAGTGTGCGCAACTCGGGGTAGCGATCCACCATCCCGTTGACGGACCATCCGATCACTCCGCCGATCAGGGTTCCGTCGATCTGCCGTAGTACCTGTTGGAGGTCGGCCACCGGCGCCCCCGCCCAGGCGCCGCGCAGGTCGAGTTCGGGCGCGTAGCTGGGATGGAGTTCCGCGGCCGCGGCGGTGGCGCCGCCGCCCTGTGAATAGCCCGCCAGAAGTAGAGGAGAGCTGGCACCGGCGAGCGCGCGGGCGGCGCGAGCAGCATCGAGCACGGCACGACCGGTTTCGACCCGGTCGACGTAGCTGTGGATTCGAGGGGTGCCCAGGCCGATGTAGTCGGTCAGCACCACCCGAGCGCCCATCGCGTGCCACTTCGCGGCCGAGACGAGTTCCTGGTTGGCGGAGAGGAATGCGTTCGGGTGGAGGCCCGCCCACAGTCCGCTGGGGGCGGTGAGCGAGATGGCGCAGTGGTTGCCCTGGCCGGTGGTGCCGGGGGCGATGACGACGGTCGGCCGTTCGCCGGGTCCGCGCCACGGCCCCGACTCCTCGATCACCATGGCGGTGACGGCGGTGGTGGCGTCGTGGACGTCGCGAGAGGTGAACATCATGCGCGTCGCCGCGGCCGGCCACGCTCCGTCGGCTCCGGGGAGGGTGGCCGGGATGGTGACGGGCTGGGTGCGGACCACCGCGCCGCGTTCCGCCGGCAGTACAGCCGGCGGCTCATAGAACGGATCGGCGACCATCTCGGATAAATGCGCGCTGGTGTCGGCGGAGCCGGGCGGTACTGCGTGCGCGATGGGCGAAACGCCAAGTCCGACGACGACGAGGGCAGCAGTGGCGGTGGCGAGGGATCTGAGTCGACGCATGTCGGCCTTTCTCTGGGGTCTCTCTGGGGTCGTGCCTAGAAGACGCGGCCGACGTCGTGTCTGACGATCCTGTCGAGTGCGCGTTCGGCGATCGCAGCAATGGTGAGCGACGGGTTGCAGGCGGCCGTGGTGCCGGGGATGAGGGCACCGTCGATCACGTACAGGCCCCGTTGACCCATGACGCGTCCCTCCAGGTCGCAGAACTGGTTCATGGCGGCCCCGCCGAGCGGGTGCCAGGTGGAATTGAGTAGTTCGTTGGTGTCGGTGAGGTGACCGGACTCTCCGACGATCGCGTGCGCGGTGCGGGAGATGTGCTGGCGGACGATGTGGCTGTCGCCTTCCGCTGGCCACTCGATGACTCCACGGTCCTGGGCGGGGTCGTACACGATCCGACCTCGGTCGGCGCTCACGCCGTAACCCACGAGCACAGTGCTATGGATGGGCACCCCGACGGAGGGCAGTGACGCCTGGATGACGGTGTGCGCCGAGGCCGGGTCCTGCCAGTTCAGGCTGCCGTAGACCACGGGCCCTCCCTGCTCGGCGGGAAAGCCCGCGCTGGGATCGGTCCATATGTAGATCCGATCGGCGTTGGTGCCCCACCCTTCGCCTATCGCCTCGGGCAGGTCGGTCACCGAACCGTTCGCGGCGGCCCGGCCGAGGAGGGTGGTGGTGTTGACTGATCCGGCAGCCAGGATCAGTGCCGGTGCGCGCAGGGTGAGTGTCTTGACTACGTTGCCGCCGATGTCGAGCACATGGACGTCGAGTTCCCAGGAGCCGTCCGGGGTGCGGCGCATCGCGCGGACATCGTGCAGCGGCCGCACGTCGACCAGTCCGGTCGCCTCCGCCTGAGCGAGATAGGTGACGTCGACGGAGTTCTTGCCTCCGTTGTTGACTCCGAGAGAACTGTCACCGTTGGTGAACGACGGCCTCATCTCACCCCGCAGTTCGGCCAGGGCGTAGTCCCAGTCGATCGGCATGGGGATCTTGCTCAGAGGCAGGCCGGAGTCGCGGACCCGCCGGGCGAAGTACCGGGACGCCGCGTACTGGGGCGACTCGATGAGCGCGTCGGGCGCCTCGGCGAGCCGGAGCATCCGGGCGACGCGAGGGAAGTACTCGTGGTCCATCTCGGACCAGTCGATCGCGCCGGGGAACCAGTCGTAGAAGAGCTCTTCGGTGGGTTGAAGTGACATGCCCTGGTAGATCAGTGATCCGCCGCCCACTCCGGTGGGCAGGACCGCCGTCATGTTGTGGCCCACCGAAGCTTCGAGAAGTCCGGTGTAGCGGGGCAGATCGACGGGGCGACCGAACACCTCTGCGGCGCCGCGGAACCACACCGCGCGCTCATCGGGCGAGGTCGCGCTGGGAAAGGTGTTGGAGTTCGGACCGGCCGGCCAGCGCCGTCCGCGTTCGAGCACAACGACGGGCACCCCTGCCTGTGCCAGTCGCAGGGCGGAGACGCCACCGCCGAACCCGCTTCCCACCACCAGGACGCGGTGCTCCTCGACCTCGTGGGGAATCCGTCCGGTGTCGAAAGCGGAGTCCACGATGTCTCCCGCCCGGGCTGTCGCAGAGTGCACGGACGCGGCCGCCGCGATACCGGCCGCGGCCACAGAGCTCATGAAGCCCCGGCGGGAGATGTGCTGCATTCGGTCCTCGAGTCCTCTTCGGCAGTGACGGGCGCCACTCACCCTGGGTGAAACTAGACAGTTAGCTTGAAACTGTCAAGATATTCGACATGGCGTGCGGAGCTTCCGATCTTCCCCAGACGCGCCAGGGCCCGATCGCACAAGGGAGACCGAACCCGGCGACGTTGCGGAACCGGGCGACTTCACCGACCCCGACGAGGCGATCGCCTCGCGCGCACGGCCAGCCCCTCGTGGCATAGTGAACGCAAAAGGGCGAATGTTCACTACGGTTCGAGGAGGGCGTCGAATGCCGCGACCAACCATCACAAACCGTCGACGACGAATCCTCGACGAGGCCCGTGATCTGCTGTTGAGCGGCGGTTTCAAGGCAATGACCATGACCGCGCTCGCCCGACGCGTAGGTATCAGTACTGGAGCGTTGTACCTGGAGTTCGAGAGCAAGTCCAGACTCGTCGAGGAGCTACTCCGCCACGGCACCAAGACGATGGCCCACGAGGTCGCCGAACGGCTGTCCCGAGGAGAACACGATCCGACACGGCTCTCCGACGTGTACCTGGTGGGTTCTGAGGTCCTGTTGGCGGACCCGTTCTACACCGCAGCATTCCTGGACCCCGACGGCGTGCTCGGAGACGTCGTCGCGTCCTTGCACCAGGAGCGCTACAAGAGGCGGCACGACGGCCTCCGTGACTATCTGGAGAAGCTCTCGGAAGCGGGTCGTTTGGCTCCCGGTATCGACCTCGACGGCCTGGCGCTGACGATGTCGAGCTACACCATCGGTCTTCTCACCGCAGCTCGGACGCTCGGTCCCCTTACTGCCGACGATCTCAAGTCGAGCCTCAACACGATGGCAGCTCTCATACGAGCGTTGGAGCGCGACAACCCGGCCGACCCCGGGATTCACGAAGCGTATTCCGAACTGCTCGACCAACTCAGAGAAGAGAACCCCGATGCCCGCGACTGACTACACCATCACTCACCCGGCGCTGGAACCCTTCACCGTCGCCCGCCCCGGATGCGAGGTCCATGGTTGGGAAGCAGGACCTACCACCGCCACTACCGTGATCATGCATCACGGCGCCACAGCAGATCACCGGATGTTCAACGCACAAGTGGAGCCTCTTCTCCGAGCCGGATTCCGCGTCCTGACGATCGACGGACGGGGTCACGGTCTATCGCGACCGATGCTCGCCACACCGACTATCGACGACTATGCCAGCGACTACCTCGCCATTCTGGACGATCGCGGCATCGACCGCGCCATCTACCTCGGCCAATCCCTGGGCGCCTACGTCGCGCAACACGCCGTCAATCGTGCCCCCGAACGATGCCTGGCCCTGGTGGTAGTGGGCACCACGCTCATCAGCATTCCCGTCTCCCGGACGGACGCGATCGGCCTGCGCGCCAGCATCACGGCCTTCCGGCTATGGCCCTGGAAACACCTCACCCGCCTCACTTCCACGAGCACCGCACGGCAACCAGCTGTCCGGGCCTACATGGCCGAGTGTGTGAACTCTCTCGGGAGACACGAGTTTCTTCGCATCTGGCATGCGGTCAACACCGCCGTGTCCACCGACGGCTTCCCCGCCCTCCCTCCCGACCTGGCGATCCTCTGGACCCATGGTGACGACGACAGAGCCGGCAACATCGTCCGAGACATCCCCGCGATCCTCACACAAGACCTGTCGGGACTCGAGTACCACGTCATCCCCCACGCAAGTCACAACGCCAACCAGGACAACCCTGAGGATTTCAACGCTCGGCTCCTCACCTTCCTCTCCGGGCTCCCTTCGGTCTGACGGCAGCCGTGTGGCTCGACAAGGATGGAGGCATGTACCGGGAGTGGGAGCTACCTCAGGCCGAGGTCCGGTGCGCCTGGTCGGTCGAGGCGACGACGGGTGGGTGGTGGACCCAACCGGCGACGGAGTTCTGGGGGCTCGGATTCAGTTCGACGGCGGGCGGGGTACGGGTCGAACTGGTGGGTCCGGCTGCTCACCCGCAGCGCTTCGAGCTGCAGGCCGGCGACCGAGCCTGGGGCGTGGAGCTGCACGCACACGTGTTCCTGCGCGTGCTGTCGAAAGCCTCAATCGAGCTGGTGCAGGTCCTTCCGTCGGACGCCGGAGGCTTTCGGCTTGGTGACCGGGACCACGCGATCCCGGACCAACACCACCTCGGGGAACTCATCGACGAGCTTGTCGCGGAGGGCGTGCTGTCGACGGACCCGACAGTGGCACTCGCGCTCTCCGGGAGAGGGCAACAGGGAGGTAGAACCTTGCGCCGACATGTGCGTGGAGTCGCCGGGCTCAATCGTCAACAGATCGCGGGCATCGAACGAGCCCGAACGGCGTTCAGACTGCTCAGCGAAGGGGTCGGGATCAGTGACGTCGTGGAACTGGCGGGATACAGCGATCAGGCGCACCTCACCCGCTCACTGCGGGCCCTCGCCGGCCGCACGCCGCGGGAGATTCTGTCCGGGCGGTAGGTCCGGGTGGCCACATCGTTCAAGACCGGAGTGGGGCCGCGTCGAGAAACTGGGGACTCACCAAAGGAGTTCACCGTGTCCCTCACCCCGTTCCGGATTCGCGTCGATCCCGCACGCCTGACCTTGCTCGGTGAGCGGTTGGCGACCACACTCTGGCCCAATGTCCCGGCCGGCCTCGACGGCCACGGCATCGCCGTCGACCGCGTGCGTGAACTCGTCACCTACTGGCGCGAGACGTTCCGGTGGAGCGGATTCGCCGGGTCGCTCGATCATTTCGAGCACCTGATCCACGACGACGGCGACTATCCTCTGCACCTGGTGCGCGCGCGGGCAGAGCAACCGACCGGCCTTCCCATCGTCCTGCTGCACGGATGGCCGGACGCCTTCCTGCGCTACCGGAAGCTGATCCCTCTACTCGCGAAGGCCGGTCACGACGTCGTCGTGCCGTCGCTCCCCGGTTTCGCATTCTCGGGACAGCCCACCGAACCGCTGACCGCGGCGACTGCCGCGGAGCGGGTCCACTCCGCGCTGGCCGAGATGGGGCTCACCCGATATGTGCTGCACGGCGGCGACTTCGGCGGCATCATCGCGGACGAACTCGCCGGTGCCCACCCCGACGAGGTAGCCGGTCTCCATCTCACAGATATCCCCTTCCCCAAGCAGTTCATGGTCGACCGTGGCTCGCTCGATGCCGACGAACGCGCCTTCTACGAGGCCTCGGATGCGTGGATGGAGAAGGCGGTCTACTTCGCGGTGCAGTCCGCCGAACCGCTTACCCTGGCCTACGGCCTCACCGACTCGCCCGTGGGACTCCTGGCGTGGTTCGCTGACAAGTTCGATGCGCTCAGTGACGACGTCGACCCGGACGACGTCGTAGGACTCACAGCGCTCACCTGGCTCACGGGAACCGCGTGGTCGGGTCTCCGGCTATATGCCGACGACCACACCGAGTGGGACGACTCGAACCTAGACGACTCGGACTGCGACCCGGAGGACGCTGCCGACAACTGGGCACAGGCCACCACCGACGCGGCCGCCGAGAACGACCAGCACGCGGGCCCTGCCGCTGATGGCGAGAAACCCCGGGCCGCGTTCTCGATCTTTCCTCGGGATATCGGAGTGCCGCCGGAGTCGCTGGCGAGTCGCTTCTACGACGTCGTGCAGTGGAACACACACGAGCGAGGCGGACACTTCGCGGCGACGGAGCGGCCGGAGGCGGTTGCTCACGACCTGTTGCAGGCAGCCTCGGTGTTCGGCCAGTAAGCCTCGCCGGTGTGCTCGTTGGAAGCCTACGACGGTGACACTGACGCGGTTAAGCCTGGCAGTAACGCCCGGAGCTCGGCGACCGCTGCATCGGCGAGCGGACGCACGGGACGACGCACCGCGACGGTGTCCGTCAAGCCGAGTAGTACTGCGAGGTGCGCGACCACGCGGTAGCTGCCATACCGGCCGAACAGTTCCCACAGCGGAGCGAACCGGGCCGCGATCGCGTCGGCTTCCGCTCGATCACCGCGCTGCGCCGCTCGCGTCAGAGCTACCGCGGGCTCCGGCAGTGTGCCGCCGACGACGGAGTACCAGACGTCAGCGCCACCGAGCAGCGCATCGCTGGCGAATGCGTCACCGCTGACCCCCAGCGTCACGTCATCGTGCACGGTCTGCCGGAGGACGCGAAGCCGGTCGGTGAAGGCCGGCACCGGGGCTCCGGGCAGCTTGATCGATCGCACCTGCGGGAGCGCGGCGATGTGTTCGTGCATCGAATCGGTCAAGGTGACGTGCGTGGTGCCCGGATTGTCGTACACACAGATCGGCACCGAGGACCGGGCGGCGACGTCCTCGAAGAACGTCACCACTTCCTCGTCGGTCAGTGGTTGATAGGTCATCACCGACACCAGCAGGCCTGACGCGCCCGCTGACTGCGCGGCGTCGACGTTCCGCAGCACGTCGGACACCGTGAGGGCGCCGACCCCGATGATCACCGGCACGTCACCCGCCGCCGACACGGCCGCTCGTGTTGCCGCTGCCCGCTCCGCCGTGGAGAGGTACGGGTACGACCCGGTCGAGCCCAGCGCCCCGATCGAATCGACGCCCGCCCCCTCGAGCCGCTCCACGATGCGGGACAACCTGACGGAGTCGACGCCGGCGTCGCTGAGTGGGGTGACCGGGAACGCGCTCAAGCCAGTGAACATGGCTCCACGATATTCCCGCGATGCCGGTGGGCCGGCGCCCTGCCCGCCGTCTTGACCCTGTTCGGGGTACATGGTGTCTGTGGTGGTCCACGGGCGGCGCGATTCTCGAACTATACCGACCGTACGGTACAGTTTGCCGGTGTACTCCACCACTACCCCGACGGCATCGGGCACCGTTCTGTCTCCCTGGCAGCGGTGGACCGTTCTGGGCATCGTCTCCTCCGCCCTCCTGCTCATCGCCCTGGACAACACGATCCTGTACACCGCGCTGCCGACCCTGACCCGTGAACTGGGGGCCAGCAGCTCGCAGCAGCTCTGGATGATCAACGCGTACCCGCTGCTGATGACGGGGCTCCTGCTGGGTTCGGGGTCACTGGGGGATCGTTTCGGGCACAAGCGCGTCTTCCAGGTGGGACTCCTGGTCTTCGGCGCAGCCTCGTTGACGGCGTCCTTCGCGCCCACCTCGGAGGTCCTGATCCTCGCTCGCGCCCTTCTCGGCGTCGGCGCCGCCACCATGATGCCCGCGACCCTCGCATTGATCCGCCTCAGCTTCTCTGCCGAGCGGGAGCGCAACGTCGCCATGGGCATCTGGGCCGCCACCGCCACCGTGGGCATGGCGCTGGGGCCCATCGTCTCCGGCGTGCTGCTCGAGCACTACTGGTGGGGATCGGTCTTCCTCATCAACGTTCCGATCGTGGTGCTCGCCAGCGCACTGATGCTCGTCGTGGGGCCGCCCAACATCACCAACCCCGCCCGACGCTGGGACGCCATCTCATCGGCGCAGGCGCTGGTCGGTATGGCAGCGGCAGTGCTGGCCATCAAGACCTGGGCGGAGGCGGACGCGAACCGGATCATGGCGGCAGCCGCCACGGTGGTCGCCGTCGTCACGCTCACCATCTTCGCCAGGCGACAGCAGCGACTGGTCACCCACACCGAGCCGCTGGTGGACTTCTCCATCTTCCGCAACCGCGGCTTCAGCGGGGGCGTGGTGGCCGCAGGGGTCAGCGTGTTCGCCATCGTGGGTCTGCAGCTGGTCATCACCCAGCGCTACCAGCTGGTCGAGGGGTTCAGCCCCCTACAGAGTGGCCTGGTGGTCAGCGCCCTCGCGGTGGCCTCGCTCCCCTTCGCGCTCTTCGCTGGCGCCATGCTGCACCGCGTCGGACTGCTGGTCCTCATCGGCGGCGGGATCATCGCAGCAGCCATCGGCTCCGTCGTCACCGTCATCGCCGCCACTCAGGACTCTCTGGTGCTGCTGGTGGTCGGCATGGTCGTGGTCGGCGCCGGACTCGGCGCGTCGATGTCCGCGGCTCCGGCCGCCATCATGGGCAACGTACCGCCGCGCCGTGCGGGCATGGCCGCCTCCTTGGAGGAGGTGTCCTACGAGTTCGGCGGGCTGGTCGGCGTCGCCACCATGGGGTCGCTGCTGGCACTGGTCTACACGCGCGCCGTCCAGCTGCCGGAAGGCGCCCATCAGTGGGCAGGACAGGCGCCCGCAGCAGCGCTGACGTCCGGAGACCCGCAGGTGGTGGCCGCCGCCACGGAGTCGTTCGATGCGGCGTTCCTGGCTGTGCTGACGGCAGTGGCGGCCGTGATGGTGGTCGGCGGCGTGGTGTCGACGGTGCTGCTGCGGCGCTACACGCCGGGCACGCAGTCACAGCTGTACCCGACCAACAACTGATCCGCCGCACTCCAGACACCGAGAGCAGATTCACATGCGACAGTCCAAGCGCGACGACATCCTCGACGCGGCACAGCGACTCATCCAGCGCGACGGCGTCACGGCCCTGACGTTCGAGTCCCTCGCTACCGAGTCCGGCCTCACCAAGGGTGGCCTGCTGTACCACTTCCCGTCGCGGGACGAGCTGCTGCGCGGACTGCACGAGCATGTGGCAGGCCGGTGGGAACAGTGCATGGAGTCCGAAGCCGGAGGGCCGGCCGGGGAGGTCGACGACGACGCACGGTTCGCAGCCTTTGTTCGCTCGTCCCTGTTCCCGGACCGCGCGGAGCTACTACTGATGTTGGAAGCCTCGGAGAACCCGGTCACCAGTGCGGTCTGGGGCGGCGTCTACTCCCGGTGGGTCCCGGACGCCCCCACTGTCGACGACGACGAGGTATCGACCTTCATCGCGAGGCTCGCCGCCGACGGGTTGTGGCTGTACGAATCGCTGAATTCGCAGAAGCTGGACCCGGCGGTGCGGGAGCGCGTGGTCCGGGAGATCGTGAACCTGGCTCCACGCTAATCAGCGAGGCGAGTGGCGGCGGACGCCGAATCGAGCTCCCTGTTCGACACGAAGATCATCAGGTCGAGTAGACGCTCGGTCAGCTCCACGCCGTCCGGAGTCAACGAGTACTCGACGTGCGGCGGCACCACCGGCCTGGCGTCTCGGTGGACGTATCCGTCTGCCTCGAGGTTGCGGAGGGTCTGGGACAGCATCTTGTCGGTGATCCCGGAGGCACGGTGGCGCAGCTCATTCCAGCGCAGCGGCTCGCCGTCGGAGAGCGCCGCCAGCAACAACGGCGCCCACTTGCTGGTCACCCGGGTCAACGCCTCCCGGGTCGGGCAGTTCTCGGTGTAGACGCCCTCGCCGAAGGCTGCGGCCAGCCGGACCGAGGTCTCACTAACTTTCATACCAGTACCTTACTTCAAGGTGGGTACAGGTCATTGGGAACAGCGTGGGGCAACCGAGGGTTCCTAGTCGTGTCAGACAGTTGACGTCCACCGGTCGACAGACCCAGCACCCAGGAGATAGCTCGTGACCTACCTCGTGACCGGCGCCGCCGGCAACCTCGGAGCCCTCGCCGTCGAGGCACTGCTCGACCGTGGCGTGGCTCCCGGCGACATCGTCGCCACCGCCCGCGACACCGACCGACTGAGCGGCGTCGCGGCACGCGGCGTGGTGACGCGCCGCCTCGACTACGACGACGCCCCCTCCGTGGACGCCGCACTGGAGGGCATTAACCGGCTGCTGCTGGTCTCCTCCAGCATGATCGGCCAGCGGGTTACTCAGCACCGCACCGTGATCGAGTCCGCGGCCCGGCACGGTGTCGAGCTGGTCGCCTACACCAGCGTCCTGCGTGCTGACTCCACCTCGCTGGGTCTCGCCACCGAGCACCTGCAGACAGAACAGGCCCTCACAGAGGTGGGGATCCCGCACGTCCTGCTGCGCAACGGCTGGTACATCGAGAACTACACGGAACAGATCCCCACCCATTTGGCGCACGGCGTGCTCGGCTCAGCCGGATCGGGCCAGATCAGCGGAGCCACCCGCGCCGACTACGCCGAGGCGGCAGCAGTCGCTCTCCTCGCCGACGACAGTGTCGGCAGGACCTACGAGCTGGCTGGCGACACGAGCTTCACGCTGACCGAGTACGCCGCCACCCTGTCCGAGCAGGCTGGCCAGCCTGTGTCCTACACCGACCTGCCCCAGTCCGAGCACGCCGCAGCCCTGGTCGCGGCCGGCCTGCCGGCCCCCGTCGCCGAGACACTCGCCGACATCGACCGCTCCGTCGCCGCCGGAGAGCTCTACGACGACTCCCGCTCCCTGAGCGCCCTCATCGGCCGACCCACTGTCACACTCTCCGACGCTCTGCAGGCCGCGCTGGCCTGACCCGCCACCCTCGGTCGGGCCGAGGAAACCCCATCCGCGTCGATCAACTCGGACTCGACCAGTCCATTCTCGTTTCCACACGGTGAAGACTCCACCCGACCGGTGCGAATCAGTGTCCTCCGTCTCTCAGACCGCGGATGACCAGAGTGGCGTTTACTATCGATCGGGACGCCTCATCTGCGTCCGGTGGCTCCCGCGCCAGCTGACACTCTTACGAGAAAGCAGCAAATTGATGACAACGACGTGGAATCACCTAACTGCTCCGTGTGCCATCGCAGGCATGGTTTTAGTGCTGGCCGGATGCACGGTCCATGAAACCTCTCACACCGTGAACGGCACACCCGTGGTGGAGAACCCCGCGCCCGATGGCGACGTCGACCCGTGCGATTTGCCACAGTCCCTGCTACAAGACCTGGGCGTCGACGACATGCCGCTCACCCGGGGAGTTGGGTCAGCGCCGACGTGCAGCTGGGAGATCAGCAGTTTCCAGGGACCACGCATGTACTACTGGGTATCGGGACCAACCGAGCCCGACCCGATCAACGAGCTCACCCCGCTCGCCGGTCAGCAAGCCGAGATTTTCCATGAATCGCCGGGCCTGGCGCGGTACATCGTGCGGCTCGATGACCACACGTTCGATACGGCCTACTCAGCCGACATCTCGGCCGATACCCCGCCTGCACCGGACGGCGCAGAACTTGTCATATCAGCCCTCCTGAGCAAGTACGACTACAACTAGTGGTCCGCATCTGACGTTGTCCTCGTACCTGCCTCGCCAGAGGTTCACTTTTGGCCGCAACACCCCGACCTACTCCGCGATCTCCGGGCCGCAGCCCAGCCGACAGCACAGACGAAGCGAGACTCTCGGCGTGGCCGCGTGCCTCACGATGGGCCAGCAGCGGCGCTACGAAGCGGAAGGACGGAGTGGTTGGTGAGCTCAAGAACGGTCTCGCCGTGGCCGTCAACGAGCTCTGCGGTGATGGCGACTTTCGCATCGCCGCGTTCGACTCTCGGAGTCACCGTCTGCACAGTCAACTGTCCGGTCAGCGTGGTGCCCGGGCGCACGGGGCGACGAAAGTGCACCTCGAAACTACGCCCGACCCCTCCTGTGAAATGAGACCAGAAAGCGGGGACGGCCAAGCGCTGGTAGATCGCCAAGGTGTGTAGTCCACTGGCGATGACTCCACCCATGGGTGTCTTCTCGGCGGCTGTCGGGTCGGCGTGGATGAACACCGGATCCCATTGCTGCGCGTAGGCAACAATCTCGAACTCGGTGAGGGTGTAGCTCCCGAGCTGGATCTGCTGGCCGGACTCGAGATCGTCCGCGTATCGAATGGCAGTCATGGCGCGCTCCCAGTAAGTCGGATGACCGGCCACTCTGGCCGTCCCGGCTCCACCCTGAACCACGCCGAGTCGCGAAGTCGATTACCTGCGAGGTCATGGAGCTTGGCCGTTCACTGGGCCACACTCGACCCATGACGACGAACACGCGGACTGCCACGACTCCGGTGGGATCGTTGCTTCGGCAGTGGCGCATGCATCGACGAGTCAGCCAGCTCGAGCTATCCAGCCTGGCCGACGTGTCCACCCGCCACCTCAGCTTCATCGAAACCGGACGGTCTCACCCCAGCCGGGACATGGTGCTTCGGATAGCCGAGCACCTCGATGTCCCTTTGCGGGATCGCAACCACCTGTTGATGACTGCCGGGTTTGCCCCGCGTTACTCGGAGAATGGCCTGACCGACCCCGGATTGGCACCTGCCCGAACTGCGGTGCGCGACGTCCTTACCGCCCATGAGCCCTACCCGGCCCTGGCAGTAGACCGGACATGGAACGTGCTCGAGACCAACACCGCGGTCGACGTACTCACCCAGGTCGTGTCTCCGACCCTGCTCGCCGAACGGCCGCTCAACGCGCTGCGCATGACACTGCATCCCCTGGGTATGGCACCGCATATCGCTAACCTCTCCCAGTGGCGTGCATTCGTACTCGGCGCACTGCGCCGCAGTGCCATAGCGTGCGCTGACGCCCACATGCTCTCGCTTCACGATGAGTTGGCGTCCTACCCACACGCCGGTCCCGAGGACGCACCATCACAGGCCGCCGAGTCGAACTCCGTATATGTGCCACTGCTCCTCAACGTCGGCGGTGCCCAGCTGTCGTTCCTGGCCATGATCGCCACATTCGGCACCGCCCTGGACGTCACCTTGTCGGAAATCGCGATCGAGACGTTCCTTCCCGCCGACGCCAGTACCGCTGCGTACTTGGCAGCTCAGGCAGACCGTCCGAGAACGACGCCCGCGGCGGTGTCGTCTCCCTGACCTCCGGTGAGTCTGGTTCGTACTCGGTGTGCTGTTGCGCCAGCCAACCCGATCAGCTGTTCGGTCTGCGCGGCGGGCGGGTTGATGATCCGGATCCATGCCTGTGAGCCGTAGAGGGGATGTGGCATCAGGATCCCAGCGGCCGCGGGATCGAAGCGCTCGCGATGGGCCGGGCTTGCCTCCGGGGGAAATCCGAGGAGCCCTCCGAAGTACTCGGGCCCAACGCGCACATTGAGCGCGAAAACGTCATCGCGGTCCAGTTGGGAGTCTTCGTCGAATCCGGGATAGTTGCTGGCGACGATGGTGGCGAACGGCATTCGGCGCAGATCGTGGTGACCTTGTGGTTGAACGGTGAAGAAGAAGTCTCCCCACGCGCTGTCGGGGGCTCCGGTGTCGGGGCCGGCGACGAGTACCTCGACGTCCGGCAGCGCCGACAGTAGGTCTCGAATCTGCTCGGGTGTCAGCAGAGGGCCGCGCTCACCCTGGCTGATGTGGATGACGGCATCGACCGCGCTGAGAAGTGTGGCGGGGTCGAGCGGACCGAGAGCCATGGCTGGGGTCAGGTCGTCACGCATACGCAGTTCCGACCGGTGCGCGTTTATGAGATGACCGAGTTGCCGGTGGTTGACGAGCACCGGTTCGGTGCCGCCTTCGGTGCCGCCTTCGGTGCCGTCTGCGGTGCCGTCTGCGAGGCCGTCTGCGAGGCCGTCGAGAAGATGTTCGATGGTTCCGTTCGGGGCGGCAGGGACGCCTCGTGCCGGCGCGGCGCTGCACGAGGTCGCCACGACCAGATAGTCCTCCCCATGTCGCGTGGCGAGCTGGTGGCCGAGGGCGTCCCACCCGATTCGTTGCGGACCGAGCTGCATGGTCGAGTGGGCCCGATGGATGTGGGTGTTGTGCGCGTGCAGCAGGACTGGACCACGCTGACCGATCTGTCCCACAAGGCGATCAACGTGGTCGGCCATCCGTGTGGTGCGTTCGACGATGCGCTCCTGTGCCCGTTCGGGGGAGGCGAAGACCTCGGCCGTGAGTTCCATGTCTGCATCGATGCCCACGCAGCGGATATGGTCGTCCGCCTCGCGTGCCCGGTTGATCGAACGAAGCTGGATGAGGAGGTCACGGTTGCCGGGGAAGCGGCCGAATCCGTGGGAGAAGCCAGCCTCAAGCGCACGGTCGAGGTCGTCTGCCTCGCCGCGCACGTATTCATCGAGATGTCGGCTGGCGTCCGCCGAGGTCTCCAGGGCGATCGCGGCGAGTCCGAAGTCGTCCGCGATCCACGACACGATGTCGTTGCGGACCGTCAGGAAGGTCTCGTCCCCGTGGGTGGGCTCCCCCAGTGCGATGACACGTGGAGTGGGTACTCGGCTCGCGAGGAGCCTCGACAGCGCGGTGCTGAGAAGTGGTGGTCTGGGGTTCTGGGTTCGGTCAGTCACCCCCTCCACCATAACTCTGAAAGACCCGATGAGGATTGGAGCGCATACTGACAGTTCAGACCTGGACAAACTTCATACGAGCTAGATGGGGAGAGATGATGCGGCCTATCGATCTGGCGCGGGCTCACGGGCTGTCGAGCCAGGCAATCCGGTCCTACGAAGATCGCGGCATTCTCCCCCCAGCCCACCGAACCTCAGGCGGACATCGCTCATACGGAGAGCGCCACCGACTCGCTCTCGCCGCGTTTCGAGCCCTGGCGCCGTCTCTCGGTCACGCCGCAAGTGCCGAACTCGTGTCCCTCGCGCACCAGGGTCAGATCGATAGTGTCTTGGAACGACTCGATCGCGGACACGCAGAGTTGGCCGACGACCGGGCCGCCCTCGACCGCGTGGCACGTGTCGTGGACGGCGAAAACCTGCGCCCCGTCCTCGACCTCCACCACACACGCCCGCTGTCGATCGGCCAGGTGGCCCGCAGGATCGGAGTGACTGCCGCAACACTGCGCACCTGGGAGACGGCCGGAATCCTCCGGCCCACTCGCGACCCGAGAACCGGCCACCGGCTCTTCCACGCCGACGACCTACGGGACGCACTCCTGGCCCGCCAGCTGCGGCGAGGGCGACACCCCTTGGAGTTGATCGCCGACATCGTCGCCGAGGTTCACGACCACCGAACCCACGACAGACTCGTTCACGCCATCCACGAGTGGCGGGCCGCACTCCGAGCCTGCGGGCTCGGGCTCCTCGCCGGCGCGGCCGCTCTCCACGAGCTCATCAACCACTCGCCGCCAGCAGCTCACTCGATGGGCACGCCGTCCGGCGGATGAGGCGGGCCAGCTGGTCGGCAGGTGGGAAGACCGTAGGTATGCGCGTCGCCATGTCAGGGTTCAGAGACGCTCAGGCTACGCAGACGGCTGACGGTTCTGGCGACATCTAGCGGTGGAAACGCCGAGGCGGCCAGGTGGTCCGGCACTCCCGGGGAATGGATGGTCAACGGGACATCAAGGTCGTACGCGACGTCGACGAGATTAGCCAAGCGCTGCCCGGGTTCGCGACCGATACTCGCCGGATGTGGAACATCGTGAATGACGAGAGGGCTTAGGTCAGCGAGGAGGTTCAGGTAGTCATTGGTCGACCACGGGTGCTCACAGAGCGCGGCGAAGGTCGTCACTATCGCTCGCATTCCCGTGGGCTGTGACAGGACAGGCAGGCTTCGGCTTCCCAGCACGAGTGAGGCGGTGGCTACCTCGTGCGACATGGGCGGTCGCCATCTCCCCGCGGTGAAGCCATGCTCGCTACCGGTGGCAGCGGCGCGATGGTCGGTGCCCTCATCGAGATCAATTACCTCGAACCTGGACCGGATGAGATCTACTACGGGTTCGGCCGCAGCGTGCAGGAGAGGATTTGGCAGAAGCTCGTCGGGCACATAGTTCGACGTAGCGACCACTCGAACCCGATGGGAACACCACCAGGCCAGCGCACGATGTAGGTAGATCGCATCGGCGACATCGTGCACGTGGAACTCGTCGAAGAACACTGCACTAGCCCGACCTGTCAGCGCTCGCACCGTTGTGTCCAGGTCGCGCCCGTACCTGGGCAGCTCAGCATGGACCGCGCGGAAGAACTCTGCACAGTGCCACCGCACCGACTTAGGCACGTCCCTATGGACTGAGTCGAGCAGTGTCGTCTTCCCACTACCAGGAGGCCCGTAGACATAGACGTCGCCGCGGCCGCCCATCGACTCCATCACCTCGCACTGGCGTGCAGTGAGCCCGATAGCGCCAGCCGACCGGGCCCTCGCCGGAGATGTCCACATAGTCGAAACTCTAGCTTCCTAGAGGCTCCGGCGGTAGGCTGGGCTCGTGCCCGAGCGACCATCCCGACGAGACCAGATCTGCCGGGCCGCTATCGCGTTAGCCGCCCGAGGTGGAAGCCATGCCCTCACCCACCAAGCAATTGACGCAGAGCTCGGCATAGCCAGAGGATCGACCTCGTACTACTACCGCACCCGCGCAGTCCTCATCGCGGGCGTTTCCGAGTTCCTCGCTGCGCAGTCGCGCGCGGTGTTCCACGACCTGGTGGCCCGACACGCAGGAGAGAGCCCGGATGCCGTGATCGACGCCTACCTTGCCGACCTTGCCGCCACTCGGCGAGACCACGTTCGCGCACGCCTCGCCCTGATCCTGGACGCCGATTGCGGAGTAGAACAACGAACCGGGCTCGCCGACTGTCTCTTCTCCCTCGAAGAAGCGGTGACACTTCTGCGCTCGCAAGCGCACCCGCAACCTGAAGTCGGCGCATCCGATCTACTTGACCGCCTCGAAGGCCACATTCTGCGCACCCTGATACTCGCTGGCCCCGCATGAACAGGGAGTCACGCACACCACGCAACGCGGACGCGGTGCACTCCGCCTACTCCGCCCGCGCACACGAGTACATCGACCTACTCGGCGACATCGACACGACGGCACCCCAGGACCGGGCGCTGGTCACCCGCTGGGCTCTCGACTGCACGGGTCGCGTAGTCGACGTCGGTTGCGGTCCCGGCCACTGGACTGCTTACCTCACCGACGCTGGCGTCACAGCCGAGGGAATCGACCCGGTGCCAGAGTTCGTCGACCACGCCCAACGCACCTATCCGCAGGTGCAGTTCCGTCAGGGAACCTTCGACGATCTGGGCGGCCTTCCGTACCCCTTGGGCGGAGTCTTCTCCTGGTACTCACTGATCCACCTCGCCCCCGGAGACGTACCCGAGGCACTGGCGACGATGCGCGCGTCACTGGCACCGGGAGGTCGCCTGCTCCTTGCGTTCTTCGACGGAGACAGAGTCGAGGAGTTTCCCCATGCTGTGGCGCCCGCCTTCTACTGGCCCCTGGCCACGATGGTCGACGCCGTTCACAGTGCAGGGTTCACAGTCACCTATCGGGAGCATCGACACGATCCCGGCCATCGGCCCCACGCCGCGCTACTCGCCTACCGAGACTAGGAGCCCAACGGTGTGCCGGGTTTCGCCGTCGCCCATCTGGATGAGAGTCGCAATTCAGTAGCCGTCCCGGCGACCGAGCTGCAAGGCTGGCCTCGTGGCTTCCGAGGACGGCTTCTACGCTCGCGTGTTCCGGCGGCACGCTCATCCGGTCAGTGCATGGTCGAGGCTCTTGAGCGCACCACTGCTGCTGGTACCCCTGTGGACTCGCCTCTGGTGGTGGTACGTGCCGATCGGCGCGTGGTTTGCACTCAACCCAGTGATGACCCCGCCGGCTCACAACATGAAGTCGTTCGCGACACGGGCAATCCTGGGCGAAGAGTCCTGGTCTCGGGACCCCAAGTCCGAGCCGATGGTCCTGGCCCTGGCTGGCATGGCCAGTACATCGCTCGTGTGCGCCATGGTGGCCAGCTACAAGCACAGAAAGACCGGAGCGGTCGCCTGCACCGTGATCTTCGTGACGCTCACGTTGTGGCAATGGAGGCTGTGGGCGGATCGATTCACGCGCGAAACACGCCGGAGCGCGCCCTGATCCCAGTCGCTGCCGCGGCTTACCTCGGCACGTGCTGCTTCGTTCGGGCGAGCACCTTGGCAAAACCTGCCAGGTACTCCCTGCTTCGTCGCGCGGCCTGCTGTTCCACGAACTCGTCGGCAAGCACCTTCGGCACCGAAGATGAGTCGACGGCGAGGTGTTCGAGCGCCACAGCCGCGGCGACGGCCTGCCCTTCGTAGAAGGCCAGGTCGGGGAGGACCACCTCAAGGGCTCGAGACAGCTCGCCAGCGGCGCGCTCTTCGATCAACGTGGTCACGGACGCCCGATACTGCTCGAAACGGTCCTGCGCCTCTTCGAGATCCCGTCGCAGGACAGAGGGGTCATGCATCGGCGTGCTGTCCCGTGACCTCGTAGCCCGCGTCCGCGAGGGACAGGCCCTCGTCGTGGTCATCGCAAGAGAACGACAGGACGTCGAGATCGGCGCGAGAGCCGGTGGCGGCAGTACCCACGGGCACGCCGGTCGCGTCGTCAACGACCATCTCCAGGTTCACAATGTCACTCTAGGCCCCCTCGAATGACAATGCTCGGGCCACCATCGCACTCACACGGCGTCAGACTGACCCGACCCGACAGTGCGCTCCCCCGCCGTCACCCGCGTCGCTCTGCGCGGCACTCTCGCGCGCGAGGACGTAGGCAACCAGCCCGCTGCAGTTCTCGACGGTGTCTCAACACCTCGAGGAGCAGGAGTTCCTGAGATCCGGTGTCCCCCACGTAGCGAGCTCGCACACCATCTCGCCGGACTCGGGGCACCGACTACCTCTCCGACACCGGAGTAGCAAAGTGCTGGACATAAAGGTGAGCCTCTGGGAGGCCCTGGTACGCGGCCGTCCGCACGCAGACGCCCACCCGGGTGAAGTCCGGGTTGACGATGTTCTCCCTGTGACCGGGACTCTGCATCCAGCTGTCGACAGGATCGGGTCCGCCCGGAGTTGAATAAAACAGGTTCTCTGCAGCAGTGGAGTAGTCGACGCCGGCCTCACGGATAAACACGAACGGATCGCCGCTGCCATCAGGCGCGTGGTGCCCCCAGTAGTCCCTCGCGATCATGTCGTCTGCTTTCGCGCAGGCGCTGTCGCGGAGCTTCTCGCTGGCGTCCAGAGTCGGAATACCGTTCTCGCTCCGCTGCACGTTCGTCTGCTCTTCCACCGGCGACGGATCTGCCGGGGGTTCGACTTCAGCCTGACTCCAGGAGTCAACCGACGGGAGTTCCCGGTGCACCGCGGCGTCCCACTCTGCGCAGCCGCTCCCCAACATCGAGGTCACCAGTAGTAGTGAGACGGCCGCGACCCTCGAGACTGTCCGATTACTCATCCTGATCACCCGCTCTGAATGTACCGACGGTGGCCAATGCACGACGACCTGGTCGAGCGGATCGTCGCCACAAGTGCCCCGAGGGATCAGAGTAGAGACCGGAGCGTGAGCGTCGTCAGGGTCAGGAGAACGGCGAGCCAGACGGTGGACCCGGCGAGCTCCCGGCGCGATGCGTCGGGGTCGATCCACGGGACCTGTAGAGACCGCGAGAACGCCAAACCCGCCGCAGCAGCGTAGGCCGCAGTGGCGGCGACCCAACCCCAGATGGTCACCACTGTCACCGGGAGCAGCGCCCGGGCCGCGACCAGTGTGAACAACGCGGCCAGAGCGGCCAGGAGGAGTCTGCGTCGGTCCGTGCTGTGGGTGCCGGCCTTGACCAGTTCTGTCATCGCGCCGAGGTAGAAGAGTAGGACGACGACGAGGATCGCGTTCATCGGCCGCCTCCGGATTCGTCGTTGTGCCTCTCGTCGTCGGTGTCGCGGTCTTGATCCGCCCGCAGCAGGAGCTGCTGGCCTGCCGGGGCGAGGTCTCGGGTCGTCGCCCCGGAGATGAAGACCGCGGTTCCACGCGCTCGGTCCAGGCCGACCCACGTGTTGAAACCGCCGGTCTGCCCGTTGTGCCAGGTGATCTCACGGCCGTCCAGATCGGAGGTGAGCCATCCGGCACCGATGCGGTTGTCGTCGTCGTAGTCGTCAACCGGCTGTATCGCCGCCGCCCCGGGCGCGGTGCCCGCCAGAAGAGCCTTGAGCAGTATCGCCATCGACGCGGCGTCCGCCCGGATGCCTCCGGCCGGGGCGTAGCCGGCGTCGTCCCACGCCTGCTGGGCCCGGCCGGAGGACTCACGACCCTGGACGGCGTTGGGATGCGTACCGCCCTGGCCCGGGGCGGGAACGAAAAAGCTCTCCATGCCCAGCGGCTCCGCCAGGCGAACCCGGACCAGGTCCGGGTAGTCGTGGCCGGTGGATTCCGACAGCGCATGCCCTAGTACGGCAAAGCCCAGGTTCGAGTACGCAGGTTCCTTGTCCCCCACGGAGGACGAACGCACGTCCCCGACCACATCGGCGGGCTCGTCGCGGTAGGGGTTATGGGCGAACAGCAGCCAGCGGTAGGAGTTCCACAACACCTGCGGCGACATGGGCAGTCGGGGCAGACCCGAACGGTGCCGGGCCAGTTCCTCCACGGTGATGTCGGCGCTCGCGGCGTCGCCCATGTCAAAGATCTCGCCCAGCTTGGTGTCGGACGACAGTTCCCCCCGCTCCACGGCGTCGGCGAGCAGCATCCCGGTGACCGGCTTGGTGACCGAGCCGATCTCGAAGGTCCCGCCCAGAGGGGCTCCGACGGTGGCGATGCGCGTGCCCCGCGGGGTCACCTCGGCGACGGAGAGGGCATAGACGCCGCGGTCGGGACTCTCCTCCAGCGCCGCGGCGGCGAGTCTGGTGTCCCCCTCCGTGCGCGTGTCCCCGTCGATCGATCCCGCCCCGGGCCTCAGCAGCGTCGCCGACACGGCACCCACGACCGCAAAGACCACCACCACGATCACAGCCTTCCGGCTGAGCGTCCTTCTCATCGATCCACCCCGAGCAGGATCGTCAGCAGGGGGACAACCCGGGCGGCCGGGACCTCGTACCGGCCACTCCCCGCCGCGCGCAGCCACCCGTTTGAGGACAGTTGCCGCAGATGGTGATAAATCTGCCCGCTGGTGCCGAACTCCCCGGTCGCTGCGAGGTCCTGGACCGTGTCGGCGTCGGACAGGAACCGCTGGACGATCCGCAGCCGCACCGGATGGGCCAGCGCGGACAGTGATTCCGCCCGGTCGGCGAAGTCGGAGGCGAACATCTCATCCGCCTGCTCGAGCATCTGCCACCGGGCTTCATAGCCCTTCGGGGTCCGCACGCTGCCGACCATCATCACGGCCCCGGGGTCGGATGTACGGGACCGCAGGCCCTCGAGTGCCCAGAAGGTGTCCTCGGCGTTGGCGGTCCGCTCCGGTGCAGAGTCGCGGACACTCTGCGCTTCGAGCGCGGCCACGCGGCGCTCCAACGCCTCGATCCGTTCCTTCTCAACCATACCGTCGAAAGTACAACGACTACGTAATTACTGCAATTGCGACGATTTAGCAGATTCTGCCGGCTCTGACGAGGGCATTTGGGTCGCGGACCGTTCGCGCTGCAGGGTCGCCGTCACTGTCTGAACTCGTTGCCGTCGTCACCGCTCGCCCAGCCACATCCGTGGCTTCCACCTTGACGCGTGGCGACGTTATTGACCGCCGAGAGGTTGGACGTCGATGTAGTAGCCCATCATGGCGCCGACCCGGTCAGACGGGGACGGAGAGCTAAAGATTTCGTCGAGAAGATCGGCTATCGGCAGCGGCGAATCAATCTCCTGGAACCGTGAGCGAACAGCCCCCAGCCTCAGAGTCGGCGTCTCATCGACACACCTGAGTATCGGCTCCACCTCGAGCCCGGTAGCCGCCCTGTCGTTGATACCGAGCGCACTTAGCGCCCCGGCAATGGACACCCAGTCCCGGGTTAACTCGAACTCCTGCCGGATGGCCTCGGCGATTGTCTCCTGGCGCATCAACCCAGTATCTAGAAACATCGGGGCGCGCGAGGTCTCCCGTTTCAGTGCACGGCCTCCCGCACAGATTTTCGTGACGGCCCACTCTTCCGCTCGTCGGACGCTAGGGCTCGGCGAGGACTGGTGGATGAGGCCCCTACCGCGCGATTGTCGATGAGCTGCAAGCCTCTAATGAAAGTGGACAACTATGGTGATCGGATGGCCAGCGGAGATGCCGATGCCGGCTCGGCGGCCGCTGGCCGATCGGGCGAGAGCGTTCTCCGTGGGTTGCTCGTTTCCCTCCTGCCGGCGGTCGGCCTGCTCGTGGGCCTCGTGATCGGCTGGCACACGGTTACCTGGGCGGTCCAGACTTTCCGAGACGTCTCCGCGGTTCCCGAACTGTCGGCGGTGCCGACACAGGACCGAGCGCCTGGAGTGCCCGGTCCGACGGTGGGTTATTGGCTTTCGTGGGCAGTTCCCGTTGTAGCGGTGTACGCGGCCAGCGGGCTGCTGTTGTGGAGGTGGCGGCGCGGACGGCTCCTGACCGGATCGGCCGTAGCCGGCTTCAGTGTCGTGGTCTTGCTGATCGTGCCCGTGTGGGTATCTATCGAGGTCGGCGGTTTCGCGCCCAGCTGAGCTCATCCGATAGTGCCTGGATCAGCGCCTTCGGCTGGCAGGAAGTGAAGATGACGGTGGTCACCTTCTTCGTCATCCTCGACGCCAGCGGTGCCGGTCCACTCTGCTTCGTCCCAGACCGGCCTATTGATGAAAGAAACCGCGCAACGTCCCAAAACCAAGGAACTGGAACAGTCACCTACGTCCACAAACTCACCGCCCGTACCCCGGTCGAGGACGAGGCGTGCGCGAGGCGACGCCGACAGGTCGAAGTCTCGTGGTAGCGCTTAGGTCTGGTGGTTGGCGCTTCTTGAAGTCCCAGTCCGGATGCTTGAGGTGCGTAAACAGAGGGGATGGCCTAGGTAGGGTCAGCGTGATGAACATGTTTGAGGAGTTGCGCTGGAACGGGTTTCGACTCGTCACCGACACCTCACGGACGGACTGGGCGAGACGACGCCAGTCCGGGGACGTGTACCGAGTCGATTTCCAGGTCCCTGCTGGCTTCGACAAGTACTGCCGCATTTTTCACCGGGCTTACGACGAACAGGGCGGGTACGTAGCGCGGTGGTCGCACTACGCACAGGCCGTCGGTATTGCCGTTGAGCAGGACACGCACTGGTCCGAGATCGTCCGTTGCGATCCATCGCTGTTGGGCTGCGGTCCAGAGGAGGGAAGCCTTGATCAGGTTTCCAGGACCGCGTTCCTCGAGGTCGTGAACCGGGCCCAGGCTCCGGAGGCATGCATCCTCGCCGGCTACTGGGAGGGGATAGCGCCGATGCACATCCCCGGAGTCAGTTTCCCAACTGCGGCTCTGGGTCTGCGCAACCAGGTGATGTTTGGGGTGGCATTGTCATCGCTGACCGGCACATTCAAAGCTGGTACAGATGCCCCGTTTCAATTTCCTGCGGTGCTGTATCCGGAGGATCGGAGCTGGTACCTATCAACCGATGTCGACTACAACTCGACGCTCGTCGGGGGCACCGAGCAGTTCATCGACGCTGTGCTCGAACACGACACCATCGAGGCCCTCGCTATCAGTCCACACGTCGACCTGACCTATCGCGCCCTGCCGTAACAAAGCGCTGCCCGGCTTCAGGGCTTTGCCGCTGCTTGCTCGGAGCCTAGGCGGGTTACTCTCGGCTGATGCGTGTATCGCCGGATGGGACCTTCGATGGTTTACGCCAGTCTCGCCTGTGTCGCGCGGCGTGCCGGGTTTCCGCGGACCCGCGCCCGAGACGCCGCGGCGTAGCGCTCCACCCGGTCATCGACTACGGGCCCTACATCTCGGCTTCTCCTGATGTGTTTCCGCCGGGTCATCCGGGGCACGGGCAGGGCGTGGCGGCAGACCTGCAGATACCGCAGGTTCTGCGGGACGAGATCGAGGATTGGATCGGCGAGTTCAAGTCCAAATTCCGTCACCTTGGCGACCGGCCGGTTGATCAGCCCGTGTGGTCGGACGGATTCGACGAGATGGCCTGGCTCGACCGCGGACACGAGCTCGCTGAGAAGATCGAAGAGCACTATCCGGAGCACTTCGTGTTCTGCTGCGCGGAGAAGTACGTGGTGTGCGAGCTCGCCGCCAATCAGCTGGATTACGTGTGCGCTCTAACCGGGCAGTACACCCGGGAGGTCGGCTGGCGGATGCCCGGAAACCAACCCGATTCCGATGTGCCGGGGGAGTTGAAGCTCATGCCGGAATACGGGGTCGAGTGGGGACTCTGGGCCGGCCTTCTGCCGTATCACCAGCCCCCTCGGCTCCGCACCAGCCCGGGGCTGCTCGGATTCCCGACCCCCCGCAGCCTCGGGCTCACCTCGCAGCTTGAGGAACGGATTTGGCGATGGAACGAGGACTGGCGTCACGGCTTCATTGACTACGGACGGGATCACGACGGGACAGGCGCCGATCTTGGTCTGCCGGATCAAGGTTTCGCCCTGCCGGAATGGGCCGACGATGTGGACCCGGTCGCTTGGTACCGCGAGGGACGCGCCATCGCCGCACAACTCGCCGATGAACTCCCGGGCGTGGAAGTGCGCCTGGATGCGGTCAGTTACCTCTGCGCTCCACGTTTCCGCCACCTCACGAAGGTCTTCGGCGACGACGAGTTCTTCACGCCGCTATCGAAGCAACTTCCCGAGACACTCGAAATCGCTATCGGACCATGAGGTCACCGCGCGCCTGGGCCCGAAACCGGTGTCTCGTAAAACTGTAGGTTTGTGCGACATCCTGCCGGGGAGGGGCGCTCTATGGCGCGCACGAAGCGCTTCCGGACGCGGGGATGGGTTCGGGACGCGCCACCAGTGGTCAGAGATGTTGGAGTGTCTGCGACCCGCCTCGGCGCACTGCCCAGGAGGGATGTCGGGGCGGGCGCTTAGACTGCGCCCATCAGTTAAGGGGGACCGGTGTCAAAGGGTAGAAGGCGACAGAAGAGCAAGAGTGCTCAGAGCAGTCGTGAACCGGGCTTGTTTGTGCCGGCAACCGAGCCAAGGTACATCGAGTTGACTAAAGGGCCTGCAACTTTTGTGCACCGGATTTCTGGGACGATTCAAGACAAGACGAAAGGCATCGTCACGGTTAAGGCCATTCCGTTGGCAGACTGGATTCGTCCTGTTGAGCTTCGGTTCGAGCCACCCCTCCAATCGTTCGGGTCGAGTCAAAAGGGTTTCGATTACCACTGGCAGCAGCTTACCTACCTGTTCGAGCTTGACGACCCCAACAAATTCTCACCCCTTCATGCCGTACTCACCGTTGATGAGGGGGAGCGGCTTCGGAGGTACCTGACAACCTGCCGGGCACTCGCCGGGTATCGCCTCATCAACGACGATCACTCGTTTAACATGTATCACGCTAAGGGAGAGGAAACGGATTCCATAAAGGTCATCCTGCCTACCCATGAGGAGTTTAGTGGGTTCTCCGCGACTTTTAGGCAGGTGCACAACGACGGCGAGCCGGCGAGCTTTATAAAGACCTGGAAGTTGCTGAACAAGGCACTGTACGAGGCGTCGATTACTCACGAAGAGCGGATGGCGCACCGCCGGACCATAAAAGACTGGAAGGCGGCACGAAACGCGCTGAAGCTGAATACAGCAGCGACACTCATAGCCGAAAAGTCGGTTCCGAATTTGAAGCCGGATAGCCCCAGACCGCTCAAAGGGGTCGTCCCGGAGGATTTGATTCAGCGGTATAACTATGGTGACACCCTCCACTGGGGTGACAAGCGAGGAGAGCTCGCCGAGCTAATGAACGGTGACCCCTTCCATGCGAGTTTCTACAAGTACTGCTGCACGTGCACCATGACTTCGCTGAGTCACCTCTACTTCGGCTTTGCTGAGCTAGTCGCCTCTGCGCTCGGCGAAAACGCGCACGTCGGCACGGCAAAAACTTGAGGTTACGGCCATAGACTCTTTGAGAGTAATTCGCGGCGATCCGCGCCTGTCGTCGCTAGTGATGGTCATAACTACATGCGTAAACAGCCTCTGACGCGGGCCGATCCGGCAAACTCGAGAATCAGGTAATGCCATTGCTTTGCATAAGACCCGTTACGGCTGGAATGGCGCCGGCCTGGGGGCCGTCTTCAAGCTTCAATAGCCGGCGGCGGGCATGCCGTCCTTGAAAGGGACGGCGTTGCTGATCGCCCATCGCATGAGTCCTATCACTGGCAGGTGTTCATGCAGGCTGCCTCTGGAATCGGAGATGAGACCCGCGTTGGCGCGTGTCTCATCGCTTGGATCGTCTACTTCCAGGACTCCGCATCCTGGCAACGCGGAGAGCTTCGTGTCTGCATGAGAGCTCACCACTGCCAGAACGTAGGTGTCCTGCGTTGACACCGGTGACTTAAACGGGTCGAACCTATCTTGGAGTAGCTCTGGTGGGAACGTCACTTGGAGTGAGTCATCAGTTCGGCCCTTGAGATGTTCAACAGTTCGAACAGTAGCTCTGTACTCGGGGTGCGACACGGTGATGATCTCGTTGGAGTCTTCGGCCTGGACTTCCGCACGAAGACTGTCGGTTTCCTCGCGGCGGATCGCGACTACTTTTGCAACGAAGACGAAGTCAGCCGCCCCGGCAATCAATCGCGGATCTCCTACGTCCCAGGCCCAGCACACCGGTCCA
Organism: Dietzia sp.; assembly: GCA_046292305.1. GTDB lineage: Bacteria > Actinomycetota > Actinomycetes > Mycobacteriales > Mycobacteriaceae > Dietzia. The sequence goes on along the minus strand of JBKBRA010000002.1, from coordinate 714 downwards.
ACGCCGGTAGCGATTCTATGACGTCTTCTCATTTCGTCCTTCCGCCGCAGGCGATGCCGTCTCGTTCGGCCCGCCGGCACGGTTGTCGAGGTATGCGGCAACCATCGAGTCCCACTCGTCCTTTGCAATTGCGAGGTAGGCAGCTCCACAGGATAGGTGCACGCCCTCCAAAGCGGTGTAGGACTCTTGTTGCAGGGCCAGGCCTTCGGCCATCCAACCGAGGCGGTCGAACCCGGGTCGCCACCGAGGGGTTTGGCCCCGCTTTTCGGGAAGGCCGAGGAAGTTCTCGTTGTATTGGAGATGCCAGGCGTCCAGCTTGCGCCAGATGTCCCCGGCTGGATCCACAGCACGACCACTGTAGCGCTCCAAGATCGCCTTGATCGCGGCCGACATCGTTGGTAGCTCGGGCGGCAGCTGACCAAACGGCTGGAACGTCATGGCCTGCCGGTCGACCACTTTCCTTTTTCCGTCGATCTTTCGGCGTCCCCTCCAGTCAAGGATGCAATCTTCGACTCGCGCTTTAACAGGTTGAGGGAGCGTTTCGAGAAACGAGGGATCCACATAGTAGTAGGGAATCTCATCTCTGATCAGTTCACAGATAGTGAGCCCTTCGAGCGCCACCTCCACCAGTTCGGAGTCATCAACTGCAGGCAGCCCGCGATATTCTGCTTCCTGGCATCTGTCTAGTTCATCAACCCACGTTCGGATCTTCTC
>JBKBRA010000001.1:0-139079 GCA_046292305.1 Dietzia sp. | reverse complement strand
TGTGCTCGCCCTGGATAATCCGGCCTGATCAAGACGAACCCCCCGCAGCGCGCGCTGCGGGGGGTTCGTCGGGATCAGGCCGGGCCTGGGGAGGCAAGGGTGGGAGATGCCAGACCGAGCTCGGGGTCGAACGCCACCTGGTAGCCGGTGATCAACCCGTCGTCGTCGATTCTGGCTGACGCCAGGAAGTGGCCGGTGATCTTCACCCCGTCCTCGACCACGGCGCCGTAGACGAACTCGAGTTCTCCGGTGCGGGTGGCGTGTGTGGGGACATGGCGTCGGTCGACGGGCCCCCGACTCTCGAGGTAACGGCGGACCTCCTCGCGGTCGGTGCCGCGAACGGCGGACCCCGGCAGGAGGATCGCAAAGGAGACATCCGGGGTCAGGAGCGCTAGTCCGGCGTCGAGGTCGCCCGAGTCGATCCGGGCGTAGTAGCCGACGAGAGCGGATTCGGACAGGTCGGAGTCGAGAGCGGTCATGAATCGAACTTAGTTTTGAGTCGACGGTGAACTCAAGTTCTTGCGTGATCCGCCTCACTATGTTGTCATGATATGAATTGAACTCAACTCAGGTTCAGTGTGAGGAGAGGACATCTCGTGGCCCAGCAGATACGGACGGCGCGACCCGAGGCCGACCCGTCGATCATCCTGCCCACCCCTGAGCGTGACGAGCTGCGCGCGGTGGTCTCCCAGTTCGTGGCCCGACACGGCGATCACGAGGGAATCCGGCAGTCGGTCGACTCCGAACTCGGCTACTCGGACACGCGGTGGCGCACGCTCAACGACGAGCTGCAGATCGCCGCGCTGGCAGTGCCCGAGGAGCATGGTGGGCACGGCTTCGGCTTCGCCGACCTGGGGGTGGTCCTGGAGGAGACCGGGGCCGCGTTGTTGCCGGAGCCGATCCTCGCCAGCGCGGTGGTGGCCTGCCAGGCGCTGGTGCGGGCGGATGACGCGGCCCAGGTGGCCGACCTCCTGGGGGAGGTCATGGAGGGGGGCCGGACGGTCGGGGTGGCGCTCGACGGCGAGGTCTCCCTCGCGACGGGCGGGGCCGGACCGGTCGTCAACGGGGTCGTCGAGGGCGTGCTCTGGGGGCAGTCGGTCGACTCCCTGGTCGTTCCCGCGATCTCCGGCGGTGAGCATGTTCTCGTGCTCGTGGACCTCGCCGATGCGGTATGGCAGGGGAGGGAGGTCGTCGACCTCACCCGGCGTCGCGCCGACCTCCGGCTCGACTCGGCGCCCGGGCGGGTGTTCGTGGGGGCCGGACGGTTCGTGGACGTGGTGCGCGAGCTGCACCTGATCACGGGCGCCGCCCTCGCCGCGGAGCACGCGGGAATCGCCGCGCGGTTGCTGAACGACACGGTCGCCTACGTCAACCAGCGCCACCAGTTCGGGCGCTCGATCGGGTCGTTCCAGGCCATCAAGCACCGACTCGCGGACATGCTGGTCGATCGCGAGCGGGCCCGTTCCGCCGCGATGTACGCTCTCGCCGTCCTCGACCAGGAGGACGCGACAGACGTCGATCTGGCAGTGGCGGTCGCGTCCTCGGTCTGCGCGGACGCCGTCACGAGAAGCGCCTACGAGGCCATTCAGTTGCACGGTGGGATCGGCTTCACCTGGGAGCACTCCGCCCACTTCTACCTGCGTCGTGCTCTCGGGGACGAGGGTGCCTTCGGGGGCGGGCGGGAGGCGCGAAGGGTGATCGCTGATCTCGTCGGGGTCTGAGGGCGGACATGTCGGATTCCTCGGCCGCGGCAGAGCCCGTGTCCCTCGGCGCGCACGACCTGATCACCACCACCCGCGCTGTGCGGCGGCGGCTCGACCTCGAGCGCCAGGTGGACCCCCGGCTGCTCGAGGAGTCCGTGGCCGACGCCCTCCAGGCGCCGCAGGGCTCCAACCTCATGCGCACAGAGTTCCTCATCGTCCGCGACCCGGACCGCATCGACCGCCTCGGTCGGATCTATCGCGAGGAGTTCGACGGCTCCTACCGCGCCAGCGAGGTCGGACTGTTCAACCGGGTGGACTCCGACCCGCGGCATGCGGCCCAGAGCAGACGCACCAGGGACTCGGCCGAGCACCTCGCCGCTGTCATGTCCCGGGTGCCGGTGATCGTCATTCCGTGCCTGACCCCCCGGCTGGCCGAGGGTGATGTCCTCGCCGCGAAGCACCGGCTCGCGACGGTGTATCCGACCGTGTGGAACTTCATGCTCGCCGCCCGGTTGCGCGGCCTTGGCACCTGCTGGACCGGGATGACCCTCGGTCGCGAGGAGGAGGTCGCCGAGATCGTCGGTATCGATCCGACTCTGGTTGAGCAGGTCTGCATGATCCCGGTCGCCCACTACACCGGTTCCACTTTCCGCCCCGTGTGGCGGCCACCGGCGGAGGAGTTCATCCACTGGGACTCCTGGTGAGCACGGGCGGGGGCGCGGACCGGCCGCGAGCGCTCTCGCTCCGGCGAGAACGTGCGTTCCGGGCACTGCTGTCGGTTCAGCTCGCCAACGCGGTGGCGGTGTGGATTCACGTCGTCTCGGTCCAGTGGGTCCTGACCGAACGCTGCGAGTCGGCGTCGGTGATCTCGCTCGCGCCCGCGGCCATGGCGGTGCCGTTTCTGGTGGTCTCGCTTCCTGTGGGGGTGGTTGCGGGCTACGCCTCCCGCAAGAAGATGATGGCGCTGGCCACCACGATGTCTGCTCTGGCCGCGGTGGCCGCGACCGTGTTGACGGTGACGGGGGCCGACGATGCGCTCCCGATGATCCTGTCCGTCGTCCTGGTCGGCACCGCCCTTGTCGTGGTGGGCGTCTCCTGGCAGTCGCTCCTACCGGAGACCGTGGACCGCCGGATGATCCCCACCGCGGCACTCGTCGATGGTGCGGTGTTCAACCTCGCCCGCTCGCTGGGCCCGCTCCTGGCGGGTCTGGGTCTGGGATTCGCCGGGGCGGAGTGGGCGTTCGCCGTGGTCGCCGTCCTGTCCGTCGGGTGTGCGCTCACGCTGTGGCGGATGGAACGGCGGGCGCCAGACCGGACCGCGCCGCGAAGGGCGATCATGCCCGAGATCTCCGGGGTGGTGCGGTTCGTTGCCAATTCGGCGTGGACCACCCGGTTGCTGTTCCAACTCTTCCTCTTCGGCATCCCGTCGAGCGCGCTGTGGGCGCTCATCTCGCTGGCCGCACACGACCGGCTCGGGATGGGCGCGGACGGGTTCGGCGCGCTCATGGCGTTGATCGGCGCCGGGGCCGTCGTGGCGGTCGTGGGATTCGGTGGGCTGCGCAGACGGATGAGAGTCACGGTGTTCGCGGCGTGCGGAGCGTTCGTCTACGCCTCGGCCCTGGCCGTGCTGGCGCTCTCCACCTCCACGGTGGTGGTTGCCTTCGCGATGCTCTTCGCCGGTGCGGCGTGGGTGAGTGTGCAGAGCACCTGGATGTCGATGGGGCACCAGTTCTTCCCCGACTGGGTCCGGCCCCGGCTGATCGCGTTCATCCTCCTGATGCTCCAGGGCACCCAGGCGGTCGGATCACTCTTGTGGGGAATCGCGTCCGACGTCGCGGGCCTGCAGACCGCCCTCCTTGTGGCCTCGGGGTTCATGGTGCTCAGCTGCGTCTCACTGCTGGTCGTCGGTCTCGGGGCGGAGACGGGGATCGACCCCGTCCTGATATCCGAGATCGGCGGGCCGGTGGTCGCGTCGGACACTGACGGGGGAGAGGGCTCCGGTCCCGTTCTGATCCGCTACGAGTACCGCGTGCCTGAGCATCACCGCCAGGAGTTCCGGTCGGCGATACGGATCCTCCGGAGGTCCCGACTCCGCCTCGGGGGTCGGAGCTGGCGACTCGAGAACCCGGACGCTGATCCAGAGCTGTTCATCGAGACGTACCGGGTGAGCAGTAGGGAGGAGTTCTCCGAGCAGGAACGGGGCCGGCTCACTCTTCCGGAGGTCCGATTGCGCCACCGGGTGGAGTCGCTGGTCTCGACCGTTGCGGGCCCGCAGGTGCACGAGGACGGGCCGAGGTCTCCCGGGCTGCGGCACCTCCGGGGACGCCCTTCTAATTGAACTTACTTCAACTAGGGTGCTAACGTGAGTCGCGTCACATCCCGCGGGCGGCTTTTCGGGGGGTTGACGGAGGCCATCACACGATGTAGACATGAACTGAATCCAGTTCAGGAAGTTCCACGAAAGGGAAAGATCATGGTTCAGACCGATCACGTTCTGTTGGAGAAGGACGGCGACGTCGCCCGAGTGTGGCTCAACCGCCCGCACGTCAAGAATGCCGTCACCGTGGAGCTGCTCCACCGGCTGGACGAGATCATCAAGGAGGTCGACGAGGACCCGGAGCTCAAGGTGCTCGTGCTCCGGGGCGTGGAGAACCAGTTCTGCTCGGGCTTCGACCTCAACGAGCTGCTGGGCGACTTCGTCGGCACCACCAATGCCATGGACGTCGGCGTCCTCTCCGCCCAGGTGTGCGACCGCCTCTACTCGATGAACACGCCGTCGGTGGCCGTCCTCGAGGGTTACGTCACCGCCGGTGGCTTCGAGCTCATGATCTCGTGCGACTTCGCGATCGCCTCGGACGACGCCAAGATCGGCGACTTCCACATCCGTCGCGCCCTCTTCGGTGGCGCGGGCCCCATCTACCGCCTCCCGCGGATGATCGGCCTGCGCAAGACCAAGGAACTCATGCTCACGGGCAAGCTGCTCTCGGGTCAGGAGGCCAAGGACTTCGACCTCATCAACGACTCGGCCCCCGCCGATCAGCTCGACGCGTGCGTCGAGCAGTTCATCGGGACGCTGACCGACAAGAGCCCGTTCATGATGAAGCTCACCAAGATGGCCATCAACCAGGGCCTCGACGCCGACGTCAAGTCGCTCATGATCATGGAGCACCTCGCCGTGGGCAACGCCCTGCAGTCGGCAGACGGCAAGGAAGGCGTGCAGGCGTTCCTCGAGAAGCGTGAGCCGAAGTGGGTCGGCCGCTGATCTGACGGTCTCATCACGGAGCGGGAAACCCCTACGGAACCAGGAGTGCACACGATGACCGAGAACCAGACCCTCTCACCGCGGTTGCGGGGGAGTCGGTGCGAGCACTGCGCGACCGTGGCGTTTCCCGCCTCCGTGAGCTGTCAGCGCTGCGGTGGGTCCGAGACCACCGGGATCGACCTGTCCACCACCGGCACGGTGTGGACCGCCACCATCCAGCGGTTCCCCCCCAAGTCGCCGCCATACGTGCCGCCGGCCGGGGGTTTCAGCCCCTACGCCGTCGGGTACGTCGCTCTCCCGGATGGCGTCAAGGTCGAGGCACTGCTCGAGGGCACGTCGCCGATCGACCTGATCGGCCGGGAGGTCGTCCTGGTCGAGTCCGATCCGGTACCGAGCTTCGCGCTCGCCAGCGCGAACGCCGCCACCTCGAACGCCGCCACCACGAACGAGGAGGAGGTCTGATGTCGGACGTACACATCGTCGGCGCCGGACTGTCGAAGTTCGGTCGCCAGGACGGGATCACCGGTCGTCAGATGGCCGTCACCGCCATCCGGACCGCGCTCTCCGACGCCGACCTGCAGTGGTCCGACGTCCAGATCGCCTTCGGCGGCAGCGACGGTTCCGGGCTCGCTGACACCCTCGTCACGGACCTGGGCCTGACCGGGATCCCCTTCACCAACGTCAAGAACGGTTGCGCGACCGGAGGCAGCGCCCTCGTCTCCGCCATCAACGCCATCCGCTCCGGCGCAGCCGAGGTGGCGCTCGCGGTCGGGTTCGACAAGCACCCGCGCGGTGCGTTCGACCCCAAGCCGGAGGAGTGGGGTCTGACCGAGGGATACGGCACCCACGGACTCATGGTCACCACCCAGTTCTTCGCCATGAAGATCACGCGGTACATGGCCCGACACGGCATCTCCGAGACCTCGCTGGCCCGGGTGGCGGAGAAGGCCTACCGCAACGGCAGCATCAATCCGAACGCCTGGCGGCGCGATCCCAAGTCGCTCGAGGAGATCGCCGCCTCGCCCATGGTCAACGACCCGCTCACGCAGTTCATGTTCTGCAACCCGGGGGAGGGCGGTGCCGCGATCCTGCTCGCCTCCGAATCGGTCGCGGCCCGCATGGGCGGCCGCGCGGTCGCCGTCCGCGCGGTGTCCACGGGCACCCGGCCGTTCGGTTCCTTCGAGGTATTCGCCCCGTCCGTCCAGGGCGAGGGCGAGCCCACCAGTGTGAGCTCCGTGGTGGCCCGTCGCGCGTTCGAGACGGCGGGTGTGTCCCCGGCCGACATCGACGTGGCCCAACTCCAGGACACCGAGTCGGGCGCGGAGATCATGCACCTGGCCGAGTGCGGCTTCTGCGAGGACGGGGAGCAGGAGGGGATGCTCGAACGCGGTGAGACCGAGATCGGCGGTCGTCTGCCCGTCAACACGGACGGCGGGTGCCTGGCGAACGGTGAGCCGATCGGTGCCTCCGGCCTGCGTCAGGTCCACGAGATCGTCACCCAACTGCGAGGCGAGGCCGGCGAACGCCAGGCCCCCGGCGACCCGCGGCTCGGATTCACCCACGTGTACGGCGCGCCCGGCATCAGCGCGTGCACCGTCCTGGAAGGAGGCCGGCGATGACCGGCACACCCACTGATCAGCACACCACCGATCAGGACGGCGTCGACCAGAGCGGCGTCGACCAGCCCGACATCGATCAACACGACGGGCTCCGGGGCTTCATCGACGCGGCCCGCCGGTGGCTGGAATCGATCGCCAACCCCCGTCAGTCCCGCCCCTGGGGTGAAGGGCCGGACGGCGTCGTGGTGTTCGAGAACTGGACCGCCGAGCAGGAGCGTGAGGAGACCGACAAACGTCGCGCGTACGAGCAGGCGAAGTTCGACGCCGGTTACGGCGCCGTCACCTGGGGACCCGAATACGGTGGCCGGGACCTGCCGATCGCCTATGACCTGGCGTTCCGTCGCCTGGAGGCGGACTACGACCTCCCTCAGCGCACGGAGATGTTCCCGGTGACCCAGCAGCTCGTCGCCCCGACGATCGCGCAGTGGGGGACAGAGGACCAGCGTGCTGAATACGTCCGCGCGATGCTCCGGACCGACCTGATGGCGTGCCAGTTGTTCTCCGAGACCGAGGCCGGCTCCGACCTGGCCGCCGTGCGCACACGGGCCGTGCAGAAGGACGGCCGCTGGGTTCTGAACGGTTCCAAGGTGTGGACCTCCGGTGCACGGGTGACCGATTACGGCGTCGCCGTGTGCCGCACGGACCCGGACGTGCCCAAGCACCACGGTCTCACCATGTTCATCGTCCCCATGGACGCCCCCGGGATCACCGTCCGCCCCATCAGGCAGATGACCGGCGGGACCTCGTTCAACGAGGTCTTGATCGACGACGTCGAACTGGACGACCGCTACCGGTTGGGCCCGGTCGGACAAGGGTGGAAGGTCGCCCTCACCGTCCTCGCCGCCGAACGACTGGACTCCGGGAACCTGGGTCTGGTCAACGCAGACCAGGCGGTCGAGCTGGCACGCAACGCCGGGCGAGACCTCGACGCCCTGGAGCGGGACGCGGTCGCCGACCTCGTCACCCGCAGCTTCGTCCAGCGACTGGTGGGCATGCGGGTCGCCGCAGCAGTGGGCGCAGGCCGCGAACCCGGTCCCGAGGCGTCGGTGGGCAAGCTGCTCGCCACCGACACGATGGCCCGCACCTCCGAGACCGTCCGGCACCTCCTCGGCCCCGAACTGACCCTCCGCGGTGAGCGGTGGGGGACCTGGGCGTGGACCGAACACGTCCTGGGCGCCCCCGGCTACCGCATCGCGGGCGGGACCGACGAGATCCAGCACAACATCCTCGCCGAGCGCGTGCTCGGTCTTCCCCGGGAGCCACGGCCATGACGAACTCCGAGACAACGAACTCTGAGACAACGAACGACGAGAACACCCACGAGTCGCAGTTGCGCGACCGGGTGATCGCCGGGCTCGAGGCACAGGAAGTGACGGGGCCGTTCGGGCCTCTCGACCCCATGCTCGGCGGACACTCCGGCCTGACCTACCGCATCGCGGGCGCGACCGAGGAGTTCGTGATCAAGTCGGTCCCACCGGGCCAGAAAGCCGTCGGCCGGCACGACATGCTCCGGCAGGCCGCCATCATGTCGGCGCTCGCTGACACTGCGGTCCCCGTGCCGGGTATCCGAGCCACGGACGAGGAGTCCCCGGCGTGGTTCGCGATGGACCTGGTGCGCGGGGAATCCCTGGAACCGGTCCTCGACGACCCGGCGGTCGAGCCCGGCCTCGCGGCTGCCCGCATGCGCCGGGCCGCGGAGATCCTGCCGGCGCTGCACGCGGTGCCGCTGGACTCACTGCCGATCGACGGCGAGGTGCTCACCCCGGCGGACGAGCTCGCACGCTGGGTGCGCACGATGGGCGCGGTCCCGCCCGAGCTGGTCCCCGACGCCGACCGGCTCGAGGAGCTGCTCACCGCCGCGATCCCGGAACCGGTCGCCCCGGTACTGGTCCACGGTGACTACCGGCTGGGCAACATCCTGTGCGACGGGACCGAGCCGGCCGCCCTGATCGACTGGGAGATCTGGAGCCCGGGCGACCCGCGGGTCGAGCTCGGGTGGTTCCTCGTCTTTGCCGACGGCACCAACTTTCCCGGCGTGGGCCGCGAGGTCGCCGGCCTGCCCGAACCCGGTGAGCTCATCGACATCTACTCCGCCGGGGCCGGCGCGCTCACGGACTTCGCCTGGTTCGACGCACTGGGTCGGTTCAAGATGGCGGCCATCATGGGACACAACCTGAGGCGGCATCGCGAGGGTCGACACCACGACCCGGCGCAGGAGCTCCTGCCCGAGACCATCCGCCAGCTCATCGTCACCGGCATCGACCGGCTGACCTGACGCGCCACCTCCAGAATCGAGAGAACACTCATGGACTTCGCCTACTCGGACCGAACCGCGGAACTCGCGGAGAAGCTCCACGCCTTCATGGACGAGCACGTGTACCCCGCCGAGGAGGTGTACGACCGTCAGATCGCGGAGAACGACAACCCGCACGAGCAGCCGCAGGTCATGCGCGACCTCCAGGCCACCGCTCGCGAACAGGGTCTGTGGAACCTCTTCATGACGCACGACGGGCTCGGCGCCGGCCTGAGCAACCTCGAGTACGCGCCGCTGGCGGAGATCGTCGGCCGGTCGATCATCGGAAACGAGACCATCAACTGCTCGGCGCCGGACACCGGCAACATGGAGATCCTCGCCATGTACGGCACCGAGGAGCAGAAGGAGCAGTGGCTGACGCCCTTGCTCAACTGCGAGATCCGATCCGCCTTCGCCATGACCGAGCCCGAGGTCGCCAGCGCCGACGCGACCAATATCCGCTCGACCATCCGGCGCGAGGGCGACGAGTACGTCCTCAACGGCCGCAAGTGGTACTCCTCCGGGGTGCTGGACCCGGACTGCGGGCTCATCATCTTCATGGGCAAGTCCGACCCGGACGGCCCGACCTACCGCCAGCAGAGCATGATCCTCGTCCCCGCCGACGCCGAGGGCATCGAGATCGTCCGCGACCTGCCGATGTTCGGGTACCACGACCGGCTCGGTCACGGGGAGGTGCAGTTCACCGACGTCCGCGTCCCCGCCGCCAACATGCTCGGCGAGGAGGGCGACGGATTCGCCATCGCCCAGGGCCGCCTCGGCCCCGGCCGCATGCACTACGCCATGCGTGCGATCGGGATGGCCGAGCGAGCGTTCGACATGATGTGCCAGCGAGCCCAGGACCGGATCGCCTTCGGTGGCCCGCTCTCCGACCGAGGCGTCGTTCGCGAGTGGATCGCCCGCAGCAGGATCGAGATCGAGCAGATCCGCCTGCTCACCTTCAAGGCCGCCTGGCTGATGGACACCCGAGGCAACGCCGCGGCGCGATCCGAGGTGGCCGCGATCAAGGTCTCCGCCATGGAGACCGCCCACAAGGTCGTCGACCGAGCCGTCCAGGTCTGGGGCGCGGCCGGCGTGAGCGACGACAACGTCCTCGGTCGTCTCTACGCACTCACCCGCGCGCTGCAGATCGCCGATGGACCGACCGAGGTGCACCTGCGGACCATGGCCCGCCTCGAACTCAAGAAGTACACCCCCACCCCGACGGAGGCCTGATCATGAGCGAGAAGTCCACCCTCCTTGCCGGAAAGGTCGCGCTCGTGACGGGCGCGACGCGCGGGCTGGGCAAGGCGATGGCCATGGCCCTGGCGCAGGCCGGCGCCACGGTGATCGTCTCGAGCCGCAAGTCCGACCAGTGCGAGGCGGTGGCCGCGGAGATCACCTCCGCCACCGGCCAGACCGCGTACCCGCTGGCGCTACACGTGGGCGACTGGGACGCGATCGAGCCCGCTGTCGACCGGATCGTGCGCGACCACGGCTCGATCGACGTGGTGGTGAACAACGCCGGTATCGCGCCGCTCGCTCCGTCCGCGTTGGAGGTCTCCGAGGCGCTCTTCACCAAGACCATCGACGTCAACCTCAAAGGGCCTTTCCGCCTCATGGCGGTGGCGGGCGACCGGATGGTGCAGGCCGGCGGCGGGTCGATCATCAACATCTCCAGCATCGGGGCCGAGCGTCCGAGCCCGCCCGAGGCCACGTACGCCGCCTCGAAGAACGGCCTGAACGCCCTCACCCGCGCCTTCGCGCAGGAGTACGCGCCCACCGTTCGCGTCAACTGCATCATGCCCGGCGCCTTCGCCTCGGACATGGCGGCGGACTGGGACTCCGAGTTCCTCGGTCTGGTGGTCAACCGGCTCCCGGCCGGTCGTCTGGGCGACCCGGTCGAGATCGCGGGCCTCGTCGTTCACCTCGCGTCCGACCAGGCCGGGTACACCACGGGCGCGCTGATCCCCGTGGACGGTGGACGGACGGCGGTCTACTGATGTCGACACCATCGGAGCTCTTCGACCTCACCGGGCGGGTCGCGGTCGTGACCGGGGCGTCCTCTGGGCTCGGTGAGGGTTTCGCCCGCACCCTCGCCGCCGCGGGAGCGACCGTTGTCGCCGCCGCCCGCCGCGCCGACCGGTTGGCGGGCCTGGCCGCGGAGGTCGACGGCCTGGTCGCGGTGGAGTGCGACATCACCGACTCCGATGACCGCGCCAGGCTCGTGACCACGGCGTCGGAAATCAACGGCGGAGTGGACATTTTGGTCAACAACGCCGGCCGACCCGGCCCGCCCGACGCGTTGACCGAGAGCGCGGAGGAGTTCGACGACATCCTGCGCGTCAACCTCACCTCCGGCTTCCACCTCTCGGCCGCGGCCGTCAATGCGCTGCCGGAGGGGCGGCCGTGTTCGATCATCAACATCTCGTCGGTGATCGGGCTGGTCTCCACGGCTCCCATCGGTGGAGCCGGATACGCGGCCTCCAAGTCCGCGGTCATCGGCGTCACCCGGGAGCTGGCGGGCCAGTGGGGCCGACGCGGCGTGCGGGTGAACGCGGTGGTGCCCGGCTGGTTCGACACCGAGATGACCGACGGGCTGTTCGCCAACGAGAAGTCAGCGTCCTGGGTGCGACGCAACACCATGCTCAACCGCGGTGGACACACCGGCGAGGTCGACGGCGCGGTGCTGTTCCTTGCGTCCGACGCCGCCAGCTACGTCACCGGACACGTCCTCACCGTGGATGGCGGGTGGACCGCGCGATGACCACCCCGCCGCCGGCCCTCGTCCCGGGGGATCTGCCCGGCACCATTCGTGCCTGGCACCCGCACCACGGGCATCCGGCCATCTCGTCGTCATCCCCGGTACGGACCCGTCTGCGGCGTGCCACGCCGCCGGACCACTGATCGCTGAGGAGTAGTCCCATGAAGCAGCTCGCCCAGGACGTCATCGAGCGCGCGGCCCGCATGCCCGGTGACCTCGCGGTGGTCGACGGGGAGGGGACCCACGACCTCGCGGAGATCCTCCGTGAGGCGCGGGCGCTCGCCGAGGTGATCGACGCCGCGGTGGTCGGCCCGCCGACGGTCCTCATCCGCGCCGACAACTCGTGGCGGACGGTGTCCGCCGCAGTCGCTGTGGGCCTGGTGGGCGGGATGCTCGCGGTGATGAGCGGCCACGCCACGCGATCGGAGTTCGATATCGCGGCCGAGGACCTCCAGCCGGACGTCGTGGTGACCGCCACCGAGACCGCCGAGGTATGGGGACTGGCGGAGCACGGGTACGTCGAGGTCGGCCGGTCGCTCGGTGACTGGGTGGTGGCGGGACCGTCCGACGGCCGGTCGAAGGGTGTCGAGCGGTGGAACGGCGGCGCGGTGGCCGCCATGACCTCGGGTTCGACCGGACGCCCGAAGTGTGTGATCCAGACCGAGGACGCGCTGCGCTACGCGGGCCGCGCGACGATCGAGGCGGTCGGACTCGAACCCGGGGACGCGGTGGGCGCGCTGGTGCCGCTGTCCTCCGCGGCGGCGATCTGCTTCGGCATGTACCTCCCGACCATGCTCGGGGGAGCGATGGTCGCGCTGGAGAAGTGGAAGCCCGAGACGGCGGTCGCGCTCCTGCGGGATCAGCGCGTGGCCTGGACGATGTTGGTACCGACCATGGCCCTGCAGCTCACCCTGGTCGACGGGGCCGAGGGTGCGCTGACGGCGATGCGGGCCATGACCGTCGGCGGCGGGCCGATGAACCAGAAGGCCCTGCACGACGCCGAGGTCAAGCTCGACACGACCCTGTTGCGGGTGTTCGGAATGTCCGAGTGTCTGGGCCACACCACCCCGTCGCCGTCGGACGAGGTGGACGTTCGCCTGGGCCGGGACGGGCGCCCGTTCCCCGGCACCGAGGTGCGGGTGGTCGACGAGGCCGGCACCGTGCTCGAGCCAGGGGAGCTGGGCTCTCTCCAGGTCCGCGGGCCGTCGCTGTTCGTGGGGTATGCCCGCGAGGGCGTCCCCGTGGCGCCCGACGTCAACGCCGAGGGCTTCCTGGCCACCGGTGACCGGGCAGTGATCCACGACGACGGGAGCGTGAGCATCCGCGGTCGGGAGAAGGACCTCATCATCCGCGGCGGGCGCAACATCGACATCAACGAGGTGGAGGGAGCCCTCGCCGCCATCCCGGGGATCCACCAGGTCTGCGTGGTGCCGGTTCCCGACCCCGTCTTGGGCGAGCGGACGGCGGCACTCGTGGTCTCCGAGGGAGAACCGCTCGGTCTCGACCAGATCCGCCGGCACCTGGAGGACGCGGACTTCCCGAAGTTCAAGTGGCCCGAGTTCGTCCGGTCGGTGTCTGTGTTGCCGCAGTCCAGGGTGGGAAAACTGGACCGCAAGGGCGCGGCGAGTCTCGCCGCAGAGATCTTCGGAGACTGAACCGCGAACGGACCCGACCCGGCAGCTGCGCGAGTGCGGGTACCGGTGTGACCTGAACTCACTTTCCCTTAACCTGGACGGATGATCACGATCACGGGGGGTACAAGCGATGGCGCCTACTAAAACTGAGAGTCCGCGGTCCAAGAGGAATGTCATCCTCGAGGCGGCGGTGGCCAACTTCGGAAGTGTCGGTTATGAACACACCAAGTGGGCGACGATCGCGGGCGAGGTGGGGATCGGTCAGACCGCGCTCTACCACTATTTCGAGTCCAAGGCGCACTGCCTGCTCACCATCATGAGTACCGAACTCAACCGGTACCACGAGCGGTTCACGGTGGCGGTGGAGGACACCGGTGACGCGGAGACCGGGCTGCGGGCGGCGATCGCCAGCGCCTACGACATCAGCGAGGCCGAGGCGCTCCAGGCCCGGATCCTGCTGCACCACATCGACATGCTCGCCACACCCCGCTCGTCCGAGCGGGAGGAGGAGGAGCGGGTCCGGGCCCGGGAACTGGTTCGCGTGATCGAACGTGACTGGACCGGCCTGTTGGAGCGCGGGATGGACTCGGGGGAGTTCCCGCAGCGAGACGCGGTCGAGCTCGGGCGGTTCGTGCTGGGCCTGATCAACTCCGTGTGGAACTGGTACCGGCCCGGCGGGAGCCAGACGTTGCCGGAGGTCTCGGAGTCGGTCATGGGGGCGTGCTTCCGACTGGTGCACTGAGGCGGCCCCGATCCCGCCCCTCTCCTGCGGACCCGGGCCACGCCACCGACCTCGGTGGTACCGTGGCCGAACAACTTGAAGTGAATTCAACTATGGAGGAACTGTGTACAACCTCATCGTCATGGCGTCCAAGCCGAGTGAATGGACCCACGAGCAGTTCATCACGTGGTGGCGCGGCGAGCACGCCGAGGTGACCTACCCGCTGCCGGGCCTGCGCCGGTGGTCGCACACGGCCGTCAAGGACACCGGCGGGAACAAGCATTCGCTGGGCTGGGACGGGGTGTCGGTTCTGAGCTTCGACTCCAAGGAGGCCTACGACGCGATGCTCGAGAGCCCCGAGTGGGCGAAGGCCGCCGAGCACGTCGGCGCCATGGGTGGTCGCGCCATCATGGTCATGGGCGACGAACAGGTCATGGTCTCCGAGTCATGAGCACGACGGTGGCGGAATGGACAGAACTCGGATGTCACCAGGTGGCTGAAGGTGTCCACCGGATTCCGCTGCCCATGCCGCAAGACGGACTGCGCGCGATCAACGTCTACGTGATCGGGGGTCCGGACGGGGTCTCCCTCATCGACGCCGGGTGGAACGTCCCGGGCAACCTCGAGATCCTGCGCGACGGGCTGCGGTCGATCGACATCGGACTCGACGAGGTCACCGACGTGCACGTGACGCACATACATCGCGATCACTACACCATGGGGCCGGAGCTGCGGCGGCAGGTCGGGAGCCGTATTCACCTGGGAGGTGGCGAGCGCCCCGGGCTCACCGAGCTCCGTGAGCTCGGTACCAGCGTGCCGATGAATTCGCTCGACCAGCTCCGTCGGGCGGGTGCCCCGGAGATCGCCGAAGCGTCCCGGGCCGAGGCGCTCGCCGAGCCCTGGCTGGCCGCGGACTGGGAGATGCCCGACATCTGGACCGAGGAAGGTCCGGTCTCGGTTGCCGGACGGGCGATGGAGGCGCATCGGACCGCCGGCCACACAAAGGGCCACCTGGTGTTCGAGGACGCGGAGCTCGGGGTGACGTTCACCGGCGACCACGTCCTTCCCAGGATCTCCCCGTCGATCGGCTTCGAGCTCGGTGGGTGGGATGATCCCCTGGGTGACTATCTCGCCTCGCTCGAGTCGATGCTGGACCGCCCGGACGCCCTCATGCTTCCCGCGCACGGCGAGGCCGGGGGAAGTGTCCACGCGCGGGTCCGGGAACTGCTGTCCCACCACGACGAGAGACTGGACGCCACGCGCGAGCTGGTGCACGTGTGTCGAGGGGTGACAGGACTCGAGGTGGCGGCGGCGCTGCCCTGGACACACCGCAAACGTACCTTCGCCTCCCTCGACGGGTTCAACCAGATGATCGCGACCTGCGAGACCATGGCACACCTCGACGTCCTGATCGCGCGGGGAGCCATCAACGTGGACGAGCTCTCGGCGGATGGCGTGCAGCGCTTCGTCTCCGCCTGACCGACGCCCATCCGCTCGACCGCAAAGCGCCGAGTCACCTCTCATCACAGGTCCGTCCAGCCGCTGTCCGCGCAGGGCTCGTCGCCGGTCATGCCTCCGCCGGGTCAGCTCTCCGCCGGGAACACCACCATCAGTGCCTCGGCGACGCAGGCCGGCTTGTCGCGGCCCTCGACCTCGATCGAGTAGTGCACGCAGGACAGGACGCCGCCGGCCGGCGCCTCGCGGGTCCACGCCACCCGGCCCCGCGCACGGATCCGATCCCCGGGTCTGACGTACGAGGGGAAACGGACCTTGTCGAGCCCGTAGTTGATCGCGCGACCGACGCCCTCGAACGAGAACAGCTCAGAGCTGAGCCTGGGGATGAGTGACAGCGTGAGGTAGCCGTGGGCGACGGTCGATCCCATGTCGGACGAGGCCGCTCGTTGCTGATCGATGTGGATCCACTGCCAGTCCTCGGTGACGTCGGCGAAGGTGTCGATGCGGTCCTGGGTGACGACGAACCAGTCGCCGGCCCCTAGCTCGAGACCGGTGGCATCGCGGAACTCGTCGACGCCGTGGAACACGTGGGTCATGGGTCCTCCTCGGTGGTGTGGTGCCGGAGAGGTCCGGCGACACGCACGGTAGCGGGCCGGGGACCGGTACGGACCAGGATTCCCGAATCCGGTTCAGTCGGGCAGGGGCTACCGTTGAGGGGTGAACGAGGAGAACGGTCCGGACCGGCGTGTGTTGGCCATCGGCTACGTCCCGGGCGTTCAGCCCGACAAGTGGCTCACCCGGTGGCGCCAACGCAATCCACTCGTGCCGATCTCGGCGCGGCGTGTGGGTGATCCGCGAACCGACCTGGCGCAGACCCCGGGGGAGAGCGGTGTCGACGTCGTCTTCCTGCGTGAGGCCGAGGACGCCCCGCGCTCCGCACCCGCCGGCCTGCTGCGCATTCCGCTCTACACCGAGACGATGGCCGTGATCGCCGCCAAGGATCACGAGGTCGGCGCCTACGAGTCCCTGACCTCTGCCGACCTCGTGGGGGAGCGATGGCTCGATCCCGTCGATGCGATCTCCGCGACCCCGGAGGAGGTGTCCGCCGCGGTGGACCTGGTCGCCGCGGGGGTCGGATTGCTGGTCCTGCCGCAGCCGTACGCGCGCTCGCTGAGCCGCCGTGACGTGATCGAGCGACCGCTCGAGGGGGTGCCCGCCACCCGGATGGGCGTGGCGTGGTCGTCACGCCGCGAGGGCGACCAGCTGATCGACGAGTTCGTGGGAATCGTCCGCGGGCGCACCGCGGCCACATCGCGCAATTCCGGAGAGGCGCCCAGGGAGAAGCTGAACGCCCGGCAGAAGTCTGCCGCGAAGGCGCGGTCGCGGGGCGAACAACCGCGGGGTGAGCAGGCACGGGGTGAACAGGCACGGGGTGAACAGGCGCGGGGCCGACAGCAGGCGCCGAGGGGCAAGGGACGCTCGAAGCGGGGGCGGTGACGGGTCAGCGCCCCCGCTGATCCCGGCCCGCACCCACCATTCCGCGGGCGAAGTACAGGTGGCGTGCCACCACGTCGTCGGCGGTCAGGGGGCCGTCGGGGCGGTACCAGGACGCGATCGACACACACAGTGACGAGATCGCCCGGGCCGCGTCCTCGGGATGCTCGCAGGCGAAGTCTCCCGAGTCGACGCCGGCCCGGATGGTGTCCTCGATCATCGCCTGCTGGGTGTCGCGTTGGGCGATGTGGTGGGCGCGGACGTCCGGGTCCATGCTCCGCATCTCGGTCGAGGCCACGAACGCCTGGTCCCGCCTGGCCATGTGGAACCGTGCCAGGCATTCGACGATGTTCTCGAAGCGGGTGACCGGGTGGCTTCCGGCGTCCTCGACCGCGGCTCCGGTGTGCTCGAGCATCTCCGCCATCGCGGTGTCCACCACGGCCGCGAGGATCACCTGCTTGGAGCGGTAGTGGTGGTAGAGGCCGGGGACCGACAACCCCGCCTCCTCGGCGATCATCCTGATCGAGGCCCCGTGGTACCCGTGTCGCGCAAAGACGACCAGGGCGGCACGCAACGGGGGCGACAGGGTGTCGGGCCCGAATTCTCGCCAGTCGTTCATCGGTGGAAACTCCTCGGTCATCGAAAACTCTAGCCGTCGATCACTTGACACGTTCTGTGGCGTGGGTAACACTACATCGAACCGAGCGATCGATCGGTCGGCACCACTGAACGGAGGGCGACGATGAGCGGAACGAACCCGCGCCCGTGGCGGGAGCTGTACCGCCCGGGTCTCGACGAGAGCCTCGTGGGGCGGCGGACGACGCTGGTCGACGCCTGGCGCAGCCGGGTCGACACCAGTCCCGACCGGACCGCCATCGCGTACTTCGACACCAGCCTGTCGGCTCGCGAGGTGGACCGGATGTCGGACGCCCTCGGCGCCGCCCTGCAGGAACGCGGCGTGGGAGTCGGCGACCGCGTCGGGATCCACCTGCAGAACATCCCGCAGTACGCGATCTCCCTGATCGCCCTGTGGAAGATCGGCGCCGCAGCGGTTGTGCTCAACCCCATGTACTTCGGACGTGAGCTTCGTCAGCCCGTCGAGGACTCCGGTGCGGTGGGGATCATCGCGACCGACCGGGACGTACCCGCCATCCGCGAGAGCATCGTGGGCACCGACGCGGCGTGGATCCTGAGCACCAGCGAGCGGGACCTGCAGACCAGGAACGACCCCCGGGTGTTCGGCGGGGCGGAGTCCGCCGCGGTGTCCGAGGACGGCGAGATCCTCGGGTTGATCGCCGACTTCTCCGGCCGGACCCCGGCGCCCGTCACGGTGTCGCCGGACGACCTGGCGCTGTTGACCTACACGTCCGGGACCACCGGGCCGCCCAAGGGCGCCATGAACTCGCACGCGAACGTGGTGGCCGTGGCCCGGAGCTTCGCCGACTTCGTGGGCATCGTGCCGGGAGACGTGGTGCTGGCTATCGCGCCGCTGTTCCACATCACCGGTGCGGTCATCAACGCGACGCTCGGACTGCTGGGGGACACCACCCTCGTCTTTGCCGGGCGCTTTCGGCCCGAGGTCGTGCTGGACGCGTTCCGCGAGCACGAGGTCACCTATACGATCGGGTCAATCACCGCGTTCAACGCGCTCATGCGCCTGGACGAGGCCGGCCCGGAGCACTTCGCGTCCGTCAAGACCCTCTACAGCGGGGGAGCACCGATCCCGCCGTCGACGGTCGAGCGGTTCCGGGAGCGTTTCGGTCACTACATCCACAACGGGTACGGCATGACCGAGACGACCTCCGGGGTCGTCGCCGTCCCGCCCGGACTCCGCGCGCCCGTCGACGAGGCCAGCGGCACCCTGTCCATCGGCGTCCCGCTCCCGGGAATCGACGCGAGTGTGGTGGGGGTCGACGACCGGCCCGTCCCCGCCGGAGAGCAGGGCGAGTTGGTGCTCACCGGGCCGCAGATCGTGTCCGGATACTGGCGCAACGACGCGGCCACCGTCTCGACGATGCCCGGCGGCCGGCTGCACACCGGTGACGTCGCCGTCATGGACGACGACGGCTGGGTGTACCTCGTGGACAGGCTGAAGGACCAGATCAACGCCTCCGGCTACAAGGTCTGGCCGCGCGAGGTCGAGGACGCCCTGTACGAGCACGACGCCGTGTTCGAAGCCGCTGTCGTGGGACTGCCCGACGAGTACCGCGGTGAGAAGGTCGTCGCGTTCGTCTCCCTCAAGGCGGGTCGGACCGTCTCGGAGGACGAGCTGATCGCCTTTGCCGCCTCGAGACTCGCCGCCTACAAGCGCCCGGGCGAGGTCCACGTGGTCGGCGAACTCCCCAAGACCCAGACCGGCAAGATCCGCCGCCGGGAACTGCGCGACGAACACACCCCTACCTGACCCTCCAGACCCCCTGATCCCACCCGAAGGGAAATGACATGGCCGAGGCCACGATCCACCCCGACCTCCCCTCAGAGGCCACCCCGACGCAGTCCGCCTCGGGAAACAAGAACGCCAAGAGATCGCTCGCGGCAAGTACCACAGGGCAGTTGTTCGAGTGGTACGAGTGGACCGCCTACGCGGTGTTTGCCCCGTTCATCGCGGCGGCGATGTTCAACAACGAGAACCCGGTCTCCGCGCTGCTGGCCACGTTCGCGGTCTTCGCGGTGGGCTTCCTGGTCCGCCCGCTCGGCGGGATCGTCTTCGGTCGGATCGCCGACGTCAAGGGCCGCAAGTGGGTCCTCATCACCACCATGCTCATGATGGCGGGCGCGAGCCTGCTGATCGGCCTCCTGCCGAGCTACGAGACACTGGGCGTCTTCGCGTCCGTGCTGCTCCTGCTGTGCCGCATCATTCAGGGCTTCGCACACGGCGGTGAGTCCGCGACCGCGTACAGCTACGTCGCCGAGATCGCGCCGCCGAACCGCCGCGGCATGTGGGGCAGCCTCGTCTTTGTCGCCATCATGGGCGGCACCGTGCTCGCCTACGGCGTCGGTGGCACCATCACCGCGGTCCTGTCCGAGTCCGCTGTGGCCGAGTGGGGCTGGCGCGTCCCGTTCCTGCTGGGAGCCGTGTTCGCTCTGTTCGTGCTGTACCTGCGGACCGGCATGGAGGAGTCCGACGTCTTCGACAAGGCCGCCGCCGAGGACGAGAACTCCCCGGTCGTCACCTTCTCCAGGGGTCGCCTGGCCCGCGCCATCGCCCTGGTCGTGACCATGGTCTCCGGCATCACCGTCGCCCATTACACCTGGAGCTCCTACGCCTCCACGTTCGCGATCACGCAGCGCGACATGGACGCGGGCTCCGCGTTCTGGATGATCTTCGGCAGCCAGCTGATCGCCCTGTGCACCCTTCCGCTGTGGGGACTGCTCTCGGACAAGATCGGGCGGCGCCCGGTGATCTTCATCTTCGCCGTCGGCACCATCATCACCACCCCGTTCCTGATGGGGATGATCGACGACCGGCCGTGGACCCTGTTCCTCACCTCGCTGGTCGCCATGACGCTGGTCGCCGCCGCCGGTTCCATCCTCTCGTCGTTCATGTCCGAGGCGTTCCCCACCAAGATGCGCACGGCCGGAATCGGCTTCGCCTATTCGCTGTCCGTCGCGGTCTTCGGAGGCAGCGCGCCGTACCTCAACGCCCAGTTCATCGAATGGGACGTGTACTGGATGATCAGCGCCTACATCATCGTGCTGTGCATCTGCACCCTCATCGCCACGGCGATCATGAAGGAGACCCGGGGCAACGACCTGCACACGGTCGGCCACCGCTAGTCCGGTGCATTCCAGTCCTACGACCGCTCACCAAAAGCGAGGATCCACCTCATGACCACTCCACCCTCAGCGTCCGACGGCCTCTCGGTCGACCAACTCCTCCGCCCCGGCGTGGTGGGCCCCAAGATCGCCGAGGCCACGGGCGACGCGGCCTGGACGGACTTCGAGGCCGAGCTGATCGCGGGTGGAAAGTCCAACCTCACGTTCACGCTCCGCTCGGACGCCGGTGAGCTGATCCTGCGCCGTCCGCCCACCGGCGACCTCCTGCCGAGCGCGCACGACATGGGGCGCGAGGCCCGCATCCAGCTGGGCCTGGCGGATACGGACGTCCCGGTCGCGCAGATCGTGCTCAACGAGACCACCGGTGGGGACCTGGGCGTGCCGTACTACGTGATGGAGAAGGTGGTCGGTCACGTCATCCGTGACGAACTGCCGCGGGGATACGCGGAGTCCGACGACGACAAGGCGGCCATGGCCGACGCCCAGATCGACGCGATGGTCGCACTCCACGCAGTGGACCAGGACGCGGTCGGCCTGGGGGACCTCGGTCGCCCGGAGGGCTACCTGGAACGGCAGCTGCGCCGGTGGCTGGGGCAGTCGGAGAAGGCGAGCGAGACCGTCCGCGCGGACCGCCTGGCCGACCTGGCGGCGAGACTCGGCCAGGACATGCCCACCTCGCCGTCGTCGCGGATCATCCACGGTGACTACCGCATGGACAACTGTGTGGTCGACGCCGACGATCCGGGACGGATCAAGGCGATCCTCGACTGGGAGCTGTCCACGCTCGGCGACCCCGTCGCCGACCTCGCCCAGACGGTTCTCTACTGGGGCGACCCGGATGGACCCGACGTCCCGCTCATCCCGAGCATCACCACCGAACCCGGGTGGCCCGGCCCGCAACGGCTGCTGGAGCGATACTGCGCGGCCACCGGCACCGACCCCGCGCACATGCCGTGGTACCTGGCCTTCGCCACGTTCAAGTTCGCGGCGATCGCCCAGGGCGTGGCCACCCGTTCGGAGGCCGGCGACATGGCCGGGCAGGACTTCGGCGACATCGGGCCGCTGATCCGCGAGCTGGTGGAGTACGGCCACTCGATCCTCGACTCCCGGAAAGGCACCAACTGATGGCTGAATCCGCTTCCGACGCCCCCGTATCCGATTCCCCGGCAATCGATTCCCCAGTGCCGGTCGATCCACGCACCGGACCCCAGGCGGCGCTGCCCGTGCTCGACCGCTTCCGCCTGGACGGGCGGGTCGCGGTGATCACCGGGGCCTCGTCCGGGCTCGGGGCCGGGTTCGCCCGCGCCCTGTCCTCCGCCGGTGCGACGGTCGTGCTGGCCGCCCGCCGGCGGGACCGGTTGGAGTCCCTCGCCGAGGAGCTCCGCTCCGCCGGGGGCCGGGCGTCGACGGTGGCCTGCGACGTCGCGGACCCCGAGGCGTGCGCGGCGATGGTCCGCTCTGCCATGGACTCCCACGGGCGGATCGACATCCTGGTCAACAACGCCGGGATCGGCACCGCGGTGCCCGCCCTCAAGGAGACACCCGAGCAGTTCCGGGGCGTGGTGGACGTCAACCTCCACGGCGCGTACTGGGCGGCCAAGGAGTGTGCGGCCGTCATGGAGCCAGGGTCGAGCATCGTCAACGTCGCCAGCGTCCTGGGTCTGACCGCCGGGTTCGCACCGCAGGCCGCCTACTCCGCCTCCAAGGCCGCGGTCCTGGGTCTGACCCGGGATCTGGCCGCGCAGTGGGGCAGCCGGCGCGGGATCCGCGTCAACGCCCTCGCCCCCGGCTACTTCGCCTCCGAGATGACCGACGAGATCCCCGAGAAGATGCTGGCGGACATCACCGGGCGCACGATCTTCGGTCGACTCGGCCTGCAACCGGAGCTCGACTCCGCGCTCGTCTTCCTCGCCTCCGACGCCTCATCGTTCATCACCGGGTCGACGCTCACCGTCGACGGCGGCATGACCCTTCACTAGAGATCTCTGACAGGAGACAACACAATGGATTTCGCGCACAGCCAGCGCAGCCTCGAGCTGCGGGAGAACATGTGGGAGTTCATGCGGGAGCACGTGTTCCCCGCCGAGCCGGTGTGGGCCGAGTACCTGCGCACGCACGGCGATCACGAGCACCCGCCCGTCATGGAGGAGCTCAAGGCGGAGGCGCGGCGCCGCGGGCTGTGGAACCTCTTCCTGCCCGAGTGGTCCGGCATCTCCAACCTCGAGTTCGCCGCGGTCTCGGAGATCTCCGGCTGGTCGCCGGTGATCGCCCCCGAGGCCATCAACTCGCAGGCCCCGGACACCGGGAACATGGAGACCTTCCACCTGTTCGGCACCGAGGAGCAGAAGGCCAGATACCTCGAGCCGCTCAAGGAGGGCAGGATCCGGTCGGCCTACGCCATGACCGAGCCCGACGTGGCCTCCTCGGACGCGACCAACATCCAGACCGTCATCCGCCGCGAGGGCGACGAGTACGTGATCAACGGCCGCAAGTGGTGGATCACGGGCGTGGCGGACACGCGCTGCGAGATCTTGATCGTCATGGGCAAGACCGACGAGTCCGCCGAGACTCACCGCCAGCAGTCGATGGTCCTGGTCCCGCGCGACACACCGGGCCTGACCATCGAACGCAACCTCCCGCTGTTCGGCTACCAGGACCAGCACGGTCACTGCGAGCTCGTCTTCGACGACGTCCGGGTCCCCGCCTCGAACCTGCTGGGCGAGGAGGGCGCCGGATTCGCGATCGCCCAGGCCCGTCTCGGGCCGGGTCGCATCCACCACGCCATGCGTGCCATCGGTATGGCCGAGCGCGCACTGGCCCTGATGGTGGACCGCGCCAAGTCCCGCAACGCCTTCGGAGGTTACCTGTCCGAGCAGGGCGTGGTGCAGGAGCACATCGCCAACTCCCGCATCGAGATCGACCAGGCACGCCTGCAGGTCCAGCACTGCGCGTGGATGATCGACACCGTGGGCGCCAAGGAGGCCCGGTTCGAGATCTCGGCCATCAAGGTGATCGCACCGCAGGTCGCGTGCACCGTGATCGACCGTGCGATCGAGATCTTCGGCGGCGCCGGCGTCTCCGACGACACCCCCCTCGCGTACTTCTACGCCTGGGCGCGGGCCCTGCGGATCGTCGACGGCCCGGACGCCGTGCACCGCCGGACCATCGCGCGCGGCGAACTCAGGAAGACCCCGCCGTTCATCGGCTGAGACGACACCACACGCCGGGCCACACCACACGCCGGGCCACACCACACGAGGAGACACATCATGGGAGCAGTAATCGTCGAGGCCGTGCGCAGCGCGGTGGGCAAACGCAAGGGCGGGCTGGCCGGGGTGCATCCGGCGGACCTGTCGGGCAAGGTGCTCAACGCACTCGTCGAGCGCGCCGGGGTCGACCCGTCGATCGTCGAGGACGTGATCTGGGGTTGTGTGACCCAGTCCGGCGAGCAGACCGGCGACATCGCGCGCACCGCGGTGCTGTCGGCCGGCTGGCCGGAGACGGTCACGGGCGTGACCATCGATCGCCAGTGCGGCTCGTCGCAGCAGGCGCTGAGCTTCGCCGTCGCGGTGGTGGAGTCCGGTTACCACGACGTGGTGGTCGCCGGGGGCGTCGAGTCCATGACCCGCCAGCCGATGGGCAGCTCCATCACGGGCGAGGGCATCCCGTACGGGGCGGACTTCCTCGGCCGCTACGAGGGCACCTTGCCCAACCAGGGCATCGGGGCCGAGATGATCGCCGAGCGGTGGGGCCTCACGCGGACCCAACTCGACGAGTTCGCCGTGGCCTCGCACGAGAAGGCCGCCGCCGCGCAGGACGCAGGGTTGTTCGCCGGGCATATCGTCCCGGTGACCACCCCCGACGGCCTGTTCGACGCCGACCAGGGCATCCGCCGCGGCAGCACCGTGGAGGGGTTGGCGGGGCTCAAGACCCCGTTCAAGGAGGACGGTGTCATCCACGCCGGGAACGCCTCGCAGATCTCGGACGGCTCCGCTGCCATCCTGGTGATGAGCGAGGAGGCGGCCGCCAGGTACGGCTGCACCCCGATCGCGCGCGTCCACACCGCCACCCTCGCCGGCGATGATCCGGTCATCATGCTCACCGCGCCGATCCCGGCCACGGCCAAGGCTCTCGAGCGTTCCGGTCTGACGATCGACGACATCGGGGTGTTCGAGGTCAACGAGGCCTTCGCCTCGGTGCCGATGGCGTGGCTCGCCGAGACCGGCGCCGACCCGGCCAAGCTCAACCCCAACGGCGGCGCGATCGCCCTCGGCCACCCGCTCGGTGGCTCCGGCGCCCGCATCATGACCGACATGGTGCACCACATGAAGGCCAACGGGATCAAGTACGGCCTGCAGACGATGTGCGAGGGCGGCGGCCAGGCCAACGCCACCATCATCGAACTGCTCTGACGCGCCCCTGAGCCGACCCCGGCCGCCAGCAGCAGCGGCGGCCGGGTCAGCCGCCGGTGAGGACGACCGCGCGGCCCAGGACCTCACCGCGGTCGAGAGCCTGATAGGTCTCCGGGGCCTCGTCGAGCCCCACGTACCGGGAGATCACGCTGCTCAGGTCCAGCTTGCCGGCGGCGAGGAGCCGGACGAGCGCGGGCACGTCCTGCCGTGCGCGGGCGCCATAGGACCCCTTGATCTGGATCTTCCGGCGGACGATCCGCGCCAGGTCCACGTCGAGGGAGGTCCCCGCCGGCGGGATGCCCACCACCACGACCCTGCCGCCCTCACGGACGATGTCCGTGGCCTGACGGGTGGTGGCGGCCGACCCCAGGGCCTCGAAGGCGGCGTCGACGCCGCGGCCACCGGTGATCTCCATGACCGCCTCGGTGGCGTCGACCTCGGTGGAGTTGATCGTGTGGGTGGCGCCCATGCGCCGGGCCAGGGCGAGTTTCTCCTCGTCCACGTCGATGGCGATGACGGACTCGGCCCCGCTGACCGCGGCCAGCTGGACGATGTTCTGCCCGACGCCGCCCACGGCAACGACCGCGACCGACTCCCCGGTGCGCACGTCCCCGACGTTCCGCACGGCGCCGTAGGCGGTGAACAGCGAGCAGCCCAGGATCGCCGAGTCGGTCAGGTCGAGTTCCTCCGGGAGGGCGAACACGGCGGTGGCGGGCGTGACGCTGTACTCGGCCAGCCCTCCCATCGAATACATCGACAGCGGCTCACCGTTCGCGCGGTGCAGCCGGGTCTCGCCGTCGTACAGGGTTCCGCCGAGGCGGTTGTACTCGAAGAACGTGGAGCAGAGGTCCTCCATCCCGCGGGCGCAGTTCTCGCACCACCCGCACGGCATGATGAACGACCCCACCACGCGGTCGCCCGGGCGGACGGCGGTCACGCCCCGGCCGACCTCGGCGACGACGCCCGAGACCTCGTGTCCGAGGACCCCGGGGAGCGGGAACCGCACCTCGCCCTTCATCACGTGCAGGTCGGTGTGGCACACCCCGCAGGCGGTGTTGTGGATCAGGACCTCGCCCTCCCTGGGTTCGGGGATCGGGATGTCCTCGATCGCCAGGGGGGATTCCGTGTCGACACACACTGCAGCCTTCATGGTGGCGACTGTACTCAGCCACTCCGGCCGAGGAGTTCGTCCGAGATGATCCGCATCTGTATCTCGCTGGTGCCCTCGAAGATGCGGGTCAGCCGGGCGTCGCGCCAGTGCCGCTCCACCTGGAAGTCGGTGGTGTATCCGGCCCCGCCGTGGATCTGGACGCCCTGGGAGGTGACGCGCTCGGCCATCTCGGTGGCCACGAGCTTGCACATGGCGGCCTCGAGAGAGCAGCGGTGCCCGGAATCGATGGCGGTGGCCACCGAGTACATGAGCTGGCGCGCGGCCTCGATGTCGGCGGCCATCTTGGCGATCTCGAAGCGCAGGTACTGGAAGTCGCCGATCGGCCGGCCGAACTGCTCGCGGGTGGCGACGTAGGCGATCGAGTCCTCCAGCGCGGCGCGGGCCAGGCCGATGGCGCGGGCGGCTGTGTGGGCGCGACCGACCTCCAGGCCGGTGACCGCCAGGTAGAAGCCCCTGCCCTCCTCGCCGAGCAGCGACGATGCCGGGATCCGGAAGTCGTCGAAGGACAGCTCCCAGGTCTGCCAGCCGAAGTATCCGATCTTGCGGACGGGGTTGCCGGTGATGCCGGTGGGGAAGGAGCCACGTTCCTTCTCTACGAGGAACGTGGAGATCCCGCGGTGTGGCTTGTCCGGATCCCGGTTCGGATCGGTGCGGGCGAACAGGACGAGGTAGTCCGCCTGGTCGGCGTAGGTGCACCACATCTTGGTCCCGTTGACCACCCACTCGTCGCCTTCGCGGACGGCACGGCAGGAGATGTTGGCGATGTCGGAGCCCGCCTCGGCCTCCGACAGGGCGTAGGCGCCCAGCCACTCGCCGCGGGCGACGCGGGGGAGCAGTCGCTCCTCCTGTGCGGTTGTGAACCCGCCGCCCATGCCGTTGCCACGGGCGAGCAGGCCCGAGACGGACAACCAGCCGCGGGCCAGTTCCTCGGCGACCAGGCAGTACTCGAACACGCCCAGTCCGAGCCCGCCGTGTTCCTCGCCGATCATGATGCCGAAGAATCCCATGTCGGCCATCTTCTGACGGAGGTCGTCCGGGATGTCCCCGCGTTCCGGGTCGAGACGGTTGGCGACCGGGAGGACCTCCTTGGCGGTGAACTCGCGGGCCAGGTCTCGGATCGCGAGCCGCTCGTCCGTGAGGTATACGGGGACGCCTGCGCGAGCGGTGGGTTTGTGGGTCATCGGCGTGATCCTCCGCTGGTGAATCGGTCGGTGTCCGCGCCGAGCCGGGGCGCCGGGCCGGCGGCGAGGTGGGTGCCGTCGAAGGTCGCGGGGTGCGCGGCGGCCAGGTAGCGGCCGATCCCCGGTTGGTCGACGGGGGAGAAGAGCGGGTTGGCCTCGAGGTCGCCCTCCGACACGACCTGGTCGAAGGTGCGGTAGCGCTCGTGCAGCACCACCGACTCCGCGAGCGCCCGTGCCACCTCGTCGGTGGTGTGGGCCGAGAACCAGCGCGCGAACAGTGCTGCCAGCACCTCGCGATAGGAGTACCGGTCGGCCTCGGCGGTGAAGTCGGCGCCGGTGGCGGACTCGAGGGCGTCGACCGCCTCGCGCGTGCCCGTGAGGCGGGCCAGATCGTGGAAATGGCGTGTGGTCAGGGCGACGACCATGAAGCGGCCACCGTCGGAAGTCGCGAAGTCCGTCCCGAAGGTGCCGTAGACGTGGTTGCCCACGGCCGGGCGGGAGGCCCCGTCCAGCTGGGGCTCGGTGAGGTAGCCGAGCGCGCCGGCGGTGGCGAGCGCGACGTCGTCCAGCGGGAGGACGATCCGTCGTCCCCGTCCGGTCCTCTCGCGCTCGCGGACGGCCGCGACCACCGCCAACGCCGCGTGGAGGCCGGCGGCGACATCCCAGGCGGGCAGGGCGTGGTTGACCACCTGCCCGCCGCCGTGTCCGCCGCCCTGCCCGTCGACCTGCCCGGTGATCGCGGGGAACCCGAGGGCTGCGTTGACGGTGTAGTCGACGCCCGGGCGTCCGTCACGCCGCCCGAGCAGTTCGAGGGTGATGACGTCGGGTCGGACCTGCGCCAGACGCTCGTGGTCCATCCACGCCCGGCCACCGGAGTTGGTCACGAGGATCCCCCCGCCCTCACCGGGCGCGGTCACCAGGTCCCGGAACGCCTGCTGCCCCTCGTCTGATCGCAGATCGAGGGTGACCGAGGACTTCCCCCTGTTGAGGCCGGTCCAGTAGATCGAGGTGCCGTCCGGGGCGAGCGGCCAGCGGTTCACATCGGCCGCCCCGCCCTGCGGATCGACCCGGATCACCTCTGCGCCCAACTGGGCCAGGGTGAGCCCGCACAGGGGCGAGGCCACGAAGCTGGAGAGCTCGACCACGCGGATGCCGCTGAGGGGTCGTGACACGGTGCGATCGGCCATCGGATGCTCCCGGAGGTCTGGTCGGGGACTCTTGCCCCGTCCACTAAATCCTGATAATAGTTGGGAGCATACTTCAGTGGATGCGCGTTCCGCGACACCCATCACGTGCGACGGAGGACGAGACCATGGGCGGTCAGTCGATCACCGCGACCTCGGAGGTCGACGCGGAGGACTTCGCGCACATCCTCTCGGCGACCAGGGAGTACATCCGCACGGTCGTGATTCCCCGTGAACAGGAGATCGCCGACACCGATGCCGTCCCGGACGACATCCGGACCGGGCTGGCCGAGATGGGGATGTTCGGGTACGCGATCCCGCAGCAGTGGGGCGGCCTCGGGTTGGACCTGACCCAGGACGTCGAGCTGGCGATGGAGTTCGGGTACACCAGCTTGGCCATGCGCTCACTATTCGGCACCAACAACGGCATCGCCGGACAGGTCCTGGTGAGTTTCGGGACCGACGAGCAGAAGGGCGAGTGGCTCGAGCGGATCGCCTCCGGCGAGGTGATCGCCTCGTTCGCCCTCACCGAGGACGGTGCCGGGTCCAACCCGGCGGGACTGACGACCAAGGCCGTCCGCGACGGCGGAGGGGGCGGGGACTGGATCATCGACGGCACCAAGCGCTTCATCACCAACGCCCCGGTGGCGGACCTGTTCGTGGTGTTCGCCCGGACCCGTCCCGCGGACGAGAGCGGGACGGGGATCGCGGTGTTTCTCGTCCCCGCCGACGCGCCGGGGGTCACGGTGGGGCCGAAGGACCGGAAGATGGGCCAGGAGGGTGCCTCGACCTCCGAGGTGAGCTTCAGTGGTGTCCGCGTCCCGGCGTCGGCACTCGTCGGCGGCGACGAGGACGCCGGGTACCGTGCTGCGATGACGTCACTGGCCCGCGGTCGCGTCCACATCGCCGCCGTCGCCGTGGGGTCCGCCACGAGGGCGCTCGACGAGTCGCTGACCTACGCTGCCACCACCACGCAGGGGGGCAGGACCGTCGGCGGATTCCAGCTAGTCCAGGCGATGCTCGCCGAGCAGCAGGTCGGGGTGATGGCCGGACGGGCACTGGTGCGTGAGGTCGCGGCCACGTACGTCTCGGGAGAGGACCGGCGGATCGCCCCGTCCGTCGCCAAGCTCTACTGCACCGAGATGGCGGGGAAGGTCGCCGATCTGGCCGTCCAGATCCACGGCGGTACCGGATACATGCGGGGCGTCGCGGTCGAGCGCATCTACCGCGATATCCGCCTGCTGCGGCTCTACGAGGGCACGAGCGAGATCCAGAAGCTGATCATCGGCGGCGGACTCGTCCGCGGCTGGACCCCGGAGACGGCGCCGAGATGACGGGCGAGCCGCTCCCGCTCGAGGGGATCACCGTGGTGGCGGTCGAACAGGCTGTCGCCGGCCCGCTCGCCACCCGTCACCTCGCGGACCTCGGCGCCCGCGTCATCAAGATCGAACGGCAGGGGGAGGGCGACTTCGCCCGCTCCTACGACGACACCGTCCTCGGGTTGGCCTCGCATTTCGTCTGGCTCAACCGGGGCAAGGAGTCGATCGAACTTGACCTGGCCTCCGATCACGGCCGGCGGGTCGCGCTCGACCTGGCCGACCGGGCGGACGTGGTCCTGAGCAACCTGGCGCCCGGGGCGATGGAGCGGTTGGGTCTGGGGGCCGCTGCGCTACGGGAGAGGAAGGACGACCTCGTCGTCGTCACCATCAGTGGCTACGGCGACACCGGACCGTACTCCGGCCGCAAGGCATACGACATGCTCGTCCAGGCGGAGTCCGGGCTGTGCTCGATCACCGGCACCCCCGAGACCGCCACCAAGACCGGCGTCCCCGTCTCCGACATCGCGACCGGCATGTACGCGCTCTCGGCAGTCCAGTCGGCGTTGTTCCGGCGGGAGCGGACCGGGCGCGGCGCGACCATCGAGGTGTCGATGTTCGAGGCCACCGCCGAGTGGATGGGGCACCCCATGTACATCCGGATGTACGCGGACCGGCAGGTGGGCCGGATGGGGCTGTCGCACGCCGCCATCTGCCCCTACGACGCCTTTCCCACCAGGGACGGGCAGGTGCTGATCGGGGTACAGAACGACCGCGGGTGGGCGGCCCTGGTCCGCGACGTGCTGGGGCGGCCGGAGCTGGTCGACGACGAGCGGTACGCCACCAACATCGCCCGCGTGGCTCGACGGGCCGAGGTGGACGAGCTGATCGGCCGGTTGACCCGCGGGTACGGCTCGGAGGAGCTGGCGGCCAGACTGGACCGGTTCGGTGTTCCGGCCGCCCGGCTCAACGACGTCGCCGCGCTGGTGGAACACCCCCAGCTCGAGGCGCGGGACCGGTGGCGGGACGTCGACACACCCGCCGGTCCCGTTCGTGGCCTGCTGCCACCGATGACCTTCACAGACGTAGAGCTGCCCATGGGGCCCGTCCCCGCACTGGGCCAACACACCGCCGCGATCCTGGCCGAACTGGGGCGCGACCCCAGAGTCCAGGACCAGACACGAGAGAAGGACACACATCATGGGACTACTCGAGGGTAAGACCGCGGTCGTCACCGGAGCCGCACGCGGGATCGGACTGGAGATCGCCCGGACGTTCATCGCCAACGGTGCGCGCGTCGTGATCGGGGACATCGACGACGAGACCGGCGCGGCCGCGGTCGCCGAGCTGGGCGGTGACGACAAGGCGCGCTACGTCCACTGCGACGTGCGGGAGAGCGCGGCGGTCGAGGCGATGATCGACGTCGCCGAGGAGGAGTTCGGGCCGCTCGGGGTGTTCGTCAACAACGCCGGCGTCACCCGCGACGCCACGATGCGCAAGATGACCGAGCAGCAGTTCGACGACATCATCGCGATCCACCTCAAGGGCACGTGGAACGGCACCCGCGCGGCGGCCGGGCGCATGCGCGAACACGGGGGAGGGGCGATCGTCAACGTCTCCTCCATCTCCGGCAAGGTCGGGCTCATGGGCCAGACCAACTACTCCGCCGCCAAGGCCGGCATCGTGGGACTGACCAAGGCCGCCGCCAAGGAGGTCGCGTTCAAGAACGTGCGCGTCAACGCCATCCAGCCCGGGCTCATCCGCACCGCGATGACCCTGGCGATGCCGGAGCACGTCTGGGAGCAGAAGATGGCCGAGATCCCCATGGGGCGCGCGGCCGAGCCGGCTGAGGTGGCGCAGGTGGTGCTGTTCCTGGCCAGCGACATGTCGAGCTACATGACCGGCACGGTCCTCGAGATCACCGGCGGGCGCCACATCTGATCCGCCACCGTCCGGGTCAGCCGTCGAGTTCCCACCGGATCGGTCGTGCGAGTGCGGTGTGGAACCGCTTCTCGAGGTACGTGGTGTGCTCGTGGATGTGGAGTGACATCAGCCGGGACGCGGCGTCGGCGTCCCGGTCGGCGATCGCGGCGTAGATCTCGTCGTGGATGTCGCAGGTCAGTTCGCGCTGCCGCCTGGGGTAGGTGATTCCCATGGAGGCGCCGGCGATGAGACCCGTCAGTGCGTCGAAGAGGTACCCGAAGAGTGCATTCCCGGAGCTCCACGCGATCAGTTCGTGGAAGCGCTCGGACTGCGCGGAGAACACGGCCTGATCGCCCATCTGCTCTCGGGACACGCGGAGGTTCTCGGCGAGTCGCTCGAGACCGGCGTCGTCGATACGCGTGGTGGCCAGCCTCGCGATGGTGGGCTCCAGGGCCGTCCGGGCCTCCATGATCGTCGAGAACGGGGCGTTCTCGAACTGCAGGAGCAGGCTCAGTGTTGCGGCGAGGGTGCCACCGTCCGGTTGCTGCACGACGGGCCCGCCACCCGGGCCGGGTTTGAGCATGATGACTCCCTGGAGTTCCAGGTAGCGCAGCGATTCGCGGAGCGTTCCGCGGCCGACCCCGTACTCCTCCAGCATGAGGTGCTCCGGCGGCAGTCGGTCACCCACCGTGTTCCCGCGCCGGGAGATGTCCTCGACGATCTGCTGGGCCACGATCAGCGCCGTCTTCTTGGGTCGGCCGACCCTCGGGCGCGTGCCGCCGCTGCCTGAACTCATGACAACCATTATCCCCGTCCCCCGTCGATGGCCATGAGGACGGTGTACGTCCAGTCCAGGACGGGTGCGTCGCCGTCCTCCCGGTGTGCGGTGACGATTGATCTGAGATCGAGCGCGGTGCCGCCGCCCCTCAGGCCGACCGCGGTCCCCACCACGAGCTCGCTGCTCAGGGTGTCGCCCTCGCGGACCGGGCCCACGTGGTCGCACGAGTGCCACCCGAGCACGGTGAGCATCGAGGGCAGCGCGCGAGTGGCCTGCGAGAGCGCGAGCCCGATGGTGTGGCCGCCGTAGACCAACCGACCGGTGCCCGAGACGCGGGCGTCGTGATGGGTCTGCGCGATGTTCATGGTGAGCCGGGCCAGCTCCGGCGCGCTCGAGACCACGTCGGCGCCCGGGCGCAGGACGGTGCCCTCGGAGGGGAGGGGGTCGCCGGCCCCGGGGACCGCGGAGCGGTACGCGGCGAGGTCCCACCCCACCGGCACGGCCCACGGTGTCGTCGCCCCAGTTCCTGCCCCAGTTCCGACTCCTGCCCCAGTGTCGGCTCCGGCCCCGATCACCGACAGGTCGTCGGCGTGCGCACACGATTCCGGGTCGACGCCCGGGGCAAGCGGCAGCATCGCGCAGCGGTGGAAGTCCAGCACGGTCCGTCCGTCCTGATCGGTGGTGGTCATGCGCAGGGCGGCCAGCCCGGTGGCGGCGCGGCCGGGTGAGTGGCTGTTGGTCTTGAGCCCCACGACCTCGGTCCGGGTGGTCAGGGTGTCGCCGATCCGTGGAGCGGTGAGCAGACGCAGTCCGCGGTAGAAGAGGTTGGCCCTGACGCGCTGGGTGACCACGGTGGACTGGCCTATCGCCACGTCGGTGACCAGCCCGGGGTGAGCCACCGTTCCGCCGGTCACGGCGTGGGCGAGGTGGCGGTCCAGGGGGAGGCGCAGACGGTCGCCGAGGATCGCCTGGTGCGCGGCGGCGATTCCCTCCGTCAGGGTGACGGACGGGGCGTCGACGACGACCTGCCCCACCGCCAGCTCGTCGAAGTAGGGCCCGCCGACGGGACGGGCGTCACTCGGGTCCATGCCCTTAACCCTACACAAATCATGCGCATGATTATCGACTATTGTGTAGTAGGTTGCGACGATGGGCCCACGCCCCGCCGGGCGGGCGAGCCGAGACGACGACGAGGTGTTCCACAGTGCCGGATCTGAACGACGAAGAGTCCTATCTAGTCGCCACCGTGCGCCAGTTCATCGACCGCGACGTCAAGCCGTCCGTGCTCGAGATGGAGCACGCGAACGAGTATCCGGAACGCTGGATCGAGCAGATGAAGCAGATCGGGATCTACGGACTGGCCGTGCCCGAGAGCTACGGCGGGATGCCGGTCTCGATGCCCTGCTACGTGCGCGTCACCGAGGAACTCGCCCGCGGCTGGATGTCACTCGCCGGTGCCATGGGCGGGCACACGGTGGTGGCCAAGCTCCTCACCGAGTTCGGGACCGAGGAGCAGAAGGCCACCTACCTCCCGCGGATGGCCACAGGTGAGGTGCGGGCGACCATGGCGCTCACGGAGCCGGGTGGGGGGTCGGACCTGCAGGGCATGAGCACCGTCGCGAAAACCGACGGCGACGAGCTGGTGATCACCGGCGCCAAGACGTGGATCTCCAACGCGCGACGCTCGGGCATCATCGCCCTGCTGTGCAAGACGGACCCGGCGGCCACCCCGACGCACAAGGGGATCTCGATCGTGCTGGTCGAGCACGGCCCCGGTCTGACGGTTTCCCGGGACCTGCCCAAGCTCGGGTACAAGGGCGTCGAGACGTGCGAGCTGGCCTTCGACGGCTATCGCACGCCCGCCACACAGGTGCTCGGCGGCGAGCCCGGACGTGGCTTCGCCCAGATGATGAAGGGCCTCGAGACCGGACGGATACAGGTCGCGAGCCGTGCCCTCGGGGTGGCGGCGGCCGCGCTCGAGGACTCGCTCGCCTACGCGCAACAGCGGGAGTCGTTCGGGCAGCCGATCTGGAAGCACCAGGCGATCGGCCATCGTCTGGCCGACATGGCCACCAAGCTCTCCGCCGCCCGCCAACTCACGCTCCACGCCGCCGAACGCTCCGATGCCGGCGAACGCTGCGACATGGAGGCGGGAATGGCCAAGCTCTTCGCCTCGGAAGTCGGCATGGAAATCGCCCTCGACGCGGTCCGTATTCACGGCGGTTACGGGTACTCGACCGAGTACGACGTGGAGCGCTACTTCCGCGACGCGCCACTGATGATCGTCGGAGAGGGCACCAACGAGATCCAGCGGAACGTCATCGCATCGCAACTGATATCACGAGGAGGACTGTCATGAAGGTGTTCGACGGGCTCGACCAGCTCGAGGCCGAGATCGGCACGCACGTGGGCTACAGCGACTGGATGGAGATCACCCAGGATCGGATCGACGCGTTCGCCGAGGCGACCGGGGACCACCAGTGGATCCACGTCGACCCGGTCCGCGCGACCGAGGGGCCGTACGGCGTCACCATCGCCCACGGGTACCTCACCCTCTCCCTGCTCCCGGTGCTGGGCGCGGAGGTCATGGAGATCCGGGGCTTCCGGATGATGATCAACTACGGCGTCGACAAGGTGCGGTTCCCGGCGCCGGTGCCGGTGAGGTCGCGCATCCGTGCGGGGATCGAGCTCACCTCGCTCCAGCGCAAGTCGTCGGGGGTCCAGCTCAACAGTCTGGTGACGGTGGAGGTCGAGGGCTCCGGCCGTCCGGCGGTCGTCGCCGAGACCGTCCGGATGATGGTGGAGTGAGTCGATGACGCGGCCCCGGACACCTTGCACCCCGCACCAGGCCCACCGAGGACGCACGGCATGACCCCGGGGGCCGGTTCCCGCATGGCGGAGGCTCTCGCCGAGATCGTGATCTGCGAACCCGTGCGCACCGCGGTGGGGCGCCGCCACGGAGCGCTCGCCCCGCTCGGGGCCGCCGATCTCGCCGCGGCCGCCATCACCGGACTGGTCGAGCGCACCGGTCTGGCCGCCACCGACGTCGACGACGTGATCCTGGGGCAGTGCTATCCGAACGGTGAGGCCCCGGCGATCGGACGAGTGGCGGCGCTCGACGCCGGGCTGGACATCCGTACCCCCGGGATCCAGATCGACCGGCGGTGCGGATCCGGTCTCCAGGCCGTGCTCAACGCCGCGATGCAGGTGGCCGTGGGCGTGAGCGATCTGGTGATCGCCGGGGGAGCGGAATCGATGTCGAACAGCGAGTTCTACTCGCTGGGACTGCGTGGTGGGGTCCGCGGTGACCGGGTGGAGTTCGTCGACCGCATCGCGCGGGGCCGGGTCACGTCGGGCGGCCGGGACCACCCGGTGCCCGGCGGGATGCTCGAGACCGCCGAGAACCTCCGCGCCGAGTACTCGATCTCCCGCGAGGAGCAGGACGAGCTGGCGGCCGAGAGCCAGCGGCGTGCGGTCGCGGCGCAGGACGGGGGAGTGTTCGACGAGGAGATCGTGCCGGTGCGGGTCCCCCGGGGCAGGGGAGACGACGTCGTCGTCGACACCGACGAGCACCCCCGACGAGGCGTCACCGCCGACTCGCTGGCGGCGCTGCGGCCCGTGCGCTCCCGCGTCGACCCCGATGCGACCGTGACCGCAGGCAACGCCAGCGGTGAGAACGACGGCGCCGCGGTGTGCATCGTCACCACCCGTGAGCGCGCGGCGTCCCTCGGGTTGCGCGCGTACGTGAGACCGCTGGGCTGGTCGGTGACCGGGGTGCACCCGGCCCGGATGGGGATCGGACCCGTCTCCGCCACCGCCGAGCTGCTCGGGACGCTCGATCTCCGCCTCGCGGACTTCGACCTGATCGAACTCAACGAGGCCTTCGCCGCCCAGGTCCTGGCGTGCCTGCGTGAGTGGGAGTCCGGGTTCGGCTTCACCGCCGCCGACCGCGAGCGGCTCAACGTGCACGGATCAGGGATCTCGCTCGGTCACCCCGTCGGCGCCACGGGGACACGTATCCTCACCACCGTGTCCCGTGAACTCGCCCGGAGACAGGGCCGGCTCGCGCTGGAGACGATGTGCCTCGGCGGAGGGCAGGGCCTGGCGGCGGCCTTCGAGCGGGTCCCGTGATCCGCGCGTCGTCCCGGCCGGTCGAGCAGCCTCACGAATTCACGATGAGTTAACTCACACTCATGTGATTCGGGCGTAGCGTAGGTCACAACGGTCGGTGGGGAAGCCGACCGTCGGGAGGTCCCAGCCGATGATCGATCCACTCGATCGGGAGGGGGCCGGCACCCGGCCCCGTCACCACCAGGTGACCTGAGCCGACCGGTCCACCCCCAGCCAGCCCGCGGGTGCCGCGGGCCAGGAGTCCGCCGTGACCGACACCGTACGTACCTACGTCCTCGACACCTCGGTTCTGCTCTCTGATCCGTGGGCCGTGACCCGCTTCGCCGAGCACCGCGTGGTGCTGCCCATCGCGGTGATCGGGGAATTGGAGGGCAAGCGACACCACCCCGAGCTGGGCTACTTCGCCCGGGAGGCGCTCCGGCTGCTCGAGGACCTGCGACTGCGCCACGGACGGCTCGACGGCGATCTGCCCATCACCGACCAGGGCGGCACCCTGAGGGTGGAGCTCAACCACACCGACCAGGCGATACTGCCCTCCGGTTTCCGG
This sequence comes from Dietzia sp., assembly GCA_046292305.1. Taxonomy (GTDB): domain Bacteria; phylum Actinomycetota; class Actinomycetes; order Mycobacteriales; family Mycobacteriaceae; genus Dietzia. Next base: position 101,717 of record JBKBRA010000001.1, on the reverse strand, counting down.
AACACCGGGGAGGACGCCCGGATCCTCGCGTGCGCGCTCAACCTCCGCGCGGAAGGCCTCGACACCGTCCTGGTGTCCAAGGACGTGCCCCTGCGGGTCAAGGCCGGCTCGGTGGGCCTGCCCGCCGACGAGTACCACGCCCAGGACGTGGTACTGACCGGCTACAGCGGGGTCTCCAACCTGCCCGCCACCCAGGACCTGGTGGACACACTGTTCTCCGACGGCGGGGCCTCGCCGCGCGCGGCCCGGGCCGCGGGTCTGGACGCGGGAACACCAGTGCACTGCGGGATCCGGGTCCAGACCGAGTCGTCGTCGGCGCTGGCCCGCGTCACCGACGGCGGCGGCCTCAAGCTGGTCCGCGGCGATGTCGAGGTGTTCGGCCTGCGCGGCCGGTCCGCGGAGCAGCGCATCGCCATCGACTGCCTGCTGGACGAGTCGATCGGGATCATCTCCCTCGGCGGGCGGGCGGGTACGGGCAAGTCCGCGCTCGCCCTGTGCGCCGGACTCGAGTCGGTTCTCGAGCGTCGCCGCCACCGCAAGATCGTGGTGTTCCGCCCCCTCTACGCCGTGGGCGGCCAGGAGCTCGGCTACCTGCCGGGTAGCGAGACCGAGAAGATGTCCCCGTGGTCGCAGGCGGTGTTCGACACCCTCGAGGGCCTGGTCAGCGAGAACGTGATCGACGAGGTCATGGACCGGGACATCCTGGAGGTGCTGCCGCTCACCCACATCCGTGGCCGGAGCCTGCACGACTCCTTCGTGATCGTCGACGAGGCGCAGTCCCTCGAGCGCAACGTCCTGCTCACCGTGCTCTCCAGGCTGGGCACGGGCTCACGGGTCGTGCTCACCCACGACGTGGCCCAGCGGGACAACCTGCGGGTCGGCCGTCACGACGGGATCCAGGCCGTGGTGGAGAAGCTCAAGGGGCATCCGCTGTTCGCGCACGTCACCCTCAACCGCTCGGAGCGCTCGGCCATCGCCGAGCTCGTGACCACCATGCTGGAGGAGTTCCACCCCGGCGGCGAACCGGGTGCGCTGCGCCGGATCCACGCGGCGTGACCAGCCCGCCGACGGCGTCCCAACCCAGCGGGTGGGACGCCGTCGGATCGGGGTGCGAGGCCTGAATGCGCGTCCAGCCAGGCCCTGCGCTGCGGGTCTGGTCCCGACACGCAGCGCAACCATCGTGCGGTGTCAGCGCTCGCGGTCGAGCCCCGTCATCCCCAGCACGTCGAGACGGCGGTCCAGCTCGTCCTCGCTGAGGGGGTCGGGGACGAAGCCCAGGGCGATCACGGCCTCGCGGATCGTCATCCCCTCCGCCAGGGCGTGCTTGGCCACCCGGGCCGCCTCCTCGTAGCCGATCGCCGAGTTGAGCGGCGTGACGATCGAGGGCGAGGACTCGGCGTACCGGCGCATCCGGTCGACGTCGGGCTCGATCCCGTCGATGCAGCGCTCGGCGAACAGGACGCAGGAGTTGGTGAGGATCCGGGCGGACTCGAGGACGTTGCGGGCCATTACCGGGATCGCGGTGTTGAGCTCGAAGGCCCCGGTGGCGCCGGCCCAGGCGACGGCGGCGTCGTTGCCCACGACCTGGGCGGCGACTTGGGAGATTGTCTCGCACAGCACGGGGTTGACCTTGCCGGGCATGATCGACGACCCGGGCTGCAGATCCAGCAGGTGGATCTCGGACAACCCGGTCATCGGACCCGACCCCATCCAGCGGACGTCATTGGCGATCTTCGTGAGCGAGACTGCGATCGTGCGCAGGGCCCCGGAGAGTTCCACGAGACCGTCGCGGGCGGACTGCGCCTCGAACGGGTCCTCGGCCAGACGCAGTTCCTCGAGCCCGGTGAGCGATCGCAGCTCCTCGACCACCGCCGAGCCGAAACCGTCCGGTGCGTTGAGACCGGTACCCGCCGCCGTGCCGCCGATCGGGAGCTCGCCCACCCGGGGCAGGGTGGCGCACACGCGTTCCTCCCCGGCCCGGATCTGGCGTGCGTACCCGCCGAACTCCTGGCCCAGTGTCACGGGAACGGCGTCCATGAGGTGGGTGCGCCCGGACTTGACCACGTCCCGCCACTCGGTGGACTTCCTCTCGAACGACTCGGCCAGCACACCCAGCGCGGGGACGAGTTCCGTCAGCGCCATCTCCGTCGCGGCGACGTGTGTGGCGGTGGGGAAGGTGTCGTTGGAGGACTGCGACATGTTGACGTCGTCGTTCGGGTGGACGGTGATGCCCTCGGCCGCGCACAGCGAGGCGATGACCTCGTTGGCGTTCATGTTCGAACTGGTACCGGATCCGGTCTGGAAGACGTCGACGGGAAAATGCTCGTCGACCTCCCCCTCGGCGATGCGACCGGCCGCGGCCACGATGGCGTCGACCTTGGCCCCCTCGAGCAGTCCGAGGCGACCGTTGACGGTGGCGCAGGCGGACTTGAGGAGGCCGAGCGCACGGATCTGTGCGCGCTCGAGGCCGCTGCCCGAGACGGGGAAGTTCTCCACCGCCCGCTGCGTCTGTGCCCGCCAGAGCGCGTCGACGGGAACCCGGACCTCACCCATGGTGTCGTGCTCGATACGGAATTCACTCTGGTCGGCCATACGGCCAGAGTAGGCGGGCCCGCCGCGCCGTGCTGGCGTCCGGCGCAGCGGCCCGAGCCCCGTGCCTGCCGGGGTTACTGGTTCCGGGGTCCCTGGCCGTAGTCGACCGCCGAGAACTCTCGGAGCTTCTCCATGCGGTGGCGGGCCTCGACGTGCCGGACGGTGCCGGACTTCGAGCGCATGACCAGCGACCTGGTGACCGCGCCGTTCGCGCGGTAGCTCACGCCACGGACCATGTCGCCGTTGGTGATGCCGGTCGCGGCGAAGAAGCAGTTGTCGCCCCGGACCAGGTCGTCGGTGCCCAGGAACGCGTCGACGTCCAGTCCGGCCTCGACGGCCTTCTTGCGCTCCGCCTCGTCCTGGGGCCAGAGCTGCCCCTGGATCTCGCCTCCCATGCACTTCATGGCACACGCGGTGATGATCCCCTCCGGGGTACCGCCGATCCCCATGAGCATGTCCACCGAGCTCTCGTCGGAGGCGGCGGCGACAGCGCCGGCGACGTCCCCGTCCATGATCAGCCGGACCTTGGCGCCCGCCGCACGGATCTCGGCGATGAGCTCGGCGTGCCGGGGGCGGTCGAGGACGCAGACGGTCATGTCCCCGACGTCGATGTTCTTGGCCTCCGCGACGGACCGGACGTTCCATTCGGTCGACTTGGAGAGGTCGATCTTCCCGACCGCCTCGGGGCCCACCGCGATCTTGCGCATGTAGAACACCGCCGAGGAATCGAGCATCGAGCCCCGTTCCGCGACCGCGATGACGGCGATGGAGTTGGGCCGTCCCTCGGCCATGAGGCGGGTGCCGTCGATCGGATCCACGGCCACGTCGACCGCGGGGCCGTGGCCGGTGCCGACCTTCTCGCCGTTGAACAGCATCGGCGCCTCGTCCTTCTCTCCCTCGCCGATCACCACGACGCCGTCCATGTCGACGGTGCCGATGAGCTCGCGCATGGCGTCCACGGCTGCGCCGTCGCCCCCGAGCTTGTCGCCCCGGCCCACCCAGCGGCCGGCCGCGAGCGCGGCGGCCTCGGTGACTCGGACGAGCTCCATGGCGAGGTTTCGGTCGGGACGTAGGGCGTCTGACATGTGGCGTCGGGCTCCTCGGGTAGCTGCCCGCGAGTGGGCGTGGCCACTCGCGGCACGATGGGGTGTCGGCGCTCATTGTTGCACTTCGCGGCCCCCGCCGGGGGCCAGGCGCCCGACATGCCCCGGGTGGGTGGGATACTCGCAGCCGTGGCCGAGCCGAAACCGAGAATCCTGCAGGGCAACCGCGACATGTTCTGGTCGGTGGTGGTGCTCATGGCGATTGTCGGGATCTTCGCCGGTATCGCCGGCCAGTGCACCTTCAGCCCGTCCGGACCGCAGCAGGGGGCGATCCCGGAGTTCGACGCCGAGGCCTCGCTGCGTCAGGACGCGCGCAGCCTGGGTTTCCCGGTCCGTTCCCCGGACGTCCCGGAGGGGTGGACCTCCAACTCCGGGCGCGTCGAGAGCTTTGCCGACACCACCTCGAGCCACGTCGGCTGGGTGACGGGGGAGCGCAGCTTCGTCGAGCTGGTCCAGTCCGACGCCCCCGAGGAGGCGTTCCGGTCACTGAACGGCGGGCCGCGCCCCGACCGGACGATCGTGCCCGTGACGGGGCAGGAGTGGACCGTGTTCACCGGTGACGACGTCCGTCCGGTGTGGGTGCTGGACCTGGACGACGTCCGGGTGGCCGTGACCGGATCGGCCACCACGTCGGACTTCGAGGCGCTGGCCGCGGCCGTCCAGGACACCGAGCCGCTCCCCAGCCAGCGGTAGCCGCCGGGCCGGGTGTCGCCGGTAGCCCGGCGGACCGGGCTGCGGCCTACTGAGCGCGGTTGCCCGCCTCGTCGTCGTCGCCCAACACCGCGTCGATCCGGTCGCGTGCACCGTCCAGGTGCTCGGTACACCGCGCGGCGAGCTCCTCGCCCCGCTCCCAGAGCGCCAGGGACGCGTCCAGGTCCTGGCCGCCGGCCTCGAGGATGCGGACCACCTCGATCAGCTCGTCGCGGGCCTGCTCGTAGCCGAGCTCGGCAACGGGGGTCTGCTCGTCGGACATCAGGACTGCTCCTCGGGTGTGGTGGTACCGGGTGTGGTGGTACCGGGTGTGGTGACGGGGCCGGTGGCGGCTGACCGTCCCGCGGCGGGGGTGGAGCCGAGGACGGCCGCGGACAGGGCCCCGTCCGACACGCGGATGCGCAGCTGCGACCCGGGCGGGGCGTGGGCGATCGAGGAGACCACCCTGCCGTCGTTGTCCCCGGCGACGGACTGGACCACCGCGTAGCCGCGCGCCAGGGTGGCCGCCGGACCGAGCGTGGTCAGTCGCGCCGCGAGGTGACCCAGCGACGTGGACTCGGTCTGGATGATGCGGGTGATGTCCCGGCGGGCCGCCCGGAGTGCCTCGGCCACCACCTCTGCCCGGGAGTCGACGATCCCGTAGGGGTTCGCCATCACGGGGCGGGAGCGGATCGCCTCGAGTTGGTTGCGCTCCCGCTCCACCCATCCCCGCAGGGCGCGGGCGGTGCGGGCGCGGGACTCGACGATGCGGCGGCGCTCCTCGGCAACGTCCGGGACCACCCGCTTGGCGGCGTCGGTGGGGGTGGCCGCGCGCAGGTCGGCGACCAGATCGGAGAGCGGGGAGTCCGGTTCGTGCCCGATCGCGCTGACCACGGGCGTCCGGCAACGCGAGATCGCCCGCACCAGGGCCTCGTCGGAGAACGGGAGCAGATCCTCGACCGACCCCCCGCCGCGGGCGAGGATGATCACGTCGACGACCGGGTCGGCGTCGAGCTCCGCCAACGCCTCCAGGATCTGCGGCACCGCCGACGGGCCCTGGACAGCGGTGTTGCGGACGGCGAACCGTACGTCGGGCCACCGACCCCGGGCCACCTCGACCACGTCGCGCTCGGCCGCACTCGCGCGCCCGGTCACCAGCCCGACGCAGGTCGGGAGGAACGGCAACGGTCGCTTGAGTCGCGGGTCGAACAGCCCCTCGGCTGCCAGGGCCTGTTTGAGCCTCTCGATGCGGGCGAGGAGTTCGCCGATGCCCACCGGGCGGATCTCGGAGACCTGGAGTGAGAACGAGCCACGACCCGTGTAGAAGCGGGGGGTTCCACGGACCACGACCCGGCTGCCCTCGGTCACCGGCACCGGCGCGTCGGAGATGAGCTTGGGCGAGCAGGTGAGGGTCAGCGAGTTGTCCACCGATGGGTCGCGCAGCGTCAGGAACGCCGTCCGCGTGCCCGGGCGCAGGCTCAGCTGGGTGATCTGACCCTCGACCCAGACGGCGCCGAGCCTGTGGATCCAGTTGGCGATCTGGTCCGAGACCACCCGGACCGGCCACGGCTGTTCGGGGGTACTGGGAGCCTTGGCGGAGCCGGCGGTCACGTGGTGCGCGGGGTGACGCGGCCGGTCGGTACGTCGGGTTCGTCTCCGCCGGTCCCGTGGTCCCCGTCCCGGCCGTCCACGGCCGCATCCCCTGCTCCGGCTCCGGCTCCGGCTCTGTCCTCGTCCTCGTCCTCGTCGAACGTCGCCCACTCCGGCTTGTCCGCCCGTGCAGGGAACACCGTCTCGATCACCCGGTCGCCCTTGACCGCGAGTTCGGCGACGGACTGGCCCGCGTGGAGGTAGGTCTGCACCAGGCTGCCGGCGACCTTCACCGGGACGGCGGGCAACGTGACAACTGCCTGGACCGCACGACCGGGGAGCTCCAGGGCGAGCTCCACCGCGGAGGCGGCGACCCCGATCGAGACACGGGTGAGAAAAAAGGGACGGAGCATGGGAACCTCTCTGCCGGGGGGCGTCCGGGAGGCGTGATGGTCGGAATCCAGTATGAACCGTACCCTGGGGACATGACCGAGCAGACCGACATGATCGCCGAACCGGCAACCAAGCGAGTGCTTCTCGCGGAACCGCGCGGCTACTGCGCCGGCGTCGACCGGGCCGTCGAGACGGTCGAGAAGGCCCTGGCCAAGCACGGTGCGCCGTTGTACGTGCGCAAGGAGATCGTCCACAACAAGCACGTCGTGGAGTCCTTCCAGGACCAGGGTGTGGTCTTCGTGGACGAGACCGACGAGGTCCCCCGTGGCGCCAACCTGGTGTTCTCCGCCCACGGCGTCTCGCCGGCCGTGCGGGAGAGCGCCCTGCAGCTCGAGCTCAACACCTTCGACGCCACCTGCCCGCTGGTGACCAAGGTGCACACCGAGGTCAAGCGCTTCGCCCGCGAGGGATACCTGATCCTGCTGGTCGGCCACGAGGGCCACGAGGAGGTCGAGGGGACCGCAGGCGAGGCGCCCGACGTGGTGACCCTGGTCGACGGCCCCGAGTCCGTCGACGCCCTGGACATCCCCGTGGACACCGAGAAGCTGATCTGGCTCTCGCAGACCACGCTCAGCGTCGACGAGACGATGGAGACGGTGCGCCGCCTCAAGCAGAAGTACCCCACGCTCATCGACCCGCCCTCCGACGACATCTGTTACGCCACGCAGAACCGTCAGGTCGCCGTCAAGACCATGGCTCCGCAGTGCGACCTGGTGATCGTGGTCGGCTCGCAGAACTCGTCCAACTCCGTGCGCCTCGTCGAGGTGGCACTGCAGGCCGGCGCCCGCGACGCGCACCTGGTCGACTACGCCAAAGAGATCGACACGTCCTGGTTCGAGGGCGTCGACACCGTGGGGGTCACCTCGGGCGCCTCGGTGCCGGAGTTGCTGGTGCGTGGTGTGGTGGACCTGCTGGCCGATCACGGCTACAACGACGTCTCCTCGGTGCGTACCGCCCAGGAGACCATCACGTTCTCGCTGCCCCGCGAACTACGGGTCCCCAAGAAGGTCTGATCCGCAGGAGCCTCAGCGTCGGGCGTGCGCCGGGGCGACCCGCTGCCGGCGGACCGCCACCGGGCGGTTCGTCCGGGGTTCGAGGACGAACGCGCGGATGAGTGCGATCGCGACCACGACGAGCGTGGTCGTGAGCATCAGCGGGAACCTGGTCGCCAGCGGCAGGACCAGCGAGATCATCTGGGAACGTGAGAAGGCCGCCGCGGTCAGACCCGCCCCGGCGATCACCGAGGCCAACGGGACCAGCACGGCCATGATGATCGGCGGCTGGATGCCGGCGACGAACAGTGACCGGCGGGAGACGGCCAGGACCGCGATCAGGCAGCCGAGGAAGTACGCCACCGTGAACCCGGTACCGAGGCCCCCGGAGATGGAATCGACGGCCACGCCGGTGAGTGCGATGGCCACCGCGAGCAGGACCGCTGACCAGGCCGGGAGGCCACGAACGGTCGAGACGACGGACCTCTCGTCTGCCGGGACCCGTCCGCTCCTACGTGTGCTCACAGGATGAGACTCTAACTCTCGAGTCGGCGAGCGAGGAATCTGCCGAAACGTCGCATGGCGTTGGGCTTGTCCTCGGAAGGCGAGGGACGGTTGCCGGAGACCGCCTGCGGGTCGACCGGCCCCGGCTCCGGCAGCGGCCGATCCGCGGACTCGTCGGTGGCGGCGCCGGGAGCGGCGCCCACCTCGTCGTCGTCCCGGGTGTAGCCACCCCCGACCTCGACACCCTCGACCCCGCCGTCACCGACCTCGGCGACAGCGACGCCCCCGTCCTGATGGGGCGCGGCGGACGCGCCGGGTCGGGTGTCCTTGATCCCCGCCATGATCGCGCTGCTGCTCTTGCGCAGCGGCGCGAACCGGGAGCTGGACATCTCGCCCAGCCAGGCGGTCAGTCGACCTTCGTCGGTGGCGGACGCGAGGTCCGACGCGGTGACGTCCCCGGTCCGGAGATCGATCTGCTCGCCGAGGTACCGGAGCATCACGGCGACCACCGCCAGGATCGGCACCGCGAGGAACGCACCGATGATCCCGAACAGGGTGGCGCCCGCGGCCACACCGAGCAGGATCACGACGGGGTGCAGGTTCATCGCCCGCGACTGGAGGATGGGTTGGAGGACATTGCTCTCGAGCTGCTGCACGGCGATGATCACGACCAGCACGATGATCGCGGTGGTCAGTCCGTTGGCCACCAGCGCGATGAGCACCGCCAACGCGCCGGCCGTGAACGCACCGACGATGGGGATGAACCCGGCCAGGAAGGTGATGACGGCCAGCGCCCACGCCAGCGGCACGCCCAGGACGACCAGTGCGAGGCCGATGAAGAAGGCGTCGACGAACGACACGATCGCCTGGGCACGGATGTACCCGCCGAGGGTGTTCCAGCTGCGGGTGAGGACCTCGGTGAGGTGACGGCCGGCGTTGCGGCCGGCGATCCGGCGCACGAACGGCAGGAACCGGGGCCCGTCCTTGATGAAGAAGAAGGTGAGTACCAGGACCAGGACGAAGGTGACGACCAGCGAGCCCACCGCCGTGACGCCGGTGAACACGCCGTTGGCGATCTGATCACCGCGGTCCTGGAGAGTGGAGCTGAGCTGGCCGAGCACACCGTCGAGCTGCTCGTCCCGGATGTTGAGCGGCGGACCCCGCAACCAGTCCTGGACCTCGGCGATGGCTTCCGAGGTCTGGTCCGCCAACTGCACGCTCTGCTCGATGATCGACGGGGCGATCAGCGCGAGGACGCCCGCGACGGCCCCGAGGGACCCGAGAATCGAGAAGAGCGCGGCCAGGCCTTTGGGGATTCCGTGGCGGGTCATCCACCCCGTCGGGGGCCACAGGACGGTCGACACGATCAGCGCCAGGAGGATCGGCAGGATGCCCACCCACAGGGCGCCGCCGATCTGGCTGATCAACCACCCCGCGATGAGCAGAATGGCCAGGCGCAGCGCCCAGTCGGAGACCCAGCGCCCGCCGAGACCGAGGAGGACGGACCGGTCGACGTGCTCCTCGTCGGTGTGGACCGGAGGAGGCGGTTTCGGCTCGTCACTCATGCCACACATGATGTCAGAGGTCACGCGGGTGCGCTCCCTGTCAGCGGCCGGGGTGGCGGGAAGGGGACCCGGAGGGTGCGGGACGTAGACTCTGGCCTCGTGAGCCTCACCCTCGGAATCGTCGGACTGCCCAACGTTGGTAAGTCGACCCTGTTCAACGCCCTGACGAACAACGACGCGCTAGCCGCGAACTACCCGTTCGCCACGATCGAGCCGAATATCGGGGTCGTGGACCTCCCGGATCCCCGTCTGGCCCGCCTGGCCGAGATCTTCGGTTCCGAGCGGATCCTCCCGGCGGTCGTGTCGTTCGTGGACATCGCCGGCATCGTCAAGGGCGCCAGCACCGGCGAGGGCATGGGCAACAAGTTCCTCGCCAACATCCGCGAGGCAGAGGCAATCTGCCAGGTCGTGCGGGTGTTCGACGATCCGGACGTGATCCACGTGGACGGCAAGGTCGACCCGATGGCCGACATCGAGGTGATCGCCACCGAGCTGATCCTGGCGGACATGGAAACCCTCGAGAAGGCCGTCCCGCGCCTGGAGAAGGAGTCCCGCAAGGACAAGTCCCTGCTGCCGCAGCTCGAGGAGATTCGCAAGGCGCAGGCCGTGCTGGAGGCTGGCCGGACGCTGTTCAAGGCGCAGGACGAGGTGGACCGCACCCTGCTGCGCGACCTGCACCTGATGACCGCGAAGCCCTTCCTCTACGTGTTCAACGCCGACGAGGCCGTGCTGACCAACGCGGAGCGTCAGGCCGAACTGCGCGCCGCCGTGGCTCCCGCCGACTGTGTGTTCCTCGACGCCAAGGTGGAGTCCGAGCTGCGCGAACTGGATGAGGACGACGCCATGGAGTTGCTCGAGTCGATCGGTCAGGATGAGCCGGGCCTGAACGCGCTCGCCCGCGCCGGCTTCCACACCCTCGGGCTGCAGACCTACCTCACCGCCGGCCCCAAGGAGTCGCGCGCGTGGACGATCCGTAAGGGCGACACCGCCCCCAAGGCCGCCGGCGTGATCCACACCGACTTCGAGAAGGGCTTCATCAAGGCCGAGATCGTGTCGTTCGAGGAGCTGGACGCCGCCGGATCGATGGCCGCCGCCAAGGCCGCCGGCAAGGTGCGCATGGAGGGCAAGGACTACGTGATGGTCGACGGCGACGTGGTGGAGTTCCGCTTCAACGTCTGATCCTCAGCGCTTCAGTGACGGCCCCGTCTGGCCTCGGCAACCGGGGTCGCCGGCGTTCTCAGACACGTTCGGGCATCGTTGAGGAACTGCGGTCCAACGGCACTCCCGCTAACCGGTGAACTGCGGCGCCGGTAGGTCAGGGCTTCGCGGCCGATAGCTCCTCACGAACGATGCGCGTACCCGCGCTGAGCGAGCTCAACTTCGCCAGTGCGATGTCCCGGGAGAAGGGCGCCATGCCGCAGTTGGTGCTCGGCAGGAGTTTGTCCTCGTCGACAAACTGCAGGGCGTTGCGGAGCGTGGCGGCGACCTCCTCCGGAGTCTCGACCTTCTCTCTGGCCACGTCTATCGCCCCGAGCATGACCTTTTTGCCGCGGACCAGTTCGACGAGGTCAATCGGGACACGGGAGTTGTGGCATTCCAGGGAGATGATGTCGATGCTGGACTGTTGCAGGAGGGGGAACGACTCCTCGTACTGGCGCCATTCCGAACCGAGGGTGGCCTTCCAGTCGGTGTTCGCCTTGATCCCGTAGCCGTAGCAGATGTGCACCGCGGTCTCCGCGCGCAATCCCTCTGTCGCCCTTTCCAGCGTCGCCACGCCCCAGTCCTTCATTTCATCGAAGTAGACGTTGAACGCGGGCTCGTCGAACTGGATGATGTCGACCCCCGCAGCCTCCAGGTCTCGCGCTTCCTGGTTGAGGATCGTCGCGAACTCCCACGCCAGCTTCTCGCGGCTGAAGTAGTGGCCGTCATAGAGCGTGTCGATCATCGTCATGGGGCCGGGGAGTGCCCACTTGATCGGCTGATCGGCCTGCTGTCGTAGGAATTTGGCGTCATCGACGAAGACCGGCGTGGTGCGGCGCACGTCACCGACCACGGTGGGCACACTCGCGTCGTAACGATTGCGGATCCGAACCGTCTCGCGCTGCTCGAAGTCGACCCCATCGAGATGCTCGATGAACGTTGTCACAAAGTGCTGACGGGTCTGCTCGCCGTCACTGACGATGTCGATTCCGCGGTCGCTCTGCTCCTTCACGGCGATACGCAGCGCGTCCTGCTTACCCTCGACCAACTCATCTCCCTGTAGCTTCCAGGGCGCCCAGAGGGTTTCAGGTTGGGCGAGCCACGAGGGCTTGGGCAGGCTGCCGACGATGGACGTAGGCAGGATCTGGTTCATGGTCGACTTTCCTCCGGTGGTCATCCGACGAGAACGGGGTAGCGGGCGGCCCACTGCTCGAGGAGGTCGCGGTGGGGCTCCACAAGGTGGTCTTCCGTGTACTCCCCCTGCTTCTTCGCGAGCTGACTGCGCTCGACACGGTCGTAGATGATCGGGGTGGGCGAGAAGTCCTTCTGTTCCAGGGTCGGTCGATAGATCTCTGCGGCGGGGGAGGTCGCGTTGTAGATCTCCGGCCGATAGATCCGCTGGAAGGTCTCCATCACGCTCACCGTGCCGATGAGCTGCAGGTCGGTGTAGTCGCTGAGCAGATCGCCTCGGAAGTAGAACGCGAGCGGGGCCACACCGCCGGGCGGCAGGAAAAACCTGACCTGGAGCCCCATCTTGCGGAAGTACTCGTCGGTCAACGAATAGTCGTCCTGCTGGTACTCGACACCGAGGGTCGGATGGTGGTGTCCGGTCTGGCGGTAGGTCCGGCTCGTGGACACACTGATGCAGATCACGGGATCCACCTCGAAGCGCTCCCGGTAGGCCTCGGAGTCGAGGAAGTGCTGGAACAACTTGCCGTGCAGGTCGCCGAAGTCGCCGGGCACGGTGAACTCGGAGCTTCCCTCGTTGACCGCTGGCAGCCGAACGCTGAAGTCGAAGTCGCGGACGTAGGACGAGAAGTTGTTCCCGACGATCCCGGGGATGCGGGCTCCGGTGTCCCGGTCGACGATCTGGATATCCAGTACCTCGAGCAGGGGGAACCGGTGGTCCGCGCCCTTCGAGTTGAACTGCAGCTCGGCGGAGACGATCTCGAGCTCGACGGAGAAGCGGTCCCCGGTCGGATTGTCCCGGCGTGCGAGGTCATTGAACCGGTGGTTGATCATCGACAGGGTTCGGCGGAGGTTCTGCTGACGGTGCTCGCCTCGGGCCAGGTTCGCGAAGTTCGTAGTGGTTCGGGAATTCTCCGACGGTGAGTAGTTCTCGTCGAAGCGGGTGGTGGTGATGCGATGCGTGAATTCGTTCGACATGTGCGTCCCATTCGGGTCTTGATCGGCCGGGCTCGGCTCGGCGGAAAGTCTGTGCCCCCATCCTGCAGTCCCTGTTCAGTTATCGGGTAACTACCATTTGTTATGGATCTGTATAGCCTTGAGCTATGCGTCGAGAATCCAGGGGAATCACCCTCCAGCAGCTGCACTACTTCATCGAGGTCGCGGCGGAAGGCTCGATCACCGGCGCTGCGGAGCTGCTCTATGTCGCCCAGCCGACCATGTCCGCCTCCATGAAGGACCTGGAGAACAGAGTGGGTCGCACCCTCCTCGTCCGATCCGCCCGAGGAGTGACGCTGACCGACGAGGGAGCGGAATTCCTCGGCTACGCCAGGCAGGTGGTCGAGCAGATGTCGCTACTGGAGCAGCGCTATCTCGGTCAGCCGCCATCCCGCCGACTACTCGGGGTGTCGGCGCAGCACTACTCGTTCGTGGTCGAGGCGTTCATCCGGATGGTGCGATCAGGCGAGGCGGAACAGTACGAGTTCTCGCTTCGTGAGACGCGAACCTGGGACATCATCGAGGATGTCCGGACCCTCCGCAGCGAGGTGGGTGTGCTCTACCGGAACGACTTCAACCGGAAGGTCATCGACAAGCTCCTCCGCGATTCCGGCCTGGTCTTCCACCCACTCTTCGCAGCGGTGCCGCACATCTTCATCGCCAGGCAGAACCCGTTGGCATCCCGGGAACGCGTCACCCTCGACGACCTCGCGGACCTGCCCAGGCTCACCTTTGACCAGGGCGCGAACAATTCGTTCTACTTCGCTGAGGAGATCCTCTCCACCCGGTCGAGCAAGAGAGAGATCAGGGTCTCCGACCGCGCGACCATCTTCAACCTCATGATCGGTCTCGACGGGTACACGATCTCCACCGGAATCATCAGCGACGACCTCGACCCGGAGATCGTCGCCATCCCGCTCGACGTGGACGAGAGCATCGAGATCGGCTGGATCAGCCATTCCGGGATCCCGCTCACTGCGCAGGCGCAGCGCTACCTCGCCGAGGTGCGGGCCGTCGTTGCTGACTACGGAATCGAGCTGCTCGACTCCCCGTGAATCGGGCCGGCGCTGTGTCTCTACACCGTTGTCGAGATTTTTCGGCGGTTTCGCACAGGCGAAGATCATCCGCGATTGTTGTCCACAGATCGACTTGGAGGGCTTACCGGATCCCGCGTTGCGGTTGGATGCTGAACGCATGGGAATCCGTTATTACGCATACGCCTTCGACGCCGAGATCACGCAGGCGGTGCTCTCCGACCCACGGGCTTACATCAGTCCGGACCCATTCGCGGACGCGGTCGGTCTGCCCCACGGCTTCACCAAGGGTACGACAGACTTTCAGCAGGGGCCTGCGGAGGAAGACATGCTCTACCTCGACAAGGCGTGGAGAAATCTCCAGAGGATGTCGGAGCCGTCCGATCCAGGCGGAGAGCCTAGGCCGGCGTATCGGATGTTCGAGGGAGAGGTGACGCCTCTGGACGGCTGGGAGGTATGGCTGCCGTGGGTGCGAGCGATCCCGCCCGGAGACATCGCCCGGATAGCCGACGATCTGGACGCGATCACCCGCGCGGACTTTGTCCCCTGGTTCACCCGCCACAACAGTGGCTCGGTCGAAGAAGTGGAATCGGAAGCGCAGTACGTGGAGCTACACCTGGGCCGAGCGAGACGTTTCCTCCGCGGACTAGAGAAGTCGGGCCGGGGTTTCGCCTACATGATCGGCTAGCGAGAGCTCAAGCGTCATCGGCTGCAACGGTTTAGACAAGAGAATCGACGCTGTGGATAGCCGGAACTGGGGGAACTGTCAGACAGTGCCGGCCGTCTCGCCGTGGCGACTGCCGCCCTCGTCGTCGTCACATCATGTCGCGTGGGGGACCTGATCAGGGCGACGTGAGCCGCGCGATCAGCCGTCCGATGTGTCGCTCGAGAGTGGCGTCGTCTGGGGCCATGAGCAGAGGGTGGATCGCGCTGTAGCGCTCGGCGCGGGTGAGTCGAGCGAAGGCTGCCTCTGCCGCTGGTGCCGCCTTCAGCGCGATGGTGAGCGCCTCCGGCGGCTGCGCGGTCGCCGGGCCGGCGTAGGCGCGGTCCCAGCGGCCGTCGGACCTCGCCCGCTCGATCTCGGCGACGCCTCGCGGGCGCAGCCTCTGGTCCTCGGCGAGGCGGGCGACGATCTCGACGTTCCGCAGTGACCAGATGGAGCGCGCGCGGCGTGGAGTGAACCGCTGCACGAACGTTTGCTCGTCGAACCGTTTGCGCTGGCCGTCGATCCATCCGCTACACAGAGCCTCCTCGAGGGCCTCCTGGTAGGAGAGCGAGGTGGGTGAGGTGACCCCCTTCTTGGCGAGCATCAGCCAGATCCCGTCGCAGCTCTCGTCGTTCGTGATCAGCCACTCGCGCCACCGTTCGACGTTCGCCACGATCAGTGGTTCGTCAGGGCTGTCCGACTCGGTCATGGTCTCAGCCTGTCAGGTGAAGAGGCCCGTATGTGTCCTCTACCTGTGGCGCTCGCCCGGTGGGCTCCACGCTAATCTCGCACCATGGCTGAGAAGGCGACAACCGTCGAGGAGTATCTGAGTGCGCTCGACCCGGCGCGCCGAGAGGAACTCGAACGGATCCGAGCGTTGGTCAGACAACTCGTTCCTGACACCGAAGAGACGATCAGTTACGGGATGCCGACCCTCAAGTACAAGAACCGAGCATTGGTGTACTTCACCTCCTCCAAGAAGCACATGAGTTTCTACCCCTCCTCGTGGGCGATCGAGGAGCTGAGGGATCGGCTCGAGAACTACACAACCACCGCGCACGCGATCCAGTTCACGCTGGCCACACCCCTTCCCGACGACCTGATCCGTGACCTCGTCCGCGTGCATCAGCGCGAGATCGATGCCGGACGGTCGTGACCGGCGTCCCGCGGCGTCCCTCTCCGATGGGTGGGCGCCGTCCGAGGCGCGACGAGCTCGCCCGGTTCGCCACGGAGGACCCGCACGCGGTCGACGACGTCCTACCCGCGGACGACGAGCGGCTGCGGCTGCTCATCGTCGGCGTGAACCCGGGGCTGTGGACGGCGGCCGTCAACGCGCCGTTCGCGCGGCCGGGGAACCGGTTCTGGCCGTCATTGCACCGGGCGGGGCTGACCGATCACGTCGTTGATGCCGCTGCCGGGCTCTCGGCCGCAGACGAGCGGCAGTTGCTCTCGCGGGGCATCGGCATGACAAACCTCGTGGGCCGGGCGACCGCGCGGGCCGACGAGCTCACCCGTGAGGAGCTGCGTGCGGGAGCCGCGCGTGTGGCGGAGATGGCCGGGGAACTGCGTCCGGCCGTCGTAGCTGTCGCCGGGATCACGGCTTTTCGCACCGCGTTCCCGCGGCCGAAGGCGACGTACGGGGAGCAAGACACCTCGGACATGCCAGGGTGGCCCGGCGACGTGGTGTTGTGGGTGCTGCCGCAGCCCAGTGGATTGAACGCGCACGAGACCATCGACTCCCTCGCTGCTCACTGGCGTCGGGCCTGGGACGCCGTTGAGAAGAGTGGGGAACCTGGCGCACACTGAAACGGCCCGTCGTCAGCTGACGTCCCTGCCGTGCCAGCCACCCTCAGCTGTCCTTTCGACGACCCGCCCGGAAGGACTCCTCGACTAGAACTCTGATCTCCTCCGCCAGCGAGGGGACCGGACCGGAGGTGGGGATGGCCGGGGCCACGTCGGTGATCCCGAGCGGGGCGAGCGGCCCGGGGTCGATGCCGAGTGATGCCTTCCATTCGGCGTACTGCGCACCGCTGGAGGCGTAGACGATGCGCCCGAGGCCCACGAACGCGTGCGCGGCGCTGCACATCGCGCAGTGCTCGCCCGACGTGTAGACGATGCTCGACGCGCGGTCGTCGGGCTCCATGTTCTCCGCGGCCCACCGCGCGATGGCGAACTCCGGGTGAAGGGTCGCGTCGCCGCTCGATTCTCGGTTGCGGTCGACGAACCGCACCTCGCCGGCCTCGTCCACGAGCACCGATCCGAAGGGCTTGTCGCCCGCCGCCAGCGCCTCCCTCGCCAAGTCCACGCAGGTGCGGAGATGGACGAGGTCGTCGGCGTCGACGGGTCGGGATTCGGGAGCGGTGGTCACGGTGCCTCCTGGATGCGTGTGATGTCCCGAGGCTACGAGCTCTCGCAGTTCCGCGCGTGTGGGGAGTGGGTGTCACGTCCCTGCGCGGAGAAGCTCGCCTTTCTCATGTCAGAGATCGGGGAGAATGGTGTGGATCGCCGCCGCCGCCAGGCGGACGATCTCCTCGAGTAGTTCGGCCCGCGACAGCTCGATCTCGCCGTTCAGCCAATCGCTCACGGCCTGCGCCGTCCCGGCCACGAGGATGAGGGCTGCCATGTCCAGGCGAGTGCGTTCCCTGGCCGTCACCTGTGTGTTCGCGATCGTCACATCGATGATGATGGCGGCGATGGAATGCTCTGTTCGTTGAACGGAATCCCTGAGCTGGTCGCCGCCGATGGTGTCCACGAACAGCTGTGCGTTGCCCGGGTCCTCGATCAGGATTGACACGACCCCGACCACCGCTTCTTCCAAGCGGTCGAGCATGGAGCTGTTCGGTGCCCGCGAGGGGCTCGCGGCAGCTGCGGTCACCTGCTCGATCAATCGATTGACCAAGGCCGCGAACAGGTCATTGCGGGTGCGGAAGTGCTCGTAGAAGTAGCGCTTGGACAGGCCTGCCCGTGCACTGACGTCGTCGACGGTGACCGAGGCGAGTGCTCCGTCCGCGAGGGCTCTGAGTCCCGCGTCGAGTAACGCGTCACGACGCTGCTGCACACGATCTGCTGCGCTGACGCCTCGGAACGGCCGGACCACGACGCTTGGATCAGTCATTGAGCAATCTTGACACATCGTGCTGGCAAGCCTGCTTAACTAGGAACTGCCCGGTTCCTAGGATGGATCGATGTCCTCCAGTGGCTACAACCACGCGGAAGTCGGCAGGCAACTTGCACCTTCTGGAAGGAAGTAGCACATGGGGAAGATCACTTTTGTCTCGTATGAAGGCGAAGAACATGAGACCGCGATCGTCGACGGACAGTCGCTGATGCAGATCGCCACCAGCAACGGGGTCACGGGTATTGACGGCGACTGCGGCGGCGAGTGTGCCTGCGGCACCTGTCACGTCATCGTCGGCAGCGAATGGGTGGGCCTCACGGGCAAGCAGGGTGACGACGAGGAAGAGATGCTCGATCTGACGCCCGAACGGCAGTCGACCTCGCGCCTGTCGTGCCAGATCACAGTCTCAGAAGAGATGGACGGCATGACGGTTCATCTCCCCGAATTCCAGATGTAGTGCAGACAGACATCCTTCGAGCCATGGCAAGGCAGGTCAACTCATGAGCGTCCTCGACAATGCGATCGACAATGCGATCGACAAGGCACAAGCAAGCATTCCACTACCCGTGCAGATCCGCGGTGCGCAGTTGTACAGCAAGGCGAAGCGGGCTGCGTTCAAGAGCGCCCGGCCGCCGGTCTTCATCGAATCGCCCATTCCGGATGTGGCAGATGTGCCGCTGTCGGAAATCGACATGAGCAATCCGTTCATGTACCGGCAAGGACAATGGCAGCCCTACTTCAAGCGGCTGCGGGACGAGGCGCCGGTGCACTTCCAACCGAAGAGCGCATTCGGCCCCTTCTGGTCGATCACGCGCCACGAGGACATCCTCGCCGTCGACAAGAACCACCATCTGTTCTCGGCCGAACCGTACATCGTGATCGGTGCCCCGCCGGAGGGCCTGGACGTCGAGATGTTCATCGCCATGGACCCGCCCAAACATGACCTCCAGCGTCAAGCCGTGCAGGGAGTGGTGGCTCCCAAGAACCTCAAAGAGATGGAACAACTCATCCGCGAGCGGGTGCAGGAGGTGCTCGATGACCTGCCGGTCGGCGAACCCTTCGACTGGGTGGACAAGGTCTCCAAGGAGCTGACCTCGCGGATGCTCGCGACCCTGCTGGACTTCCCCTACGACCAGCGCCGCAGGCTCGCGGAGATGTCCGACTTGGCAGCAGGGAGCACCGGGGCCACCGGCGGCACATCCGACGTCGACGAGATGTTCGGGGCCGCGATCGAGATGTCCCGCGATTTCGCGAAGCTCTGGCATGACAAGGCCGCACGCACGGCTGCCGGCGAGGAGCCGGGTTTCGACCTGATCAGTCTGCTGCAGTCACACGAGAGCACCAAAGACCTGATCAACCGCCCGATGGAGTTCATCGGCAACCTCACACTGCTGATCATCGGTGGAAACGACACCACCCGCAATTCGATGACCGGCGGCGTACTGGCACTGAACAAGTTCCCGGACGAGTTCGCCAAGCTCCGGGCCAATCCAGGGTTGATCCCCAACATGGTGTCCGAGATCATCCGTTGGCAGACCCCGTTGGCCTACATGTGCCGCGTCGCCAAGGAAGACACACTCCTGAACGGGCAGTTCATCCGGAAGGGCGACCGCCTCGTCATGTGGTACTCCTCGGGAAATCGAGACGAGCGCCACTTCGAGCGTCCGGACGAGCTCATCATCGACCGCGCCAATGCGCGCAGCCACGTGGCATTCGGCTTCGGTGTACACCGATGCATGGGAAACCGGCTGGCGGAGATGCAGTTGCGGATCCTCTGGGAAGAGTTGCTGGTGCGATTCTCGGATATCGAGGTGCTGTCGGAGCCGGAGATCGTGCAATCCAACTTCGTCCGGGGCTATTCGACGATGATGGTCCAGCTCACCGAGAAGCAGTCGGCCTGACAGATGAACGGCGAGCGGGAGAGGCCCTCTGTGCCGAGCGACCGGGCGATCGTGATCGGCGCCAGCCATGCCGGCGCGCAGCTCTGCGCCAGCCTGCGTCAGGAGGGGTGGGTAGGGGAGATACTGCTCATCGGCGACGAGCCGACGCTGCCCTACCACCGCCCGCCGCTGTCCAAGACCTACCTCTCGGGCACGTCCAGCCTCGATGACCTGCTCATCCGCCCGCCGGCCTACTACGAGAAGCAGAGCATCACCCTCCGTCACGCCCGGGTCACGGCCATCGATCGCCAGGCACGGTCGATCACGCTCAGTGACGGCGAGGAGATCGGCTACGCGACGCTGGCGCTCTGTCTGGGTGCGCGTCCGCGCCGTCTGGACATCGCGGGGGCCGAGCTCGACGGTGTGCACTACCTGCGGGACGCCGCTGACATCGAGGCCATCCGTGATCGACTCGCCGACACCCGCAACGTCGTCATCATCGGCGCCGGTTACATCGGTTTGGAGGCAGCGGCCTCGCTGCGAACGCTGGGCGGCACCTCGGTGACGGTTCTGGAAAGCGCCGAGCGGGTGTTGCAGCGGGTCACAGCACCAGAGGTATCCGCGTTCTACGCCCGCGTCCATAGCGAGGAGGGCGTTGAACTGCGTACCGGCGTCACGGTCGCCGCCATCGAGGGGGATCACCATGTTCGCGGCGTGCGCCTGGCTGATGGGGAACTCCTCGACGCGGACCTCGTCATCGTGGGTATCGGCGTCGTGCCGAACACCGAGCTGGCCGAGGCCGCCGGACTGTCGGTGGACAACGGCATCGTGATCGATGGACGAGGCCTGACGAGTGACCCCGACATCGTCGCCGCGGGGGACTGTGCCAGCTTCTTCATTCCCCGCTACGGTCGCCACGTGCGCCTCGAGTCGGTGCCCAACGCAGGTGAGCATGCCAAGGTGGCCGCCGCGACCATGTGTGGGAACTCCAAGTCGCTCTCGGCACTGCCGTGGTTCTGGTCGGACCAGTACGAACTCAAGCTGCAGATCGCCGGCCTCAACGACGACTACGACGACGTGGTGGTTCGTGGAGATCCGGTGTCCGGTCGTAGCTTCGCCTGCTTCTACTTCAGGGACGAGGAGATGATCGCGGCCGACTGCGTCAACCGGCCGAAGGAGTTCATGTTCAGTCGCCGCGTGCTCAATGAGCGACTACCGGTAGATCGACGTCGGCTCGCCGATCCGGAAAGCTCACTCGGTGAGCTGCTGAAGGCGCCCCCGGCCGACACAGTGTGACGGTGAGCCTGCGTCTCTGTCCCGTCGGAAACGCGAGCCCTAGTGTTGTTCCATGCCCGGGAACACTCGTCATCGGCAAGAGCTCGCACTCCTGGATCGATCGGCATGGCCGGCTCACCTGGACGCACACTCCGGTCTCCCGGGTCCGCGCGCCAACACGCAGCTGGCAAAGGCCGTCGCCGATCTGGGCGACGCCGCAGTATTCGACGAGTTGATCGCCAGCGGCGACGAGTACCGGACATTCTGCGGCGTGGTCGGCATCGGTAAGGCGGCCGCCGACCAGCAGGCCGCCGCCCGGTTGCGCGAGCTGAGTAAGGACGGGCGGTGGCGGGTGCGCGAGGCCGTCGCCATGGGGCTTCAGCTACTTGGTGACGTCGACTTCCCGTCGCTCGAGCGGGTCGTGCTCGACTGGGCCGACGATCGACACCCCCTGGTCCAGAGGGCCGCCGCGGCCGCCATCTGCGAGCCGCGGCTGCTGCATACGCACGAGGCCGCGGCGACGGCGGTCGAGGTATGCAGACGGGCAACGGTGGGGCTGGTGACGCGCCCCGCCGACGAGCGGAGGGACGCCGACGTCCGGACCTTGCGTAAGTGCCTCGGCTACTGCTGGAGCGTCGCGGTGGCGGCCGACCCGGAGCCGGGCCTCGCGGCGTTCGCGGTCCTCGACGAGACCGATACGGACGTCGCCTGGATCGTGCGGGAGAACCGCGGCAAGAAGCGCCTCGCGCGGCTGCTCGAAGGGTGACGGCGAGGGGAGGCACGACGCAGGCAGGCGAACCGACCCGAGGACATCACACCTGGTCGGCGGCCCGCACGTGGGGATAATCGGATACGCGGCCCTGGAACGCCAGGATGTCGGGGTTCTTGATGACACCCTCGTTGATCTCGATCGCACGGGTGATCGTGGGGCTGTCCTCCCATGCGGAGGGACCTTCCATCACGGTGCGCAGGAACGGCAGGAGTGCCTCGCTGATCTCCCACGTCGCCGCGTTCCACAGGTAGGACGGGCTGTGGTCGACGGCGTAGTAGTTCACTCCCTGCCCGACGGTGAACATCGGATCGTCGAACCCGGTGGGCTCTGCCCACTCGAAGCCCATGCCGGCGTCGCACGAGACGTCGATGATCAGGCTGCCCGCCGCGAACTCCTCCAGGTCGACGGTCCGCAGGTAGGTCAACGGGGCCGTGACGTCCTGGAGCGTGCAGTTGACGACGATGTCGTGCGAGGCGAGAAATGTGGGGAGCAGTACGTCGCCGTCCTCGGTGGGCACCGTGCTGAGGTGCGTCGCGCCCGCGTCGGTGTTGAGCTGGGTGATCTGTGCGCTGTGGATCGGCGAGCCGACCGCCGTGGCGCCGCGCTGGGTGAGGACCTGGATATCGTGGATCCCGTGCGCCTTGAGTGCGGTCACAGCCCCTCGTGCCGTTGCCCCGAAACCGATCACGACAGCACTGAGTCGTGGCCCGTAGTCGCCGGTGGACCCGATGAGGCTCAGCGAGTGCAACACCGAGCAATAGCCCGCCAGTTCGTTGTTCTTGTGGAGCACGTGCAGGCTGAACTCGCCCTGGCGGGTCCAGTGGTTCATCGCCTCGAAGGCGATGAGGGTGAGCCGGCGGTCGATCGCCGCCTGCGTCAACTTCGCGTCTTGGACGCAATGGGGCCAGCCCCACAGGACGCGACCTTCGGGGATCTCGGTCATGTTGCTCAACTGGGGCTTTGGCAGCAGCAACACATCAGCGGCGGCGATCACCTCGGCGCGATCCGCGACCCTACCCACGCGCGACTCGATATAGCCGGGTGCCAGCTGGAAGTCGGCGGCGTATCCGCGTTCGACGATCATCCTCGCCCGGATGTCCGGATCGATGCGGTCCAGGTGGTGCGGATGCAGCGGTAGTCGTCGCTCGTTCTCCATGGTGGAGCCCGCGAGCAGACCGAGAGTGAGGAGTTCACGTCCCGGGGAGACACCATCCTCCGTGGCGACGGAGGTGGTGGCGGGCGGGTGAGCGGATCCGGGCATCCGGACTCCCATCATCAGGGAACCGAAGCCAGCTCCTGGTCCGACTATATGCGGCCGGACACGGGATCGACCCCGCGCCGAGCGGTGGCGGCCAGTGGAGCAGGTCTGATGATGCTCAGGATTCGTGCCGGAACCCGACCTTGATGGTCACCTGCCAGTGCGCGACCCGGTCCCCGTCCAGCTTTCCGCGGACGGACTGCACCTCAAACCACTCGAGGTTGCGGAGAGACTTGGAAGCTTCGGCGATCGCGTTGGTGATCGCCTCGTCCGTCCCGTTCGGTGACGAGCCGACGATTTCCGTGACGCTGTACACGTGGTTCATGGTGCCCTCCAGGTAGTGTGACCTGGCTCACTCTATCGTCATCTCCGATCGACGCGAGGCGAGTCCACGTTCACGCGGGTTCGCGGTCGGCACCATGCGACGCCGCACCCACCGGCGACTGGCCGATGGGTGCGGTGAGGCGGACAGGTCGGGTCAGGCGGAGGTGCCCGCGAGAGCGGAGTTCAGCGTCTTGCTCGGGCGCATCGCCTCCCGCAGCTTGTCCACGGAGGGCTGGAAGTAGCCGTCCAGCTCCACCGGGTTGCCCTGCACCGCCAGGAGCTCCTCGAGGATGGTGTCCCGATCCGCGGTCAGCTTCTCCGCCAGCGGAGCGAAGTGGGCCGCCAGCTCCGGATCCTCCGTCTGCTCGGCCAGCTCCTGCGCCCAGTACAGCGCCAGCCAGAACTGGCTGCCCCGGTTGTCGAGTTCACCGGTGTTGCGCGACGGCCCCTTCCGGTTCTCCAGCAGCTTGCCGGTCGCGGCGTCGAGCGCTCGGGCCAGGATCGTGGCCTTGGGGTTGTCGTCCTTGCGGCCGAGGTCGTCCAGACTCGCCCCGAGTGCGAGGAACTCGCCGAGAGAGTCCCAGCGGAGGTGGTTCTCCTCCACCAACTGCTGCACGTGCTTCGGCGCCGAGCCGCCCGCGCCGGTCTCGTACAGTCCGCCGCCGGCCATGAGCGGCACGACCGACAGCATCTTCGCGCTGGTACCGAGCTCCAGGATCGGGAACAGGTCGGTGAGGTAGTCACGCAAGATGTTGCCGGTCACCGAGATGGTGTCCAGGCCGCGCATGGCGCGTTCGAGGGTGTACCGCATAGCGCGCACCTGCGACATGATCTGAATGTCCAGACCCTCGGTGTCGTGGTCGCCGAGGTACTTCTTGACCAGGGTGATCAGGTTGTTCTCGTGCGGCCGGTACGGATCGAGCCAGAAGACCGCCGGCATCTCGGAGGCCCGGGCACGGTCGACAGCGAGCCGAACCCAGTCGCGAATCGGTGCGTCCTTGACGGTGCACATGCGCCAGATATCGCCGGCTTCGACGTTCTGGGACAGCAGAACCTCTCCGGTGTCCGCGTCGACGATGTTGGCGACCCCGTCGTACTGGACCTCGAAGGTCTTGTCGTGGCTGCCGTACTCCTCGGCCTTCTGGGCCATGAGACCGACGTTCGGGACGGTTCCCATCGTGGTGGGGTCGAACGCCCCGTTGGTCTTGCAGAAGTTGATGATCTCCTGGTAGATCCGCGCGAACGTCGACTCGGGGATGACGGCCTTGGTGTCCTTCTTGCGGCCGTCGGCGCCGTACATCTTTCCGCCGACGCGGATCATCGCGGGCATCGACGCGTCGACGATGATGTCCGAGGGCGAGTGGAAGTTGGTGATGCCTCGGGCCGAGTCGACCATCGCCAGCTCCGGCCGGTGCTCGTGGCAGCTGTGCAGGTCCTTGATGATCTCCTCCTTCTTGGAGGTCGGCAACGTCTCGATCTTGTCGTAGAGATCGACCATGCCGTTGTTGACGTTGATCCCCAGCTCGTTGAAGAGCTCTTCGTGCTTGGCGAAGGCGTCCTTGTAGAACACCCGGACGGCATGGCCGAACACGATCGGGTGGCTCACCTTCATCATGGTGGCCTTGACGTGCAGCGAGAACATGACGCCGGTCTCCCTGGCGTCGTTGAGCTGCTCCTCGTAGAACTCCAGGAGCGCCTTCTTGCTCATGAACATCGAATCGACGACCTCGCCGGCCTCGAGCGGCACCGTCTTGAGGACGTGGGTCTCCCCGTCCGGGGTCACCACCTCCATGCGGGCGTCACAGGCACGGTCGAGGATGATCGACTTCTCGCCGGCGTAGAAGTCGCCGTGCGTCATGTGCGCGACGTGGGACTGCGAGGCCATCGACCACTTGCCCATCGAGTGCGGGTTGGCCCTGGCGTACTCCTTGACCGCCTTGGGGGCGCGGCGGTCCGAGTTGCCCTGGCGGAGCACCGGATTCACGGCGCTGCCCAAGCACGTCGACAGACGCTCCGCGATCTCGAGCTCTTCGGGGGTCTGCGGGTTGTACGGGTAGGCGGGGATGTCGTAACCCTTGGCCTGAAGCTCCGCGATCGCGGTGTTGAGCTGGGGAACCGAAGCGCTGATATTCGGCAGCTTGATGATGTTCGTCCCGGGTTCCTGGGTCATCAGTCCCAGTTCGGCCAGGTTGTCGGGCACCTTCTGCTCGTCGGTGAGCCGATCCGGGAAGGCGGCCAGGATGCGGGCGGCCACCGAGATGTCGCTCGTCTCGACGTCGATGCCGGCGGCTTCGGTAAAGGTGCGCACGATCGGGAGGAACGCTTCCGTCGCCAGTCGCGGGGCCTCATCGGTGAGGGTGTAGATGATCTTCTGTGTGCCTGGGGTCATGGATGTCGACTCTTCTCGTTTCGGGCTGATCGAGTTCTTGTGAAACGGCGTCAGCTCGCCTTCACCATCATCACCCGAGTCGGACCTGCGTGGCCATAACCCCCGGGTGTGGATTGATCGGTGACTCGTTCCACACGCGCAGTTCGGTGATCGTCTAAGCGTTCTCCTGCAGTGTGGTCCAATGCGGACATATGTGCGGCGTTTCCCGGGGCGGGTACCCCGGTCGGGCGGGCCCGGGTGTGATCGGAGAGCCCGCCGATCCCGGCAGCCCGCCGATCGGCGGACGACGCGGCGGTGAGGTGGTGCCAGCCGGCCACGGCTCCGAGACTACCGTCGTGCGCCGCCCTGCCCCCGGCGATCTCGACTGCCCCCGGGCTGTCACGCCGGTTGCGAGAGGCGCCAACCACTCCTGGTAGCTATCGCGTCCCGCGGATCAGGCCTAGTGTCGTGGGACCGCTACTGCTGAGGAGGCGTCGACGATGACCGACGTAGGTGCACGGGCAAAGGAACTGGCAGCGCTACACGACTCGGGAGGCCTCGTAGTCCTGCCGACGGTATGGGACACCTGGAGTGCCCGGGTCGCCGCGGGCGTGGGTTTCCACGGACTCACCGTGGGAAGCCACCCGGTCGCCGACGCCATCGGCAGCGCTGACGGCGAGAAGATGGACCTCAGTGAGTACCTCGGATTGGTCAGGAGGATCGCCGACTCGGTCGACGTCCCCGTGAGCGCGGACGTGGAGTCCGGGTACGGGCTCGCTCCGGAGGAGCTGATCTCGCGACTGCTCGAGGCCGGCGCGGTGGGGGCCAACATCGAGGACGTGGTCCACGGTGAGGGCGACCGGGTTCGTGACAAGCACGAGCACGCCGACTACATCGCCGGCGCCCGCCGCGCGGCGGACGAGGCCGGTGTGCCGTTCGTGATCAACGGGCGCACGGATGCGGTCAAGCTGGGTCCCGACGTCTTCTCCGATCCACTCGCCGAGGCGGCCGAGCGGATCGTGCTGATGGAGCAGGCGGGCGCGCGCTCGGTCTACCCGGTGGGGCTGACCTCCGCCGATCAGGTGACGAGGCTCGTCGGTGCCGTGTCGGTCCCGGTCAACGTGACCGCCCATCCTGTGAAAGGCCACGGCGCCGGGGACCTGGCCGTTCTCAAGAACCTGGGCGTGCGGCGGGTGTCCTTCGGCCCGCTGTGGCAGATGTGGCTCACGAAGGTCTCCACCGACCAGCTGTCCAACTGGATGACCTTCGACCAGTAGGTGTCCACCCCGCCCACTCACGACTGGGTGCAGTACGCGAGTGGTTCAGTCCGACGCGTTCGGGCGTCTCCGGCTCACCTTGGCCTGTGAACGCCGGCTCTTGGCGTCCAGTCGTCGCAGGCGCGAACCGTAGGTGGGTCGCGTCGGCCGCCGGACCGCGTCCGGGGCGAGGGCGTCGCGGAGCAGGGTCGCGAGCCGGTCACGTGCGGCCCGCCGGTTCTGCCGCTGGGACCGATGCTCCGAGGCGGCGATGGTGAGCACGGTGCCGGAGAGCGAAGGGGCGAGCCGGTCGAGCGCGCGGGCGCGTTGGACGTCACTCAAAGCCGAGGTCGTGGCCAGATCCAGGCTCAGTTGCACACGGGAGTCCGCTGTGTTGACGCCCTGCCCGCCGGGCCCCGAGGAACGGGAGAACTGCTCGAACAGCTCTCCCGCGGGTACGCGGAGCCCGTCGGGAAGGCCCGGGCCGGGCACCACTCTCAGGTCGTCCATGACCTCCAGTGTGCCGCCACCGGCATCCCCGGCACAGACTCGCTCTACCGCGCTCGGTGCCGGCGCCGGAGGTCGCGCCACGACGCGGTGGCGAGGGCGAGGCAGAACACGCTCCAGACCCTCTCGGGTGACGACGGCGAGATCGCGTTCATCACTGTCCCCACGGTCCCGACGCCCACACAGGCACGCGAGACGAGTTCGCGTTGGCGCGGCGGTGTGCGCTCTGAGAGGAGCGCCCGAGCAGCGGCGAGATACACCGGTGACACGACCCCGCTGACCATGCGGAGGCGGGGCGGGAGGACGCCCGGGTGGGTGCCGCCGAATGAGGCGCGTCCCCATGGGGCCCCGGCTGCCAGACCGGCTTGGAATGCGGACAGGGTGGTCAGGAGTAGGGGCGCTGCGCGGGTGGTGTCCACGGCCTCATCGAAGCACAGCCCGCGTGCTGGCGTCGGCGATGGGAGAGTGGCGTCGTCGACACCAGGGCGGAACCGGGAACGGGTGAACTCACCCTGTTCCAGCTGGACGGGTGCGGATAACAGATATCTTCACTCGAGGGCGGTCCGTGCCGTCGGCATGAGGATCTGAGCCCACCGCGAGGGGATGACGATGAGCGAGATGGTCGACGATCGGGGCGGTCGGACCAGGCGGGTCGCCGGCATCGTCCTGGCGCTCGTGGCGATCGCCCTGGGTTCGCTGTTGATCCTGGCCCACCTCGCCCTCCCCGAGATCGTCAGGTTGGCGGGCGCCGGCCTCGTCGTCGTCGGGCTCGCGACGGTGATCGGCGGCGACGGCGCCGGCCACTCGCGATGGTGGGCACGGATCCTCACCGGACTCGCCACTGCCGCGGCGGGGATCGTGGTGCTCGTCTGGCAGTCCGCGAGTATCCGCAGTCTGTTGTGGGTCATGGTCACCGCGTTGATCGTGCACGGTGTCCACACGATCGTGGCCGCCGTCCGCAGCGAGACCGACCGGCGGGTGGCGGGGCTGTTCAGCGGTGCCGCAGCCGTTCTGTTCGGTCTGCTGTGTCTGGTCTGGCCGGTGCTGGCCATCGAGCTGATCAAGTTCGGCGTGGGCGCGTGGTTGGTGTTCGTGGGGCTCCGAGGACTTCTGGAGCCGTTGCTCCACCGCCGCCGGGACCGCGCGACCGCGCGAACAGGAGAGGGACGGATCCGCAGATGGGGTCGGACGATCCTCGCGGTGACGGTGTTCCTATTGGTGGTCGCGCTCGCGGTGGGCAGCGCACTGCTGCTGCGGGGGGACGACCGACCGTCGCCCGACGACTTCTACACCGCCACGGAGCCCCTGCCCGCCGAACCCGGGGTACTGCTGCGGGCCGAGACGCTCACCACCGGCGTTCCCGACGGGGCCGACGCCTGGCGCATCCTCTACACCACCACCACGCCGGATGGCACCGTGACCGCCGTCAGCGGCACCGCCATCGCGCCGAGCGACCGGGGCACTGACGCGCTGCCGTTGCTCAGCGTGGCGCACGGGACGACCGGGATCGTCCCGCGCTGCGCGCCGTCGATGAGCCCCACCCCGTTCGCCGACGGCGCGGGTACCGCGCTCACGCAGATGGTGACCGAACACGGTTGGGCGGGGGTGATCTCCGACTACGTGGGACTGGGCACCTCCGGGATGCACCCGTACCTGGTCGGACAGGTGGAGGCGCGCAACGTCCTCGACGCCTCCCGCGCGGCGCAGCAACTCGACGGCCTGACACTGAGCACCGACACCGTGGTCTGGGGTCACTCCCAGGGTGGGCACGGCGCGCTGTGGACCGGTCAGATCGCGGACGCCTACGCTCCCGGACTAACCCTCCTGGGCATCGCCGCGATGGCCCCCGCCACCGACCTCTACACGCTCGCCGAGATGAGCAAGGACGAGGTGGGAGGCAAGACGGTCTCCGCCTACATCGCGCACTCGTGGAACGAGGTCTACCCCGAGCTGGATCTCGCCGGTCACCTCAACCCGGGCACCGCGCACGGCGTGGAGAAGATCGGCGACCTGTGCTTCAACGAGCAGGACGCGATCGCGGCCCTGTTGCGGGGTACCCAGATCCCCGAGCAGGTGTTCCCCGACGCGGTGCTCGACGGCGACCTGGGTGAGAAGCTGAGGGAGAATTCTCCGACCGGACCGTGGCCCGCCCCCGTGCTGATCGCCCAGGGCCTGGCCGACCCGTTGGTCAAGCCCGCTATGCAGCAGGACTGGGTGGACGCCCGGTGCGCGGATGGTGAGCCGCTCGACTACCGGACCTATCCGGGCCGTGATCACAACGGGCTGGTCGCCGCGGACGCGCCACTGACCCCGCAACTCGTCGCGTGGACCCTCGACCGCTGGAGTGGAGCGGCGCCCACGCCCACCTGTTGAGCGGACAGAGGCGCGGGGCATCGCGCCGCTTCCATTGACACTTGCCCATATGGGAATATGATTGCGGGCATGGCACGAGCAGCGACGACCTCGGACGTGTTCAACGCGATCGCCGAGCCCCAGCGCAGGGAGATCCTGGTCCTGTTGCGGGCGGGCGAGCGTCCGGTCACCGAGGTCGCGCTCGAACTGGGGATCACCCAGCCGGGAGCGTCCAAACACCTGCGCGTGCTCCGCGAGGTCGGACTCGTGCGCGATCGACGGGACGGCAGGCAGCGCCTCTACGACCTCGACGCCGGGGGGCTCCGACCGGTCCACGAGTGGATCGGCGGATTCGAGCGGTTCTGGAACCAGAGCTTCGACAGATTGGACGCCTACGTCCACGAGATGGCGCGGGCAGAGCAGCGGGCAGAGCAGCGGGCAGTGCAGGAGGAGTAGGTCATGAGTGAGAACAGACGAGGTGACCCCACCGGATCGGCCACCGCGGACCGCGAGGTCGGCATCACCCGGTACATCGACGCGCCCCGCGAGCTGGTGTTCCGCGCGTTCACTCAGGTGGAACACCTCTCACGGTGGTGGGGACCGGAGGGGTTCGCCACCACCACCCGGTCCTTCGAGTTCCGTGTGGGCGGGGTGTGGGACTTCGTCATGCACGGCCCGGACGGAACCGACTACCAGGAGTGGATCACCTGGCGCGAGATCGTCCCGGTGGAGCGGATCGCGCTTCTGCACGGAGGGTCCGCGGACGATCCGGAGGCGTTCGAGTCGATCCTGGTCTTCGAGCCCCGGGGCGAGGGGACACGTGTCGGGTTCCGCACGGTGTTCCCCACGAAGGAGCTCCGCGATCGGGCGGTCGAGGAGTACCACGCCGTCGAGGGCGGCGAACAGACCCTTGCCCACCTGGCGGCCTACGTCGCCGAACTCGCGTCCACCGACGAGCAGGCGGGAGCCCGCGACCCGCTCGTCCGGGTCCACAACTTCTCCGTCTCACTGGACGGGTTCGGAGTGGGGCAGGGACAGTGTCTCGAGGCGCCCTTCGGTCACGCCGGGCACCGACTGCTCGAGTGGGCACTACCCACCCGGACCTTCCAGGACATGGGATTCCACGGTGATCAGGAGGCCTCGGTGGGGGTCGACGAGGCGTTCGCCAGCCGGTGGAACACGGGGATCGGCGCGGAGATCATGGGCCGCAACAAGTTCGCGCCCTCACGTGGCCCGTGGGCGGACGAGACGTGGCGTGGCTGGTGGGGAGACACCCCGCCCTTCCACACCCCGGTGGTCGTGCTCACCCATCACCCGCGGCCGACACTCCAGCTGGACGGCGGCACCACGTTCCACTTCATGGACGCCGAGCCTGCCGAGGCGCTCGCCGCCGCGCGCGAACTGGCCGGTGGCCTGGACGTGCGTATCGGTGGGGGAGCGAGCACCATCCGTCAGTTCCTCGAGGCGGACCTGATCGACCAGATGCACATCGTCGTGGTTCCCATCCTCCTGGGCAGGGGGGAACGGCTGTGGGACGGGATGGAGGGGCTCGAGGAGCGATTCCACATCGAGACGACCAGCTCGCCCAGCGGGGTCATCCACCTGAGCTTCTGGCGTCGCCGGGCACGGGCGCCTCGGACAACGTCCGGCGGGTGACGAATCGTCGGGGCGCACCCGAGAGCGGGTCGGTGAACTCCAACTCGCTAGCGAGCAACTGCAGTGGGAGGGAGTGGTCGTCGGGGACTTCCGGCAGCAGTTCCGGGTACCGGCGATCTCCCAGGATCGGGATCCCCAGCGCAGACAGATGCACCCGCAGCTGGTGAAGCCGGCCGGTCCGTGGGCGCAGGATCGAGTGCAGGACAGGGCGACCGGCGGCGCTCCTGCCCGATCCGAGGACGTCGACGAGGGTCTCGGTGTTGGGTCGGCGGTCGGGGCGGACGGCGACCCGCTGGTGGCCGCGCAGCCTCTCGAGGTGATCGCGGTGGACCAGAGGGAGCGGTCGCCCGGAGAGCTCCGGCGTGCGCGGATCCCACCCCGGCGGTAGCGACGAGACCGCCTCGTAGGCCTTCGCGACCTCACGTCGTTCGAACAGCGTCTGGTACGCGCCCCGGGTGGAGGGACGGGCCGAGAACATCACCAACCCGGCCGTGGCGCGGTCCAGACGGTGGACCGGGGTGAGGTCGGGATTGTCGAGCCGGACGCGGAGACGGACGAGTGCGGACTCGCGCAGGAACCTGCCCGTCGGGGTGGTGGGGAGGAAGTGGGGTTTGTCGATCACGACCAGGTCGCCGCTGACGTGCACGATCTCCTCGTGGAAGGGGAGCGGTTCCTCCGCCGGCAGCTCGCGGTGATACCAGACGAACTCATGGGAACCGAGCACCGCTCCGGGGCCGACCGGACAGGCGTCGGCGCCCACGAAATCGCCGGCGGCGAAGCGGCGGTGCAGGTCGACAGGGTCGAGGTGATCGAACCGCTCGACCACGTACTCGGCGATCGTCGCCCACGGCCCGCTCGTCGGCACGCGTAACCGCGTCGGCCCGACCCCGTCCTTCACGGGAAGGGGTGAGGGCATCGGCACGGTCGCCATCCTTCCCGAATACACTGGGGATCCACCACCTGCTCCGGATTCTAGGACCGCACGATGGCACCGCACGCCCCCGGCGCCGCCCCGGCCGCGGGGCCCGAGCCCTCACACCTCATCGGACAGGTGATCCCGCCGGCCCTCCACGTGATGAGCTGGAACATCCGCCGTCCGGTGCCGGCCGTGCTCACGCGCCCGGCCGACCGCTGGGGCCACCGGGCTCCCCGGCTCCGGGCACTCCTGGCGGCCGAACGACCGACGCTTCTCGGTGCCCAGGAGGTGCTCGGGGACCAGGCGGCGGTGGTGTGCGAGGCCCTCGGTGAAGGGTACGAGCTCGTCGGGCGGGGCAGGGGCGCCGACGGAGGCGGTGAGGCCTCGCCGATCTTCTACGACGCCGGCAGGCTCGAGCTCCTCGACTGGGAGCAGGCCGCGCTGTCCGACGAGCCCACTCGGGCGGGTTCGGTGTCCTGGGGGAACGTCTTCCCCCGCGTCGTGGTCTCGGCGACGTTCCGCGATCGTGGGACCTCTCGGCGCTTCCTCATGGTCAACACCCACCTCGACCCGTTCTCGGCGCGCTCGCGGCTCCGGTCTGCGCGGGCTATCGGAGACCTGGTGTCCGCCGCCGGGATGCCGGCCGTGGTGACCGGCGACCTCAACACCGGACCGTCCGGCGCGGCGGTGCGCGAGCTGGTGCGGGACGGGACCCTCGCGGACAGTTGGCGCAGCGCTCGGACCCATGTGAGTGAGGAGTGGGGAACGTACGCCGACTACCGCCCGCCCCGGAGGAACGGGTCGCGGATCGACTGGATACTCGCCTCGTCAGCGTTTAGGGTCACCCACGCCGCGGTCAACCCGCTACGACACGGCGGCGGGTGGGCGTCGGACCATCTGCCCGTACACGCCGTCGTGGGGCTCGAGGAAGGAGATTCCGACACGTGATCGACAATTTCCTCCGGCCCGCGGAGAACCGCGCGCAGATGGCGGCGGACGCACTGCGGATCCTCGGAACCCTCAGCGTCCTCCTCGCCCTGTTGCTTCACGGACTGACGGACGCGGCCATCGTCGCGTTCACACTGCCCGGCCTCATGCTCCCGCGCTTCATCGGGATGAGGCCGTGGGCGGACACCGCCGTGTCCGTGACGTTGCTCGTGGCGGCCTGGAGCAACGTCTACGACCTGTACACGCGGATCTGGTGGTGGGACATCGCGGTCCACGTCGTGTGCGCCGGGGCCCTGGCGGTGGTGACCTACCTGTTCCTCGCGCACCGCGGGATCGTGTCGGCACCGTCCGCCCGCGGGTTCTCGGCCGTGGGGGCGGTGGTGCTCACCGCCGCCTTCGGCCTCGCCCTGGGGGCGTTGTGGGAAATGGTTGAATGGTTCGGCCACGCCTACCTCACGGACCGGATCTACGTGACCCTCGACGACACGATCGGGGACATGGCCGCAGGTGGTGTCGGCGCCCTGGTCGCAGGCCTGCTCCTTGCCTACGGGCCCCGGCTCCTGGTGCCGACGGCCCTGCCGACGCGCGAGAACTCGGGGACGGCCTCTCGCCGGTAGGCGGCTCGCTCGGCGTCAGTTCCCCGGTTTCCGCCGACGTGGCCGAGCCTCACCGGTACCCGTGCTCGTTGTCGTCGTCATTCTCGGTGTAAGTGTCGGCGTCGGTCTCGTCGTCGTGTCCCCGTGGTCCCGGTGCGCCTGGTTCCTCCCCTGGAGGGGGCGCCACTGCCGGCCGGCTACCCGGGTCCCCGGCCCGCACGAGCTCCGCCAGGAGGGGGAAGAGCAGGACGGTGACGGCCCCCGCCGCGACGAGAACGGACGAGATCTCGCCGGTCATCAGACCGTTGTTCACGGCGACCTCGGTGACCGCCACGATGATCGGGAGACCGGTCGCCGCATAGAGACCAACCCGTGCCCGCTCACGTGGACCGTCGAGCCCCGGGCTCGCACGGGTGACGGTCTCACCCAGCCACACCCCTCCGCCGCGGATGACGAGCATGCTCGCCACCGCCGCCACCAGGACCCACGGCGACGCCGCCACGGCCCCCAGGTCGATGCTCATTCCCGACACCACGAAGAAGGCCGGGATGAACAGGGTGTAGCCGACCGTCTCCAGCTGGCGGAGCAGGATCGCCGCCAGGCCGCGGTCCTGGGTGCTGCTGCCGCCGCGCAGGTGCGCACCGAGGGAGTCGACAAGCCGACGCAAGATCATGCCGGCGGCGAAGGCGCCGAGCACCACGTCCAGGCCGAACACCGTGGCCACGACCATCATCGTGGCCAGGAGCAGCATCACCGTCCGCATGGCCAGCTGACCGGTGGAGGTGGTGCCCTGCAGGAGCGCCCGACCGAGTGCTGGGATGTGGAGCAGGCGGGCCGGCACCGCCAGGATCACGAGAGCGGCGAACAGGAACAGCCCGACGGCCGCGATGGAGGACTCGATACTGCGGGTACCGAGAAGCACCGCCATCACCAGGATCGGCCCCAGTTCGCCCACCGCGCCGTGGGTGAGGACCGCGCGGCCGACGGGGGTGCTCTCGTGACCGGAGCCCTTGAGGATCGGCAGCAGGGTCCCGATGGCCGTGGAGGTGAGCAGGAGCCCGATCGCCACGGCGGTCTCCCAGCGGCCCGAGACCATCCACCCCACCCCGGCTGCCAGGATCAGGCTGACGACCCAGGTCCCGGCGGCGCGTCGCCCGCCGCGCCCGGTGAGCGTGGAGACCTCGAGCTCGAACCCGGCCAGCAGGAAGAGCATCCCCAGGCCGAGCTCGGACAGCAGGACGATCCCGCCGGACTCCACCGCGAGGCCCAGCCCGTTGGGGCCGATCAGCATCCCGCCCACCAGGAGGAGCACCACGCCCGGGATGAACGAGCGGGTGAGACCGGACAGTAGCGGCGCCGCCCAGACCGCCAGGACGATCCAGAACAGGGAGACGAGCTCGGTGGAGGACGCCTCGGCGGCCAGGAGGGTGGTGGTCACGTCCGGCCTCTCACTCGGTCGATTAAGGAGAGCTTAGTTGATCGGGGAGCGCGCGAGACCCCCGACCGGCGTCCGACGGGTCGTGCGAGGGTGGTGCCCATGACCACCTCGCCGTGCACGTTGTCCGACGCGGACCCCCGGCTGCTGCCGGGCTTCCGTCGCACGTTCGGCGAGGGGCACCTGACGCTGGGACTGGGATTCCCGCTGCGAACCCGGGCCGACCAGGGCGACGCCTCGGATATCGACGGGCAGGTCGAGATCGCCCGGGCCGCGGAAGCCGGGGGGTTCGCCGCCCTCTACGCCCGTGACATCCCGCTGCGGGTCCCGTCGTTCGGCGACGTGGGCCAGGTCTACGACCCGTGGGTGTTCCTGACGTACATGGCCGCACACACCAGCCGGATCGCGCTCGGTACGGCAGCCGTCGTCCTTCCCGTCCGCCATCCACTGCACGTGGCCAAGTCTGCGGCCAGCCTGGACCGCCTCTCCGGCGGCCGGCTCCTGTTGGGCGTGGCGTCCGGCGACCGGCCGGAGGAGTTCCGCGCGTTCGGACTGGAGCAGGGACAGCGCGGCGAGAGGTTCCGGGAGAACCTCTCGGTGATGACTCATGCCCTCACCACGGAGATGCGCGGGATCCGCTGGTCCGGAGGGTGGATGCACAGCGCCGACGTGGTCCCCAAACCCACCGCCTCGGCGGTGCCGCTGATCATGACCGGCTCGTGCCAGCAGAGCATCGGGTTCCTGGCCGAGCACGGCCACGGATGGATGACCTACCCGCGTGACTTCGACGCACAGCGGCGGACCGCCGCGCGGTGGCGCGAACTGGTGAGAGAAAGCCACGACGACGAGGAGTTCAGACCCTTCGCACAATCGCTCCAGATCGACCTGGCCGACGACCCCGACGAGGCGGCCTCGCCGATCGACTTCGGATTCCGGATCGGTCACCGGCGTCTGATCGAGCACCTCGGTGACCTGCGGGGGATCGGGGTCAACCACGTCCTGTTGGGGGTCGGGGCCTCACGCCGGCCGATCCGGGAGGTCGTCCACGAGCTGGCCCAGCACGTCGTACCCCACTTTCCCGCGCTCGCCCGTCAAACACAACGGCGGGACGGACAGCGGGGCCGACGATGACGCGCACGACCACCGCGCCAACCGACCTGTTCGAGCACCTCCGATCCCGGCAGTTCCTGTTCATGCTGCCCCGCGCGGTGTCCCTGCAGCTGATGCACCCGGCGATCAGCGCGGCGATGCTCGAGCACTCGCCCTCGCCCGGCTTCGTCTGGCTGCACAAGCAGCGTTCGGTCCCCCCGACGATCGCCATGGCGTTCGACCCGCATCCCGAGACCTGGATACCGCGGCGCATCGTGGTCACGCACGACACGATCAGAGGAACCGACGCCGACGGCAACCGCTACCACTCGCTGGACCCAACGGTCTTCCACTTCCAACACGCCACCTATGTGGACTCACTGTTCGAGACCATCACCAGATTCCGCGGACCGCTGGGCGCCGAGGAACGCCGGTCGCTCTACGCCAGGTGCTGCACCTGGTATCGCGCCTACGGCATCTCGGACACGCCATTGCCCGCCACGGTGGACGACTTCGACGCCTACTTCCGCGACCAGACCGGGATGCTGGTCGGGACCCCGGCGCTCACGCGCTACCGCGGTCAGTTGCTCCGACCCCGCCAGTGGTGGCCGGCCGCGGTCCCCTCCGGCGCCATCCGGATGTTCCTGCATCCGGTGGCCGCGAGCGCACTCGGAGTCCGTCCGTCCGCGATCGACCGCGCGGTGACGGCGGCCTTCACCTCGGCGTCCTCGCTCAGGTGAGCACTTCTGCCACAATCGAACCACGGCGGCGGGTCCCGGACGGATCCGGTGGACAGGGCCCGCCCGAGGAGTTCTGGAGGCGGCGTGACCATCTCGATCCTGTGGTTCCGGCGTGATCTGCGGTTGGCAGATCATCCCGCGCTCCTGGCCGCGGTCGAGTCCTCGGACGAGGTCCTGCCGGTGTTCGTGCGCGACCCGGTGTTGCTCGCCCGGGGAGGCGTCCGGGTCGAGCGACTGGAGGCCTCCCTCGCGGCTCTGTCCGCGGACACCGGTGGCGCCCTGATCATCCGCACGGGCGAGCCCGCCGAGGTGATCGCGGATTTGGCGGAGTCGGTGGACGCCGCCCAGGTGCACGTGAGTCGCGAATCCACACCCTACGGGCGCCGGCGGGACGAGCGGGTGCGGGAACGCCTCGCGCGCGGCGGGAGGGAACTCGTCGAGACCGGGTCGCCCTACGCGGTGGGCCCGGGCAGGGTTCTCAACAAATCCGGTGAGCCCTACCGGGTCTTCACCCCCTTCGCGAGGGCCTGGCACGACCACGGCTGGCCGGAGCCCGGTGAGCGGCCCGCTGACGTCGTGTGGGCCGCGGACCCGGACCCGGACCCGGACCCGGACGCGGGCGCGGGCGCGTCGCAGGACACCGACCCCGGGTCCAACGGTGCCGCCCCCGGGGACGGCAGCGCGGGGCGCGGGGGAGAGGCCGGTGAGCAGGCGGCCCTCGCGCGGTGGCGGTCCTTCCTGCGCGACGACCTGTCCTCGTACGGCGACCAGCGGGACCGGCCGGATCTCGACACGACCAGCCGTCTGTCGGTGCACCTGAAGTACGGCGAGATCCACCCGCGGACGATCCTGGCCGAGCTCGCGGACCACCCCGCCGCGGATTCCGAGAGCGCGCGCCGGTTCGTCGCCGAGCTGGCCTGGCGGGAGTTCTATGCGGACGTCCTGTGGCACTGGCCCCGGTCGGCCTGGCGAGACCTGCGCGACGCGCTGGCGGGGATGGACTACGACGAGGGTCCGGAGACCGCTGCGCTCGAGGAGGCGTGGCAGCAGGGGCTGACCGGGTACCCGTTCGTGGACGCCGGCATGCGGCAGCTGCGGGCCGAGGGGTGGATGCACAACCGGGTCCGCATGGTCACCGCCAGTTTCCTGGTCAAGGACCTCCACGTGTGGTGGCCGTCCGGGGCCCGGTATTTCCTGGACAACCTGAGGGACGGAGACCTGGCGTCCAACAACCACGGGTGGCAGTGGGTGGCCGGGACAGGCACCGACGCCTCGCCGTACTTCCGGGTGTTCAACCCCGTCACCCAGGGGGTGAAGTTCGATCCGGACGGTGACTACGTGCGCCGGTGGATCCCCGAGCTCGCGCACCTGACGGGCGCCGCCGCGCACGAGCCGTGGCGCGCGCCCGACGGTTACGACCACGGGTACCCCGAGCGCATCGTGGACCACGCCGAGGAGCGCCGGGAGACCCTACGGCGTTACGACCGCGCCCGCGGCGACGGGGACTGACGGGCCCGGCGGGTCGTCCGTGGAGTCCCGGCCCGGCCCGGCGTCGGCGTCGGGTCGGCCGCGAAGCCGATACCGTGAAGTCATGCGACGACTCCTCATCCCGGTAACGGCATCGGCCCTCGTTCTGACCGGATGTACCGGCGGAACCGCCTCGGTCGATCCCGGGGACCGGGCGGGGCAGGCCCCGTCCACCGCTGCCCCTGCGGAGGATTTCCGGGTGACGGAGCACGGTGAATTCGACGAGGGGTGGGCGATGACCTTCCTGCCCGGATCCGAGCACCTGCTCATCTCACAGCGTGGTGGCGAGTTACTGCTGCGCGACCAGGCCACCGGCGACGTCGCCGAGGTCGCCGGGGTGCCGCCGGTCGAAGACTCCGGACAGGGAGGTCTGCACGACGTCGCTGCGGGCACCACCTACGCCGACGACGGCACCGTCTACCTCAGCTGGGTGCGCGACCTTCCCGAGGGTGCGCAGGGCGTGGTGGGGCGCGCGACGCTCGATGCGGAACGCGCCGAACTGACGGACCTCGAGGTGATCTGGGAGCAGGACCCCGCCGCCGGCAACGGACACTTCGCCCTGCGCCTGCTCGTCCGCGAGGACCATCTCTTCGTGACGTCGGGCGACCGACAGGAGCAGACCCCCGCCCAGGACACCTCCAGCAACCTGGGCGGCGTGGTGCGCCTGACCCCGGACGGGGAGCCGGCGCCCGGCAACCCGTGGGCCGGAGAAGACGGTTCCGCCGCCGACCTGTGGACCATCGGCCACCGCAACGCCCTCGGCATCGCCGAGGATCCACAGGGCCGCATCTGGGTGTCCGAGATGGGCCCCCGTCACGGCGACGAGCTCAACCTGCTCGCCGAGGGCGGGAACTACGGGTGGCCCCGGGCCTCGATGGGACGCCACTACGACGGTGGGGACATCCCGGAACACCGGGACGGCGACGGATTCGTCCCGCCCGCCGCTTACTGGGTACCCGCCATCTCTCCCGGGAGCCTCCTGATCTACGGCGGGGACCGCTTCGACGGCTGGAGCGGCAGCGCACTCGTGGGCGGACTGTCCGGGCAGGTACTGGTCCGCGTGGAACTGCAGGACGAGACCGCGACGGTCGTGCAGGAGTGGGACATGGGTGAGCGGGTCAGGGCGCTGGCCGAGGCCCCCGACGGGGCCATCTGGGTGCTCGAGGACGGCCCGGGTGGGCGCCTGCTCGAGCTGACCCCGGTCTGACCCGTCGCCTCTCCTGTGGCCCGCCACCGTCCACCGCCTAGTCTGGCGGTATGACGCAGCAGACGGATCAGACGAGCACCCGCGACGGTGTCGATATCAAGCCCCGCAGCCGGGACGTCACCGACGGCCTCGAGAAGACCGCCGCGCGTGGCATGCTCCGCGCGGTCGGGATGGGGGACGACGACTGGGTCAAACCCCAGATCGGTGTCGCGTCCTCGTGGAACGAGATCACCCCGTGCAACCTCTCGCTCGACCGCCTGGCCAAGGCGGTGAAGGAAGGCGTGCACTCCGGCGGCGGCTACCCGCTCGAGTTCGGCACGATCTCGGTGTCCGACGGTATCTCGATGGGGCACGAGGGCATGCACTTCTCGCTCGTGTCCCGCGAGGTGATCGCCGACAGCGTGGAGACGGTGATGAGCGCCGAGCG
Source organism: Dietzia sp. (assembly GCA_046292305.1). Lineage (GTDB taxonomy): Bacteria > Actinomycetota > Actinomycetes > Mycobacteriales > Mycobacteriaceae > Dietzia. Next base: position 61,453 of record JBKBRA010000001.1, on the reverse strand, counting down.
GCTCGACGGTTCGGTGCTGCTCGCCGGCTGTGACAAATCGCTGCCGGGGATGCTCATGGCCGCCGCGCGCCTCGACCTGGCCGGCGTCTTCCTCTACGCCGGTTCCACGTTGCCCGGCTTCGCCACCCTCTCCGACGGCACGGAGAAGCAGGTCACCATCATCGACGCGTTCGAGGCCGTCGGGGCGTGCTCACGCGGTCTGATGAGTCGCGAGGACGTCGACACCATCGAGCGCGCCATCTGTCCCGGCGAGGGTGCGTGCGGTGGCATGTACACCGCCAACACCATGGCGAGCGCGGCCGAGGCCCTGGGGATGTCCCTCCCGGGGAGCGCGTCCCCGCCGGCCCCGGATCGTCGGCGCGACGACTACGCCAAGGCGAGCGGTGAGGCCGTGGTCGAGCTGCTGCGCCGAGGGATCACCGCCCGGGACATCATGACCAAGGAGGCGTTCGAGAACGCCATCGCCGTGGTCATGGCCTTCGGCGGATCCACCAATGCGGTCCTGCACCTGCTCGCGATCGCCAGCGAGGCGGAGGTCGAGCTCACCCTCGACGACTTCGCCCGTATCGGTGCCAAGGTGCCGCACCTGGCGGACGTCAAGCCGTTCGGTGCGCACGTGATGACGGATGTCGACCGGATCGGCGGAGTGCCGGTGGTCATGAGAGCCCTGTTCGACGCAGGCCTGCTCCACGGAGACTGCCTCACCGTCACCGGACGCACCGTCGCCGAGAACCTCGCGGACATCGCCCCGCCGGACCCGGACGGGCTTGTGCTGCGTGCGATGGACCAGCCGATCCACCCGACCGGCGGCATCACGATCCTGCACGGTTCGCTCGCGCCGGAGGGGGCCGTGGTCAAGTCCGCCGGCTTCGACTCCGACGTCTTCGAGGGCACGGCCCGCGTGTTCGAGCGGGAGCGTTCCGCGATGGACGCGCTGGAGGACGGCACGATCACCTCCGGGGACGTCGTGGTGATCCGCTACGAGGGGCCCAAGGGCGGCCCGGGGATGCGGGAGATGCTCGCGATCACCGGGGCCATCAAGGGTGCCGGCCTCGGCAAGGACGTGCTGCTGATGACGGATGGGCGGTTCTCCGGTGGCACCACCGGCCTGTGCGTCGGCCACATCGCCCCCGAGGCGGTGGACGGTGGCCCGATCGCGCTGGTCCGCGACGGCGACCGCATCCGCCTGGACGTCTCCGACGGGACGCTCGACCTGCTGGTCGACGGGGCCGAGCTCGACTCGCGTCGCGCCGGGTGGGAGCCGCTCCCGCCCCGCTACACCCGCGGTGTCCTGGCCAAGTACTCCAAGCTCGTGCAGTCGGCCTCGACGGGCGCGATCTGCCGGTGAGACCAGGCGGTGCTCAGCGCCCCCGTGCCATGGAGATCATGCCGGACAGGGTGAGCCCGGCCTTGTTGCCACCGTCGCACAGGATGTCCGTACCGGTCAGGTAGCCGGGCTTCTCGCTCACGCAGAACGCGAGGAGCTCGGCGATCTCCTCCGGGGTGCCGAACCGCTTGAGGGCGGCCAACTCGACCATCCTCTCTGAACCGCTCTTCTTCTCCAGCCGGCCCATCTCGGTGTCGAAGCTGCCGGGGGAGACGGAGAGGATGCGCGCGGACCTCTGCCCGAACGCGGCGGCCATGCGCTCGGAATACCAGATCACGAACGCCTTGCTCAGCGAGTACGCGGTTCCCGGGCCGCCCGAGCCCGGGGTCAGCTCCGACAGCCGGGTCAGGGCGGCCGCCATGCGGGCCGGATCGCCCGAGAGCGCGGACCGGAACGCGCGGACGGGCCGCAGGGCCGACGGCAGCAGGTGACCCGCGATGGAGGACACGTTCACCAGCGCGGAGCCCGCGCTCGCCACGGCCAGCGCCGCCTCCGTCACGTAGACGGTTCCGAGCGCGTTGATCCGGACGATCGTCTCCGCGTCTCCCATCCGGGGGCTCACCCCGGCGGTGTGTACGACCGCACGGAGGTCTCCGAGAGTCCGGGCCTGCGCGAACATCGTCTGCACCGAGGCTCGCTCGGTTATGTCGCAGACCGCGGTGGACACCCCGATACCCTGCGCCGAGAGTCGGGCGGCCGCCTGGTCGAGCCGGCCCCGGTCCAGATCGGCCAGCAGGACGTCGTGGTCGCGTCCCAGGATCTCGGCGGTGGCCAGTCCCATGCCTCCGGCTCCGCCGGTGATGATCGCGATCCGGGTCATGTGTGGGTCCTACTTCGCGTCGGGGTCGGGCTGGTGGATGCCGAACACGTTGCCCTCGGTGTCGAGGAAGTATCCCTGCCACGCCATGCCCGGCAGGGCGTGCTTGTCCAGGGCCACTGTCCCGCCGGCGTTCAGGATCGTGCGGGCGGTGGCGTCGAAGTCCGCGCACCCCATCGTGAGCACCGCGCCGGCGACGGGTGAACCACTGGCGGGGGTGTCGCCGTGGCGCTGCATGATCGCGCCGTTGATGCCCGGTTGGTCCTCCGGACCGGACGTGACGCCGAAGTACGGTGAGCCGGCGAAGTCGCTCCAGTCCTGGTAGGTCCACCCGAAGACGGCCGCGTAGAACCCACACGCCCGGGCCGGGTCGGAGGCGTGGATCTCGAAGTGGATCGGACGGGTCACGGTGGGCTCCTGACGTGGGAGGACTGAGGGGTTCAGTCGAGGACGGTGCCGTCGTCGAGGTGGGAGAGCGAACCGCCCTCGGGCCTCTCCCCGGTGGCGAGGTAGACGATGCGGTTGGCGATGCTGACCGTATGGTCGGCGAACCGCTCGTAGTAGCGGGCGAGGAGCGCCAGGTCCACCGCCGCGACCGAACCGTGCGGCCAGTCCTGGGCGGAGATCTGCCTCATGAGGTCGGCGTGGAGGGTGTCGACGGCATCGTCCTGCGAGTCGAGCGAGAGCGCGAGGCGGACGTCCTTGGTGGGGAGGAGGAGTCCGAGGTTCCTGGCCATGGCCGAGTCCTTCTCCGCGAGTTCGCGGATCACCGGGACCACGGGCTCGGGGATGACGGGGTTCGGGTGCCGGCGCCGGGCCACGCGTGCGATGTGCCCGGTGAGCGCGGCCATCCGGGTGAAGTGCTCGACGATGTAGATGCCGGAGACCACCTGACGCAGGTCGCGGGCCACGGGGGCCTCGAGCAACAGCAGGTCGAAGGCGTGCTGCTCGCTGTCCTCGCGCAGATCCTCCACCTCGGCCGCGCCGTCGATGACCTCGGTGGCCGCGACCTCGTCCCCCTCGAGGAGCGCCACGCTGGCGAGATCGAGCAGTCGGGTGTTCATCTCGCAGAACCGGACCAGCTGGTCGGAGAACTCGTCGAGCTTGCTGTGGAGGACGGTGCGCATGCCTCGACTGTAGTGGCGGGCCCGGATCGCCGCGATCCCGTCGGACCAGTGTTCACCGTCCGGCCGTCCGGGGAAGGGGGTGCAGGTGCGGGGGAATAAATAGACAGATCGGTCTGTTCTGCCCTAACGTACGCACATCGCCACGTCCCGGAAAGGACACTCAATGACCCTCTTCCTGTATGAGACCACCCCCTCTCAGGAGCAGCAGGCCGACCCGTCGTCGCTCATCGACGCCATCGCCGGTGCGATCACCGACTCCGGTGCCGAGATCATCGAGACGCAGATCACCAAGGGCGCCGCGCGTGTGTTCACCATCGTCGAGCTCGCCGACGGCCCGGACGGCGCCTGCGCCACCGAGGCCCCCGCGCTGGACGCGTCCGCTCTCGGCGCCGCCGAGGTGACCGAGCCCGCCCAGGTGCGCCTGGTGGGTACCGACCTGGAGACCATCAAGGCCGCCCGCCCCGAGGCCGGGTACCTGGTGGAGTGGGACATCCCCGCGGAGATCGACATGGACACCTACCTCACGCGCAAGAAGGAGAAGTCCCCGAAGTACGCGGAAATCCCCGAGGTCTCCTTCCTGCGCACCTACGTCCGTGAGGACACGGACAAGTGCCTGTGCTTCTACAACGCACCCGACACGGATTCCGTCGTCAGGGCGCGTGAGATCGTCTCCACCCCCATCTCTCGTCTGCACGAGCTGGCATGAGCAGGTCCACGGCCGGCACTCTCGCCCCTGACCTCGGAGCCCCGCGGGCCCGGCTCACCGCCGGGGACCTCGGCGGCGTCGACCCCGCAGCGCTCGTCGCGGTCGTCGAGTCGGTCGCCGCCCGGGCGTCCGCCCTGGACCGCGGGGACGCGGACCTGAGGCAGGACATCTCCGCGCTCGCCGACCTCGGGCTCTTCGACGTCGACCGCACCCCGGTCGCCGTCGCAGCCACGATCATCGAGGCCGTGGCGACAGAGAGTCTGGCCGTGGCCTTCGGCGCGTGGGCACAACGCATGACCGCCGCCTACCTCCGCCACGCGGCGGACCGGTCGGAGACCGCCGAGCGGACGTACCGTGCCGTCGCCACGGGCGAGCGACCCGGTGTGACCGGAATGGCGGCGGCCCAGCGCCAGGTGGTCGGCCTGGGCAGGGTCCCGATCACGGCCACGCCCGTCGACGGCGGGTACCGGATCGACGGCCCCATAGCGTGGGCGTCCAACGTCTACGTGGACAGCACGATCGTGCTCGCCGCCAACACGGAGGACGGGCGCAGTCTCGTCCTCGCCTTCGAGGCGTCGTCCCCCGGCGTCGACATCCGCAACGCCCCGGACCTCCTGGCACTCAACGCCACGGCCTCCACCATGATCGGGCTCGACGGCGTCGTCGTCCCCGACGAGCAGGTACTGGGGGAGGACCTGGCGGACTTCCTGTCCGGCGTCCGTCCGCAGTTCCTCGTCCTGCAGGCCGCGTTCTGTTCGGGCGTCGCCGCGCGCTCCGTCACGGAGGCCGAGGGACGCCTCGAGGGACTCGGTGCGTTCTCCGCTGATGAGCATTCCGTCCTGGCTGCGCGCCACGAGCACATGCACTCCGAGCTGCACCGCCTGGCGGCGCGGCCGGGAGACGGCGCTCTCGTCGACCTCCTCCTGCTACGCCTGGACGGCGCCGAGATCGCCCCGGCCGCCACGCGTCTCGAGGCCATCCTCTGCGGCGGCATGGGTTACGCCCAGGGCGCACCCGCCAACCGTCGGATGCGCGAGGCCGCATTCCTCCCCGTCCAGTCCCCCTCGCAGTCCCAGTTGCGGTGGGAACTCGACCGGCTCGGGACGGCCACGTGACCGCCGGTGTCCTCGAGCAGCCCGTGACCGTCAGCGTCACCGGCCTGCGGTACAGACTCCCCGGCGGGAGGCTCTTGTTCGACGACCTGGACCTGTCCGTGCTCGCGGGGGAGTCCCTGGTCCTGCTGGGTCCGTCCGGGGTCGGCAAGTCCACCCTCCTGCGGCTCCTCGCGGGGCTGGAGGAACCGGCCGGCGGCCAACTCCGCCTGGGATCGCACAGTGGCGGCGACGGGCGCACACACTCCTACGGGGTCGTGTTCCAGAAGCCCCTGCTCTACCCGTGGCTCTCGGTCAGGGAGAACGTCGCGCTGGGCGGGCGGTTCCGTGCCCTGCGCGGTCGCGTCGACACCTCCCACGTGGACGAGTTGCTCGAGCACTTCGGGATCGCCGAGCTCGCGGACGCCAGGACGGACCAGATCTCCGGTGGTCAGGCCCAGCGGGTGGCGGTGGTTCGCGCGGCCGCGACACGTCCCGAGATCCTCCTTCTCGACGAGCCGTTCAGCGCCCTCGATCCCGTGACGCGCGCGGATTCACAGCGCTGGCTCGTCGGAGTGACCGCCGACCTCGGCGTGACCACGGTGATGGTGACGCACGACGTCGACGAGGCGCTCGTCGTCGGCTCGAGGATCGCCCTGCTCGGTTCGACGGGGCGGGTGCAGGACGAGTGGGTCAACCCGGCCCACGGTGCCACGGAGTCCGATCCGGACCTCCGGGCGAGCATCCTCGCCGCGTACCGGACCGCCTGACGGCCGACGATGGCGGATCAGTCCGGGGCGGCACGCCTCACCGTCGACCGTCGAACACTCCTGCGCGCCGGAGGTGCGCTCGCGGTGGGGGCCGGAGCCGTGGGTGGTGCCGCGGCGCTCGGGTCCCTGGTGACGGCCGCGACAGCACCGCGGGGTGTGGCCACCGAGGAACTGCGGATCGGATACCTGCCCATCACCGACGCGGCGCCGTTGCTCGTGGCGCACGGTGACGGGCTCTACGAACAACAGAAGCTCCTGGTGGGCCGCCCGGTGCTCTTCCGCTCGTGGTCCGCGCTCATGGAGGCGTTCCTCACCCGCCAGGTCGACCTCATCCACCTGCTCATGCCGTCGGCTGTCCAGCTGCGGCACGTCATCGGGGCCGACGTGAACGTGGTGAGCTGGAACCACACCGGGGGCGGCGCGATCACTGTCGCACCGCAGATCACGGACATCGGACAACTCGCCGGAACCCAGGTGGCGATCCCCGGCTGGTGGTCTATCCACAACATCCTCCTGCAGCGGGTCCTGCGGGCGAACGGCCTCACCCCGGTCGCACGGACGTCTCCCAGCAGGTCCGGTGGAACCGTCGAACTGGTGGTCATGGGGCCCTCCGACATGATCCCCGCGCTGGCCACCGGCTCGATCTCGGCGTTCACCGTCGCGGACCCCTTCAACGCGGGAGCCGTGGCCCAGGGCGTCGGGACGCTCCACATGCTGCTCGACCAGGTCTGGCGCGACCACGCCTGCTGCGTCACGGTGGTGCACCGGGACCTGATCGACAACCGTCCCGACACGGTCCAGGCGCTGGTGGACGCCGGGGTGGCCGCGCAGCTGAACATCCGAGCCGACCGTCCGGCCGCGGCCGCGATCCTGTCCGGGAAGGGCTATCTCCCGCAGCCGCCCAAGGCCGTGGAGGTGGCGATGGCCGGCACCGTTCCGGATCCGGAGGGCGGCCCCGACCGTCCGCGGATCGACTTCCACCCCTTCCCGTTCCCCGGCTTCACCTCCGAACTGGTCCGGCAGATGCGGCAGACGGTCGTCGACGGCGAGACCCGCTTCCTCGACGGCCTGGACCCTTCCGGTGTCCACGCCGACCTCGTCGACGACCGGTTCGTCCGGGCGGCCATCGCCCGCCACGGGGGGCCGGCCGCACTCGGTCTACCGGCCTCTCTCACCCGACACGAACGGCTGATCTAGATGACGCGCACCCACCCGATCCCCGACCCGGAGACGGATCCGGCGGCCGCAGACGGTACGGACGGCGCCCGGCCGGCAACCGGGCGACGTCGCAGACCCGTGGGGCCTGCCGCCCCCGGCTCGGGGCTCCTCGCCCGGTGGGGTGCCGGATTGATCGGACTCCTGCTCGGACTGGCGGTCTGGGCGCTGCTGACCTCGGGGTGGGTCACCGACGACCCGGTCATCGGGGGGATGTCGCCTATCGAGACATGGTCCGGGTTCGGCGACCTCATCGACCGCGGCGTCCTGTTCGCCGATGCCGCGGTGAGCCTCTACCGGTTGGTCGCCGGGCTCGCGGTGGCCGCCCTCCTCGGCGTCCCGCTCGGGCTGTGGCTGGGGCTGCGTCGACGGGCCGAGGCGGTCGCCGGGCCACTGGTGCAGTTCCTGCGGATGATCTCCCCGCTGTCCTGGGCGCCCGTCGCGGTGGCTGTCTTCGGCATCGGCAATGAACCAGTGATCTTCCTGGTCGCCGCCGCCGCGATCTGGCCGATCATGCTCTCGACCTCCGCCGGCGTACAGGCCATGGATCCCGGATACCTGGACGTGGCGCGCACGATGGGGGCCAGCGGCTGGGAGCGGCTGACCCGGGTCGTCATCCCCGCGGTGCGCCCGTCGATCCTCGGAGGAATCCGCCTCGCGCTGGGGACGGCGTGGATCGTGCTCGTCCCCGCCGAGATGCTCGGTGTCCGTTCGGGCCTGGGCTACCAGATCCTCAACGCCCGCGATCAGCTCGCGTACGACCAGGTGATGGCGGTGATCCTGGTGATCGGAGTCTTGGGCTTCGCGCTCGATTCGCTCTCCCGGCTCGTGCTGCGGGGCGGCGCCGCGCGCTGAGCGTCCGGTTCGCGGCTCAGTGCTCGCGCAGAGCCTCGATCAGCTCTTCCTTGTTCATGGACGAGCGTCCCTCGATCCCGATCTCGCGTGCGCGGTCCCTCAGCTCGTCGACCGTCCAGTCCTCGTATGACCCGGCCTTTCCGCCCTTGTGGCCGACATCCGACCGCGACCGCGCTGCCGAAGCGTTCGCGATCCGCGCGGCCTTTTCCTTGCTCGCGCCGTCCCCGCGCAGTGCCTCGTAGACCTTCTCGTCCTTGATGCTCGCCGACTGTCGGTCGCCCTTCTTCCCGACCACGGCGCTCAGACCCGCCGCATATCGGAACGCAGGTGATGGGTCATCGGCTGACCCACGGCCGCCATGGCGAACGTCGTGGTCAGACTGTCCCCGGAGAGTTCGTACCGGCGTCTGGTACCGGCGACGTTCTTGGCGGTGGCGCTGTTGACCACCTGCGCTTCCAACTCCAGCACGAGTGTGTCCGCCTCGGCCGCGATCGTGCCCTCGGCGAGCTCGGTCTGACCCATGGGCTGGGCGAGGATCAGCTCGGCGGTCCCGGCCGCCGGGATGCGCAGGTATCCGGTCTCGGTGTGCATCGGGGATCCGTCCGGGCTCCACGACCGCTGGACGTAGTGGAGGAACGGTTTGCCGACGGCGGTGAAGACCACTTCGTCGGTGTACGAGAAGTCCTCGATGGTGGGATACGACCCCGCGCCGTCGCCCCTCCAGGTGCCGAGCAGGGCGGCCACGGGGGCGAGGTTCGGGGCCAGGTCGGGTGAGGGTTCCATGTCCACGAGACTAGGCGACGTCCCCGGGTGCCTCAGTGCGTCGCCGCGTCGGAATCGCGGCTCCTGCGCGGGATCACGTGGGCGATCGCCACGACCACGGCGCCGACGACCAGACCGAACAGCAGCGAGCACACCGTGTTGACCAGCCACCCGAGCACGCTCCCGACGCCCGCCAGCGCCGCCACGGGCTCCTCCAGCAGGTGCACCAGGTGGTACGGGGCGGTCACCCCGAGCTCGTCCAGGCCCACCAGCAGGATGTGTCCGCCGACCCACAGCATCGCCAGCATCCCGACGAAGGAGATCACCTCGAGGACGGTCGGCATGGCCTTGACCAGACCACTGCCGAACCGCTGGACGCCGGGGGAGTCCTTCCCCGCCAGGTGCAGGCCGATGTCGTCCATCTTGACGATCACCGCGACCACGCCGTAGACGAGCGCGGTGATGAACAGCCCCACCACCACCAGGATCGCCGCCCGCGTCCAGAACGGCTCGTCGGCGACCTCGTTGAGCGCGATCATCATGATCTCGGCGCTGAGGATGAAGTCCGTGGTCACCGCCCCGCGGACCATCCGCTTCTCCGCGTCCGGACCCTTCTCGACGACGGGCGTGGCCTCCTCGTGGTGGCCCGAGACGCGTTCCCATACCTTCTCCGCGCCCTCGTAGCAGAGGTAGACACCACCGAGCATGAGGAGCGGGGTGAGGATCCACGGTACGAACTGGCTGAGCAGGAGGGCAAAGACGATGATGATCGCCTTGTTCCCCAGGGAGCCCGTGGCGATCCGGCGGATGATGGGCAGTTCCCGCGAGGGCTCCACGTCTCGGACGTACTGCGGCGTCACCGCGGTGTCGTCGACCACCACGCCGGCGGCCTTGACGCTCGCGCGGCCGGAGGCGGCCGCGATGTCGTCGGTACTCGCGGCGGCCATCCTGGCGAGGACGGCGATGTCGTCGAGCAGGGCGGCGAGACCACCGGACATGGGTACCTCACAGGGGTGGGCGGGAGAGGTCCCCGCCGACGAGACGGCCGACCCGTGCTGGATCGGATCGTCACAGGGTAGCCCCGTGCGGCGCACCGCGTCGTCTCAACCCTGCGTCGTCTCAGCCCTGCGTCGTCTCAACCCTCCACCGCGTCCAGGACCCACCTGAGTGTCGACACCCCGGTCCGTCCGAGGTGCAGGGCCGCCGCGCGGGAACCGAAGGGTCCGTCGGGTAGGCCGAGGGTCCTGCGGGCCCAGGGGGGCAGTGCCGTGACGGCGCCCTCGCGGAGCATCGCGTAGGCGGGCTTGTCGGTCCAGCCCACGGGTGGCTCGTTCAGCAGGAAGTGTCGGGCGTCGAGAGCGGCGGGGGAGGCCTCCAGCTCGGGCCGGTACTCCTCGAGGGCGGCGTCGAGTTCCGCGACGGTCATCGGGACCCCCTTGGCCCCCAGCATGATCCCGGTGCGCGACGCCTGGCGCACGTACTCGTCGCGCCGCTCCGGCGACAGCGGTGCGCGCCCGTAGAGACGGTGGCACTCGAGGAAACTCCAGATCTCGGCGACGTGCACCCACCGCAACAGGTGCGGGTCGCGGGCATCGTACGGGCGGCCGCGGTAATCGGTGCCCACCACCGACCGGTGCACGCCGTTGATGACCCGGATGAGCTCCGAGGCGTCGGCGACGGTCCCGAAGGTGGTCGTGGCGATGAACTGCGAGGTGCGCTGGAGCCTGCCCCAGGGGTCACCGCGGTAGTCGCTGTGGTCGGCCACCCCCGCCATGGCCAGCGGGTGCAGTGACTGGAGCAACAGGGCGGTCAGGCCGGCGGCGAACATCGAGGCGTCGCCGTGGACCGCGCAGATCGCGTCCCCGGGTGAGTTCCAGCGTTCGCCCTCGGAGTGCCAGATCCGCTGGCGTCGCTCGGCCGCGTCGTCACCTGCGATCCGGGAGCGCACCACCAGTCCGGCCCGGCGACGGGCACCGGTCAGGGCTCGGGACGCCGTAGTCGTCATCACGGGCATGTCGGACACCACCTCGGGGGTCGGTCGTGACCGTCACCATACCCCCGGTACGGCGCGTGTGCCCGGTATCGTCGAGCCGATGACGTCGCAGGTGACCGCCCGCTCCGACCGCACCCGGACCAGTGGGGTCGCGGGGGTCCTCGGGGTCCTGGCCGCGCTGGTAGTGATCAATCTGGGCGCGAACCTCTCGGGCCTGCCTAACCGTGAGTGGACCGTCCCGCTGTCGGTCCTCGTACTGGTCCTGGTGGTCAGGGCGCGCGGGATGAGCTGGTCGGAGTTGGGACTGTCGGTCCGTCACATGCCCCGTGGCCTGGCCTACGGATTCGCCGCGACTGTCGCCGTGGCCGCCGTGGTGACCGCCGGCTGTCTGATCCCGGCCACCAGCCCGTTCTTCCTCTCCGAGCGCTACTCCGACCTGCGGATGGCGGTGTTCTCGGCACTCGTGTTGATCCCGTTGATGACCGTGCTCCCGGAGGAGCTGGCGTTCCGGGGGGTCCTCCAGGGCGCGCTCGAGCGGGTGTTCGGTACCACCGGGGTGTTCATGGTGGGCTCGCTGGCGTTCGGGCTCTGGCACGTGACGTCCTCGTTGGGACTGACGGCAGATAACGCCGGGTTGGCGGACCTGCTCGGCACTGGCCCTGCCGGTCAGCTCGCGGGGATCGGGCTGGCGGTGGCGGCGACGTCGGTGGCCGGCGCCGGGTTCATCTGGTTCCGCCGACGCAGCCGGAGCCTGCTCGCGCCGATCGGGCTGCACTGGACGTTCAATGCTGTCGGTGCGCTCGCCGCAGCTCTCACGTGGCGCGTACTGGCCGGCTGAACACGGCCACCACGGCCACCACGACCAGGGCCGTGCAGGTGCCCATCACCACGAGCATCGGGACGGCCGAGTGCGGGCCGGCGAGTCCCGTCAGCGGGGAGACGAGTGCCGCCAGACCGAACTGCGCAGCGCCGAGCAGCGCCGATCCGGATCCCGAGTGCCCCCGGGTGGCCTGCATGGACAACGCCGCGGCGTTGGGCAGGATCAGCCCGATCGACAGGGTCAGCAGGATGAACCCGGCGGTGACCGGTGCCAGTTGGAGGGTGCCGGCGGGGGAGAGGGCGACGACGACGACGAGCACCGCTATCGCCGTGACCATGCCGACCACCCCGGTGCGCATGATCTTCTCCGGGGCGAACCTGCCGACCAGGCGGGCCCCGGCCAGGTTCGAGACGAGGATGCCGAGCGCGTTGACGGTGAACGCCACCGAGTAGGCGGTGGGGGAGAGACCGACCATGTCCTGGTAGATGAACGGGCTCGCGGAGATGTACGCGAAGAGCACGCCGAAGGTGAACACGAACGCCGAGACCCGGGCGAGAAAGGGCCCGTCGGTGGCCACGACCCGCATGTCGGCCAGGGTCGACACGAGCCCTCCGGTCCGGCGCGAATCGGTGTCCAGGGTCTCGGGCACCGCCGCGACGACCCCGATCGCCGTGACCACCGACAGCCCGGCCAACAGCCAGAACACGCCCCGCCAGCCGGCGAACGGGACCACGGCGCCGCCGATCAGCGGGGCGATCACGGGTGCCACGGACTGGATGGCCATGAGGGTCGCGAACGCCTTGGCGACACCGGCCCCGCGACCGACGTCCACCACCACCGCCTTGCTCAGGACGATCCCGGCCGCGCCGAAGAACCCCTGGGCGACCCGGCCCAGCACCAGCACCCAGATCGACGGGGAGAGCGCACACACGGCAGCCGCGATCGCGGTGCCCACTGAACCCAGGATCAGCAGTTCGCGCCTGCCCATGCGGTCCGAGAGCGGGCCGATCACGAGCTGGCCCACGGCCAGTGACACGAGAAACGCGGTCAGCGTGAGCTGGGCAGCAGAGGCGGAGACCCCGAATTCGCCCACGATCAGCGGCAGGGCGGGCAGGTAGGTGTCTGTGGCGAACGGCCCGATCGCCCCGGCCAGGGCAAGAGCCAGGAGCATGGTGGCGGGCACGGAACCCGGCAGGGGGGACGGGTAATTCGGCGCCGGGGCGCGCGACGGGGTGGACTTCACGTGAGGACGATAGCCCCGCCGAGGTGGGACGCGCGACGCCCCGATAACCCGTTGTCACCCCCGTCCCGACGCCCGTTGAGCGGGTGATCGAGGGCTGGTGAGGGGCGATTTCCCGGCTAGTTGACCCGGACCTCCGCGACACCGTCGAGGTAGGTGATGACCCCGCCCTCGAAGGTGGAGATCCATCCCCCGTCGGTGGTGGCCTCATCCGCGGTGGGGAAGCCCAGCTGGCCCTCGGGCCCGCCCTCCTCCTGGTACGCGGCGAGGATCGCGCCCTGCACCACGAAGGCGCGCCCCGCCGGGGTGAGGATGATCGCCCCGCGCTCGAACTCGGTGACCGATCCGTCCTCTACATCCGTTGCGGGACCGGTCGCCCGGCCCAGCTCGCCTGCCTCACCGCCGAGGTCGTTCCAGCGGTCCGCGACCGGTGCCGGGATGTCGATCGTGGAATCGGCGGGCCCGGGGACGGGGGCCGAGCTCGTCGTGGTCATCACCTCGGACGTGGTCGGTGACGACTCCGTCGCCCCGTCCTGATCCGACTCCCCGTCCGGGGAGCAGGCGGAGAGCCCGGCGGTGGCAGCGGCGGCGACCGTGACGGCGGCGAGGGCTCGCGTGATCCTGTTCATGCCCGTCGATCCTAGTCGCGGGCCGTGAGGACATGACTTTCGTTGCCGGATCGCGACACGGCGGGGTGTTCCGCCGGGCCCGCGGTGGGTGGACACTGGATCCGGGCCCCACCGGGTGGGGCGGGAGGCGGGGTCGTCATGCCGGGGTTCGTCACGTGTCTGTGGTTGAACGGGAAGGCGGAGGAGGCAGCGGAGTTCTACTGTTCGGTCTTCCCGAACTCCCGCGTCATCTCCGTCGACGAGTCACCGGTCGACACCCCTGGACCGAGGGCCGGCGAGGTCCTGACCGTGGAGTTCGAGCTCGACGGGCGGGCCTTCCTCGCCCTCAACGGCGGTCCCGGGGTCGAGTACACCGACGCGATCTCGCTGGAGATCAGGTGCGCGGACCAGGCCGAGATCGACCACTACTGGGACGGTCTGCTGGCCGGCGGGGGTCGGGAGATGCAGTGCGGATGGCTGATCGACCGCTACGGCGTGCGGTGGCAGGTCGCACCGGAGTCGCTGTACGCGCTGTGGCGCTCGGGCGACCAGGCGGCCACCGCGCGGGCCTTCACGGTGATGATGGACATGGTCAGGATCGACGTCGCCGCGCTGGAGGCGGCCGCCCGGGGAGTCTGAACACATCCCTCCCCGGGCGGTCGCCCGCACAGGTCACAGACCCGGGCGCGTGCCGATCGTCAGCGTGACCTCGCTGGTGTGGGCGAAGAAGTCCTCTCCCTTGTCATCGACCACGATGAACGCGGGGAAGTCCTCTACGTCGATCTTCCACACCGCCTCCATTCCGAGTTCCTCGTACTCGATCACCTCGACGTGCTTGATGCAGTCCTGTGCCAGCCGCGCGGCGGGGCCGCCGATCGAGCCCAGGTAGAAGCCGCCGTGGCTGGCGCAGGCATCGGTGACCTGCTTCGAGCGGTTCCCCTTGGCCAGCATGACCATGGAGCCGCCCGCGGCCTGGAACTGCTCGACGTAGGAGTCCATGCGGCCGGCGGTGGTGGGGCCGAACGACCCCGACGGCATTCCCTCGGGGGTCTTGGCGGGTCCGGCGTAGTAGACCGGGTGATCCTTGAGGTACTGCGGCATCTCCTCGCCGGCGTCGAGCCGCTCCTTGATCTTGGAGTGGGCGATGTCGCGGGCCACGACGAGCGGACCGGTCAGCGACAGACGGGTCTTGACCGGGTGTTTGCTGAGTTCGGCGAGGATCTCCGCCATGGGCTTGTTGAGGTCGATCCTCACCGCCGCGCCCTTGCCCGTCCCGGACACGCCGTCCGTCGCGGCGTCCAGCTCGGAGTCTGTGGTGGCGGGCAGGAACCGGCCGGGATCGAACTCGAGCTGCTCGAGGAAGACGCCCTCCGGGGTGATCTTGGCCTTGGCCTGGCGATCAGCACTGCAGGAGACGGCGATCGCGACGGGCAGGGAGGCCCCGTGGCGGGGGAGCCGCACCACGCGGACGTCGTGGCAGAAGTACTTGCCGCCGAACTGTGCGCCGATCCCGATCTGCTGGGTCAGCTCGAAGACCTTCTCCTCCAGCTCCACGTCGCGGAAACCGCGGCCCGACATGGCCCCCTCGCGGGGCAGTTCGTCCAGGTAGTGCGCCGAGGCGAGCTTGGCAGTCTTGACCGCGAACTCGGCGGAGGTGCCGCCCACCACGATCGCGAGGTGGTACGGCGGGCAGGCAGCGGTGCCGATCGAGCGGATCTTCTCCTCGATGAACTGCATCATCCGCTCGGGATTGAGGATCGCCTTGGTCTCCTGGTACAGGAAGGACTTGTTGGCGGAGCCGCCGCCCTTGGCCATGAAGAGGAACTTGTAGCTGTTCTCGTGGCCGGGAGTGGTGTCGGCGCCGATCTCGATCTGTGCCGGGAGGTTGTTCCCGGTGTTCCGCTCGTCCCACATGGTGATGGGGGCGTTCTGCGAATAGCGCAGGTTGAGGCGGGTGAACGCATCGTAGACACCGCGGGCGACGGCCTCCTCGTCGGGCCCGGGGGTGAGGACGCGCTGGCCGCGCTCGCCCTTGACGATCGCAGTGCCCGTGTCCTGACACATCGGCAGCACCCCGCCGGCGGCGATGTTGGCGTTCTTGAGCAGGTCCAGTGCCACGAACTTGTCGTTGTCGCTGGCCTCGGGGTCGTCGAGGATCTTGGCCACCTGGGCCAGATGGTCCGGGCGCAGGTAGTGGGAGATGTCGTGCATCGCCGTCTCGGTGAGCAGCCGGATCGCCTCGGGGTCCACGCGCAGGAAGGTCGTGCCGTCCGGTCCCTCGACCGTGGAGACGCCCTCGGTGGTCAGGAGGCGGTACTCGGTGGTGTCCGCACCGACCGGGAGGAGGTCCTCATAGACGAACTCGGGCATTGACGCTCCTGGATCTGAGAGGCGGGTAAAACTTCCGTCCAGGATAATCGCCCGATCGCGCAGGTCAGAATCGGGTGTGTCGCAGCGGGACGAAGCGGTATCCACCGTGGTCGGTGACCTCGGGCTCCCCCCTGGTGCGCCGTACCCGGTGCATGACGTCCCGCCAGGGTGCGACCATCAGGCCGTCGTCGTCGAGCTGATCGACGAGCTCCGACGGGAGGGTGTCGGCCATCGCCGAGACGAGGATCCGGTCGAAGGGGCCGAACTCCGGAAGGCCCAGTACACCGGGCCGGGCCTGGTGTACCCGGACCCAGGGCTGGGTGATGGCCGCGCGCGACCGCTCGACCAGCTCCGGCACCAGCTCGACCGCGAACACCGCGGACTCGGGCCCGCCCAGTTCGCCGAGGATCGCCGGTGTCCATCCGCTGCCGGAGCCCACGTCGAGGACCCGCATCCCGGGGAACGGTTCGAGGAGGGTCATCATGTCCGCCACGGTGGAGGGTTGGGAGTTGGTCTGCCCGAAGCCGATCGGCAGCGGCGCGTCGCGGCGGTGGTCGCCCGCGACCTCCGGTGGGAGGAACCGACGACGATCCTGGGCACGCATCGCCCTCCGGACCTCTGCGATGGGCATACCGGACCTCCTTCACGGCCACGCCGGTGAGCCGGGCTCCGCGAGGACTGAAGCGCTTACTTTTGAGGCAAGGCACACCTTAGTTTTGCTCGGGCCCGCCCGCGGTGGTTAAGTGAGCCTAACCTACTGATTAGCCCCTGGAGAGACAGTGAACCGATTCCCCAAGATCGTCGCCGCGGCAGCCGCTCTCGCTCTGACCGGCGGCGCGCTCACAGCCTGTGGCAGCTCGGACGCGCAGTCCGGCAGCGCCGAGGGCGAAGGCCCCACGCGGGTCGTCCTCACCAGCCACGCGGCCGCCGACACGCTCGACGAGCTGGATCTGGAGGACCGTGTGGTGGGCCTGCCCAAGACCGGGGTGTTCCCGGATGCGCTCGACTCCTACGCGGGCGACGAGTACACGGATGTCGGCAGCCTCAAGGAGCCGAAGATGGACGTCATCGCCGAGCTCGGGCCCGACCTCATCCTGTTCGGTGGTCGTACGCAGGCGATGGAGCCCGAGTTCGCCAAGATCGCCGACCAGGTGATCGCCGGTGACCCCGACACCTCCGACACGGTCGCCTCCAACCGCGCCAAGGTGGAGGAGATCGCCGCGCTGTTCGGTGCCCAGGACAAGGCGGCGGAGCAGCTCGACGAGATCGACGAGAAGGTGGCCGAGACCCGTGCCAAGGCCGAGAACGCGGGTACGGCACTGGTGCTGATGACCTCGGGCGGCAAGGTCACGGCCTACGGCCCCGGGACGCGCTTCGACATCATCTTCAACGAGCTCGGGATGGAGTCCGCCGGCGACGTCGCCGCAGAGGGCAGTCACGGTGCACCGTTGAGCTGGGAGCAGATCGCCGAGCTCGACCCCGAGCACGTCTTCGTGATCGACCGCGACGCCGCGATCGGCGCCGAGGGCGAGGCGGCCACGGCGTTGCTGGACAACCCCCTGTTCAACCGGACCTCCGCCGCGTCCAACGGCAACGTCCACGTGCTCGACGGTCAGAACTGGTACCTCATCGGCGGTGGACTCGGTGTCCTGGACGCCATGATCGACGAGATCGACTCGGCCGTCTCCTGACGGCGGGGAGCATCCGGTCGTGACCACCACCATCTCCGAGAGCCGGCCACGGCAGCGAACGCCGTGGCCGGCTCTCGGCGTGGCCGCGCTCGTGGTGGCACTGGTCGCGAGCGTGTTCGTCGGCGCGGCCGACATCACGGTGTGGGATGTCCTCACCGGTGGCCTCACCGAGGCGCACCGCGTCTACCTGGTCGAAGCCCGCCTGCCCCGGACCGCGGCGGCGGCGCTCGCCGGGGCGTCCCTGGCGGTCGCGGGTCTTCTCATGCAGTTGCTCACCCGCAACAGGTTCGTCGAACCCTCCACCGCCGGAACGGTCGAGTCCGCCGGACTGGGCCTCGTAGTGGTGGCGATCCTCGCGCCGGGGGCGCCGATCGTCATGAAGATGCTCGTCGCCATGGTGTTCGCCCTGGCCGGCACCGCACTGTTCCTCGCGTGCATCCGACGCGTCGCGGTCTCAGACTCCTTCATCGTGCCGCTCATCGGGATCATGCTCGGGTCCGTGGTGGGGGCCGTGGCGGCCTTCCTGGCACTGTCCCGCGATCTTCTCCAGATGCTCAACGCCTGGATGCTCGCCGACTTCTCCGCGGTCCTCGCCGGGCGGTACGAACTGCTCTGGTTGGTGGCCGTCCTCGGAGCGGTCGCCTACGTCACCGCGGACAGGTTCACCGTGGCGGGGCTGGGTGAGGACGTGGCCACCGGCCTCGGGCTGGATCACCGCACGGTCGTCGCCCTGGGCATGTCCATCGTGGCCGCCGTCGCCGCCGTCGTCGTCGTCACCGTGGGCGCCCTCCCGCTGCTCGGACTAGTGGTACCCAACGTCGTCTCCAGGCTCGTCGGCGACGACGCGCGACGCGGCCTGCCGCTCGTGGCGCTCCTCGGCGCGGTCACCGTCCTCGTCTGCGACATGGTCGGACGGTCACTTCCGGGCCTCCTCGCCGGTGGCTCCACCGGCGCGGGAGAGATCCCCGTCGGGACCCTGGTGGGGATCATCGGCGGGGCCGTCTTCCTGGCGATGATGCTGCGGGGGGTGCGCAATGGCTGAGGCCCCGACCCTCGACCTCCCGCCGCAGACGCGCCCGCGCATCCGCACGCGGGCCGAGTCGGACCGCAGGCGCCGGTGGCTGGTGGCCCTGCTGTGCGCAGCCGTCGCGGTCGGGGCGCTGGCCGCACTCGTCCTGACCGGTCTCCCGGAGACCGTCGGCTCCAGGGCGTGGCACTACTCGCTGGACCGGTTGTCCCGTCACGCCGTGGCGATAGTCCTGGTCGCCGTGGCCGTGGGCGTGTCCACGGTGTTGTTCCAGACCGTCACCGGGAACCGGATCCTCACCCCGGCACTCATGGGTTTCGACTCGCTCTACCTGCTCATCCAGACCATGCTCGTGTTCTTCATGGTCCCGCGACCCGAGGCGATCGCCGGCGGCCTGATCAGCGGCGGGCTCTCCGGATTCCTCGGGCAGACCGCGATCATGGTGGTGGCCTCGACCGCGCTCTACCTCTGGCTGCTCGGTGGACGCAGGACCGACATCCACCTGCTGTTGCTGGTGGGAGTGGTGATCGGTGTGTTCTTCCGCTCGATCTCCTCCTTCTTCCAACGACTGCTGGACCCGGCCGCCTACCTCCGGGTCCAGGACGCCATGTTCGCCAGCTTCCGTGGAGTCCAGCTGGACGTCCTCGTGGCGTGCGGACTCATCGTGGCCGCCTGTCTGGTCGTGGTGGCGGCGCTCGGTCGCAGACTGGACGTGATGCTGCTGGGTCGTGACCCGGCGGTCGCCCTCGGTGTGAACCACCGCCGGGTGACGATCGTCGTCCTCGTGGTGGTCTCGTTCCTCGTCTCCGCCTCCACCGCCCTGATCGGTCCGGTCATGTTCTTCGGGCTCATCGTCGCGAACGCCGCCTATGCCCTCCTCGGGACCAACCTCCACCGCTTCACCCTGCCCGTCGCCTCGCTTCTCGGCGTGATCGCCCTGGCCGGCGGGGAAATGGTGCTCGGTGCCCTCGGCGTCGAGTCCGCGCTGAGCATCGTCATCGAGTTCGTCGGTTGCCTGCTTTTCCTGTTCCTGCTCCTGACCAACCGCGCACGCTGACGAAAGAAGCACATCATGTCCCTTCTCCCGTTCCGCCGCCGTGGCGACCGGACCACTGCGTCCCGGTGGTCGACTGAATGGTCGACCGAGTGCGGTATCGAGGCCGGCGCGGTGTGCGCGTCATACGGGGACACCCAGGTCCTCCACGACGTCACGGCGTGCTTCGCCCAGGGCGGTGTCACCTCGCTGATCGGTCCCAACGGCGCCGGGAAGTCGACCCTGCTGGGGGTCATGAGCCGACTCCAGGACGCCGATTCGGGACACGTCCTGGTCGACGGGGTCGACGTGTCCGTCAACGGTGGCCGCGAGTTGGCCCGGCGTCTCGCGGTGCTGCGTCAGGACAACGCGGTCTCCATCCGCCTGACGGTCCGCGAACTCGTGGCCTTCGGCAGGTTCCCGCACAACGGTGGGCGGCCCACCCCCGGGGACGCCGAGCACGTCGAGTACGCCCTGGGAGCGATGGAGCTGGAGGGCCTGGCAGACCGGTACCTCGACGAGCTCTCCGGCGGTCAGCGCCAGCGCGCGCACATCGCCATGGTCCTCGCGCAGGACACGGACTACGTCCTGCTCGACGAGCCGCTCAACAACCTCGATCTGCGCCACGCCACCTCGATCATGCGGTTGCTGCGCCGGACCGCCGCGGAGCGGAACAAGACCATCGTGCTGGTGATCCACGACATCAACATCGCCGCCGCCTACTCCGACCGGATCATCGCCATGAAGGACGGCTCGATCGTCGCCGACGGCACCCCGGCCCAGATCATGCGCACCGACGTCCTACGGCTGGTGTACGACATGGACATGCAGGTCGCCGAGGTCGCGGGCCGATATGTGGCGCTGTACTTCGACGGTGAGGACGAGTCAGGGGACCGCGGCGCGGTCCTCTCCACGGCCTGACCGGGTCCGGAAGGACCCGCGCGGTGTTCGCCCGAGGACGCCCGGGTCTGAACAGCAGGTGACAGGCTCTCTCACGGTGCCCGCCGGCGCTAGTGTCGGGGCATGCGCTTCGGACTCTTCCTGCCCCAGGGATGGCGACTCGATCTGGTCGACGTCCCGCCCGCCCGCCACTGGTCGGTCATCTCCGACCTGGCCGCCCGCGCCGACGCGGGCCGGTGGGAGTCGGTATGGGTGTACGACCACATGCACACCGCACCGCTCACCACCGGAGAGGCCACCCACGAGGCCTGGAGTCTGATGTCCGCCCTCGGTGCGGTGACCTCTCGCGTGCGGCTCGGCCAGATGTGTACCTGCCTCGGGTATCGCAACCCCGCGCTGCTGGCGAAGATCGCGTCGACCGTCGACCACATCTCCGGCGGACGCGTCGAGATGGGGATCGGCGCCGGCTGGTACGAGCACGAGTGGCGGGCCTACGGTTACGGGTTCCCCTCCGCCGGTGAGCGGCTCGCCATGCTGGACGAGGGCGTGCGCATCATGCTCGAGGCGTGGGCGGACGGCGTCGTCTCGCTCGAGGGTGAGCACTTCCGGGTCGACGGCGCCATCGTGCAGCCCCGACCACTGCAGGACGGTGGCATCCCGATGTGGATCGCCGGTGGCGGGGAGCGCAAGACCCTCCGGATCGCCGCCCGCCACGCCGACTACACCAACTTCGACGGCAGCCCGGAGGGGTTCGCCCACAAGTCGGAGGTCCTCTTCCGTCACTGCTCCGACGTGGGCCGGGACCCGTCCGAGATCACGCGCAGCGCCAACTACAACGTCGCCGTGGGGGAGACGGAGAAGGACGTCGCCGACAGGCTGGCGTTCCTCCGTGACCGGATGGCCCGCCACGTCGGGGCGGACGAGGCGGACCGTCAGCTGGGCGCGTACCGCGACCTGCCCGCGGTGGGTACGCCCGAGCAGATCGTGGAGAAGCTCCGCGGCCTCGAGGGCCTGGGGATGACCTACGGCGTCTTCTACTTCCCCGAGATCGCCACGGACACCTCGGGACTCGAGCTCTTCGAGCGTGAGGTCATCCCGGCCCTGGCCTGACCCGACACGCCCGCGGGCATCCCGCACAATCCCCGACCACTGGAGAGCGATCGTGATGAAGGACATCCGCTACGAGGAGCTGCCCGCCGAGGCGGTACTCGATCACGTCACCCCGGGGATGCACATCGTCTCGCCGATCCAGAACGCGGCGCCCCCGGCGCTGCTGCGCGCACTGGACGCGGGGGCCGAGGGGTTCTCCGACGTCACGATCCACCACATGGACCCCTGGGAGTCGCTGCCGTTCATGGAGGGTGCCTACCGGGGCAGGCTCCGCCACGTGGACTACTTCCTCGGCCCAGGTTCGCGGAAGAACTTCCACGAGGGCAGGTGCGACCTCGTCCCCGTGGACTTCGGGCAGGTGCCCGCGACCCTGCGCGAGTTCACCCCACCCGGTCTCGCCGTCACCACCGTCTCCGAGATCGACGAGCACGGGTTCTTCTCCATGGGTACCAACGCCGACTACGTGGCGTCCTTCATCGGCCAGGTGCCGTTCTTCGTCGAGGTCAACGCCCACATGCCGCGGACCTTCGGACGCAACCACATCCATATCTCCCAGGTCGTGGGAGTGACGCGCAACGACGCCCCGATGATCACCGTCGAGCCCCCGGTGCCCGGTGAGATAGAGCACGCGATCGCCGACATCATCGCCGAGCGGGTGCCCGACGGTGCCTGTCTGCAGCTCGGTGTCGGCAAACTCCCCAATGCGGTCCTGTCCCGTCTGACCGGGCACGAGAACCTGGGAATCCACACCGAGGCCCTGTCGGACGGGGTGATGGACCTCGTCGACGCCGGAGTCATCGACGGATCACGGAAGACCGGTCGACCGTTCAAGCACGTCACCACCTTCGCGGTGGGGTCGCAGAAGCTCATGGACTGGCTGCACAACAACCCGTCGGTCGCGATGCTCCCGGTGGACATCGTCAACGACCCGCGTGTGATCGGCCAGGAGCACAACCTCCACTCGGTCAACGCCACGAGCGAGGTCGACCTCTACGGGCAGGCGGCATCGGAGACGATCGGGGGACGGTACTGGTCCGGGGCAGGTGGCCAGGCGGACTTCGCGAGAGGATGCAGGTTCTCCCCCGGAGGCCACGGATTCATCGTCACCCCGTCCCAGACCTCCCGGGGCATCAGTCGCATCACGCTCTCGCTGACGCCCGGTAGCCCGGTCACCACCCACAAGAACATCATCGAGAGCGTCGTCACCGAGTACGGGATCGCCACACTCAGGGGGCGGTCGGTGTCCGACCGGGCGGCCGCGCTGATCGGGATCGCCCACCCGGATCACCGCGAACGGCTGAGCCGGGAGGCCCGCGAGGCCGGTCTGTTGCCTAGGGCCGTGCACTAGGACCGGGTCGACGTCGGCGTCGTGGTGGCGTCCGGTGGCAGGTGCCCGGGAGGGGGGATACGTTTCCGAGGAATTGTGAACCCTTACTTTGGAGGCAACTGTGGATAACGTCGACCCCATCATCTGGATCATCATCGGGGTGGTCGCAGTAGTCGTCATCATCGCGCTGATCGCGTTGACCGCCAGGAACAACAGCAGGAAGAAGCTCAGCGAGGCGGCCGAACTACGTAAGGACGCCCGTGAGCGGGAACAGCAGCTGGAACGTCAGCACTCAGTCGCCCGCGAGCAGGAGCACCGCGCGGGTGCCGCGGAGCAGGAGGCCAAGGCCAAGGCCGCGGAGGCGGATCGGCTGCGTTCCGAGGCCGACCAGCACCGTTCGGTGGTCGACGAGCAGCGTCAGGACGTGCGACGCATGGAGGAGCACGCCGACAAGCTCGACCCCCGGCACCGCGCGGACGCCCCCGGCCAGACCGCGGACCGCGGCGTGGGCGCGGATGACACCGCCCGGGCCGATGGGCTGACCGGAGGAACCGCCGGTGACGCCGGTGGCCGGCACTCCAGGTCCGATGAGGCCCCCGGAGTCGGCGCACACGGGACCGGCGGAGCCGCCGTGGGCGACCGCGGGGCCGTGGTCGATGAGCCCGGACTCGACGATCGACCCGTCGGGGAGCACCAGGCCGCGCGTCACCCAGAGGACGTCGATCCGGCCGCCCGGCCGCACGAGGAGCCGGGGATGGTGGACAAGGTGCTGGGCCGGACCCACCGGGACGAGCCGGGGCGCTGACCCCGGCGACGTCGGACTGACGAGAGGGCCCGTGGGAGATGCTCTCGCGGGCCCTCCGCCGTGTCCGGGGTCGTCAGGCCGCGGCGCCCGTCCTGACCCGCTCGCCCTTCACCCGCTCGCCGAACAGGGGACCGTACAGGGCGCCGGCGATCAGCGCGCCGAGGATCGGGGCCAACCAGAAGAGCCACAGCTGACCGACGGCGCCGTCGCCGTTGAAGAACGCCACGGCTGTCGAGCGGGCCGGGTTCACCGAGGTGTTGGTGATCGGGATCGAGATGAGGTGGATCAGCGTCAACGTGAGACCGATCGCGGCGGGTGCGAAGCCTACGGGGGCGCGGCGATCCGTGGAGCCGAGGATCACCCAGACGAAGATCGCGGTCAGGACGACCTCGATGATCAGGGCGGAGAGCAACCCGTATCCGTCGGGGGAGTTGGCCCCGTAACCGTTCGCTGCCATGTGCCCGGTGGCCTCGAAACCGTCCTTGCCCGTGGCCACGACGAGGATCAGCGCGCCCGCGACCAGACCTCCGACGACCTGGCTGACGATGTAGACGGGGGCCTTGGCCCAGGGGAGTCGCCCGGCGATCGCGGCGCCGATGGTGACGGCCGGGTTGAAGTGGCCGCCCGAGATGTGGCCGAACGCGTACACGCCGGTCAGGACGGTCAGGCCGAAGGCGAGGGAGACACCGAGGTAGCCGACGCCCACGGGGACGTCTCCGGTGTCGGCGGTGGCGACCTGGACGGCGGCGAACACGGCCGTCCCACAACCTCCGAGGACGAGCCAGAACGTGCCGATCAGCTCGGCGGCGATCACCGCCGTACCTGACGGGGTGCTTGGGGACGTGTCGGACGGGGTGGTGGGGGACGAGTCTGACATGAGCTGACCTCCGGTGATGTACGCCCTGGGAGCGGGGGAGGCGGGAACGCCGCGGCGGCGGTCCTCGCTGCGCAGAACGCTAGCGCGACCGTCGGTCTCCCGCGCCGATTCCGTGACCTGGGAAGCAACCCTGGTGAGGTGAGCCCGCGGTCAGGTCGCCAGCAGCGTCGGGAGCGACTCCCCGGCGGTGGCCCGGAGGTGGACCGTCACCTCGCGACCGAGGCCGGACGGGCCGGGGTTGACCTCGACCACCGGGATCCCGTGTGCGGCGGCGATGCCGGGGAGCGACGCGGCGGGGTGGACCAGGCCGGAGGTCCCGACGACGAGGACCGCCGAGGCGGCGGAGATCGCGGACACCGCGGCATCCCACGGCTGCGGCGGGAGCATCTCCCCGAACCAGACCACTCCCGGCCGGGCCCGTCCCTCGCACCGGTGGCACCCGGGCGGTGCGAGTCGGCCCACGGGCCCGGCCGGCGCGGGCCCCACCTCGACGGGCGTCCCGCACTCGTCACACCGGTGCGCAAAGAGGCTGCCGTGGAGGTGGTGGACCTCGGTGGATCCCGCCCGTTCGTGCAGGTCGTCCACGTTCTGGGTCACCACCGTCACGCTGCGGTCCAAAGCGGCCCGGGCGATCGCGAGGTGGCCAGCATTCGGCTCGGCTGCTCCGACGAGATGCTCGCGCCAGCGATACCAGGCCCACACGGTGTCCCGGTCCCGGCTCCAGGCCTCCGGTGTGGCGAGGGCGGTGGGGTCATGGCGTTCCCAGAGGCCCGTCTGGGCGTCACGGAACGTGGGTACCCCGCTCTCGGCGCTCATACCGGCACCCGTCAGAACGACGAGAGGCCCGCCGCCGGCGAGGGCGAGACGGGCCTTGCTCATGTCGGGGTGGAGCCGGTCGGGCTCCACGCCGTCGGTGGTCACCGGACGAACGCGGTACCCACCAGCGGGAGTGAGACGCAGTTGGACGTCCCGCCGTCGGCGAGGGTGGTGGTGACGCCGCCCTGCAGGAGCATCAGCACCTGGCCGGGGCCGGTGTCGGCGACACCGTTGAGGGTCGCCGGTCCGCCCTCGTTGATCCCGTTGTAGCTGAGCACGGTGGTGCCACGGCGCCCGTTGTTGATGTTGAACCAGTCCACGGTCATGGGCTGCACCTGCTGGGGCGCGACGCCCTCGGTGCCCAGGGCGGTGAAGACGAAGCCGAGCTGGCCGCCCGGGATGCCGGGCAGGGGGAGACCGGCGGGGCCCGGCACGGCGGTGGCGGCCCCGACTGCGGTCTGCTCACCGTCGATGCAGTTGTCCATGATGGTCGGGTAGGCGAACTGGGCGATCACCGGACCGCCGTCGGGGATCGGGGTGCCGGGCTCGCCGGACCCGCGGAAGAAGCCGACCAGGCGGGCGATGGTGCCCCGGGTGTCCTCGGGGATCCACTGCTGCTCGGAGAGGTTCTCGAGGGACTGCAGGACGGGCTCGGTCGGCCGGCCCAGCTCGTCCAGCGACTGGGCGCTGGCGGAGGCGGGTACGGCGAGCGACACGGCCATGGCGGCCACGGCGCCGAGGCCGAGGGTCCTGAACGAGTTCCTGAGCGAGTGGCGGGTCACTGGCGAGTCCATTCTTGGGGTGAGGCGGACGGACCGGTCGGCGGGCCGACCAATCGACGGCTCGATGTTCTCACAACGTCCACAGGTGTGGACACCGGAGGCCCAGTTGCTGTGGCATCTGTGGCCAGTGTGGCAGAGGATACTTGTGATGTAAATAACACGAGCGGCCGCGGGTGTGACATCGCGCGTCCGCGATGTCGGCCCGGAGGCGGATACAGGTAATGTGGTCACGCACGCGCGCTCGACCGGACGCGCTTGTGGATCACGCGGGAGTCCCGCAGATTCCCACCACGCGCCCGGCGGCCACAGAGTCGCCGGTGGCGCCGAAAGCCCCTGAGGGAGAACCCACCGTATGGCCCTGACCGAGTTCCGCAACGTCGCAATCGTCGCGCACGTCGACCATGGAAAGACGACACTCGTCGACGCGATGCTGCGCCAGTCCGGAGCGTTCGACGAACGCGCGGAGCTCGTGGACCGGGTCATGGACTCGGGTGACCTCGAGCGCGAGAAGGGCATCACGATCCTCGCCAAGAACACCGCCGTGCGTCGGCCGGGCGCGGGATCGGGTGGCGCGGACCTGGTCCTCAACATCATCGACACCCCCGGTCACGCCGACTTCGGTGGCGAGGTCGAGCGCGGCCTCAACATGGTCGACGGTGTCGTCCTGCTCATCGACTCCTCCGAGGGGCCGCTGCCGCAGACCCGCTTCGTCCTGCGCAAGGCCCTCGCGTCCTCCCTGCCGGTCATCATCGTCGTCAACAAGACCGACCGCCCGGACGCCCGCATCGACGAGGTCGTGGAGGACGCCCAGGACCTCCTCATCGACCTGGCCTCCGATCTCGAGGACCCGGCCGCCCAGGCCGCCGCCGAGCACGCACTCGAACTGCCCGTGGTCTTCGCCTCCGGGCGGGCCGGCAAGGCGTCCACCACCCAGCCGGCGAACGGCCAGGAGCCGGCCGGGGAGAACCTGGACGAACTCTTCACCCTCCTCTACGACGTGATCCCCGCCCCGCGCGGAGACGCCGACGCGCCGCTCCAGGCGCACGTGACCAACCTGGACGCATCCAACTTCCTCGGACGCATCGGGCTGGTCCGCATCCACAACGGCCGGCTCCGCAAGGGGCAGCAGGTCGCGTGGATCCACAACCTCCCGGACGGCGGGCAGGAGACCAAGTCGGTACGGATCTCGGAGCTGCTCGCGACCAAGGGTGTCGAGCGGATGCCCACCGAGGAGGCCGTGGCCGGCGACATCGTGGCGGTGGCCGGGATCAGCGACATCATGATCGGCGACACTCTTGCGGATCCGGAGAACCCGGTCGCACTGCCCGCGATCACCGTCGACGAGCCGGCGATCTCGATGACCATCGGCGTCAACACCTCCCCGCTCGCCGGCCGTAACGGCGGGAAGAAGCTCACCGCGCGGATGGTCAAGTCGCGTCTCGACCAGGAGCTCGTGGGCAACGTCTCGCTCAAGGTCCTCGACACCGAGCGTCCCGACGACTGGGAGGTCCAGGGCCGCGGCGAGATGGCGCTGTCCATCCTCGTCGAGACCATGCGCCGCGAGGGCTTCGAGCTCACCGTGGGCAAGCCGCAGGTCGTCACCCGCAGGGTCGACGGCAAGGTCCACGAGCCGATGGAGCACATGACCATCGACGTGCCGGAGGAGTACCTCGGCGCGGTCACCCAGCTCATGGCCGCCCGGAAGGGCCGTATGGAGCAGATGAGCAACCACGGTTCCGGATGGGTCCGGATGGAGTTCACCGTCCCGGCCCGTGGCCTCATCGGCTTCCGCACGACCTTCATGACCGACACCCGCGGCGCCGGGATCGCCAACTCGGTGTCCGCCGGGTACGAGCCCTGGGTCGGTGAGATCCGCTCGCGGCACACCGGTTCGCTCGTGGCCGACCGCGCAGGCAAGGCCACCGCGTTCGCGTTGCTTGGTCTGGCCGACCGCGGCGACTTCTTCATCGAGCCCGGTTCCGAGGTGTACGAGGGCGTCGTCGTCGGAGAGAACCCCCGCTCCGAGGACATGGACGTCAATATCACCAAGGAGAAGAAGCTCACCAACATGCGTGCGGCGTCCTCCGATGCGACGGAGACCCTGTCCAAGCACCGCAACCTCTCTCTTGAGGAGGCGATGGAGTTCTGTGCCGGCGACGAGTGCGTGGAGGTCGGTCCGGAGGCGATCCGCGTGCGCAAGGTGCTGCTGACCGCGAACGAGCGGGCCAAGGCCCGGAGCAAGTCCAAGTCCCGCGAGCAGCAGTCGGTCAACTGACGAGGACCCTGGTGACGACGAGGGGGGCGTCGGCTCGTCGGCGCGGAGCGACCGTACTGGCCGCCGTGCTCGCCCTCGTCGTCGTCACCGGGTGCGTGGCCGACCCGCCCCCGCCCACGGTGGTGGGGGAGGAGCGTACCGACGGGGAGGCCGTCAGTCTGTCCGGCGACGGCGTCCTCCTGGCGCTCGACCGGGTCGACCCGGGATTCAACCCACATCTCCTGGCCGACCAGGGGGTCGACACGGACCTGGTCGCCTCACTGCTGCTCCCCAGCGCGTTCGTCCCCGGGCCCGATGGAGAGCTGGTACTCAACCGGGACCTCCTCGTGTCCGCCGGGCCCCTGTCGGGAGATCCGCAGACCATCAGGTACACGATCGATCCGCTGGCCCAGTGGACCGACGGGGTCCCTGTCGCGGCCGAGGACTTCGAGTATCTGTGGCGACAGATGACCACCCAGCCCGGCGTTGTCGACCCGGCCCGCTACGAGCAGATCGTCGAGGTCCGTTCCGGGGCGGGTGGCAAGGTCGTCGACGTGGTGTTCGACTCCCCGCCGGAGCAGTGGCGGACGTTGTTCGCCGACCTGTTGCCCGGACACATCCTCCAGAACGCCCCGGACGGATTCCAGGGCGCGATGGCCGGACTCCCCGTGATGAGCGCGGGGCCGTTCATGATCCGCTTCGCCGACATCGGACGGGGAGAGATCGAGTTCGTGCGCAACGACCGGTACTGGGCACGGACGCCGGAACTGGATCAGATCCTCGTCCGGAGGGCGACCGGGGCCGGTCAGCTCGGCGCGGCGTTGCGCGGAGGACCGGGATCGCTCGCGATGGTCTCGGCGACCCCCTTGGCCGCGGACGTGGCGGCCACCGTCCCCGGGGTCCGCACCGTGACCATGGACGCCTCGGCCCAGCTCGAACTGGGCTTCAACACCGTCGCCCCGGCGGTCCGCGACCCGGCCGTCCGACGTGGCCTCGCGGCGGCGGTGGACCCCGGGGTGGTCGGTCGGATCGTCACCGGGCAGTCGGATCCGACGGTCACCTCCTACCCGTTCCCGCCGGAGGCCGCCACCACCACGACCGGCGACGCGGACGCCGCGGTACGCGCGCTCACCGACGCGGGGTTCACCCGCACCGGGGCGCGATGGGAGCGCGACGACACCCCGCTGAGCGTGACGCTCGGGGTGGAGACCGAGGACGACCGGGCACTCACCGCCGCCTTCACCATCGCGGACCAGCTGCGCGGCGCCGGCATCGGTGCCCGGGTCTGGGAACTCGACGCGGTCGCCCTGTACGGCGACGCGCTCCCGCACGGACTGGTCGACGCCGTGGTGGGGTGGCAACGGGTCGACGGGCGCCCCGAGGTCGCGGCCGTGTCCCGGTTCGCCTGTGCCGAGTCCACGCCCCGGCCCACGAGCCCGGCCACGAGCGGCCACAGCGCCCCGGCGCGACCACTCACCACCGTCACCACCCTCATCCCCCCGGAACCCGACACGGGGACCACCACGACGGAGCCCACCGATACGACCGCCCCCACCACGGGCACGCCGCCCCGCACGATCGGGACCTCCTCCCCGGCACGGGCCAGTGGGGTCTCCGGGGTGTGCGATCCCGCGCTCGACCGGGCGCTCGGGCAGGGCGACGGAACGGACGGCCCCGACCTGACCGCGGCGGGTGACCTGGTCGCCGAACAGGCACTCCGGATCCCGATAGTCAGGCCGGGCCTGCTCCTCTCCGACGACGGCGTGGACGTGACGGGTACCGGGCCCGGTGGGGTCGACGCCGCGCCGCCGGTGGTCTCCGACGTCTTCGACACCGCACCCACCTGGAGGAGGACCGGATGACCCCGTCCGCCGCACCACCGTCGGACACCGGCGTCCGGGCCCTGTTCGTCCACGCCCACCCCGATGACGAGGCGATCACCACGGGGGGCACCATCGCCGCCCTCGTCGCCGCCGGTGTGGACGTGCGCGTGGTGACGTGCACCCTCGGTGAGGAGGGTGAGGTCCTCGGTGAGGACCTCGCCGGCCTGGTGGCCGACCGCGCCGATCAGCTCGGCGGCTATCGGATCGGGGAGCTGGCGGTCTCACTCCGTGCACTCGGCGTGGACCGGCCCCGCTTCCTCGGTGGCGCCGGCCGGTGGCGGGACTCCGGGATGGCCGGCACGCCGTCCGCGCGGCATCCGCGAGCGTTCGTGGGGTCGGAGCGCGCCGCGGTCGACGAGATGGTAGCGATCCTCGACGACTGGCGTCCCCATCTCGTCGTCACCTACGATCCGCGCGGCGGGTACGGCCACCCGGATCACATCCGCGCCCACGAGGTCGTCCACACCGCGGTCGACGAGGCCGGCCACCGCCCCCGTCGGGTGGCGTGGACGGTCACCGCACGCTCGGAGGTCTCGCGACGGCACCCCGAGCCGCCCGGGCATCTGCAGCACGCCGGCGAGTCCGAGCTGCCCTCCGTGCCGGACTCACGGCTCACCCACCGGGTCCCGCTCGACGACGCCACCTACGCGGCCAAGTTGGAGGCTCTGACCGGATACGCGACCCAGCTCGAACTGGTCCCCGGGGCGGACTCCGAACCGTGGTTCTTCGCCCTGACCAACGGGGTGCTCCAGCCGGTGCCGGAGGTCGAGTGGTACGTGGCCCACGACCTCGTCGACCCCGGCGGGCCCTACGTCAAGTGCCCGCCCGGCACAGCCCACCTGCTCGAGGGACTCGTGGGGGAACACCTGTGACCGGCCGGACCGCGATGGCGCGCACCACCTCCACGATCGAACTGGGTGTTGCGCTGGTGATGCTCGCGGTGGGGGCCGCCACCAGCTGTGTGCTCGCCGTCGCCTGGTTGACCGTGTACGTGGGTCCGGTCCCGGTCCCGTTCACCATCCTGGTGGCCGGTGTGTGGTCGCTCTTCCTGGTGCGGGTGGCGTCCGCGTGGTCCGATCGGGCGATCGTGGCCGTCTTCCCGGCTCTGATCTGGATCCTCACGCTGGTGGCGCTCAACCTGGGCCCCGGCGGCGACATGCCGGTCCCGATCGGGTTGCGGGGCCTGGCGCTGTTGGTGGTGGGCGGTCTCATCCCGCTGTGGGTCGCGACCCTGGGTCGGTCACTGCGTACGGACGCCCATCGAGGGTGAGGCCCGCTCGTCGGGGTCCCCGTCGTGGTTCCAGACGTCCGTGATCCCCGGGGTCAACGCCTCTGCCAGCGCCCACACCTCGTCGGCGTCCATGTCCATGACCGAGTAGACACCGTTGCCGGCCGGGGTGGCCGCGGAGACGGTGGCGACCCGAGCGGAGCGCTGGAACACCGACTGGGTCACGGTCCAGCCGATGATCCCGTCCGCCTCGAGTACCGTCCGCTTGGCGCTCCAGGACCCACTCGAGCTCACCAGCGTGTCGGGCAGCAGGGCGTGGCCGAGCATCCTGATCCGGTCGATCGACAGCGCGAGGAAGAACACCAGGGCCGCCGGGATCGCCCACCGCACCCAGATGTCGGCGGAGGGCCCGGAGTCGATGCGGACCAGGACGATGAAGCCGGCCACGATCCAGAACGGCATGAGCCCGCGGGTGATCCGCCGGCGGGCGGCCTTCCACGGGTGGCGCCGGAGAGGCACGGTGACGGGGGTCTCGTCGCCGAGGATGCGGATGGCCACCCTCCGGACGTCCTTGATGGGTGCCTGCGGCAACAGGGTCGACGCGGCGGCACCCTTCTTGGTTCCCGTCATGATGGGCTCGAGCCGGCCGCCCCCCAGGAGCCGGAGGTACAGGGGCAGCCGGATCTCGACCCCGCGGAGCCTGGCCTTGTCCAACGCCTGGTGCTTGCGGCGCAGGATTCCGTTCTGGACGTAGAGCAACTGCCCACGATCGGTGAGCGCGTACTTGCCGTAGCGGATCGCGTACGTGATGATCGCCAGGACCCCGGCCACCATCCACACGGCGATCGCCTCGCCGACCAGCGTCCACGGCTGCCCCAGCGAATCGAGCCACGAGACGACTGCCGTGACTACCGCGAGCTCCATGACCCGGTCGTGCATGTCTCCCATCTGCCAGGTGATGAGCCACAGTGACAGGAGCACTCCGAACCCGATGAACGAGAACGGGGCGAACCGGGCCCACGTGACGCGCCATTGCGAGATGTCCTCACCGTACTTCGAGCCCCACTGCTCCTCGTCCTCCTCGCTGAGCGTCGGGTCCAGGGCGCGGCGGTGCTTGAGCAACTCGTCACGCAGCGGCTCCACCAGGGTCGTGTCGATCGCGTTGAGCCGGAATCGCTCGGCGTCCGATTTCCCGGAGTCCGCGCGGCCGGTGCCGACCTCGATGATCGACACCCGCATGACCCGGTGGAACAGGTCGGACTCGGTGTCCACACTGCGGATCCGCTGGCGCGACACCGTGACCACGTTGCGGCTGAAGAAGCCCTTCTTGAGGATGATGTGGGTCCGGCCGACCTGGTAGCTCGTGGACAGCCACCGCAGCAGACTGCCGAGGACGATCAACGAGATGACGCCGATCTCGAACCAGTAGTTGTTGCGGTTCGACCCCAGCCACAGGGAGATGAGGAACAGCGGCAGCAAACGGGTGAGCATCCCCAGGGGGTCAACCAGCAGCATCCGCCAGGACAACCGCTCCCAGGGGGCCTCCGGGTCGACCTTCTGTGCGACGGCTGCCTCGTCGGTGCCGGTCGCCTCGTCAGACTCGTCGACCGCATCGACCGCCTCGGCCTCCTCGGTGCCGGTGGCCTCGAGAGCGTCAGTGGCCTCGGCGACCTCGCCGTCCCTGTCGACCCGCACGGCGTCGGTCACGTCCCGTCCTCCGAGTCGAGGTTGGCGATGGCGATGAGGTGCTGGGCCAGCGCCTCCGCGTCGGCCAGGGACAGGCCCCTGATCTCCACCGTGCCCTGCGCGGACGCGGTAGAGGCGTGGACGGTGGCCAGGCCGAACCACCGCTCGAACAGGTTCCGGGTGGTGTAGACGGTCTGCAGGCGGACGAGCGGGGCGATGCGGAACTGGGTGGTCCACCAGCCCTTGCGGGAACACACCGCGGTGTCCGAGACGTCCCAGCGGGCCACGATGTAGCGCCACCACGGCGCCACGACGATCGACATGAAGGCGAACGGGACGGTCACGGCCAGCGCGACCCAGTTCCAGAACCCCATTACGTTGTCGCCCCAGAAGTACCAGGCCACCTGGAGCCCGGCGAGGACCGCCCACGTCCAGATGCCCTCGATGACCCACAGGAACGGGGTGCGCTTCTCGATCCGGTGGCGCGGAGCCGTGACCAGCACCCGGTTGGAGGTCAGCAGACTCTCCCCGGAATCGGAGGCGTTCTCGACGATGGTCGACGGGGTCGGTTCGCGCAGGGCATGGGCACCACCGGTGCCACGGGTCTGTGCGGACACCAGGGGATCCCCGTTGCTGCGCAGGGGACGGGCGGGATCGGACATGCAGCCCAGACTAGTGCGCGGGTCCGTCCGGCACGGCCGTGACCACCCACGGAGCACCGGGCGCTCGCTCCGGGGCCGGTGTGGGGCATCATCACGGTCATGGATCTCGCCGCGGCACCTGTCGAACCCGAGCCCATGCCCTCTGCGATGCGGAGGGCATTGCGCCGGGCCCGTGACGGGCTCACCCTCGATGTGACCGAGGCGGCGGTGCTGCTGGCCGCGCGTGGTGACGACCTCGGCCAGCTCACCGCCCTCGCGGCTGCGAGGCGCGACGCCCGGCTCGTCGACGAGGGCCGTCCGGGGGTGGTGACCTACTCCCGCAAGGTGTTCGTCCCGCTCACCCGCCTGTGCCGTGACAAGTGCCACTACTGCACCTTCGTGACCGTGCCCGGCAAACTCCGCGCGGCGGGGGAGGGCATGTTCCTCGACCCCGACGAGGTGGTGGATCTGTGCCGGCGCGGTGCGGAGGCCGGATGCAAGGAAGCCCTGTTCACCCTGGGTGACCGGCCGGAGGACCGCTGGCCGGAGGCGAGGCAGTGGCTGGAATCCAGAGGGTTCTCCTCGACGCTGGACTACGTGCGTGCCATGGCGATCCGGGTCCTGGAGGAGACGGGCCTGCTCCCGCACCTCAATCCCGGGGTGATGAGCTGGTCCGAGCTGTCCACGCTCAAGCCGGTGGCACCGTCGATGGGGATGATGCTCGAGACCACCGCCACCAGGCTGTTCACCACCCCGGGTGCGTGCCACCACGGCAGCCCGGACAAGGACCCGGCCGTGCGGCTGCGCACCCTGACCGACGCCGGGCGTCTCGCTGTGCCGTTCACCTCGGGGATCCTGGTGGGCATCGGGGAGAACAGGACCGAGCGGGCCGACAGTCTGCTCGCGTTGGCCGGGCTGGCGAAGGAGTTCGGTCACCTCCAGGAGGTGATCGTGCAGAACTTCCGGGCCAAGCCGGACACCGCGATGCGCGGGGTGGCCGATGCGGACCGGGACGAGTTCCTGGCCGCGATCGCCGTGGCGCGGCTGGTGCTCGACCCGCGGGTCGCTGTCCAGGCGCCGCCCAACCTGGTCGACCGACAGGACGTGCTGGCCCTCATCGGCGCGGGAGTGGACGACCTGGGTGGCATCTCACCGTTGACCCCGGACCACGTCAACCCCGAGCGTCCGTGGCCTCACCTGGAGGGCCTGACCGCCGACCTCGCGGCGGCGGGCTGGGCGCTGACCGAGCGGCTCACCGCCCACCCGCGTTACGTCGGTGCCGGTGACGCCTGGATCGACCCCAGGGTGTCGGGACACGTCCACGCACTCGCCGACCCGGGCACGGGTCTGGCGGCCGTCGGTGACGGTGGTGAGGGCGACGACGAGGTGGTCCGGCCCACGGGACGACCCTGGCAGGAGCCCGACGACGACTGGGACTCCAGCGGACGGACCGATCTGCACACCGCGATCGACTCCGAGGGCCGCAACACCGACACCCGCTCGGACATCGGCGAGGCCTTCGGCAACTGGGACGTCATCCGGGCCCGTGCCGCCGAGCTCGGGGCGGCCGCACTGGCCCCCGAGCGGGCGGACTCCGAGGTGCTCGCGGCGCTGCGGGCCGCGGAATCGGACCCGGCCGCCCTCACCGACGACCAGTACCTCGCGCTGGCCACGGCCACCGGTGACGGGTTGGCCGCCGTGGCCGGACTCGCCGACCGGATCCGCGCGGACGTGGTGGGGGAGACGGTGACGTACGTGGTCAACCGGAACATCAACTTCTCCAACATCTGCTACACGGGGTGCCGGTTCTGCGCCTTCGCCCAGCGCAAGGGGGACGCCGACGCGTTCTCGCTCTCGGCGACGGAGGTGGCCGACCGAGCGTACGAGGCGTACGTCTCCGGCGCGTCCGAGGTGTGCATGCAGGGCGGGATCGATCCGGACCTGCCGGTCTCCGGCTACGCCGACCTCGTCCGGGCGGTCAAGGAGCGCGTGCCGTCCATGCACGTCCACGCCTTCAGTCCCATGGAGATCTCCAACGGTGCGGCCCGCTCGGGAGTGGGAGTCCGGGAGTGGCTCACCGAGCTGCGGGCGGCCGGGTTGGACACCATCCCGGGGACGGCCGCAGAGATCCTCGACGACGAGGTCCGCTGGGTGCTGACCAAGGGCAAGCTCCCCGCCTCCGAATGGATCGACATCGTCACCACCGCCCACGAGGTGGGCCTTCGGTCCAGCTCGACGATGATGTACGGCCACGTCGACACCCCGCGGCACTGGGTGGCGCACCTCCGCACGCTCCGGGGGATCCAGGATCGCACCGGCGGGTTCACGGAGTTCGTCCCGCTGCCCTTCGTGCATCGCAGCGCCCCGCTCTACCTCGCGGGCGCCTCCCGTCCCGGGCCGACCCGGGAGGAGAACGTCGCGGTCCACGCGTTGGCGCGGATCATGCTGCACGGCGCGATCGACCACGTGCAGACCAGTTGGGTCAAGCTCGGTGTGGCGGGAACGCGCACCATGCTCCGTTCCGGTGCCGACGACCTCGGCGGGACGCTGATGGAAGAGACGATCTCGCGGATGGCCGGTGCGGAGAACGGCTCGGCCAAGACCCCCGGGGAGATCGAGGAGATCGCGACCGGCATCGGTCGTCCCGCCAGGCGTCGGGACACCGTCTACGGACCTGCACCCACGCAGATTCCCGTGACCGTCGTCACATAGCGAGTTCTGCGTCGGGGGGGCTTCGTCGTGGGCGCCGAGTGTGACATACGATGCAGGCCATACCGCTACGAGGAAGGTGGCCGACGTGACCTACACGATCGCAGAGCCGTGCGTCGACGTGATGGACAAGTCCTGTGTCGAGGAGTGTCCTGTCGACTGCATCTACGAGGGTGGACGGATGCTGTACATCCACCCCGACGAGTGTGTCGACTGCGGCGCGTGTGAGCCCGTCTGTCCCGTGGAGGCCATCTTCTACGAGGACGACACCCCGGAGGAGTGGACCGAGTACAACACCGCCAACGTCGACTTCTTCGTCGAGCTGGGATCGCCGGGCGGCGCCGCCAAGGTGGGCAAGGTCGACTACGACCACCCGTTCATCAAGGCACTGCCCCCCATGAACCAGGAGTGACCCCGGTGGTGTCGCGCCCGGAGCGTCGTCCGCCCGGGCGCGCGCTACCGGTCTTCCCGTGGGACACCCTCGCCGAGGCGAGATCGCTGGCCGCCGCGCACCCCGACGGGATGGTCGACCTCACCGTCGGCACGCCCGTCGACCCGGTCGCCCCCGTGATCCGTGAGGCCCTAGCTGCCGAATCCGCCGAGCCGGGTTACCCGACCACCGTGGGGACCACCGAGCTCCGCCGTGCCGCCGTCGACGCGCTCGCCCGGCGCTACGGCGTCACCGGGCTCGACACCGGGTCGGTGCTGCCCGCGATCGGCACCAAGGAGCTCATCGCGGGCCTGCCCGCCCAGCTCGGGCTCGGCGCGGGCCACACCGTCGTCGTCCCGGAGGTGGCCTACCCCACCTACGAGGTGGGGGCCCTGCTCGCGGGAGCCACGGTCGTGCGCGCCGACTCGCTGACGCAGCTCGGCCCGTCGTCACCCACGCTGCTCTACCTCAACTCGCCGTCGAACCCCAGCGGCAGGGTGCTCGGAGTGGATCACCTCCGCAAGGTGGTCGCCTGGGCCCGCGAGCGGGACGTGATCGTGGCCTCCGACGAGTGCTACCTCGGGTTGGTGTGGGAGGGCGAGGCCCCCTCGATCCTCGACCCGCGCGTCTGCGACGGCGACCACACCGGTCTCCTGGCCCTGCACTCGTTGTCCAAGACCTCGAATCTGGCCTCCTATCGTGCGGGGTTCGTGGCGGGGGACCCGTCTCTCATCGCGGAACTACTGGCGGTGCGCAAACACGCGGGTCTGATGATGCCGCTGCCCGTCCAATCGGCGATGACGGCGGCACTGCGGGACGACGCGCACGAGGCCGAACAGCGCGAGAGGTACCGGGCCCGGCGCGAGCTCCTGCTCCCGGCCGTGCAGGGCGCCGGGTTCCGCATCGACAGCTCGGAGGCGGGCCTCTACCTCTGGGCGACCCGGGACGAGCCCTGCCGTGACACGGTGGACTGGTTCGCCCGGCGCGGTGTCCTGGTGGCTCCGGGGGAGTTCTACGGTTCGGCGGGTGCGCGGCACGTCCGCATCGCCCTCACCGCCACCGACGCCACGGTGGCCGAGGCGGTCCGTCGGCTGGCCTGAGCCGACCGCCCGCCCCCGCCGCCCGCTGGGCCCCCGCCGCCCGCTGGGCCCCTGCCGGCCCCCGCCGGGAACGGCGATTCCCACGGTGCGCACGTGATGCGGTTCCCCACGGCCTGTCACCCCACGGCCTGTCACCCCACGGCCCTTTCGCGCGGGCTGCCCGTCGCGCCGACGTGTGGAGTCACTGAGTCGGCGTCGGCGGGATCGACTCCGGCGGAAACGCTGCACGGAGTGACTCCAACCGCGGTTGGGAATGCGCGGGGTGGCACCAGCCACCCCGCACCTGCCACCCCGCCCCCGAGGCAGCGCGAGCCGCCCCGGCCGACCTCCGGGCCAATGGCTCCGGGTTCACCGTCGATGGGGCGGCTCGTGCGCGCGGTAGTGGGATGCACGCAACCCGCGAGCTCGTCAGTCGTTGGCGTGGAGCGCCTCGTTCAGTCCGACGCCCTCCCGCTTCCACGGCACGGCCTCGACGGCGCCGGAGACCGAGTTGCGACGGAAGAGCAGGTTGTCCATCCCGGAGAGCTGACCGGCCTTGACGGGCTCGCGGTCGGCCCACGCTCCGGCACGGACATCCACCTTGGTGCCGGCGGTGACGTAGAGCCCGGCCTCGACCACGCAGTCGTCGCCGAGGGAGATCCCGATTCCGGAATTGGCGCCCAGCAGGCATCGTTCGCCGATCGAGATCGTCTCCTTGCCGCCGCCGGAGAGGGTGCCCATGATCGAGGCACCACCGCCGACGTCGGAGTCGGCGCCGACGACCACCCCGGCCGAGACGCGGCCCTCGACCATCGACGGCCCGAGGGTTCCGGCGTTGAAGTTGACGAACCCCTCGTGCATGACGGTCGTCCCCTCCGCCAGATGTGCGCCCAGGCGGACCCGGTCGGCGTCGGCGATCCGGACCCCGGACGGGACCACGTAATCGACCATCCTGGGGAACTTGTCGATGCCGTAGACGGTCACCGGGCCGCGTGCGCGCAGCCGCGCGCGCACCAATTCGAATCCCGGGACCGCGCAGGGACCGAAGTTGGTCCACACGACGTTGGCCAGGGTGCCGAACAGCCCGTCCATGTTGGCGAAATGCGGCCTGATGAGCCGGTGGGAGATCAGGTGCAGCCGGAGGTACGCGTCGTAGGCGTCGGTCGGGGCCTGGGTGAGGTCCTCGATCTCCACCCGCACCGCGACCCGCTCGACACCGCGGTCGGCGTCGGGTCCGGTCAGGGGAGCGAGCTCCTCGGGGACCTCGTCACCCGACAGGACACGGTGGCCCCCGTGGGCGGCCGCACCGAGTTCCGGCGCGGGATACCACACGTCGAGGACGGTGTGATCGGACGTCAGGGTGGCGATTCCGGTGGCCACGGCTCCTTGTGCACTCATGACCCCGATGCTAGCGGTCGGCCCCGACGCGCACCGGCCACGGGCATCTATGGTGGACGCCGTGACCGCCGCCCTCGACCTGACCGCAGACCCGGTCGACCTTACCCGCGCCCTCGTCGACATCGCCAGCCCCTCCCGGGAGGAGGCGGCGATCGCCGGGGCCGTCCACGCCGCGCTCGAGTCCGTGGTCGCCGGCTTCACGGGGCCGGCCGCCGGCCGGACGGAGCTCGTCCGCGACGGGCACCGCGTCCTGGCCCGCACCTCCAGGGGCCTGCCGACGCGGGTGGTGCTCGCAGGCCACCTCGACACCGTTCCCGTGGCGGACAACGTTCCGTGCCGACTCACGGGGGAGGGCGCCGATCTGGTCCTGCACGGGTGCGGGACCGTCGACATGAAGTCCGGTGACGCCGTGTTCCTGCACCTGTTCGCCACCCTGGCCGATTCCGAGGAGCTCTCACACGACCTCACGCTGGTGCTCTACGACTGCGAGGAGATCGAGGCCACCGCCAACGGCCTCAGGTTCCTCGAACGCACCCACCGGGACTGGCTCACGGGGGACGTGGCGATCCTCGGGGAACCCACCGGGGGTCTGATCGAGGCGGGATGCCAGGGCACCCTCCGGATCCGGGTCCACGCCCGCGGCGTCCGCGCCCACTCGGCGCGCAGCTGGTTGGGGGACAACGCCGTGCACCGCCTCGCCCCGGTGCTGGCGGCGCTCGAGGTGTACGAACCGCGGTCGGTGGACATCGACGGGTGTGTCTACCGGGAGGGGCTGCAGGCCGTGCGGATGTCCGCGGGGGTGGCCGGCAACACCGTCCCGGACGAGGCGTGGCTCGACGTCAACTTCCGGTTCGCACCGGATCGGGACACCGTAGCCGCGCTCGCCCACGCGCTCGACGCGCTCGGCCTGGCCGATCCGGCTCGTGTCCCCGCGGGGCAGGAACCGCCGACCGGACCCGGTGTGTACTGGGAGCTGACCGACCTGTCGCCCGGGGCCCTTCCCGGCCTCGGCGCCCCGGCGGCCGCGGACCTGGTGAAGGCGGCGGGTGGGCGGGTGCGGGCGAAGTACGGGTGGACCGACGTCTCCCGGTTCGCCGCGCTGGGTATCCCCGCCGTCAACCTCGGGCCCGGCGACCCCGGGCTGGCGCACACGCGGGGCGAACACTGCCCGGCCGCACAGATCACGGAGGTGGCCGACGTGCTCCGCGCCTACCTCACCACATCCGGCTGAATCCGGAACCGACGAGTCCGGAACCCACGAGCCCGGAACCCACCCCACTAGGAGACCTTCCCCTGATGGCACCGAACGATCCCGTACACCTGCGCGGCCCACTGCTCCTCCGACGGGACAAGGGCGGCGATCGCACTACTACCGACCAACGACTGTTGGACACGAACCAGGACACCGACTGGTTGCACACCGATCCGTGGCGGGTCCTGCGTATCCAGAGCGAGTTCGTCAACGGGTTCGGTGCGCTCGCGGAGCTACCCGACGCGGTGAGTGTCTTCGGCTCGGCGCGGACCCGTCCGGGGGATCCCGCCTACGAACAGGCGGTGCAGCTGGGACGGGCCCTCTCGGAGGCGGGCTACGCGGTGGTGACGGGCGGCGGACCCGGTCAGATGGAGGCGGCCAACAAGGGCGCCTGGGAGGCGGACGGCGCGTCCGTCGGCCTGGGCATCGAGCTGCCCACGGAGCAGGGGATCAACCGCTGGGTGGACCTGGGCCTGCACTTCCGCTACTTCTTCGTCCGCAAGACGATGTTCGTCAAGTACACGCAGGCGTTCGTCTGCACCCCGGGCGGCTTCGGCACCCTCGACGAGTTCTTCGAGGCCATCACCCTCGTCCAGACCGACAAGATCACCCGGTTCCCGATCGTGCTTCTCGGTGTGGATTTCTGGAGCCCGCTGGTGGACTGGATCCGGGGCACCCTGGCCGAGCAGGGGATGATCTCGGCCTCCGACCTCGACCTGTTCCTCGTCACCGACTCCGTGGCCGAGACGGTGGAGTACATCCGGGAGGCGCACCACCGGGTGGCTCTGACCTCCGAACAGCGGGAGGACCTGGTGGGCGAGGAACACCGGGGGGTCGAACGGTGATGGCACCCGTTCCCGGCCGCCGGGTCTGCGTCTACTGCGCGTCCTCGACGTACGATCCCGCGCTGTTGGAGATCGCCACCGAGGTGGGCGCCGGTATCGCCCGTCGTGGGTGGTCACTGGTCTCCGGTGGCGGCAACGTGTCCATGATGGGAGCGGTCGCCGAGGCGGCACGCGACGGCGGCGCCAGGACCGTCGGCGTCATCCCCGAAGGGCTGCGGGTGCGCGAGGTGGCCGATACCGCTGCGGACGAACTGGTGGTGGTCACCACGATGCGGGAACGCAAACGCGAGATGGAGGAGCGCTCCGACGCGTTCCTGACCCTGCCCGGCGGGATCGGGACGATGGAGGAGATGTTCGAGGTGTGGACGTCCGCCTCGCTCGGTTTCCACTACAAGCCGGTCGTGCTCTACGACCCGATCGGCTTCTACCGACCCCTGTTGGATTGGGTCGGCGGACTGACGGAGGCCGGACTGGTCAAGCCGCAGGCGTTCGACAGCCTCGTGGTGCGTGACGATCTGGAAGCGGCCCTCGACGCCTGCGGAGGGCGGCGGTGATCGCTCCGGGACCGGCACCCATGCCCACGCTCTGTGGTCGCCCGGTCCCGGTGGACCGACCCCTGGTGATGGCGATCGTCAACCGCACCCCGGACTCCTTCTACGACCGTGGAGCCAGTTTCACCGACGAGGCCGCGATGCGCCGGGTCGACCAGTCCGTGGCGGACGGCGCCGACATCCTCGACATCGGCGGGGTCAAAGCGGGGCCGGGCGAGCTGGTCGACGACCGGGAGGAGGTCCGACGGGTCGTCCCCTTCGTCGAGGCGGTGCGGGCCAGGCATCCGGGCGTGGTGATCTCGGTGGACACGTGGCGCGGTTCGGTCGCTCGCCGGGCACTGGCCGCAGGGGCCGATATGGTCAACGACACGTGGGCCGGACACGACCCCGAGGTCCTGACCGCGGCCGGTGAGGCCGGGGCCGGGTTCGTGTGCTCCCACACCGGCGGCGCCGTCCCGCGCACACGACCTTTCCGGGTGGGCTACCCGGACGTCGTCCTCGACGTGGTCTCGGAACTGTCCGCTGCCGCCGAACGAGCCGCCGCCGCGGGGGTCCCGGCGGACGGGATCCTGGTGGACCCCACCCACGACTTCGGCAAGAACACCTTCCACGGCCTGGAACTCCTGCGACGGATGGACGAGATCGTGGCCCTCGGTCATCCCGTCCTGATGGCGCTGAGCAACAAGGACTTCATCGGCGAGACCCTGGACGCGGGGATCGATGACCGGACCGAGGGCACGCTGGCGGCGACCTCCGTCGCCGCCATGATGGGAGCACGGGTGTTCCGCACCCACGACGTGCGGGCGACACGCCGGTCGGTGGAGATGGTTGCCTCCATCGTGGGAACCCGCCCACCTGCACGAACGGTGCGCGGGCTCGCCTGACACGGGCGGGTCCACCGCAGCGACCCGTGTGCCAGACTGGAGGTCCGGTCTGAACCAGAGGAGGGGGCGCGCCCGCATGCTCACCGTCGTCATCTACGTGGTGGTCACCCTGATCGTCGCGGCTGCGCTCTACGCCCTGTCGATCGTGGTCTTCGGACGTTCGGAGCTTCTACCTGCGGTGGAACGGGGCCACACGGTCACGGCGTTGCCCGAGGGGTCGTTCTCCGGGGACGATCTGCGATCGGTGCGGTTCGGCATGTCCGCGCGCGGCTACACGATGTCGGAGGTCGACTGGGCGCTCGAACAGGCGGCCACGGAGATCGACCGCCTCCGCGCCCGACTCGACGGGGACGGAAACGCGGGGGAGACCTCCGACGAGGTGGACACAGAACGCGCTCCCGCGTCCGGGCCGGGTGCGACGCGCTAGAATCGTCATCATCCACTCAGCAGTACCGCACGTGGGCCCGGCCGTCCTCACAGGACGCCGCCCACTGCC
Organism: Dietzia sp.; assembly: GCA_046292305.1. Taxonomy (GTDB): domain Bacteria; phylum Actinomycetota; class Actinomycetes; order Mycobacteriales; family Mycobacteriaceae; genus Dietzia. The sequence continues at coordinate 17,988 of JBKBRA010000001.1, read as the reverse complement.
AAGGACGAAGGGAATCGACCCGATGGCGGCTATGAAGCCCAGGACCGGTGACGGACCGATGGAAGCGGCCAAGGAGGGCCGCGGGATCGTCATGCGCGTCCCTCTCGAGGGTGGCGGACGCCTCGTCGTGGAGTTGACCCCCGACGAGGCGAAGTCGCTCGGCGCGGAGTTGACCCAGGCCATCTCCTGATCGTTCTCTGCTCTGTCCAATCGACGCACCCGGCCCACGCGGCGGGTGCGTCGATTCGGTTCCACGGAAGGTTCTCCCGATGTCCGAGGTCCCCTCGCGCCCGCTGCCCACCGTCCGTGTAGTCCGCGGACCCGACCCCGCGACCGGGTGGTCCCTGGTCACCCGGCCCCCGGAGAAGGGCCGATCCCTACGCGGCCGTGCCGTGGAGGCGCGGACGAGCGCGATCGACGGTCGGCCGGTGGTGGAGGTGGAGGTCGACGCGACGGCCCCCCGGCCCGGGTGGTCGGGAGGGGTGGACGTCGGTATCGGGTACCGCCGTGCGGGTGCGGCCGCGGCCAGGCACCTGCGGGACGCACGGAGGACCGACGAGGTGGGGGTGTCCGTTCCCGGGTCCGTCCCGCCTGAGCGTGTCGGTGACCTGGTCCTCGGGTATCTGCTGGGCGCGCGCGGGCAGGACGTGTTCGCCGCCGATCCGGCGCCGGTGGCGCCAGACCTGGTGGTGCGGGTGTCGTCCGGGCCCGGATCGGGTGACGACGACGAGGCGGTCGTCTCCGCGGCGGTCGCATCGGCCCGGGAGGCCGCCCGCGCCACCGCGGTGGCACGCGACCTCGCGGGCGCCCCCGCCGATCTCAAGACCCCCGAGTGGCTCGTGTCCCGGATGTCCGAGCAGTTGTCCGCCGCCGGGATGCGGACAGAGGTCCTCGAGGGTGACGCTCTGGTCGCAGGCGGTTTCGGCGGAGTCCTCGCGGTGGGCGGCGGGTCGGCCGCGGCGCCCCGCGTCCTGGTGGCGCGCCGCCCCGGCCCCGGCACGCGCGTGCTGCTGGTGGGCAAGGGCATCACGTTCGACACCGGCGGGATCTCGGTCAAGCCGGCCGAGGGGATGCACCTCATGCGCACGGACATGGCGGGCTCGGCGGCCGTGGTGGCAGCGGCGGCCGCCTTCTGTTCTGACACCGGCGGGCGGTACGTGGATCTCGACGTCACCGTCGTGGTCCCCTCGGCCGAGAACATGCTCTCCGGGTCCGCCTACCGGCCCGGGGACGTCGTCACCCACGTGGGCGGCACCACCTCCGAGGTCACCAACACCGACGCGGAGGGCCGCATGGTGTTGGCCGACGGGCTGGCCCACGGGATCGCCGAGTGCGACCCGGACGTGGTCGTGGACGTCGCCACCCTCACCGGCGCGATGAAGGTCGCACTCGGGATGCGGACAGGTGCGGTGATGGCGACGGACGACGATCTCGCCGATCGCGTGTCCGCGGCGGGCGCGGGGGCGGGGGAGCGGTGGTGGCGGCTCCCGCTGCCCGACGATCTGCGCCGGGCCGTCGACTCCGGAATCGCTGATCGTCGGCAGGCGCCCACGGGGCCGGGCGCCATCACCGCGGCCCTCTTCCTCGAGGGGTTCGTCGACGGGCGTCCGTGGGCACACCTCGACATCGCCGGCCCGGCACGGTCGCCGGAGGAGATCGACGAGGTCGGCCCGGTGGCGACCGGGTTCGCCACACGCACGCTCGTCGGCCTGCTCCGGGATCTCGTCGACCGGCCACGGCGGTGATCCCCGCGCCGGCCGCCCTCGTCAGGGCCGTCCGGCTGCTGCGCTGCCCACTCTGCGGGCAGGGGATGGGGTCCACCGAGTCCGGCGTGGAGTGCGGCGACGGGCACTCGTTCGATCGTGCACGCGGTGGTCATCTGACACTCCTCGGGGCGCGGGGGCGCCGGTTCCCCGGGGATTCCGCGCACCAGGTCGCCGCCCGCGAGAGGGTCCTGGGCCACGGACTGTTCGACGGCGTTGCCGATGCCCTGGTGGGGGTGGCGGTCGATGCGGTCGGTACCGCCGACCGACCCGTGGTCCTGGACGCCGGGGCCGGGACGGGTTTCTACCTCGACCGTGTGATCGGTGCGATGCGCCCGCCGTCCCAGGTGGGTGAGGACACCACCGACGGCCACGCGGAGCCGCTCGGTATCGGCACGGAGCTCTCCGTACCCGCCGCCCGTCGGCTGGCCCGCGCGAACCCACTCGTCGCGGCGTTGGTCGTCGACACCTGGGACGGTCTACCCCTGGTGGACTCGTGTGTCGACCTCGTCCAGGTGGTCTTTGCCCCGAGGAACCCCACCGAGTTCGCGCGCGTGCTGCGCCCGGGCGGGACGCTGGTCGTCGCGGTGCCGGGGCCGGGTCATCTGGAACCGCTCCGGACGCGGGCCGGGATGCTCGCACCCGCGGCGGACAAGGCCGAACGCCTGGGGACCCACCTGGCCGAGGGGTTCGAACCCGGTCCGGTCCGGGTGGTCGACGTCACCGTCACGGTGCCCGCCACGATCGCCGCTGACCTCGCGCTCATGGGGCCCAGTGGCGTCCACCTGGACCGGACCGGGGTCGAGCAGGTCATCGGGACGGGGGACCGTGCGGTCCGCGTACACGTAGAGGTGCGGACCTTCCGCAGGTCTCTACAGGAGTGAGGCGTACATCGCGTGGGTCTGCTCGGCGATCGCCTCCCACGCGAACCGGGTCCGGGCCCGCTCCTGACCCGCGCGGCCGAACCGGGCGGCCTTCCCGGGGTCCACAACCAGGTCGTTGACCGCGGCCGCGAGACCGGCCTCGAAGGCGTCCGGGTCCGACTCGTCGTAGTGGACGAGGGTGCCCGTCTCGCCGTCGACGACCACCTCCGGGATCCCTCCGACGTCCGAGGCCACCACGGCGGTGTCGCACGCCATGGCCTCGAGGTTCACGATCCCCAGGGGTTCGTACACGGACGGGCACGCGAACACCGTGGCGGCGGAGAGGATCTCGATGACCTCCTCGCGCGGCAGCATGTCTCGGAGCCAGAAGACGCCGTCACGCGTCGACTGCAGTTCGGCGACCAGCCCCTCCATCTCGGCCGCGATCTCCGGTGTGTCCGGCGCGCCGGCGCACAGCACGAGCTGGGCGTCCGGGTGGAAGTCGCGGGCGGCGCGCACCAGGTGGGGCACCCCCTTCTGTCGCGTGATGCGACCGACGAACGCGACGATGGGGCGGTTCGGGTCGACACCGTGCCGACGGAGCACGGAGTCCTCCCCGGCGAACGTCTCGACCGGCGACCACACCGAGGTGTCGATGCCGTTGAGGATCACGTGGATCCGGCCCGGGTCGATCTCGGGGTACACACGCAGGATCTCGTCCTTCATCCGCGCACTCACCGCGACGACGGCGTCCGCGTTGGCGAAGGCGTTGCGCTCGGACCACGACGAGACGCGGTAGCCGCCGCCGAGCTGCTCCGCCTTCCAGGGGCGGCTGGGTTCGAGCGAGTGCGCCGACACCACGTGGGGGATGCCGTAGAGCTCCCCGGCGAGATGGCCGGCCAGTCCCGCGTACCAGGTGTGGGAGTGGACGATGTCCGCCCCCTCCGCCGCCACGCACATGCGTAGGCCCGCCGACAGGGTCCGGATCGCCGGGTTGGCGTCCTCGCCCAACTCCGGATCGGGCCGGAACGCCCGGGCGGTGTCCCGGTCCGCGCCCATGCACAGGACGTCGACCTCGCACAGCGGCCGCAGAGTGGCCACCAGTTCGGTCACGTGGACTCCCGCCCCGCCGTAGACCTCCGGTGGGTACTCCCTCGTCATCATCGCTACTCGCACACGGGTCAACCTAGCCGCCCCGGCCGTCCCCGGGACCGTTGCGGGTGAACCCCGCCCGACCACGGGGTGTCCGGACGGGGCGGCTCGGGGGCAAGTCCCGCGATGGTCCGTAGCCACGGCCCGGAAGTCGTTACGGTGGAGGGGTGAGGAACCAGCCGCACGTCCTAGCAATCGTTCTCGCCGGTGGAGAGGGTAAGCGACTCTTCCCGCACACGGCGGACCGCGCCAAACCGGCGGTGCCGTTCGGGGGGTCGTACCGACTGATCGATTTCGTCCTGAGCAACCTCGTCAACGCGGGGTTCATGCGGATCTGCGTCCTCACGCAGTACAAGTCCCATTCCCTCGACCGGCACATCTCGCAGGTGTGGCACATGAGCGGGATGGGGGGCGAGTACATCACCCCCGTCCCCGCGCAGCAGCGCCTCGGACCGCGGTGGTACACGGGTTCGGCGGACGCGATCCTGCAGTCGCTGAACCTGGTCTACGACGAGAAGCCGGACCACATCGTGGTCTTCGGCGCGGACCACGTCTACCGCATGGACCCCCGCCAGATGCTCGACCACCACATCGCCACAGGGGCCGCGGTCACCGTGGCCGGGATCCGCGTCCCACGCAGCGAGGCCTTCGCCTTCGGCTGTATCGACGCAGGGGACGACGACCTGATCCGCGACTGGGTCGAGAAGCCCTCCGACCCGCCGGGGACACCGGACGACCCGGAGGCGACCTTCGCCTCGATGGGCAACTACATCTTCACCACCGACGCGCTGATCACGGCGCTCAAGGCGGACGCGGAGAAGCCGGATTCCACCCACGACATGGGTGGGGACATCATCCCGGCCCTGGTGGAACAGGAGCGCGCGTACGTGTACGACTTCGCCCGCAACCAGGTCCCGGGCGAGACGGAGCGTGACCGGGGGTACTGGCGTGACGTGGGGACCATCGACGCGTTCTACGACGCGCACGTGGACCTGGTCTCCGTCCACCCGGTCTTCAACCTCTACAACAACCTCTGGCCCATCCGGACCCAGCAGGACAACCTCCCGCCCGCCAAGTTCGTCAACGGTGGCATGTCCCAGGAGTCGATGGTCGGAGCGGGGACGATCATCTCGGCGGCCACCGTCCGGAATTCGGTGGTCTCGAACAACGTGATCGTCGAGGACGGCGCCGTGGTGGAGGGCAGTGTCCTCATGCCCGGCGTACGGATCGGCCGGGGCGCCGTGGTGCGCAAGGCGATCGTCGACAAGAACTGCCACATAGGTGCCGGCGACGTGATCGGCGTGGACCACGAGCGCGACCGCCTGCGGTTCCCGATCAGCGCGGGCGGGGTGGTGAGCGTGGCCAAGAACTCCGTCACGTCGCTACCCGGCTGAGTCAGAACCCGGACTGGTCAGAACCCGGACTGGTCAGAACCCGGACTGGTCCAGGGCGCGACCGGGTCCCGTGCGTGACCGGGTTGGCAGAGCCACCGGGTTCAGAGCGCGACCACGGTCAGACCGTCGCCGACGGGCAGGACGGTGACGTGCGCGTGTCCGGGTAGCTCCGCGTCCTCGGGTAGCGGAGCGTGCTCACCGATCAGGACCAGCGCGCCGCCGGAGCGGAGCAGTTGGTGAGCGCGTGAGACCACCCGGGAGACCGAGTGATCCGGGACGTCGGCGACGAGCAGGTCGTAGGCGCCGTCGGCGAGCTTGTCGGCCACCTCCAGGGGCCGTGCCGCGATGTAGCGGGCGGCGGACGCGGGATGTCCGGCCGCGCGCAGGGCGGACCGGGCTGCCTCCAGATGATGCGGGTCGTCGGTGATGCAGGTGACCACGGCTCCGGAACCCGGACCGGCTGCGGCCAGGATCGCCAGGGCGGGGACACCGGGGGCGGGCGAGATGCACACCGCGGTACGGGCCCCGGTCAGTCGGGCCACCAACCGGATCGCCTCGGCGGTCAGCGCGTCCGGCGAGGCGGCTCCCAGCTCGGCCGCGTCCGCACGGGCGGGAGCGTAGAGCGAGTCGTCGACCAGGTCGGCGCTGCGTCGCGTGAGATCGGCGAACCGGGAACGGTCGGTGGCGGGGACGTCAGTCGAATCGGACACCCGAGCAGCGTATCGCCGCGAACGCGGACGGCGCGTCCAACGCGCGGTGATCGGATCGGTATGAGACTCTCAGGGGGATCTCAGTACGCATATACCGTGAGGACAGCCCGATGCGAGAGGGTGGGAACACGCCGCTCCACGAGGGGGCGACGGAACACTGCGCGGACGCCCTCCGAGGATCCCGCGCCGGAAGGCGGCGGCAGCGCATGTACTCGCAGACGGTGCACGGTACGTCGATCGGTCCGGGTGGCGACGACGACGAGGCGGTCGGTACCGCTCGGTTCGATGCGAGTGGTGAGGCCGCCGACATGCCCTCCTGGTCGGACCTCGTCGCCCAGCACGGAGACAGGGTGTATCGACTCGCGTTCCGTCTCTGCGGAAACGCCCACGATGCGGAGGACATCACCCAGGAGGCGTTCATCCGGGTGTTCCGGTCCCTGGACAGGTACAAGCCGGGCACCTTCGAGGGGTGGATGCACCGCATCGTCACCAACCTCTTCCTCGACATGGCGCGCCGTCGGTCGCGCATCCGCTTCGAGGCACTCCCGGAGGACGCCGAGCGGGTGCCTGGTCGGGAGCGCAGCCCGGAGCAGGTCCTGGCCGAGGAGACGTTCGACCCGGTCCTGCAGACCGCCCTGGCCAATCTCTCCCCGGAGTTCCGCGCGGCCGTGGTGCTGTGTGACATCGAAGATCTCAGTTACGAGGAGGTCGGCCGGATCCTCGGGGTCAAGATGGGGACGGTCCGCAGCCGCATCCACCGGGGACGCTCCGCGCTGCGCGCCGAGCTCGAGGCGGCCGGCGTGACCGGGGTACACCAGAGCATCGACTGAGCCCCCGGGGACACCCGGGAACCACGGGCGCACCCTGTGCGTTGATCACCTCGGGCGAGCGGGATGGGCGCCCCGAGGGCAGACGGACGAGGAGGGGCGAGGGTGGACCGACACCACACCGGACGCGAATCCACTCCCGAGTACCGGCTGTCGCGGGACTCGGTCCGGGAGGTCGCCGGGCGAACGCCGCCCCCCCGTCCCGAACCCCACATCCTCTCCACCGACCACCAGTCGCCCGAAGCGGCGGCAGCATACGTGGACGGCTGCCTGCCGCCGTCGGGTCAGGTCCGCGCGGACGCCCATCTCGCGCTCTGCCCTCAGTGTCGTCGCGAGGTGACCGAGCAGCAGGACGCGCGTCGTGCTCTCCGCGGTTCCGGGCCGATCCACATGCCCGGGGATCTGCGCGAGCGCCTCCGCCTCCTCGGGGAGGGTGCAGCCCCGGAACCCCCGCAGTCCCCGGTGCCCCCGTCGAGGAGCCGGTGGTCGAGGCTCCTGCGCCGCCTGCGGTCCTCCGGCCGTTAGGCTGGGGCGCGTGGAAGATGAGACTGGTGTGCCGGAACCGGCTGGGCGGGGCGTCGATCCCGACCGACCGCTTCGCGAACCGGCCCCGATCCACAGGCCCGTCGTCGACAAGGCCTCGGCCGAGCGCTTCTCCCGTCCCGACGGGGTGACCGGGGGATTCGACCCCCAGCGGCACTCCGCCCCGGACGATCACACCAGCCCGGCGCGCGACCGGGACGCCGACCCCGCCCTGGCGGCTGCGTTCGGTCCGCCAGGGGACGCCGGCGGGGGCATCGAGCGGCATCCGGAGTGGCAGGACCAGGTCGAGGTGCCGCAACCCGCGCCGCCCGACCCCTGGCGTGATCCCCACGCGCCGGTCGGGTTCGGTGCTCCCGCTGTGCAGGCGCCTGAGGAGCCCGGACCGGAGGACCTCTCGGGTGCCAACGTGCCACCGCCGCCCAGGCTCTCGCTCTCCGAGGCGCTGTTCGAACGGAGGCTGAGCAGGCAGGCACTCGCCGGAGCGGTGGCCGCCGTCGCCGTCATCGCCCTTGTCGGAGGGGGGATCGGCGCGGTGGTGGCCGATTCCGCCCGTGTCCTCACCACGTCGACGGTCCGGATCGCGGACGCCCCTGCGAACGTCATCCGGCCCGACAACCCGGTCGGAGAGGTCGCTCAGCGGGTCCAGCCCGCGGTGGTCAACATCCAGGTCTCGACACCCTCGGCCCGGGGTGAGGGCTCCGGGATCGTCATAGACCCGCAGGGATACATCGTCACCAACAATCACGTCGTCACCATGGACGGGGCCGCGGACAGAGCCGATATCGACGTCGTCTTCCCGGACGGTTCCAGGGCGTCGGCCGAGCTGGTCGGCCGCGACCCGGCGACCGACCTCGCGGTGCTCAAGGTGGAGGGCGTCCAGAACCTGACGGTGGCGACGCTCGGCGATTCCGACCGGGTCGAGGTGGGCGAGCAGGTGGTGGCCATCGGCTCACCACTCGGGTTGGCCAGGACGGTCACCGAGGGAATAGTGTCGGCGACCCAACGACCGATCGCGCTGGGGGAGTCGACGTCCGACGGTGACGTGGTGATCGACGCCATCCAGACGGACGCGGCCATCAACCCCGGCAACTCGGGAGGTCCCCTCATCGACGCCAGCGGGGCGGTGATCGGCATCAACACCTCGATCTTCACCCAGTCCGGCGGGTCGATCGGTCTCGGGTTCGCGATCCCCGTCAACGACGTGCGCGCCATCGCGACCTCGCTCATGACCGACGGGTCGGTACAGCACGCCACCATCGGCGTGAACGCACGCAAGGCGGACAACGGCAACGTGGAGGGCGCCGAGCTCGTGAATGTTCGCGAGGGTTCCCCTGCGCAGGAGGCGGGGCTGCGGGAAGGCGACGTGGTGACGAGGATCGGCGAACGCCGTGTGCGTTCCTCCGACGAACTCGTCGTGGCGGTCCGACGGGCCGGAGCGGACGTCGACGTCCCGGTCGAGGTCATCCGCGACGGTTCGCAGATCGAGGTGACCGTCCGCCCTGCACTGGGTTGAGACGGTCGGAGCCGCGACGACGTATCCTCAGAGACGATGTTCACTAACGTGGGATGGTCCGAGCTCCTGGTGCTCGGTGTGATCGCACTCGTGGTCCTGGGGCCCGAGCGGTTACCCGAGGCCGCCCGTTGGCTCGCCTCCGCGATCCGCAAGGTCAAGGACTTCGCGGGGACCGCCCAGCAGCAACTCCGCGACGACTACGGCACGGAGTTCGAGGAGTTCCGGGAGCCGCTCAAACAACTGAGCGACCTGAGGGGCCTGAGCCCTCGCGCAATGGTGACCAAGCACCTCCTGGACGGAGATGACTCCCTGTTCACGGGGGACTTCGGTGCAGCTGCCCCCACGGGCGGAGCTACCGCGACCGGCCCGCGTTCAACCGGCCCACAGACGGCGGGGGCACAGGGGTCGGGGGCACAGGGGGCGGGAACACAGGCGTCAGGACCACCGTCGGGAACACCGTCGGCAGGATCACCGTCGACCGGACCGGAACGATCGGCGGCCGGCCAGGCGTCCCCGCCCGCCCCCGCACCGACGCGGCCGGGTGCGCCACCGGTGTGGGACACGGACGCCACCTAGCCGACCCGAACTCGTCCACTGGTGGCGAGCGGGTCCACCGGTGGCGCGGGGGTCACCCGCGCCGGGTGGTCACAGGTGGCGCGTCGTGTCGATCCCGAGGTTCATCCCCGCCAGGCCGCGCGGCCGGACGGCGAGGCCGTCCGCGATCTCCCTGAACGCCCGACCGGACGGTGAATCCGGCTCCGCCAGCACGATCGGGGTGCCCTCGTCTCCATGCTCCCGGACCGCCTGCTCGAGCGGCACCTGGCCGAGGAGCTTGACCGGCGCACCCACCGAGCGTGAGAGATTCGCCGCGACCTCGGCTCCGCCTCCGGTGCCGAAGACGTCCATGCGGGTGCCGTCGGGGAGTTCGAGCCACGACATGTTCTCGATGACTCCCGCGATCCGCTGACGGGTCTGGAGGGCGATCGAGCCGGCCCGTTCGGCCACCTCGGCCGCGGCCTGCTGTGGGGTGGTCACGACGAGGATCTCCGCCGATGGGATGAGTTGGGCGATCGAGATGGCGACGTCACCCGTTCCGGGCGGCAGATCCATCAGCAGGACGTCGAGATCACCCCAGTACACGTCGGCCAGGAACTGCTGGAGCGCGCGGTGGAGCATGGGGCCACGCCACACGACCGGGGTGTTGCCCTTGGTGAACTGGGCGATCGAGATGACCTTGACGTCGTGTGAGACCGGCGGCAGGATCATCTGCTCGACCTGGGTGGGTCGGGCGTCGGTGCCGAGCATCCTGGGGATGGAGTGACCGTAGATGTCCGCGTCGAGGACACCGACGGACAGTCCACGGGACGCGAGCGCGGTCGCGAGATTGACGGTGGCGGTGGACTTGCCCACGCCACCCTTTCCCGAGGCGACCGCGTACACCCGGGTGAGGTTGCCCGGTTGGGCGAACGGGATGACGGGCTCGGCCGCGTCGCCCCTCAGGTGTTTGCGCAGCTCTGTGCGCTGCTCGTCGTTCATCACGTCGAGTTCGACGGCGACCTCGCCGACGCCCGGGACGTCGGAGACCGCGGAGCGGACCCGGTCGGTGATCGTGTCCCGCATCGGGCACGTGGCCACCGTCAGGTAGATGCCTATCTCGACCCGGCCGGACCGGTCGTCGATGTCGACGCCCTTGATCATGCCGAGCTCCGTGAGCGGCTTTCGGATCTCCGGGTCGTCGACCTTGGCCAGGGCGGCGCGGATCGATTCTTCGCTGGGTGCACTCATGATGGCCCCGAGTCTAGGCGTCGGGGTCCGGGCGGGCGATTCAGGCGGGGGGCGGCACGCAGAACGGTGCGATACAGGGGAGCTCGAACACCGGCAGACCGGGTGGGGCCGGCGCAACCGGGGCGGGTGGAGGGGGAGGACTGGGCGCCGGTGCGTTCTCCGGGGACGGTGAGGGCGAGGGTGAGGGGGTGGGTGGTGCGGGTGGCGGTGGTGCCACCTCGGTGCAGCCGGGCACCGGGGCGCCGGGCTCGCCGGGTCGAGTGGGCGCCGGAGCCGCGGTGGGTTCCCCCTCCCAGCCGTCCGGGCACCGCTCCGGGGTCGCCGGGGGTTCCACGATCGGCTTGGGTTGGTGGATCTCCGGCAGATCCGCCGGCAACGGGTAGGAGTTGACGGCGTAACCGTGTGCCCAGGCGTTGACGTTGGCCACGTACGCGAGCGAGTTGTTGTAGGCCAGGATCGCCCGGGTGCGGGCCGCAGGGTCACCCATCGATCCACCCTGCTCGCACAGCAGGGTCGCGGCCGCGAGTGCACCGTCATAGATGTTGTTGGGGTCGGCAACGCCGTCGCCGTTCCCGTCCCGGCCCAACAGGGCCCAGGTCGAGGGGATGAACTGAACCGGACCCACCGCTCGGTCGAACTCCGTGTCGCCGTCGAACCTCCCACCGTCGGTGTCGGTGATGACGGCGGTGCCGGGAAGGGACCCGTCGAGGCGGGGGCCGAGGATGCGGCCGATGGTGTTGCCGTGCACGTCGAAGCGTCCACGGCCCTGGTTGGACTCGACCTGACCGATACCTGCGAGGAGGGTCCATTCCATCTCGCACGCGGGCTTCTCGATGTTCAGGCGGTCGGTGGCCCGGTGATAGGCGTCCAGGGCGATGCCGGGGATGCCCAGTGGGCCGTCCGGGATCGTCGCCGGCTCGATGTGCGCGGCGCCGGGGTCGTCCGCCTCGGTCGGCGGTGGGGTCTCGGAGGACGGCGTGGTGACACGCGAGTGGGACACGGCCGGAACCTGGCTGGCGGTCTCGGCCGCCGGGGATATGCCCGAGGCCCCGGTGGGCCGACTGTGGTCCATCGTCAGGCTCACGGCCGTGAGCACGCCGATCACACCTGCGGCGACCGCGGCGCTGGTCAGTGCCCGTCGATCAGTGTTGTGCGCGATCTTGCGCAAAGTTCCCCCTACAGCCTCCGGACGGAGTCGCGAGCGGGGTGCGTCGCGACATCGCTGCCGTGCTGGTCGACGCTACCTCCGGCCCCTGGTGTCTGAATCGGTTTTGCGGCGTTCAGTGTTACCGTCGTCACAATTTTGTCCCGCGAGCAGGGTTTCTATCCGCTCGACCGAATGCCGGAGGTCGTCGAGCTCCCGGCGGAGGTAGTCCCGGGTGACCGTCTCTCCCACGGAAAGCCGCACGGAGGCCAGCTCACGAGCCAGGAACTCGGTGTCCGCCTTGGTCTGGGTGGCCCGCAGCCTGTCCTCCGCGATCGACTCCTTGTCGCGGTCCTCCTGGCGGTTCTGCGCGAGGAGGATGAGCGGGGCGGCGTAGGCCGCCTGGGTGGAGAACGCGAGGTTGAGGAGGATGAACGGGTAGGGGTCGAAGCGCAGGGCCACGACGGTGACGTTGATGAGGATCCAGACGATCACGAGGATCGTCTGGATCATCAGATACTGGCCGGTCCCGAAGAACCGGGCGATGGCCTCGCTGTATCGGCCCACGGCGTCCGGGTCGACGCTGATGCGGGGCCGCCGCGAGGTGACGGGCGTCGAGAGCGCCGAGCGCGTACCGGGTTCGGTCACCGACGTACCTCTCTGTTGTCGTGCAGATCCATGTCACGCCAGTCCTCGGGGAGGAGATGGTCCAGCAGGTCGTCGACCGCGACCGCTCCCAGCAGGTGCCCCTCGTCGTCGACGACCGGGCCGCACACGAGGTTGTAGGTGGCGAAGAACCTGGTGACCGAGTCCACCGAGTCGGTGGGGCGCAGCGTGGACAGGCTGGTGTCCACGGTCTCGGCGACCATCGTCGACGGCAACTCCCTGAGCAGAGCCTGGATGTGGACGCACCCGAGGTACTTGCCCGTCGGGGTGGCGGTGGGGGGTCGGACCACGAAGACGAGGCTTGCGAGCGCCGGGCTCAGGTCGGGATTGCGGCAGTGGGCCAGGGCCTCCGCGACGGTCGTCTGGGGGGCCAGGATGATCGGTTCCGGCGTCATGAGTCCGCCGGCGGTGTCCGCGTCGAAGGTCAGCAGGCGCCGGACGGGTGCAGAGTCCTCCGGGTTCATCCGTTGGAGGAACGACTCGGCGTCCTTCTCCGGCATCTCACCCAACAGGTCGGCCGCGTCGTCGGGGTCCATCGCCTCGAGGACGTCCGCTGCTCGTTCGAGTTCCAGCCGTGTCACGATCTCGGTCTGCTCGTCGTGGGGGAGTTCCTGGAGGATGTCCGCGAGTCGCTCGTCGTCGAGGGTGCGGGCCACCTCCAGCCGGCGCACCTCGGGTAGTTCCCGCAGGGCGTGCGCCACGTCCGCCGGACGGAGGTCGGCGTAGCGCTCGACCAGGCTCTCCGCCCCGTGCTCGGGAGTCCCGATCGCGTCGTCGTCGAAGCCCTCGATCCGACTCCAGGGTTGGATCGACACCGGCCCCCGTCGACCGAGTGGTCCGCGCCCGCGCCGGGCCCGTACCGCGAGCCTGGAGACCAACCAGTCGCGGGTGCGCTGTCGCTCGATCTCCACGTCGACGACCTGGTAGCGCGCCGTCGACTGCGTGCCGGCCGCGGCACCCGATGCGCTGCGCTCCGGATCGACCCCGACGATCGAGTCCACGAGTGCCCCGAGCACGAGGTTCTCGCCGGACCTGGACTGGAACCGGTGCAGGTTGATGGTGCCCGAGATGAGCGCGACCGAGCGGGGCTCGACCGAGGCGACCCTGAGCATGGGCACGAAGATCCGCCGACGGGTCGGCAGCTCCACCACGAGCCCGATGACCCGGGGCTGCTTGTGCCGGGAGCGCATCGTCACCACGACGTCACGAATCCGCCCGATGTCGTCCCCGTCAGGGCCGATCACCGGCAGTCCGGCTAGCCTGGCGACGAAAGCCTTGTTGAGGTTCGCCATGCGGACCAGGTTAGTCACCGGGTGGCGGATCGCGCCCCGCCCGCACCGGACCGGAGGGAGTGCCCGCAGATGACCCCCGCCCCGCACACGGAACCCGTACCGTCGGAGTCCGCCGCGGCGACGATCGCCGAGCTCCGCGCGCGCCCCCGGCGCACGGTCCTCGCCGTCCCCGGCAGCAGCGTCAAGATGATCGGCAAGGCCCGTGAGTTGCCGGTCGACGAGGTGTTCCTCGACCTCGAGGACGCCGTGGCGGGGCCGGCCAAGGAGCAGGCCCGCGAGAACGTCGTCGAGGCGCTCTCCACCGGCGACTTCGCCGCGCCGACCGTGGTGGTCAGGGTCAACGCGTGGGACACCGAGTACACGGTCCGCGACGTCACGGAGGTCATCGGCCGGGCCGGGGCACACGTCGACGCGCTGCTCCTGCCCAAGGCGCAGTCGGGCGCGGAGGTCCGGGCACTCGACCTGGTGCTGACACAGGTGGAGAAGGCGGCTGGACTACCGGTCGGGCACATCGGTATCGAGCCGCAGATCGAGGACGCTCTCGGTCTCACCAACATCAACGAGATCGCCACCGCGAGTGCGCGCGTGCTCACCCTGGTGTTCGGTCCCGCGGACTTCATGGCCTCGATCGGCATGCGCACGCTCACCGTGGGGGAGCAGCCCGAGGGGTACACCCCGGGCGACGCCTACCACCACGTGCTGCTGAGCATCCTCGTCGCGGCCCGGGCGCACGGGCTCCAGGCGATCGACGGGCCGTTTCTCAAAGTGCGCGACGAGGAGGGTTTCCGTCGGGCGGCGGCCCGCACCGCGGCACTGGGCTTCGACGGGAAGTGGGTCCTGCACCCCGCCCAGGTGGACGCGGGGAACGAGGTGTTCAGCCCGCGCCAGGACGAGTTCGACAAGGCGGAGGGGATCCTCGCCGCCTACGCGCACTCGACGTCGGCAGAGGGAGGGGCCCGTGGCGCGGTGATGTTCGGGGACGAGATGCTCGACGAGGCCAGCCGTAAGATGGCCCTGGTGGTCTCCGCACGGGGCCGGGCGGCGGGGATGACGGTGTCTGATGCCCGCGAGACCGATCCGAACGGGTCGGCGACGGAAGGACTGAGTTGATGACCACTCCGGTTACCCCGACCACGGGCCGACGCGGACGCGGCCAGACGCCCGGATTGCCCACTCCCCCCACCGGCTGGGTCGTCGGTTCCTACACCACCTACGCCCAGGCCCAGGCGGCCGTGGACCACCTCGCGGACGAGGAGTTCCCCGTCCACGAGGTGACCATCGTGGGCGTGGACCTCATGCAGGTGGAACGCGTCACCGGGCGACTGACCTGGCCCAAGGTCCTTCTCGGTGGACTGGCCACCGGCGCGTGGCTCGGTCTCTTCGTGGGCCTGGTGCTCGGGATCTTCACCCAACCGATGTGGGGAGTCGTCCTCACCGGCCTGGTGGGTGGCTCGGTGTTCGGCGTGGTCTCCGCCTCCCTGTCCTACGCGGCGACCCGTGGCAAACGCGACTTCGCGTCGACCTCGCAGCTGGTCGCCGGACGGTACGACATCCTGTGCGAGCCCGCGAACGCCGAGAAGGTCCGCGACGAACTCGCCCGCCTCGGCCTCAAGTGATGCTCCCGGGAGGCTCGTCGGGCTCGTCCGTCCTGGCGACGGTCCGCGAGCACCTGATCACACATCTCGGCCCCGAGCCGCAGGAGGCGTCGGTGACCTTCCTGGGCGCGGCGCCCATGCGGATCCTGCGTTTCGTCGACGTCGAGACGGGCCTGGTCCGCTACGCGTCGCTCGGCTGTTCTGCCGACCCGATGGGTGACCCCTCCGCGCTCGTGCCCGACCCGACCGCGCCGCGGGCCGAACTCTCGCTGCTGCTGCGCGGTGGGGTGGACGGACTCGTCCGTGCGCTGGCCGTCCTCGCCGCCGCTCCCGCGGTCGAGGGCCTGGTGTTGTCGGAGGGTGCCCTCATCGACCTCGGCGAGCCACTGTGGCCGGGCGCGGCGTTCACCGCGGTCGTACTCCGCGCGCCCGAGATCCCTGACGTGGAGCTGGGGGGCGAGGCCGCGCCGGTGCGGGTGTTCCGGGCGGTCCCGGTGACGCACACCGAGGCCGCGTGGGTCCGGCTCAAGGGGGCGGGGGAACTCGAGGACGCGTGGGCGGAGGCGGGGATCGATGTGACCGATCCGGCGCGCCGGGCAGTGAACCCGGGCCTGACCCGCTGACTACAGCCAGCGGTTCTTGCGGAAGAGCAGGAACAGCCCGGTACACGCCGCGACAATGACGCCGAGCACCAGGTAGTAGCCGTATTTGAACCGCAGTTCGGGCATATTGGTGAAGTTCATGCCGTAGATGCCCGCGATCATCGTGGGCACCACGGCGATCGCCACCCATGCGGAGATCCGCCGCATATCGGTGTTCTGCTGCACCCCGACTATCGCCATGGCCGCGTGGACCAGTGAGGTGATCTGCTCGTCCAGGGTCGTGACCTCCGCGGCGACCTGGGTGTGGTGGTCGTGAACGTCCCGGAAGTAGTGCCGGATCTCGGCGGGGATCAGGTCGAGATGCTCGACCGACAGGCGCCGCAGTGGAAGGGCGAGGGGAGCGATGTCGTGCTTGAGTTCGAGCAGCTCGCGCTTGAGGAAGTAGATCTGCTCGATGTCGACCGGGGTGCGGGGGGCGAAGACCGCGGTCTCCAGTTCGTCGACGTCCCGACTCATCCCCTCGGCGACCTCGAGGTAGCTGTCCACCACCCGGTCGGCCACGGCGTGCATGACTGTCGCGGGCCCGTGCACGAGCCTCTCGGGAGAACTCTCGAGTTCCGCGCGGATGCCGGCGAGTCCGGGGAAGTCGCCGTGGCGGACGGTCACCACGAAATCCCGGCCCAGGACCACCATGATCTCACCAGTGGACACGATGTCGCTCGCCTCGGAGATCGACTCGTGCTCGAGGTAGCTGACCGTCGACATGTTCAGGACCAGGGAGTCGTCGTACGCCTCCAACTTGGGCCGCTGCCGACCGCTGGTCGCGTCCTCGGTGATGAGCTCGTGGAGCCCGAACTCACGCGAGAGCACCTCCATCTGGTGTGGGTCAGGGGAGTGGAGGCCGATCCACACGAATCCCCGACCCGTCTCCCGCACGCGCCGGATCGCCGCCTCATGGGTGAACCGACCCCGCTCGCGCACGCCGTCGACGTAGACACCACAGTCGACGACCGCGCGCTCGGCGGGGACGTTGAGCCGGGAGGGTGGGGTCGTGGACACGGCCGTGCCGGCCCGTCGTCCTCGGATGCTCGGCACCGGTGCTCCCCTCGCTCGTCTGCTCGACAGTATCCGGCGACGGGCCTCGGCGTGACGCCGATACGGTTCTGCTGGGAGACTGACGGGCGGGTGTCGCACGATCGGGTGCGCACGGGGCGAGAGAGGGCGTGGTCGGGTGCGGCGGACGGGGGAGCGGGTCGGGGTGCGGGCACTGGCGATCGCCGGGGCAGCCGTCGTGGGACTGAGCGGATGCCAGGCGCAGTCGACGATCGTCCCCGCCCACGAGTCCGATCCGGTCGTGGTGATCGAGACCGCCTCCTTCGGTGAGGCCGAGATCGTCGGTCACATCTACGGCAACGCTCTGTCGAGATCGGGGTCCCGTGTCACGGCGCGTCCGCAGTCGGGGAGCCAGGCCGAGGTCGTCGAGTCGGTGTCCACCGGGGACGCGACCTTCACCATCGGGTTCACGGGGGAACTCCTCCGGACGTTCGATCCGGGCTCCACGGTGGTCGAGGCGGACGAGGTGTACGCAGCGATGATGGCGGCCCTTCCCGAGGGCGTGACCGCAGCAGACCCGGCTCCCGCCGAGGACGCCCCCGTCTACGTGGTGACCCGCCACACCTCGGAGACGAACGGTCTGCGGACGATGTCCGACCTCGCGGGGCGATGCGGGGCGTTCACCCTGGGTGCACGCCAGGAGGTGCTTGCGGACCGCGAGCTCGCCACCGCGGTGGGGGGAACGTACGACTGCGGGTTCGGGCGGCGGGTGGCGCTGGGCCCCAATCCGCGCGCGGTGTTCGAGGCGTTGCGGGCCGGTCAGATCGGGGTGGGACTGGTCCAGTCGACCGACCCGGTCCTGGACCCCGACGACATGGTGCCGTTGGACGACGACGAGGACGCCATCCTGTCCCAGCACCTCGTCCCGGTGTTCCGGAAGGGCTCGCTCTCGGAGGACCAACTCGCCCTGGTCAACCGGATCAGCGGCGAGCTGACCACCGAGGATGTGCGTGAACTGTTGCTGGGGGTGGAGTTCGGGACGGCCACCCCGATCGACCTCGCCAACTACTGGCTCGACTCCCACGA